>CAZPAO010000001.1:0-183695 GCA_964584665.1 uncultured Gammaproteobacteria bacterium
CCAACTTCTACGCCCAGTACGCCTCCATCAAGCCCTGGATCCGCACCCAGTCGGCGCCGCCGGACCGGGAGCGGCTGCAGTCCAAGGATGAGCGCGAGAAGCTGGACGGCCTCTACGAGTGCATCCTCTGTGCCTGTTGCTCCACCAGCTGCCCCAGCTACTGGTGGAACGGCGACCGTTACCTCGGGCCCGCCATCCTGCTGCAGGCCTACCGCTGGATCGTGGACAGCCGCGACGAGGACACGGGCGAGCGCCTGGATGAGCTGGAGGATCCCTTCAAGCTCTATCGCTGCCATACCATCATGAACTGCGCCCGCACCTGCCCGAAGGGGCTCAACCCAGCCAAGGCCATCGCGGAGATCAAGAAACTTCTCGCGGCGCGCCAGCATTAAGTCTGCATGTCCGAGACGGCACACCTCAAATGGAAGTGCCGCCGTGGCATGAAAGAGCTGGATCTGCTGCTGGCGGCTTATCTAGATAACCGCTATCCCAGCGTTGGTGCAGCGGAGCAGGGCGCTTTCCGGGAACTGCTGGACATGCAGGATCCTGAACTCTACGCCTACGTCATCGGGCGGGAGCGCCCCGCCACCGAGGAGCAATGCCGTGTCGTCGACGCCCTACGGCGAGCCCCTTGAGCTGATCGTCCGGCCTTCGCGGCTGGTGTTGATGCTGCTCTGCTTCATGCACACCCTCGCCGCTCTCGTCTGCGCGCCCCTGCCCATGCCCCTCGATTACCGCATCGGCCTCCTGCTCGCCATCTTCGGCGCCTTCGTCTGGAACCTGCGCACCTTCATGCAGCGCACGCCGCGTCGCCTGCACTGGTCGGTGGAAGAGGGTTGGAGTCTCACGGACCGGCAGGGCGTTGAGCACGCGTTGAAGCCCTTGCCTGAGGCTTACATCAGCAACTGGCTGGTGGTGGGCTATTTCAAGGATGAGGCGGGCAAGCGCCGGACCGTGATGCTGGCCCAGGATAGCGTGCGGTCAGAAGGTTTCCGCAGATTGAAGGTCCTTTTGCGCTACGGCACACCGAAGAGCTGATTCAACTCTGCCAGTTCACCGACAGGGCGTTACCCGCGAAGTTGGGTGGGACGAGCACGGTATTCTGCGGCACACGGCTCTTGTCAGCTTCCGGGTAGTCAAGGGTGTAGTGCAGGCCGCGGCTCTCGCGCCGGCGCTGCGCCGACTGGATGATGAGTCCCGCCACCAGGGTCAGGTTGCGCAGCTCGATCTGGTCCGCGGTGATGCGGAAATTTCCGTAGTACTCCTCGATCTCATGCTGCAGCAGCACCATGCGGGAGAGCGCCCGCTTCAGGCGCTTGTCGGTGCGCACGATGCCCACGTAGTCCCACATGAAATGGCGCAGCTCGCTCCAGTTGTGTGACACCACCACTTCCTCGTCCGAGTCCGTCACGCGGCTCTCGTCCCAGGCTGGCAGCTTGTCCGGCAACGGCGCGCCGGAGCCATGGGCCGCGATGTCCGCCGCGGCAGCGAAACCGAACACGATGCACTCCAAGAGCGAGTTGCTGGCCATGCGGTTGGCGCCGTGCAGGCCGGTGAAGGCGGTCTCGCCGATGGCGTAGAGGCCCGGCAGGTCGGTGCGGCCCTTCAGGTCCGTGAGCACGCCGCCGCAGGTGTAATGGGCCGCCGGCACCACCGGGATCGGGCCCTTGGCCATGTCGTAGCCGTACTCGAGGCAGCGGGCGTAGATGGTGGGGAAGTGCTCGCGGATGAATTCCGCGGGCCGGTGGCTGATGTCCAGCAGCACGTGGTCCGAACCGAGGCGCTTCATCTCGTGGTCGATGGCACGGGCCACGATGTCACGGGGTGCGAGTTCGGCACGCTTGTCGAAGCGCTGCATGAAGGGTGTGCCATCCGGCAACAGCAACCTGCCGCCTTCACCGCGCACGGCTTCCGAGATGAGGAAGGACTTGGCGTGCGGATGGTAGAGGCAGGTGGGGTGGAACTGCATGAACTCCATGTTCCCCATGCGGCAGCCGGCGCGCCAGGCCATGGCGATGCCGTCGCCGGTGGAGCCGTCCGGGTTGCTGGTGTAGAGGTACACCTTATTGGCGCCGCCGGTGGCGAGCACCACGTGGCGCGCTGCCACGGTCTTCACCTTCTGCTTGCGCTTGTCCAGGAGGTAGGCGCCGTAACAGCGCGAGTCGGGCAGTCCCAGCTTCGTCGCGGTGATGAGATCCACCGCCACGTGCTCCTCCAGCAGCGTCACATTGGAGCGCTTGCGCACCAGCTGTTCGAGGGTCGTCTCGATGGCTCGGCCGGTGGCGTCGGCCGCGTGCACCACGCGCCGGTGGCTATGGCCGCCTTCGCGGGTGAGGTGATAGGCGCCGGGGTCGCGGCTCTCCTCGTCGCGGGTGAACTGCACGCCCTGTTCGATGAGCCAGCGGATGCACTCCGGGCCCTGTTCCACCACGTAACGGACCGTGGCGGGGGTGGAGAGGCCTGCGCCTGCGTTGAGCGTGTCCTCGATGTGGGACTGGATGGAGTCCGCCTCGTCCAGCACCGCGGAGATGCCGCCTTGGGCATAGAGGGTGCTGCCCTCCGTCAGGGGGCCCTTGGATACCAGGCCGACCCGCAGGGATGCGGGCAGGCGCAGGGCCAGGGTGAGCCCGGCCGCGCCGCTGCCGATGATGAGTACGTCGTAGGAAGCCGTCTGCGCCATGTCTTGCCCTTCGGGGCCCGCCGGCCCCGGGAGGGGCTGCTAGACTTAGCGGGCGGGGGCCCAAGGGCCCCAGGAGGACGCGAAATATACTCGCATCCCCCTGTCCTGGCGAACTTTTTCCCCAGCAGGCTGTCTATGAGCCATAGACCATGAACATGCCCAGGCCCATCGTCGATCTTGAGCCTGGCAAGGCCGATGCCGACCAGGTACTGGTGCGGCGTGTGCAGCGTGGCGACAAGGCTGCCTTCGACGTTCTGGTGCGCAAGTACCAGCACAAGATCGTGAAGCTGGTCACACGCTACGTGCATGACAGCACCGAGGCTTTGGACGTCTCCCAGGAGGCCTTCATCAAGGCCTACCGGGCGATACACGGGTTCCGCGGAGACAGCGCGTTCTACACCTGGCTCTACCGGATCGCCATCAATACGGCCAAGAACCACCTCGTGGCGGAGGGCCGCCGGCCGATGGAACACGGCATGGACCTGCAGGATCCGGAGCAGTATGAGCTGCAAGCCCGGTTGCGGGACGGGGACACCCCCGAGCGCCTGCTGCTCACGGACGAGATCCAGCGCACGGTGGAGGCGGCCATCGCCGAACTGCCGGAGGACCTGCGCACGGCCATCGTGCTGCGTGAGCTGGAAGGCATGAGCTACGAGCAGATCGCCGAGACCATGGCCTGTCCCGTGGGCACGGTGCGATCGAGGATATTCCGGGCCCGCGAGGCGATAGACGCCAAGCTGAAGCCCTTATTGGACTGATGACGAGAGAGCCACGATGACCCAGAAGCTGCGCGAACAGATCTCGGCCCTGGCCGACCACGAACTCCCCGAAGGCGAGCACGAGCTGCTGCTGCGCCGTTTCACCGTGGAGAAGTCCTTGCGCCTGCACTGGGAGCGCTACCACCTGATCGGTTCTGCCCTGCGCAAGGAGTTGCCGCCGGTGGACACCCGCGGCTTCGCCGACCGGATCATGGCCGCGCTCTCGGATGAACCGCTGCCGGCGGCTCCGCCGGTGAAGCTCATGGATAAGCTGCTGCGGGCCACTGCGGGGCTCGCCATCGCCGCCTCGGTGGCGGTGCTGGCCATCGTGGGCCTGAAGCACGGCGGTGCCCACCCGGGTGCGAATCCCGGCGAGATCGTCCCGAACTCCGTGGCCGTCGGCGAGACCTCGCCGGTGGACCTCATGAACGATGCGGACTGGAGCGGCCAGCAGGTCCCGGTGCATGCCTCATTGGACGGCGCCTTGGTGGATCAGGAGGGCGCAAGCCCGCTCGGCACCCATACCCTGCAGTCCCACCGCTATCCGCCCCGCTTGGTGCCGGATGAGGCGGAGAGGGCCCGGAAAGACGCCGCAGCCCATAAGCCCCCCCGCCAGTACTAGCCTCCCGGGCCGCTATTGCGGCGGGCCAGGGCATCCACCACAATCCTGGCTCCTATGGGAGCCTCCAGACTATTCCTGGCAGCATGCGTAGCCTGCATCCTCGGGGTGCCGACGACGGGTCTATGCGCCCCCGGTTCCCCCCGTACGACCATGCCAGCCCCCCTGTCCGCATCCGACCTGCCCGCTCATCCGGGCGTGAAGACCGGACATGCTTCCACTGCGCCGCAGTACGGCGATGAGCCGGGCGACATGCCCATGACTCCGGCCCCTTATCGCAGCGGCAGCCGTAGCCATGCCACCGAGAACGGGCAGGGCAACACCGCTGATTCCGACGATCGCAGCCACCTGCGCAGCCAGTACACCGCCCATTCGGCGGTGCTGGATACCCTGGGTAGCGTGCACGATGGCGGCGACAGCGCGGGCGGCAGCGATGCCCAGGGTCTGGGTCTCGCGCTGCGGCCCCTCACCGATGCGGAACGCCAGGCCTTCGCCGTGGATGCGGGCGGTCTGGTGGTCACCGGGGTGTCCCCGGGCCTAGGCATGCGTGCCGGGTTCCATCTGGGTGACGTGGTGCTGATGCTGGATGGCGTGGATGTCACCAGCACCGACCAGTTCTACAAGCTCACCCAGCAACTTCCCCATGACCGTCCGGTGCCTGTCCTGGTGCGGCGGCCGGGCAGCAACCTCTTCCTGCCGCTGGGCGCCCCGGCCCACCGGTGACCGGACTCACGCTCTACCACCGTCCGGGCTGCCACCTCTGCGAACAGATGCTCGCGGCCATCTACGTCACCTACGGTGACGAGGTGGAGATCTCCCTGGTGGACGTGGACTCGGATCCCGCCCTGAAGCAGCGCTATGGCAGCCGCGTCCCAGTGCTGGCGGCAGGGGAGCAGTTCATCTGTGAGGCACGCCTGGATGAAGGCGCCCTGGACGCCTATTTCCAGCATAAGGCCGGCCTCGCCTGACATAGTTTGCCGCTTCGCTCCCGATTCTAGGAAAAAGCCCCGTCCAGGGGCTTTTTCCAGCGCCGAATCCGGTGCAGGCCCGGGCTCAACGCGGATTCAGAGGGCGATACGTCCCTGTATCGCCCTATCTCGAACCGCTATAATGCGCTGTCCCGGAAGGTCTTTTAGGCCTTTGCGGGTATGACGGGGCCCTACCTGAATATATAGGGGCCTGCCCGGCTTCCAGGCGACCACCTCCGGCGTCCGAAAAGCTCACCCGAATCCAAGCGAAAAGACCGGCCCGCCCGTGGACATGCAGCGCATCCGCAATTTCTCCATCATCGCTCACATCGACCACGGCAAATCCACGCTCGCCGACCGCTTCATCCAGCTCTGCGGCGGCCTGGAGGCGCGCGAGATGGAGGAGCAGGTGCTGGACTCGAACCCCATCGAACGCGAGCGCGGCATCACCATCAAGGCCCAGAGCGTCTCGCTGCGCTTCAAGTCCAAGGACGGCCAGCAGTATCAGCTCAACTTCATCGACACTCCTGGCCACGTGGACTTCTCCTACGAAGTGTCCCGCTCCCTTGCCGCCTGCGAGGGCGCGCTGCTGGTAGTGGATGCTTCCCAGGGCGTCGAGGCCCAGAGCGTCGCCAACTGCTACACGGCGCTCGATCAGGGTCTGGAAGTGATGCCGGTGCTGAACAAGATCGACTTGCCCAACGCCGAGCCGGACAAGGTGGCGGAGGAGATCGAGGAGATCATCGGCATCGGCGCCACCGACGCGGTGCGGGTCAGCGCCAAGACCGGCTTGGGCGTACCGGATTTGCTGGAAGAGCTGGTCAAGCGCATCCCGCCCCCCAAAGGTGACCCCAACGGTCCCTTGCAGGCGCTCATCATCGATTCATGGTTCGATAACTTCGTGGGCGTGGTCTCGCTGGTGCGCGTGATGAACGGCAGCCTGAAGCCGCGCCAGAAGCTCCTGGTGATGTCCACCGGACGTGCGCATGAGGTGGATCGGGTGGGTATCTTCACCCCCAAGATGAGTGACACCGCCTTGCTCAGCGCCGGCGACGTAGGCTACGTCATCGCCGGTATCCGTGAGATCGACGGTGCGCCGGTGGGCGACACCTTCACTACCTCCGACCGGCCCTGCGCCACACCGCTGCCGGGATTCAAGCAGGTGCAGCCGCGCGTGTTCGCCGGCATGTTCCCCATCAGTTCCGACGATTACGAGAATTTCCGCGAAGCGCTGCGCAAGCTGCGCTTGAACGACTCGGCGCTGCACTTCGAGCCGGAGACCTCCACCGCGCTCGGCTTCGGCTTCCGCTGCGGCTTCCTCGGCATGCTGCACATGGAGATCGTGCAGGAGCGGCTGGAGCGTGAGTACAACCTCAACCTCATCACCACCGCGCCCACGGTGATCTATGAGGTACTCACCACCTCAGGCGAGACGCTGTTCGTCGACAACCCGTCGAAGCTGCCGCAAGTGGACCGCATCGACGAGGTACGCGAACCCATCATCACCGCCAACATCCTGGTGCCGCAGGAATACGTGGGTAACGTGATGACCCTGTGCCAGGAGAAGCGCGGGGTGCAGAAGAAGATGCTGTACCACGGCAGCCAGGTGGCCATGGCCTACGAGATGCCGCTCAACGAAGTCGTGATGGACTTCTTCGACCGCCTCAAGTCCTCCAGCCGCGGCTACGCCTCCTTCGACTACGTGTTCGAGCGTTTCCAGGCGGCGCCCCTGGTGAAGCTGGACCTGCTCATCAACGGCGACCGGGTGGACGCGCTCTCGCTCATCGTGCACAAGGACAGCGCTTACGTGCGCGGTCGCGACCTGTGCGAGAAGATGCAGGAGCTGATCCCGCGCCAGATGTTCGAGGTGGCGGTGCAGGCCGCCATCGGCTCGCACATCATCGCGCGGACTTCCGTGAAGGCCTTGCGCAAGAACGTCACCGCCAAGTGCTACGGTGGCGACATCACGCGCAAGCGCAAGCTGCTGGAGAAGCAGAAAGAAGGCAAGAAGCGCATGAAGCAGATCGGCACGGTTGAGATCCCGCAGGAGGCTTTCCTCGCGGTGCTCCACGTCGGCAAGAAATGACCCTCACCTAGGGGAATCCGAGAATGCATTTCGATTTCGAAGCGATCCTGACCCTCGCCACCGCGCTCACCGGGCTGGTGTGGCTGGTAGATGCCCTGTACTTCGCCAAGCGCCGCCACGCTGCCGCACCCATCGTGTCGGAAGGCGGCGAGGCGGTGGTGCCGCGGGAACCCATCGTGGTGGACTATTCCAAGTCCTTCTTCCCGGTGATCCTGCTGGTGCTGGTGCTGCGTTCCTTCCTGGCGGAACCGTTCCACATCCCGTCGTCCTCGATGGTGCCGACGCTGCTGGTGGGCGACTTCATCCTGGTGAACAAATACGACTACGGCTTCCGCCTGCCGGTACTGCACACCAAACTCATCCCGGTGGGGGAGCCAAAGCGTGGCGATGTGGTGGTGTTCCGCTACCCCGGCGACCCCAGCGAGGACTTCATCAAGCGCATCGTGGGCCTGCCGGGCGACCATATTGTCTATCGGGATAAAACGCTGTATATCAATGGCGTCGTCATGGCCAAGGATGCCCTCGGTCCCTACAGCGGCCCCGACGCGGATACGGAAGGCTCGGAGCTGGCGCGTGAGCATCTGGGGCCCATGACCCACGAGCTGCTCACGGTCCCCGGCCGTTTCGGCAACGAAGGGGAATGGACCGTGCCGGAAGGAGAGTACTTCGCCATGGGCGATAACCGGGACAACAGCAACGACAGCCGTTACTGGGGTTTCGTCCCGGAAGCGAATCTGGTGGGCAGGGCCTTCTTCATCTGGATGAACATAGACGCGTTCGGCAACAAGGCCCTGTGGCACCGCGTCGGCAGCGTGATCCACTGACAACTGACAGCACGGCATGTGCCGCGCCCTGGAGAGAACGATGAGCAAGCGCAAACACCAAAGCGGCATCACCATGATCACCTGGATCGTGCTCATCGGCATGATCGGTTTCATCGGCATCTTCGGCTTCAAGTTGTTCCCGATATACATGGAATACAACAGTATCAACAGCGCTCTGACCACAGTGTCCAAGAACGTCACCGCGGGCGAGAGCCCGGCCCAGATCCGCTCGAGCATCAACGGCCTGTTCGATGTCAACAGCATCAGCGTCATCAAGCCCGAGGATATCGAGATCAAGCAGGATCCGGATACCAAGGCGCTGGTCATGAATCTGGACTATGACGCCCGCACCAACTTCATCGCCAACGTGGATCTGGTGGTGCACTTCGAGAAGACCTACTCGGCCGCTGGGCATTGACAGATCCCCGCGCCAGCCTGCTCCGGGCGCTGGGGCGGACGTTCTCCGATCCGGATCTGCTCTCGCTCGCACTCACCCATCGCAGTGCGGGCGGCCGCAACAACGAGCGGCTCGAGTTCCTGGGTGACGCGCTGATCAATGCATGCGTCGCGGAAGCTCTCTACCTGCGGCACCCTGACCTGGAGGAGGGCGATCTCAGCCGCCTGCGCGCGAGCCTGGTGAACCAGGAGACGCTCGCCGCGGTGGCGCGTGAGTTGGATCTCGGCTCGCACCTCACCCTCGGCCCGGGAGAACTCAAGAGCGGCGGTTACCGCCGCGCCTCCATCCTCGCGGATACCCTGGAAGCGGTGGTGGGCGCCGTGTTCCTGGACGCCGGCTTCGAGGCCGCGCAGGAGGTCACCCTCAAGGTCCTGGAATCGCGCCTCGCCTCTCCACCCTCGACAGAGGATCTCAAGGATGCCAAGACCCGCCTGCAAGAAACGCTCCAGGCCCGCGAACTGCCGCTGCCCGTATATGCGGTGGAGTCCGTGCGGGGCGAGCCCCACAAGCAGACCTTTCGCGTGAGTTGCAGCATCCCCAGCTTGAAGGTGCACACCGAAGGCGAAGCGGGCAGCCGCCGTGCCGCCGAGCAAGAAGCGGCACGCCACGCCCTGGAGGAGATCGCCCATGGCTGAGCCGGGTTTCCGCGCAGGGTTCATCGCCGTGGCCGGCCGGCCCAACGTCGGCAAGTCGACGCTGGTGAACGCGCTGGTGGGGCGCAAGATCAGCATCGTCACACCCAAGCCGCAGACGACGCGCCGCCGCGTGCTGGGCATCAAGACCACGCCCACCGAGCAGCTCATCTTCGTGGACACGCCGGGCCTGCACTCCGGCGAGCGCCGCGCCATCAACCGCTCCATGAACCGCACCGCCGTATCTGCCGCCAGCGAAGCGGACCTGTGCCTGCTGGTGGTGGAGGCGCTGCAGTGGACCGATGACGACGTGGAGGCCCTGGCGCGCCTCGCCCGCCTGGAGTGTCCTCTGGGCCTCGTGGTCAACAAGCTGGATAAGGTGAAGCCGCGTGAGCGTGTGCTGCCGTTCCTCGAGGAGATGCAGGCCCGCCACCCCTTCCGCTTCGTCGTGCCGGTGTCGGCCTACAAGCAGGACAATCTGAACGGTCTGGAGCGGCTGCTGGCGGAGAATCTGCCGGAATCGCCGATGCTGTTCCCGGCCGATCAGGTCACCGACCAGGACGAGATGATGCGCGCCTCCGAATTCGTGCGCGAGCAGCTCATCCTGGCCCTGCGCGAAGAAGTGCCTTATTCCGTCGCCGTGACCATCGACGAGCTGAAGCTCGATGGTGAGATGTTGCGCATCACCGCCAGCATCTGGGTGGAGCGGGAGGGGCAGAAGTCCATCGTCATCGGCCAGGGCGGCGCCCTGCTGAAGCAGGTGGGCCGTGCCGCACGCCTGGAGATGGAGCGGGAGTTCGGCCGCAAGGTGTTCCTGCAGATGTGGGTGAAGGTGCGCGAGAACTGGTCGGACGACGCCCGCGCGCTCGCCATCCTCGGGTTCGAGGAAGGATGAAGGCCGAACGGATCACGCTCACTCCCGTCTACCTGCTCCACCAACGCAACTGGCGTGAGACCAGCCGGCTGCTGGAGGTCTGGAGCCGCGAGCACGGACGCATCGGCCTCGTGGCCCGCGGCGTGCGCCGCCCCAGCGCCCCCCAGCGCAGCTTGCTGCAACCTTTCACCCCTCTCCTGATGTCCTGGTCCCAGCGCGGCGAGCTGGGCAACCTCGGTG
This sequence comes from uncultured Gammaproteobacteria bacterium, assembly GCA_964584665.1. Lineage (GTDB taxonomy): Bacteria > Pseudomonadota > Gammaproteobacteria > Natronospirales > REEB76 > DASUBN01. Next base: position 10,139 of record CAZPAO010000001.1, read on the forward strand.
CCGTGGAAGGCGCCGGGGTGCCGGTGCTGCTGCGCGGCCGGCCGTTGATGGCGGCCTTCTACATGAATGAACTCCTGTTGCGGCTTCTGCCGCGCCAGGATGCGCACCCCGATCTCTATGATTCCTACGGCGCGACCTTGGCGGCGCTCGCCGGGCCCAAGCCGGCCGCGGCATTGCGTGTGTTCGAGACCGGACTGCTCTCCGCCATCGGATACGGCCTCAACTTGAGCCAGGTCGCGCCGACGGGCGCGCCGGTGGAAGCGGATACGGATTATCTCTACGACCTGGATTCGGGGCCGCGGCCGGCGCAGGGGCGCAAGGGTCCCGGCGTGCCTATCCGCGGGCGCGCGCTGCTTGCGCTGCGCGCAGAGGCATTGGATGATGCGGACGACCTCAAGGCGGTGAAGCGGCTCCTGGCCGCGGCGCTGGAGCGGCACCTCGAAGGCCGCGCCCTCAAGACCAGCGGCGTGATGCGCGCACTGGCACGCAAGGACCGATCAGGAGAGCAGGCATGAACCCGTCCGGCGGTATCGCCCTCGGAGTGAACATCGACCACGTGGCCACGTTGCGCCAAGCGCGCGGCACCGCCTATCCCGACCCGGTGGAAGCGGCGGCGCTGGCGGAAGGCGCCGGAGCCGACTCCATCACCGTGCACCTGCGCGAGGACAGGCGCCATATCCAGGAGCGGGACGTGGTGCTGCTGAAGCAGACCGTGAAGACGCGCCTCAATCTGGAGATGGCGGTGGAGGAGGCGATGCTCGTCCTGGCATTGAAAGTACTCCCGCCGGATTGCTGCTTGGTACCTGAGCGGCGCCAGGAACTCACTACCGAGGGCGGATTGGATGTGCGCGGTCAGTTCGCGCGCATGAAGGATGCCTGCGGTCGCCTAGCCGCAGCGGGCATCCGCGTGGCGCCCTTCATTGACCCGGACCTGGGCCAGATCGATGCCTGCGCCGAAGCCGGCGCACCGGTGGTGGAACTGCACACCGGCGCCTATGCGGACGCGGAGGGCTCACGGCAGGCACAGGAGTTGCATCGGTTGGTGGAAGCGGCGCGCCATGCTGCCCGCATCGGCATCGAGGTGCATGCGGGTCACGGCCTGCACTACCACAACGTGCTGCCGGTGGCGGCCATCCCTGAGATCGTGGAACTCAACATCGGCCATTCCATCGTCGCCCGTGCCGTCATGGTGGGCCTGCCGCTGGCGGTCGCGGACATGAAGCGGCTCCTGCGGGAGGCGCGGACATGATCCACGGTGTCGGTACGGACGTGGTCCAGGTCGCCCGCGTGGAGGCGGTGTTGGAGCGCCGTGGCGAGAATTTCCCTAAGCGCATCCTCATGCCCGAGGAGCTCGACTTCTACGTCCGTAGCAAGAACCCTGTACGTTTCCTGGCCATGCATTTCGCCGCCAAGGAAGCGGTGGTGAAGGCGCTTGGGACCGGTTTCCGCCACGGCATGTGGGTCAGGGATACGGGTTTCGTACCGGATATGCGCGGCAAGCCCTGCGTAATCTTCTCCGCACGCGGCCAGGCCGTGTGCCGGCGCTTCGGCGTGGGTTCAGCCCACGTCAGCCTCACCGACGAGGCTGGCCTTGTGGTGGCCATGGCAGTAGCTGAGAAGTCCGTCGAACCGTGAATTAGGTCGCACGAACAGCCGATAATCAGGTAAACCCCGGTATCCGAATACAGGGATTCCTGTATCCCTGCAACGTATCTTGCCTCCCTCTCTGACATATAATCTAGGTGACCCGCGGGTTTGCGGGGACTCAGTTGGAAGCCTTAAGGGTCCGGCTGAGGGTCGTCTCCAAGGTTCGGGGACGTTACAGGGACACTGACAAGGAGAACAGTCATGTCTGGCAAGGTTGCTATCAATATCACCGACGAGATCCGGAAGAGCTTCACCAACGGCGATCTGATGCGCTCCACGGCGCGCCAGAAGCAGGATTTCAAGCTCAAGAAGTTCCAGGGCAAGGGCGCTTTCGGCTCGGCCACGCTCTGCGCGGGTACCGTGTTCAGCGTGAGCGGTCTGAAGGACTGACGCGACCCCGGGGCGCCCGCTCGCTCATCCCGGAGCGGGTTCCCGGCGGGAACGTGGGGAGGGGAAAGGGATGAGATTCCGGCGTGCAGCCACGCTCACGGCTTCGTTCGAGAGCGGGCAGATCGTGGTCCAGAATTTCCTCACCCAGGACCGGTTCACCTGTTCGCTGGAATGCCTGCAGTTCCTGGCCAAGCTGGACGACTGGCACCAGGGCCGTGAGCTGTTCCGCTATTTCCCGGATACCGATCCTGAGAGCTTGGGCACTCAGGTGGCCGGCCTCGTGGGCATGAATGCGCTGGTCGTGGAAGGCACGCCTCAGGCGGAGCAGGACGAGACCTACCGGCGCGAGTGGCTGTGGGGCACGAGCGCCGGCCTGTTCCATTTCGCGGTGCGCAACACGCGCTTCATGGTCGGGGCCCCGGCGCGGCGTTTCATGCGGGCGCGCAAGCGCTGGAAGGCTTCGCCGCCGCTGCATCAGACCAACCGCGGCCTGACGCGCCGCACCAAGCTCCCGGCGACCGACATCAGCCAGGAGCCCTTCGCGCTCATGCGCCGGCGCCGGAGCCAGCGAGACTTCAGCCGCGAGCCCCTCAAGCTGCAGGCCCTGGCCGACTGCCTGTTTGCCGGCAACGGCATAGTGGATTTCTTCACTGATGACGCTGATTACGGCCGGCTTCCCATGACCATGACACCTTCTGGCGGCGCCCGTAACCCCTTCGAGCTCTATGTCTATGCACGCAAGGTGGAGGGGCTGAAGCCGGGCTTCTACCATTACTCGGCCCTGGACCGCGATCTCGGTCTCGTGCGCGCGGGTGAGGTGGACGTGCCGCCCATGCTGGGCGGCCAGAAGTGGCCGGCGAAGGCGGCGGCGATCGTGTTCCTGGTGGCGCATTTCCCGCGCACCATGTGGAAGTACCACCTACCCATGGCCTACCGCGTCGTGATGATGGAAGCCGGCTTCATCTGCCAGAACATCGCACTGACGGCGACCCACCACGGCCTCACAGCCGTGCCTTCGGGCGCGCTCAAGGAATCCTTGATCGAGGGCTATCTCGGCACACCGCCGCTCGAGTCAGCGGTGGTATTCACCATGAGCCTCGGCAAGCCGAAGCAGGCCTAACCGGCGCTACGCCGTTTCTGCGCATCGCGGCTGATGTGGTGACGCAGGAGGTCCACCAGCTGGTGTTCGTTGAAGGGCTTCATCAGGAAATCGTCCATCAACCCCTTCTGTGCCTGACGGCCTTCCGGCAGGACATCCGCGCTCATGGCGATGATGGGAGGGGTCTTGTCGCCGTAGGTCGCGCGCAACCGGGCGGCGGTCTCGATGCCATCCAGCCCAGGCATGTGGATGTCAAGCAATGCAGCTTGCCATGGGCCGCGCGCCGCCAGGTCCAGCAGTTCGTGACCGTTACCAGCCTCCGAGGTACGGAAGCCCGCCTGCGTCAGCATGGTGACGAGCAGGCGGCGGTTGATGCGGTTATCGTCTGCCACCAGGACCAGCGGCGCGTCGATGGCGGGAGCAGTCGAGGCTGGTTTCGGCGCCGCTGGCGCGCTGTCCGGACGGATCGCAGCCTGCACCAGCGACTGGATCTCAAGATAGACGGTCTTCTCGCGCGCGCTCTTGCTGAGCACGCGGTGGAACAGCGTCTCGGACAGGTCCTTCAGCGCCTGGCGTTCGATGCGCGGCGCGAGTATCAGCATGGGCGGGAGCGCAGGCGAGAATTTCTGCTTGAGTTCGTTGAGCGCTGACAGCTCTCGCTCGCTCAAGGAGAGCACCGCTGCATCCGCCTTAATGGATATGAGCGATTCCAGCTCCGTCACCTCACGCACGTCGGCGCCCAGGCGCGTGAGTGAGGCATGCCAGGCCTGGGCGGACAAGGGCTGCCGGTCGTAGAGCAGGATGTTGAGGCGGCTCGGCAGCTGGGTGCGCGCGACCGGGTTCTTCTGCAGCTTGAACTTGAGTTGGAACGAGAAGGTGCTGCCGGTACCGACGCGGCTCGTGACGTCGATGCTGCCGCCCATGAGATCCAGCAGCTTCTTGCAGATGGCTAGCCCCAGGCCCGTACCTTCCACGTGGTGGCGGGTGGATATCCTGCCCCGTGAATAAGCGTTGAAGAGCTGGCCGATCTCGCCCTCGGGGATACCGATGCCGGTGTCGTTCACTGATATCCTGAGTTCGGTCTCACGCTCGTCCCGGGTGACCAGCGCCACCTGCAGGCAGACGGCTCCAGATTCAGTGAACTTGATGGAGTTGCTGAGCAGGTTGGTGAGAACCTGGCGCAGGCGCAGGGGGTCGCCGCGCAACTGCAAGGGCACTTCCGGCGGGATCACACGCATCAGTTCCAGCCGCTTCTGGTAGGCGATGGGGGCCAGCAGCTCCAGGGTGCTCTCGATGAGTTCCAGCAGGTCGAAGTCCACCTCGTCGATCAGCAGTTTTCCGGCTTCCAGGCGCGAAAGGTCCAGGGTGTCATTGATGATGGCGAGCAGCGATTCCGAGGATTGGCGGATGGTGCCTACGTAGTCCTTCTGCTCGGAGGACAGCGAAGTGGAACTCAGGAGCTTGGTGTAGCCCAGGACGCCTGTGAGAGGCGTGCGCAGCTCATGGCTCATGTTGGCCAGGAACTGCGACTTCACCTGTTCGCCCTCGGCGGCGCGCCGCTGGGCCACTTCCAGTTCCGCGTTCTTGAGGTTCACGCCCTGCAGGGTCTCACGCAGTTCAAGCGTGGCTTCCTTCACCTGTACTTCGAGGCGTTCCACGAAATGGCTCTTCAGTTCATTGGCCTCGCGCAGTTCGGCGCTGACGGCCTTCTCGCGCACGATCTTGCGCTTCAGGCTGTACACGTAGGCGATGCTGCTGCCGATGATGATGAGGAGATAGGTCGTATAGGCCCACCAGGTACGCCACCAGGGCGGCAACACCACGAGGTCCAAGGCTGCCGGCTCGGCGCTCCAGGTGCCCCAATTGTTGGCCGCCCGGACCTCCAGGCGGTAACGGCCCGGGTTCAGGTTGGTGAAGGTGATCAGGTGTTCGGTGCTGGGTGGCGTCCACTGGGGTTGGAAGCCGATCATGCGGTAAGAATATGTGTTCGCTTGAGGCGCGCCGAAATCGGCGGCGCTCAAGTCGAAGGTGGTGATCACGTCCTTATAGCTGAGCGTCAAGGGTTCAGCCGGGGTCAGGTGCACATCCTCGGGCTTGCCGTCCCGATAGACGGTGGCACCGTTCATCACCACCCGGGGCGCATGGCGGTTAGGTTGTAAATTCCGCGGCAGGATTCCAAGTACGCCTTGTCCGCCGCCATACCAGAGTCGTCCATCCGAGGCGCGGGCATGGCCGTACGAGTAGTACTCGGTGATGGGCGAGCCTTGATTGCGACCGAAGGTAGTGAGCGTCCGGTTCGTGGGGTCGAAGCTGATGAGGCTGTTGATGGTGCCGAGCCAGAGCTTGCCGGTATCATCCTGCGCCACCGACAGGACCTGCAGATGGCGGAATTGGGGCACGGCCTCAGGACTGGAAAGGGGGTCGCCCGCGTCATCCAATTTGATGCGCCACAGGCCGTCGTAGGTGGCGACCCACAGCACATGCTGCTTGTCCTCATACAGACCTTGCACGACAGGTTCAATGTTGCCGGGCGTGATCGGGATGAGCATGCTTCGGTCGGTGTCGGTGTCCACCTTGAACAGTCCGCGGAAGGTGCCGGCCCATAGCCGCGTTGGCGAGGCTGGCAGGATGTCCTCCACGATGTCGTTGGCTTGTAGTTCGGTGGTGCCATTGCCAGCAACCGTCGTGGTCTTTCCGGTCTGGAGGTCGTAGTCCATGAGCCCGTTGCCGAAGGTGGCAAGGTATAGCCCGTGACCGTGTTTCACGATGCGATGGATATCGCGCCCTCGTTCGGAACTCAAGGGGCGTATCGCGGATTTGATGGCGCCATCTCCACTGAGCGACAGCACATAGCCCCACTGGGTGCCCGCATACAACTCATCTTGCTCCGTGGTGTAGAGCGCGCTCACTTCGCCATACCGGTCCTTATCCACGAGCGTGAACAGGCGCACATTGTCGCTGGCATAGGTGCCCGTCTGCGTTTGGTAGATGGCACCGAAGGAACCGATAAGCACATGATGTCGGTATTCGGCGACGGCGAAGACGTCGTTGGTGGCATCCGCAGGGTGCCCGGGGACGCTTAAAGGCCGGATGAAGTCGATATTGAGGATGTTCGGGTCGACGAGGTCGATGCCGGTGCCCGTGGATACCCAGATTATGCCCGAGGCATCCTCCTTCAGGCCCCAGATGACGTTCGAGGTCAACTCGTCGGAATTGCCTATCTCCTGCTGGAAGTGCTGGACGTATTCGCCGCCGCTGCGGATGAGGTATACACCGGTGGTGAGACCGCCGAACCAAAGGTTGCCGTTGCTGTCCACGAGCACACTGTGGAGGAAGGCGCCCTTCATCGCTGCATAGGAAGCTCCCGTGAATACCGCCCGGGTCACTTCGCCGTGTCCCGGTGTGTAGACATAAGGGCCGTCTTGGCTCGCTATCCAAAGCCGGTGCTGGGCGTCTTCCGCCACTCCCCAGACTGAGTATGCCGTGGTGCCGGGGTGAACGAGGAAATGCCGCGCCGGCTGCATGCCCGAGGGGTCGAACTCGTCGAAGCCTGTGCCGGTTGACACCCATACGTGCTTCTCACGATCGACGTAGATGTCGTTGATGCGATTGTCGGCCGGCGCGGCTGGCCCCGAGTTGGCAGGGTAATGGCTGAACTTGCCGGTCTTGGTATCCAGCACGTCCAGGCCCGAATCGTAGGTGCCGATGAGCAGCTTGCCGTCGTCGGTGGAGTTCAGGGTCCAGATGGCATCGCTGGCGATGCTGTTCGAGTCGCCGGCGATGTGACGGTAGTGCTTGAACTTGCCCGTGGTCGGATCGTAGAGGTCGAGGCCATTGGAGAAAGTGCCGAGCCATATGCGCCCGGCCGCATCTTCGTGCAAGGCCCGGGCCATGTTCCCCGAGGGGCTGTCGGAATCGTTGGGGTCGTGGCGGAATGTTTTGAAGACGTAGCCATCGTAACGGTTGAGGCCGTTCTCGGTGGTGATCCACATGTAGCCACGGTGGTCCTGCAATGCGTTGAACACCAGGTTCGCGGACAGACCATCCTCCATGGTGATGTGCCGGAACCGCGCCGCTGCTGTCGCCGGTGCCGCATAGGCAGCAGCCAGCGACAGCAGAGCCGCGTTCAAGCACAGATTGCCCAGCTTACGGAGCATGCTCGAGGGGGCCGGGTCGGCCTATTCGTCGTCGCTGTTGAAGGTGGCCCCTGCGCACATGCCGGCACTGCCGAAGGCGGTGTGGGCTTCGCTCAGCTTCTTCAATGCCAGTTTGGCCTGCTTGCGCGCCTGCTGGTTAGGATGGGTCTTGGCGATGTTCCCCAGCGTCTGGGAGACCTGTTTCATGAGCTTGTCGCCCTTGGCATAGTGCTGGGCACGCTTCTTGGCGCTGGCAGCGGCCTTCTTGGCGCGCGTCTGGGCCTTCTTCTGGAAGCTCGCTGCAGATACGGGTTTCTTGCCGGCCATGGTGCTTACTCCGTTCGTTTGGATGTTTATCCGTGGGTAGACACACCCGCATCCCTGTCCCTGATGCAAAGGGCGTGGCCCAGTCAGTTTACAGAAGGGGATTTAACCGTGCACGGGCCGGCCGTAAAAATGCCAGTGATGTCGGGGCCTTAGGTAGGACTGGTCCTACAAAGCCGCCAGGACGGCATCGATCTCGCGGGTGAAGTGTTCCATGTCAGAGATATCGGGCGGGGTATCAGCGGCTACTTTCTGCTCGATGACGGCACAGGCGTCCCGGAGCGCTTCCAGGTGACAGAAGGAGGCAGAGCCCTTCACCCGGTGCACCTGTTCCCGCAGCTGGCCCCAACGGCCGGCGGCGAAGGCCTGCTCGGAAGCCTGCCGATCCAGCGGCAGATCCTCCACCAGCATCTGGCGGATCTCGGGCTTCAGCGCCGCAATGGCTGCGGCGAGCCCATCGGTATCCTGGCTCATCTCGGTATCCCCTCATGCCCCGCGATCATGGTGCGGGTTTTCCGGGTGAGGGTCAAAGGGCTGGGTTTGTTAGACTTGGTGCGATGAATATCCTCGCCTTCGACATCGAGACCATCCCCGACCTGGATGGAGGCCGCCGCCTATATGGTTTGGAGGGCCTCTCAGACGAAGATGTGGGGCGGGCCATGTTCCAGAAGCGTCGCCAGGACACCGGCGGCAGCGAATTCCTGCCCCTGCATCTGCAGCGGGTAGCGGCCGTCTCCTTGGCCATGCGCAACCGGGACGGCTTCAAGGTCTGGACCCTCGGCACACCCGAGTCCGACGAGAAGGAGATCGTGACCCGCTTCTTCGAAGGTATAGAGAAGTTCGGCCCTGACCTCGTCTCCTGGAACGGTTCCGGCTTTGACCTGCCGGTGCTGAACTACCGGGCGCTGCGTCACGGTATCAGCGCACCGCGCTTCTGGGAGCTGGGCGAGGACGACCAGTCCTTCCGTTGGAACAACTACATCTCCCGTTACCACTGGCGCCACACCGACCTCATGGACGTGCTTGGCTTCTACCAGGGCCGCGGCGGGGTGCCCCTGGATGAGATGGCCCAGCTCTGCGGTTTCCCCGGCAAGCTCGGTATGCACGGCAGCCAGGTCTGGGAACAATGGCTCAAGGGCAACATCGCCGGCATCCGCGACTACTGCGAGGCCGATGCCCTCAACACATATCTCCTGTACCTGCGCTTCGAGCTTCTGCGCGGAAATCTCAGCGACGAGGAATACCGCCGCGAATGCGCGGTGGTGCAGGAGAGCCTGAAGAAGGCCGCGAAGCCCCATCTGGACGAGTTCCTGGCGGCCTGGCCGCCCGCCTCGGCGTGAGCGCCCGCGCGGCCGCCGGAGCGGAGCCCACCGCAGAAGTCACCGGCCTGTCCCACGATGGACGTGGCATCGTACGAGTCAAGGGCAAGACAGTGTTCATCGAAGATGCCCTGCCGGGTGAGACCGTGCGCTTCCGCATCCTCAAGAAGCGTAGCGACTTCGACGAGGCTCAGGTCACCGAAGTGATCACGGCCTCGCCGGATCGGGTACAGCCCCGCTGCGCCCACTTCGGCATCTGCGGGGGTTGCGCGCTCCAGCATCTCTCCCCAGACGCGCAGCTTGCCGCCAAACAGCAGACGCTACTGGACAATTTCAAGCGCATCGGCGGGCTGGTGCCGGGACGGGTGCTGCCGCCCTTGCGTGGTCCGGAGTGGGGCTATCGCCGCCGCGCCCGGCTCTCGGCCCATCTCGACACCAACAGCGGCAAAGTCACCGTCGGTTTCACCGAGCGGCACCGGCACTTCGTCACTGACGTCTGGCATTGTCATACCCTCGATCCCAAGGTGGGCGGAGCCATCGGCAGGATATCGGAGGCGCTGAGTGGTCTGAGCATCGCAGACCGCATACCCCAGATGGAGGTAGCAGTAGGGGACGGATCCGTGGTGCTCTCGTTGCGCGTGTTGTCGCCCCCCACCGCTGCCGACCGGGAGCGTCTCGTGACGTTCGAGCGGGAGTCGGGTTTCCGTATCCTGCTGCAGGAGGGCAAGGTCGAGCACGCGGTGCCGCTGCAGGGCGAACGCCCGCGACTGGACTACCAGCTTCCGGAGTCGAAGGTGGAAATCGCCTTCGAGCCCGCCGATTTCATCCAGGTGAACGGCGAGATCAACCGGCGCATGGTGGAGATGGCGGTGGCCCTGCTGGACCCGCAGCCTGATGAGGATCATCTCGACCTCTTCGCGGGGCTGGGTAACTTCACCTTGCCGCTGGCGCGCAGGGCGCGCTCCGTCACGGGTGTGGAAGGGGAGGCGGGGCTGGTGGCCCGCGCCCGCGGCAACGCGGAGCGCAACGGCATAGCCAATGCCAGCTTCGAGCAGGCCAACCTCTTCGATGAGAAGCAACACGGAGAATGGGCGAAGCGCAAGTACAGCGGCATCCTGCTGGACCCGCCCCGGGCTGGAGCCCGGGAGATCATCGCCCATTTCCCGCGCTTCGCCGCCCGCAAGCTGGTGTATGTCTCATGCCATCCCGCGACCCTGGCCCGGGATGCGAAGATACTGGTGGAGGAACAGGGTTGGTGTCTCGCGAGCGCCGGCGCTCTGGATATGTTCCCCCATACCGCCCACGTCGAGTCCATCGCGGTGTTCGAACGGAGCAAGGCATGAGTCTCGGTCCCTTGATGGTGGATGTGGCAGGCACCGCGCTGAGCGCGGAAGACCGGGAAGTGCTCATGCACCCGCTGGTGGGCGGCGTGATCCTCTTCACCCGCAACTACAGCGACCCTTATCAGGTGCGGGCTCTCATCGCCGACATCCATGCCCTGCGTGAACCGCGGTTGTTGGTGACCGTGGACCACGAAGGCGGCCGGGTGCAGCGCTTCCGGGAGGGTTTCACCCAGCTCCCGCCGGCACGGCTGTACGGCAAGCTATACGACCAGGATCCGAAGGAGGCGGGGCGCCTCACGGAACTCTGCGGTTGGCTGCTGGCTGCGGAACTGCGCGCCTGCGATCTCGACATGAGCTTCGCACCCGTGGTGGACCTGGACTTCGGCGTGAGCAGCGTCATCGGCGACCGCGCTTTCCATTCCGATCCCGCGGTGGTGGCGGAACTGGCCCGTGCCTGGCTGCTGGGCATGCGCCGCGCCGGCATGGCCGCCTGCGCCAAGCATTTCCCGGGGCACGGGGCGGTCCAGGGGGATTCCCATCACATGCTGCCGGTGGACAGCCGGCCCCTGGATGAGATCCGCAAGCGGGACCTCGTGCCCTACGAGCGCCTGCTGCGTCTCGATCTCGCCTCGGTGATGATGGCTCACGTGGTCTATTCGCAGGTGGACGAGCAGCCCGCGAGCCTGTCCCGGCGCTGGATCGTGGAGGAATTGCGGGAGCGTATGCGCTTCGAAGGCGTGGTGTTCTGCGACGACCTCAGCATGCGCGGAGCCGAGAAGGCGGGCGACTATCTGGACCGGGCGGTGGCAGCCCTGGCTGCGGGCTGTGACATGCTGCCGGTATGCAACAACCGGGAGGGCGTTACCGCCATCCTAGACGGACTAAAGACGCCCCCCAACCCCGTGAGCCAGTGGCGGCTCACGCGCCTGCATGGGCGCGAGGGGTATTCCTGGGATGCACTGCGCTCAGGTTCCGAGTGGCGCCATGCCCGCAGTGCGCTACTGAAGCACTATGACGCCGGTTTCAAGCTGGAACCGAATTGATCCTTCACTGACGCCGTACAGGCGTAACCAAGACGATGGCACCGAACAGCGGATGGTCGAAATAGGCCAGCTTGCCGCCATTCACGCGCATGTCGTGGCGCAACCGGTAGAGCTGGAAGGTGGGCGCGGCCATGGCGGCGATGCCCGTTCCCGCCGGCGGCGCCAGCACAGCGGTGTTGATGGTGGCGGCGGCTGGAACCGCATTCTTGGCCAAGGGCCCTTGCAGAACCAGGTCCAGATCGAAGTGCAGGTAAGGGCCGGTCGTGCTGAGCTTGGCATCGCCGTAGGCGAGTGTCGCCTGCAGGGGTGCTGCTGTGTTGGCCGCCGCCGGGGCGGCAGGCAGCGCGGTGCTCGGGGCCGGCACGGCCGAGGGCGGCACGCCGATGCGCACCGCCGGTGCATTCGCACGGTCCAGCGCAGGCTGCGTCCAGCTCACATGCATGAGCGCCTCGTAGTTCTTGGAGCGCTTGAGGCGCGCCCAGGCGTCGCCCAATTGTTCCGAGGTGACGGGGATGAATTGGTAAGCTGCGGCGGTGGCCGGATTCGTCGCATCCGCCTGGGTGAGCGGCACGGCGCCGTTCCAGTCCGGCAGGCCAGGGTCTGCGGGCCAGCTCTCCTGGCCGCCGGCGTTCGGATCCGTTGAACGGAACACGATCACTTCCACGTTGTACCAGTTGGGCGTGGGGACCGTGGCCGCAGGCGCTGGGACAGGAGCCGCACTGCTTATGGTCGCGGATGCGAGAAGGGTCAAGAGGCTCACGGCGGCGAAGGTCTTCACGGGTTTGCTCCTGGTGCCATGACGGCATTATGCCGCAGATGCGCCGGCGAGGCGCGCGAGCAGGGCTTCCACCTCGTGGAAGCGCTCCTCCCGGTCCTCCAGGTCCATGCTGAAGCGCAACCGGTCCTGGCCGTCCAGGCGGTAGGTGTTGGGTTTGGTCTGCACCAGGCGGATCACGGTGATGGGTTCCACCGGGGTGTCCGGCCCGAAGTGAATGCGTCCGCCGTTGGGGCCGGCCTCGATCTTGCGGATGCCGAGGGGCGCCGCCTTCAGTTTGAGTTCGGCAACGCGGAACAGATTCTTGGCCTGGGGCGGCAACAGACCGAAGCGGTCGATCATCTCCACCTGCAACTCATCCAATGCCGTCTGGTCTTTGCAGCTGGCGATGCGCTTGTAGAGCGTGAGACGCAGGTGCACATCGGGCATGTAGTCGGAGGTCAGCAGCGCGGGGATGTGCAGGTCGATCTCCGGGCCGTGGTCCAGGGGCGCATCGATGTCCACCTGCTTGCCGGCCTTCAGGGTCTTCACCGCCCGTTCCAGCAGTTCCGAGTAGAGAGAGAAGCCCACTTCCTGGATCTGGCCGCTCTGTTCATCGCCGAGCAGCTCGCCTGCGCCGCGGATCTCGAGATCATGGGTCGCCAGCGTGAAGCCCGCGCCCAGCTCTTCCAGTGACTCGATGGCCTCCAGGCGCTTCATCGCGTCACCGGTGATGAGGTTGCGGGGCGGGATGATGAGGTAGGCATAGGCCCGGTGGTGGGAACGGCCCACCCGGCCCCGCAGCTGGTGCAGTTGGGCCAGGCCGAACTTGTCGGCCCGATGGATGATCATGGTGTTGGCGGTGGGCACGTCGATGCCGCTCTCGACGATGGTGGTGCACACCAGGATATTGAAGCGCCGGTGGTAGAAGTCGAGCATCACCTGTTCCAGGTCGCGCTCGCGCATCTGCCCGTGGGCGATGCGGATCTGGGCGCCGGGAACCAGTTTCGCCAGGTCGTCCGCGGCCTTCTCGATAGTCTCGACGCTGTTGTGCACGAAATAGACCTGGCCGCCGCGCTTGATCTCGCGCAGGCAGGCTTCTTGGATCACGCCATCCTGCCATTCGCTGACGAAGGTCTTCACCGCCAGCCGTTCTTCCGGCGGCGTCGCGATGATGGAGAGTTCCCTCAAACCTGCGAGGGCCATGTTGAGGGTGCGGGGTATGGGGGTTGCGGTGAGGGTGAGGATGTCCACCTCGGCCCTGAGCTGCTTAAGGCGCTCCTTGTGCTGCACGCCGAAGCGATGCTCCTCGTCCACGATCACGAGGCCCAGATCCTTGAACTTCACGTCCGGCCGCAGCAGGGCGTGGGTACCGATGACGATCTCCACCTTGCCCTCGGCGATGGCTTTCAGTGTCGCGTCCTGCTGCTTGCCGGTACGGAAACGGGACAGCACCTCGATGCGCACCGGCTGGTCCGCGAAGCGGTCCTGGAAGGTCTGTGCGTGCTGCTGGGCGAGGAGGGTGGTGGGCACCAGCACCGCCACCTGCTTGCCCCCTTGCACCGCGACGAAGGCTGCGCGCAGGGCCACCTCGGTCTTGCCGAAGCCCACGTCGCCGCAGACCACCCGGTCCATGGGCTTGCCTTGGGTCATGTCTGCTATCACGCCGTCGATGGCTTTCAACTGGTCCGGCGTCTCGTCGAAGGGGAAGCCGTCGGCGAAGGCCTCGTAGTCGAGGGTCTGCAGCTTGAAGGCGTGGCCTTCCCGCGCCGCGCGGCGCGCGTAGAGGTCGAGGAGTTCGGCCGCCGTGTCGCGGGCCTGTTCCGCCGCGCGGCGCCTTGCCTTGTCCCAGTCGCCGCTGCCGAGCTTGTGCAGCGGCGCGGTCTCGGGTGAGCTGCCGCTGTAGCGGCTGATGAGGTGCAGCGAGGAGACCGGCACGTAGAGCTTGTCGCCGCCGGCATACTCCAGCCGCAGGAACTCCGTTTCGAAGCCCCCCATGTCCAGCGTCTCGAGCCCGAGATAGCGGCCTACGCCGTGCTGCTCGTGCACTACCGGGGCGCCGGCAGCCAGGTCTGTGAGGTCGCGGATGATGCTCTCAGGGTCGCGGCGCGTGACCCGGCGGCTGCGCTGCCGCGCCCGCTCGCCGAAGAGCTGCTCCTCCGTGAGCACCGCGAGATGGGTCTCCGGCAGGTAGAGGCCCCGCTCAAGCTGCGCGATGCATATCCCCAGGAGTTCATCGCTCGCGAGGAAGTCTTCCCATCCCATGAAATGGATGGGCCGGATGCCGTGCCGTGCCAGGAGGTCGCTGAGATACTCACGCCGGCCGGCGGACTCCGCCGCGAACAGTGCGCGGCCTTTGAAGCCCTTGAGGAACGCCAACAGTTTCTCCGCTGGCTCCGTCGCGCGGCTCTCCACCTTGAGGGCGAGAGGCGTGGCGGTGGGGAAGTTGAGACCCTCGCCCGGCATCCGCTCGAAGGCCTGGATGGCGATGCGGGCATGCTGCTCCGCTGCGGCTCGGATCGCCGCCGGCTCGAACCACACTTCCTCGGGCTTGAGCAGGGGCCGTTCGATGTCGTGGCGGCGCTGCTCATAGCGCTCGGCGATCTGCAACCAGGCCTGCTCCAGGGCCGTGTCCATGTCGTCCATGACGGCGATCACGCCGTCCTTCGGCAGGTAATCGAAGAAGCAGCAGGTGGAATCGAAGAACAGCGGCAGGTAGTACTCGATGCCGCCGATGGCGATGCCCTCGGAGACATCCCGGTACACCGCGCTGCGCTGCGGGTCCCCTTCGATGCGCGCGCGGTAGCGCTGGCGGAAGGCGCGGATACCGGCCTCGTCCAGCGGGAACTCCTTGGCCGGCAACAGGCTGAGCTCGCTCAGGTTGTCCTTGGAGAGCTGGGTCTCGGGGTCGAACAGCCGGATGGACTCAATCTCATCATCAAACAGGTCGATGCGATAGGGTACATCGCTGCCCATGGGGAACACGTCCAGCAGCGAGCCTCGCACCGCGTACTCGCCATGCTCCATCACCTGGGTCACCGAGTGATAACCCGCGGAGGCGAACCGGCGGCGCAGGGCTTCCGGGTCCAGTCTCTCGCCGGCCTTCAGCATCAGCGTGCCGCCCACCACGTACTGGGGCGGCGCCAGCCGCTGCATGAGCGTGGCGGCGGCCACCACCACGATGCCGCGCTTGAGGTCCGGCAACGCGGCCAGCGTGGCGAGCCGCTCGGAGAGGATGTCCTGGTGGGGCGAAAAGAGGTCGTAGGGCAGGGTCTCCCAATCCGGGAGCGAGAGCACCGGCAAGTCGCCGCTGCCGATGTAGAAACGCAGCTCGGCGGTGGTGCGTTCCGCGTCACGGGCCGTGGGTGTCACCACCACCAGGGGCGCGGCCATGCGCGCCGCCGCTTCCGCGAGAGCGAGGCCCATGCTGCTGCCGTAAAGCTTGCCCCAGCGCTGGGAGCGGGCTGAAAGATCTAAGCTCGTCGGTGCGAGGACGTTTTTCTGATTGTCAGGCATGTAATGGTGAGAAAGTCATTCCAAAGCGTCGCGAGCGAAAGCAGGATGAGGCGCGGGAGGTGAGCATGCCCGAGCGTACTCTTAAGTACGTGAGAGCTGCGAGCCGGACCGCAACGAAGTCATGCTGAGCGCAGCAGCTTTGGGATGACTTTTCAGTCCCGATAGCGCTTCGTCAGGTCAGCATAGGCATCTATGCGCCGGTCACGCAGGTAGGGCCAGATGCGGCGCACTGCCTCGGAGCGGCCCATGTCTACGTCCGTCACCAGTACCGTCGGCGACGACGTATCTGCCTGGGCCAGGATCTCGCCCTGGGGGCCCGCGACGAAACTCGAGCCCCAGAAGTTGATGCCGCCGCCCACTCCGCTGGGATCTTGCTCGAAGCCGATGCGGTTGCACACCAATACCGGGAGGCCGTTGGCCACCGCATGGGCGCGTTGGATGGTGATCCAGGCATCCCGCTGGCGGCCTTGTTCCGCCTTGTCGTCCTCCTCCACCCAGCCGATCGCGGTGGGATAGAGCAGCAGATCGGCGCCGGCGAGCGCCATCATGCGCGCGCCTTCCGGATACCACTGGTCCCAGCACACCAGCACGCCGAGCTTGCCGACGGAGGTCTGGATGGGCTGGAAGCCGAGATCGCCCGGCGTGAAGTAGAACTTCTCGTAGTAACCCGGGTCGTCCGGTATGTGCATCTTGCGGTAGATGCCGGCGAGGCTGCCGTCCTTCTCCAGCACCGCGGCGGTGTTGTGGTAGATGCCCGGCGCCCGGCGTTCGAACAGCGAGGCCACGATGACGACGCCCAGTTCCTTCGCCACCGCGCCCAGTTCCAAGGTGGAGGGGCCGGGGATGGTCTCGGCTTGGTCGAAGACGTGGGTGTCTTCCGTCTGGCAGAAGTAGAGACCCGTGTGCAGCTCCTGCAGGAGCACCAGCTTCGCGCCTTGCTTCGCCGCCTCGCGGACGCCCTTGATGCTCTCGCGCAGGTTGGCGGCACGATCTGCGATGCAGTGCTGCTGCACCAGGCCGACCTTCAGGGATTTGGGGTTGCTCATGATGTCAGGCCTTCTGCGGCACCACGCCGCGGGGGAACTGCATGGTCACGCAGTGCAGGCTGCCGTACTGGTGGATCAGGGAACGGCAGGGGACGCCCACTATCTGGCGGCCCGGGAAACAGCTTTCAAGCGCCTTCAGGGCCGGAGCGTCCGCCGGGTCATTATAGGTCGGCACCAGCACCGCGCCATCCACGATCAGGAAGTTGGCATAGGTGGCGGGCAGGCGGCGGCCCGTATGGTCGATGATCGCCTGGGGCCAGGGCAGGGATACCAGGCGGTAGGGCTGGCCGTCCTTGCGGCGCAGGGCCCGCAGTTCCTCTTCCATGGCCTTCAGGCCCTTGTAATGCGGGTCGCCCGCATCCGCGCAGGCCTGGTAGGCGATGGTATGCGCATCGCAGAGCCGCGCCAGGGTATCGATGTGGCCGTCGGTGTCGTCGCCGTCGATGGCGCCGTGCTGCAGCCAGAGGATGCGGTCCACACCCAGGTACTTGTGCAGCAGCGCCTCGATCTCGGCCCGCTTCAGCTTGGGGTTGCGGTTCTTGTTGAGCAGGCAGCTCTCGGTGGTGAGCAGGGTGCCTTCACCGTCCACTTCGATGCTGCCGCCTTCCAGCACCAGCTCGATGCTCTCCATGGGGAGATCGCCGAACGCACCCGCCTCGTAGAGGCGGCGGCTCAAGCGGTTGTCCTCCACGTGGGGATACTTCTCGCCCCAACCGTTGAAGCTGAAGTCCAGCAGCACGAGATTGCCGTCCTTCTCGACGGTGATGGGTCCATGGTCCCGCGCCCAGGCGTCGTTGGAGGGGAAGGTGAAGATATGGAGCCTATCCACGCGCCCGCCCGCATCCCGCACGTAGCCGCGGATACGCTCTGCGTGGCCCGCATCCATGCAGGTGATGACCACCGGCTCCCGCAGGCTGATCTCCTTGGCGATGGCCGTGTGGCAGCGCTCCGCCGAGGCGTAATCCGGGTTCCACTCCACGTCGGAGCGGGGCCATGTGAGCATCACGCCGCTCTGGGGGACCCATTCCGGCGGCAACTTGTAGTGTTCGGTCATCTTTCTGTGTCGCCCTAAAGCAAACCGCGTGACGTGCCACCCCTGGAGGTGGCACCGCTCACGCGGCGTTGTCGATCGGTTACGGTGCGGCTTGGATCAGCGGCCCGGCGTCCGGGTGAAGGCGTCGGATTTCATCACCGTATGCAGGACCATATTGTATTCGAAGTACACCACGTAATCAGCGTAGACCCAGCGGCTGATGGGCGGCTTGCCCACTGCGTCCTGCTTCTGCAAGGGCGTGCCGAAGATGTGCTCCACGTTGTCCATGTTCATCCCGCGCTGGGGCAGGGAGCCGCCGCTGTATGTGGACATGGCCACCGGGGCCGAAGCCATGGCCGGAGTTGCGGGGGCCGGCGCAGCTGCCTGGACCGGCGTATTCGCGGCGGGTGCCTGGGTGGAAGCGGCGGGTGCGGCAGAGGCGGTCGGCGTGGGTTCGGTGGCCATGGCAGGCGCGCTGGCGCTGGCAGCGGTGGGTGCCGCGCTCACTTCGGCCGGTGCAGCCGTGCTGGCTGTGGGAGCCTTGGCACCCTCGGTGCCTTGTCCGGGGGCCCAGGAGCCGGCACTGGGCGCAGGCGTGGTATCGGCGGCCCAGGCAGCGGAACTCAGCAAGCCTGCGATGAGTAGCAGGCACAGGGTGGGGCGTGTCATGTCACAATCTCCCAAACGCGACTGGGTCTAACTATAGCACCCGGAAGCGGGCATAAAACCCATCTAGGGCATCGGCTTACACGCCTTTCTTGACATATAGGCTCACCGTGCGATTCGAACCTCCCCTGCAGGAAGCGCGGCTGGAACGGCGCTATAAGCGCTTCCTGGCGGACGTGGTCCGGCCCGATGGCCAAAGGCTCACCATCCACTGTCCCAACACCGGTTCCATGCTGGGCTGTGCAGATCCGGGCATGCGCATCTGGATGAGCCGGGCCGAGAACCTGGCACGCAAGTACGCCTGGACCTGGGAACTGGTGGAGGCCCTGCCCGGCGTACTCGTGGGCATCCATACGGGCCGGACCAATAGCCTGGTGCGGGAAGCCATAGGCAAGGGGCTGGTCGGGGGATTGGAAGGCTATGGCACGCTCCAGGGGGAAGTCATGGCCGGCGAGGGTTTCCGGGTGGACTTCCTGTTGAGCGGCCATGCCACGGAGCCCGACTGCTACCTGGAGGTGAAGAACGTGACCGCCGCGGTGCAGGATGGGGTGGCCCTGTTCCCGGACGCGGTGAGCGAACGGGCCAGCCGGCATCTCCGGGAACTGATGGAGAAGGTGGCGACAGGCAAGCGGGCCATGCTCTGCTTCTGCGTGCAGCGGGATGACGTGAGGGAGGTGCGCCCCGCGGACAGCATCGATCCCGTCTACGGCCTGACCCTGCGTGAGGCGATGGCCGCGGGGGTCATGGTCAAGGCTTATGTGGCGCGCATGAGCCCGGAGCAGGCGGAGCTTTATCGCCTGGTCCCGGTCCACCTGCCCTGAGACACCCCATATAATGCGCAGCATGTTCCGACCTTTCACCCTGTTCGTGGGCTTGCGCTACTTCCGCGCCAAGCGCCGCAACCAGTTCATCTCCTTCATATCCGCCATGTCGCTGGTGTCAATCGCCATCGGCGTGATGGCCCTCATCACGGTGCTCTCGGTGATGAACGGCTTCCAGGATGAGTTGAGGGACCGCATCCTCAGCATGACCTCGGACGCCACCGTCTCAGGTTTCCAGAACAAGCTCGTGGGTTGGCAGGGCGTGATGAAGGACGTGCACGACCAGCCCCATGTCATCGGCGCCGCTCCGTACGTGGAAGACCAGGCGATGCTTGCCAACGGTTCCAACATGAGCGGCACCGAGATCCGCGGCGTACTGCCGGACATGGAAGGCGCGGTCTCGGACGTGGGCCGGCGCATGGTCATGGGCGACATGAAGGACCTGAAACCCGGCGCCTACGGCATCGTGCTTGGCAAGGACCTCGCCTATGCATTGGGCGTGGCGCCTGGCGACAAGGTGATCCTGATGATCTCCCAGGGCAACGTCACGCCCGCGGGCCTCATCCCGCGCTTCCGCCGCTTCACCGTCACCGGCATCTTCGACGCGGGCATGTACGAGTACGACCGGGGGCTCGCGCTCATCCACATGCAGGATGCCCAGACGCTCTACGGCCTGGGTGAGGACGTCACCGGTGTGCGCTTGAAGCTCGACGACAAATATCTGGCGCCGCAGGTGGCGGAGGACCTGACTTCGCGCTTCCAGGGCGCCTACTTCGTCAGCGATTGGACCCAGGAGCACGTGAACTTCTTCAAGGCCATCGCCATGGAGAAGACCGTGATGTTCATCATCCTCTCGCTCATCGAGCTGGTGGCGGCCATCAGCATCGCCATCACCCTGGTGATGGCGGTCACCGACAAGCAGGCGGACATCGCCATCCTGCGCACCCTGGGCGCGAGCCCGCGCGCCATCATGGGCATCTTCATCGTGCAGGGCACCATCATCGGTTTCCTGGGCACGCTCATCGGTCTGGCGCTGGGCGTGCTGCTGGCCTCTTACCTCAATGCCATCATGCATTTCCTGCAGCGGGTGTTCCACACGGAGTTCCTGCCCTCCAGCGTCTACTACATCAGCGACCTGCCGGCGCACATCGTCACCGGGGATGTGCTCAGGATCACCATCGCGAGCTTCGTGCTCACGGTGCTCTCGACCCTGTATCCCGCCTGGCGCGCGGCCAACACCCAGCCGGCGGAGGCGCTCCGCTATGAATGAGATGCTGCGCTGTGACAAGCTGGTGAAGCACTTCAAGGAAGGGGACTACGAGGTCCGTGTGCTGAACGGCGTGGACCTCGCCGTCGCGCCGGGCGAGCGCGTGGCCATCGTCGGCAGCTCCGGCTCCGGCAAGAGCACGCTGCTGCATCTACTGGGAGGGCTCGATACGCCCACTTCAGGCGAGGTGTCCGTGCGGGGCGAGCTGCTGAGCCGCATGAGCGATGCGGCCCGCGGTGTCCTGCGCAACCGCTCCATCGGCTTCGTCTACCAGTTCCACCATCTGCTGCCGGAGTTCACGGCGCTTGAGAACGTGGCCATGCCGCTGCTGATAGGGGGCATGGAACCGGCGGAAGCGGAGACCAAGGCGGCCGAGCTCCTGGGCAAGGTGGGCCTCGCCCAGCGGCTGACGCACCGGCCGGCCAAACTATCAGGCGGCGAACGCCAGCGGGCTGCCGTTGCCCGCGCGCTGATCCACCGCCCCGCAGTGGTGCTGGCGGACGAGCCCACCGGCAACCTGGATTCCCATACCGGCGAGCAGGTCTATGAACTGATGCTGGAACTGAACCGGGAGATGGGCACGAGCCTGGTGCTCGTGACCCATGACGTGAAGCTGGCCGCGCGCGCCCAGCGGGTCATGCATCTCAAGGATGGCGTGCTCAGCGGCTAGAAGTTGCCGCTGCCTTCGCGCCCGATGTGTCGCAGTTTCCACCGGCCGCGGATGGAGAGGCGCCAGGCGAGATCCAGCACCGCGTAACCGACCACGGCGAAGATCAAGCCTTCCAACACGCCGCCCAGCAGGGTCGGACCCAGGATGTGCCAGGCGCGAGCGACCTCCGGCATGGGTCCGCTGCCCACGCCGTGCTCATGCATCTCCCAATCCACGTGGAAGAAATCCAAGGTCCACTTGCCGAGCCGGTGGGCGGCCAGGTAGATGGGCACGATGGTGAGCGGGTTGTTGATCCAGATCGCGGCCAGGGCCACCGGCAGGTTCATGCGCAGGTAGAGGGCCCCCAGCACCGCCAGGATGGTGTGGCCCGGTACCGGCAGGCAGGCGATGAACACGCCCAGGGCCAGGGCCCGGCAGGTGCTGCGCCGGCCTATGTGCCAGATCATTGGGTCGTGCCACAGGAAATCGAAGGGCCGCAGGTACCACTTGCCGTGGAGCTTCTCGTGCAGCTTCTCCGGATCCGGCAGCAGCTTGGTGAGGAACTTACGGGGCACCGAGGCTCCAGCGCTTGGGTCGCGGAGGTGTGTCTCCGCAGTCTGAGCATAGCCCGGACCGGTCCGGGCTGGCATTAATCAAAAATGAACTATATATAGGACGGCCGCCCATGCAGGGCGCGGGCCATTATCCATGATTTCGGGGGCAGGGCCATGTGGAAGTCCGCCGCGGCGATGCTGGCCGGAGTGTTGGCCATCCTGGTATCTCCGACGTTACCGGCGGCGACGCTGCTGGCCGGCCTGTCGCTACCGTTGGTCTTCGCCGCCTTCTACTGGAAACGCCTGCGCTGGCTGCTGTTCCTCCCCCTGGGCGCGGCCTGGTGCTATATGGCGGCGGCCGCCCATCTTGCTACTCGTCTGGATGCGGGATACGAGGGTAGGGAGATCACGCTCAGCGGCTGGGTGAGCAGTCTGCCGCAGGAGAAGGGCGGGCTCACGGATTTCCAGTTCCAGGTCGAGACCCTGGATGGCCATGCGCCGGGCCCCGGCGTACCCGGGCTGGTGCGTCTCAGCATGCAAGACATTCCGGCCGCACCTGAAGCGGGCGAGCACTGGCGCTTCGGCACCAAGCTCCGGCGGCCCCGAGGTTTCATGGATCCCGGCGGCTTCGACTACGAAGGCTGGCTGTTCTTCCACGGCATCGGCGCCACCGGCTATGTGGCCCATGAGGCTGCGCCGCTACCGGGTGCGCCGCGGTATCCCTTGTTGCGGCTGCGTTCCGCACTGCGCATGCGCATCCAGGCGGCGCTCGCGGGCGATGAGTTCGCCGGCATGGCGGCAGCTCTCGCCACCGGTGACCAGGGTGGCATCGACGACGACCAATGGCAGGTGCTGCAGGCCACCAACACCGTGCACCTCATGGCCATCGCCGGCCTGCACATCGGCGTGGTGGCGGCATTCCTGTTCTTCCTCACCCGCGCCTTATGGCGGCGCAGTGCCGTGCTTTGTCTGCGCTGTCCCGCTGCAGTGGCCGGCGCCGTCGCATCCCTGGTGGGCGCAGCGGTATACGCGGCGCTGGCGGGATTCACGCTACCGACCCAGCGGGCACTCATCATGCTCGCGGCCCTGACTCTCGGTGTGTTGCTGCGTCGTCGCCTGCGCGCCGCAGACACCTTGTCCCTCGCGATGTTGGGCGTGCTGTTATGGGATCCGCTGGCGGCAGGGGAGGCGAGTTTCTGGCTCTCCTTCGGCGCGGTGAATGCGATCCTGTTCGTGTTCAGCGACCGGGTGCGAGCGAGCCATGGTTGGCTGCAGGACCTCCTGCGCACCCAGTGGGCGGTGGGTATCGGTCTCCTGCCTTTTCTGGCCTTCTTCTTCCAGCAGGCGGGGTTGGGTTCGCCCCTCGCCAACTTCGTGGCAGTGCCGGTCTACGCTCTCTGCGTGGTGCCACTGGTGCTCACTGGCACCATGCTGCTCTTCGTCTGGCCCTGGGCGGGGACGATGACGCTCAAGCTCGCGGCGCTGGTGATGGGGCTGACTTGGCCCTTGCTGGACCGGCTCGCTCATCTGCCGGCCGGGATGCTGTCGGCGCCATCGCCTGCCTGGTATCTCGCGGCGATCGGCCTCCTGGGCGCGATCTGGATACTCATGCCGCGCGCCATGCCGGGACGGCTGCCTGCGGCTTTACTGGTGCTGCCCCTCTTCATCCTCCCGGCTTCCGGTCTAGCCGCCGGCGATTTCGACGTGACGCTGCTGGACGTGGGGCAGGGCTTGGCAGCGGTGGTGCGGACCTCCGGTCACGTGCTCGTCTACGACACGGGTCCCAGGTTCCGCTCCGGTTCCGACACGGGTCAGGAAGTGCTCATCCCCTATCTGCGTTCCCAGGGCATCGCCGCGCCGGACCTCGCCATCGTGAGCCACGGCGACAGCGATCACGCGGGCGGTCTCATGAGCCTGCGCAAGGCTTTTCCAGCCATGCCGGTCTACACCGGCGCACCGGAGCGCATCCCTGATGCCCAGCCTTGTCTGCGCGGGCAGCACTGGGATTGGGACGGAGTGCATCTCGACCTGCTGTACCCGGATGCCGGGAGCGCTTTGAGCGGTAACGATGCTTCCTGCGTGCTCCGCATATCCGGCGCAGGCGGCACCGCCTTGCTGGCGGGTGACATCATGAAGAAGGGGGAGAAGCGGCTGCTGGAGTTGGGGCCCGCGGGCCTGCGCAGCGATCTCCTGGTGGCGCCGCATCACGGCAGTAATTCGTCTTCCACCCCTGCTTTCGTCGCGGCGGCCGGGGCACGGGAAGTCTGGTTCCCCGTGGGCTACCGCAACCGCTGGGACTTCCCCAAGCCCGAGGTGGTGGCCCGTTACCTCGGCATCGCTGCGTTGGCGGACACCGCTGCCGATGGGGCGCTCTGCATGCAGTTCCGGCGTGGTTACGCGCCGGTCCTCTCCATGCGCTGGCGGCGGGACGCAGCACGTCTGTGGACTGCGCATTAGGTGGTGCGCTGACCTAAAAGTCCTGAAAATACAGTATGATGCCGGGAGTAGGGGCACTTAAGACGGGAGCGGCATGTTCGAGATCATCAAAGCAGGCGGCTGGATCATGGCGCCCCTGCTGCTGTGTTCGGTCATCGTCGTGGCCATCATCGCCGAGCGCCTCTGGACCCTGCAGGTCCAGCGGGTGGCGCCGGAGCATCTGGCGGCCCAGGTCTGGCAGTGGATCCGCAACGGTGAATTCAACGAGGAGCGCATGCAGGCCCTGCGCACCGGCTCGCCTCTCGGCAGGTTGCTGGCCATCGGCATCCTGCACCGCAGCTCCGACCGGGAAGTGCTGAACGACGCCATCTCAGACGCCGGCCGGCACATCGTGCATGAGCTGGAGCGTTACCTGACCACTCTCGGCAGCATCGCCACGATCTCGCCGCTGCTCGGCTTGCTCGGCACCGTGCTCGGCATCATGCACGTGTTCGCCGCCATCTCCCAAGTGGGTCTCGGCAACCCGGCGGCGCTCGCCGGCGGCATCTCCCAGGCGCTCATCACCACGGTGGTGGGCCTGACCATCGCCATCCCCGCCTACGTGGCGCATCGTGCCTTGCGCGCCCGGGTCGATGACCTGGTGGTGCGCATGGAGCGCGAGACCATGCGGCTTATGAATGCCCTGCAGGGGCGCCAGGCGCCCGCCGAGTGGCAGCGCAGGGGCGACCGTGAAGCTGCGTGAACGCCAGCGCTGGGAAGACCCGGAGCTGAACCTGATCTCGCTTGTGGACGTGGTCCTGATGATGCTGGTCTTCTTCATGATGACCACGCACTTCATCCAGAGCACCAGCGTCAACGTGGAACTCCCCAGCGCTGGCGCGCCGCCGGTATACACCCGTTCCGATGGCATAGAGGTGACGGTGGACGCGGAAGGACACTACTTCGTTGACCAGAAGGCCTTGGCAGGCACCGATGCTGCCAGCCTGCGGGAGGCGCTGCTGGCTGCCGCCGGCGACAAGCGTGACCAGCCCATCATCCTGCGCGCGGATGCCCGCTCTACCCATCAGTCGGTGGTCACGGTGATGGACGTGGCAGGGGCCTTAGGTTTCGCCCAGCTCCAGATACTCACCACCGAGAGCCACGCGACCCACTGACATGAGCGAGATACCCGCGCAGAAGACCGTCTTCCAGATCTACAAGCGCCTCATGGGCTATGCGCTGCCGCATTGGCCGCGCTACCTCGCGGCGATGCTGGGCATGGCCATCTACGCCTTCACCCAGGCCGCCTTCGCCTCGCTCATGAAGCCGCTCTTGGATCAGGGCATCCTGCTGCACGACCCCGCCACCATGCACCGGCTGCCGCTCATCGTAGTGGCGCTGTTCCTGCTGCGCGGCACCGCCGATTTCCTCGCCGCCTACAACATCAGCTGGGTCGGCCGCAGCATCATCAAGCGCCTGCGCAACGAGACCTTCGGCCAGCTGCTCCGGCTGCCCTCGCGCTATTACGACGCCATGTCCTCCGGCATGCTGCTCTCCAAGATCACCTACAACATCGAGCAGGTGGCGGAGGCCACCACCAACGCCATCACCGTGATGGTGCGGGATGGGCTCACCATCATCGGCCTCATCGCCGTGATGTTCTACCAGAGCTGGAAACTCTCGCTCTTCATCCTGGTGTTGGGTCCGGTCATCGCGCTCCTGGTCCGGTACATCAGCGAGCGCTTCCGCCGCTATAGCCGCCGCATCCAGGACTCCATGGGCGACGTGACCAAGGTGGCGGACGAGGTCATCACCGGCCAGCGCATCGTCAAGCTCTTCGGTGGCCGCGACCACGAGACCCGGCGCTTCGAGGAAGTGAACGAGAAGAACCGCTATCTCAATGTGAAGCTGATGCTGGTTAATTCCGGTTCCAGCCCCATCATCCAGATGATCGCGGGGCTAGGCATCGCCGGCGTCATCGCCATGGCCTTCGGCGACAGCACCGTGACCCCGGGCGCCTTCGTGGCCTTCCTCGGTTCCACGCTGCTGCTGCTGCCTTCCCTCAAGCACGTGACGGACATCAACGCGCCCCTGCAACGCGGCATCGCCGCCGGCCAGAGCATCTTCGAGTTGCTGGACGACAAGACGGAGGACGAGGGCGGCAGCTTCACTCTGCCGCGCGCCTCCGGCGAGCTTGAATTCCGGGGTGTCACCTTCGCCTACACCGAGGCCAAGGGCTCGGTGCTGCACGACATCAGCTTCAAGGCGGCCCCGGGTGAGACCGTGGCCCTGGTGGGCCGCTCCGGTAGCGGCAAGTCCACCCTGGTCAGCCTGCTGCCGCGGTTCTACGATCCCAGCGCTGGCGCGATCCTGCTCGACGGCCACGACCTGCGGGAATTCGCCCTGCGCAACCTGCGGGAGCAGGTGGCCATGGTCAGCCAGGACGTGATGCTCTTCAACGACACCATCCGCAACAACATCGCCTACGGCTCCCTGGTGAAGCGAAGCGATGCGGACATCATGGTCGCGGCGGAAGCGGCCTATGCCATGCCTTTCATCAAGCGCCTGCCGCTGGGATTGGACACCATGGTGGGCGACCGCGGCGTGCTGCTCTCCGGCGGTGAGCGTCAGCGCCTCTCCGTGGCCCGGGCGCTCTTGAAGAACGCGCCGCTTTTGATCCTGGACGAAGCGACCTCAGCCCTGGACTCGGAATCCGAGCGCCACATCCAGGCGGCCCTGGAGACGCTCATGGCCAACCGCACCACCTTGGTCATCGCCCACCGGCTCTCCACGGTGGAGCGGGCCGACCGCATCATCGTCATGGACCGGGGCCGCATCGTCGAGATGGGCAAGCACGCGGAACTCCTCGCCAAGGGCGGCCAGTACGCGGCCCTGCACCGGCTGCAGTTCCGCGATGGAGACGAGTGAGCATGGGAGCCTTCTCCCGCTGGCTGCTCCGCACCTGGTACTCTCCGCATCCCGTCTGGTTCTTCATTCCGCTCGCTTGGCTGTTCTGGCTGCTCTCCGGCCTACGCCGCGGCGGCTATGCGTTCCGCATCTTCCCCACTGCATCCTTGCTCGTGCCCGTGGTGGTGGTGGGCAACATCAGCCTGGGCGGCACCGGCAAGACACCTTTCGTCATCTGGCTCGCCGCGGAACTGAAGCGGCGCGGGCTCAGGCCCGGCATCGTCACCCGCGGTTACGGCGTCGAGGCGAAACAAGCACGCCTCGTGACCACCGCAAGCGATGCGACCCAGGTGGGGGACGAAGCGGTGCTGCTGGCGCGACGCGGCGGCGTGCCGGTGGCAGCTGGCAGCGACCGGGTAGCGGCAGCCCAGCTCTTGCTCGGTTCCAGCCCAGTGGATGTGATCCTGAGCGACGACGGATTGCAGCACTATCGGCTGCCGCGACGCCATGAGATCGCGCTCCTGGACGGCAGCCGCGGGCTCGGCAATGGTTGGCTGCTGCCGGCGGGTCCCTTGCGGGAGAGCGAGGCGCGCCTGGAGACGGTGGATCAGGTCGTCATCAAGCTCGCCCCCGGCGGCAGCTTCACCTGGCCCGAGGCCCGGCGCATGCGCCTGAATACGGATACGGTCGTGTCCCTCAAGGATGGCGAACGCAGGCCTCTCGCATCCTTCTCCGGCCAGCCCGTGCACGCGCTGGCGGCCATCGGCAATCCGCAGCAGTTCTTCGCCACCCTCGAGGCGGCCGGCCTTGCTGTGGATGGCCGTGGGCTCCCGGATCACGCGCGACTGACGCCCGGCGACCTGGAATTCGGCGACGAGCGGCCGGTGTTCATGACCGAGAAGGACGCCGTAAAATGTGCGGGTCTGGACCTCTCGCGGCATTGGTACGTGGAGGCCGCGGCGGAGTTCGATGCGGCCGAGGCGGCCGCTATCGTGGACCGCGTCATGTTAAGTCTCAAAGGCTGAAGCCATCATGGACATGAAACTGCTGGAGATACTCGTCTGCCCCCTGTGCAAGGGTCCGCTGCTCTACCGCAAGGCGGAGGCGGAACTCCTGTGCAAGGCGGATCGCCTGGCCTATCCCATCCGCGAAGGCATCCCGGTGATGCTGGCGGGGGAGGCCCGCGAGATCCCGCCGGGCGAGAAGCTCTGATGCGGTTCAACGTCGTCATCCCCGCGCGTTATTCCTCCCAACGGCTGCCGGGCAAGCCCCTGGTCGACCTGAACGGCAAGCCACTCATCCTTCACGCCTGCGGCTCTGCACGGCAGAGTGGCGCGGCCCAGGTGATCGTGGCTACGGACGATGCGCGCATCCAGAAGGCCTGCGAAGACGCCGGCGTACGCGTGGTCATGACCCGCGCCGACCATGTCTCCGGCACCGACCGGATCGCCGAAGTGGCGGAGCGGGAAGGCTGGGGCGATGATGCGCTGGTGGTGAACCTGCAGGGCGACGAACCCATGATGCCGCCGGCGGACATCGAACAGACGGCTGCGCTCCTGTCCGCCGGTGCCGACATGAGCACGCTCTGCACTCCCATCCATGACCTGGCGGAATTCCTGAACCCCAACGTGGTGAAGGTGGTCGCTGACAAGGCAGGCAGGGCGCTGTATTTCAGCCGCGCGCCCATCCCCTGGAACCGGGAAGCCGCCCCTTCAGGTCTCGCTTCCCAGCAGGATTTCCACGGCGCCCTGCGCCATATAGGCATCTACGGCTATCGAGTGGGTGCCCTGAAACGCCTCTCAGCCACGCCCCCTTGCGAGCCGGAGCAGCTGGAGAAGCTCGAGCAATTGCGGGCTCTCTGGCTCGGCATGCATCTCGCGGTGGGTGTGGCCCGGGAAGTGCCGGGCCCCAGCGTGGATACGCCGGAAGACCTGAAGCGGGTCGCAGCCTTGCTGAAGTCTTGAGCATGGCCGTCCCGGCGAAGCCTGTCCGCATCCTGTTCGTGTGCATGGGCAACATCTGCCGTTCGCCCACGGCTGAAGGTGTGTTCCGGAAGTTGCACCGGGAATTGGCGCCGGAGCTGGACATCGAGATCGACTCAGCCGGAACTCATGATTACCACGTCGGCGATCCGCCGGACCCGCGCTCCCAGGCGGCAGCCCTGAAGCGCGGCGTGGACATCTCCATGCTTCGCGGACGCCAGGCAGCGCCCCAGGATTTCCACGATTTCGATTATGTGATCGCCATGGACAGTGCGAACCTCGGCCGTCTCGCATCCCTGCGGCCGCGGGACGGGAAAGCGGTGCTCAAGCTGCTGCTGGATTACGCGCCCCAGGCGGGGATACGGGATGTGCCGGACCCTTATTACGGGGGCGCCGGCGGTTTCGAGCGGGTCTTGGATCTGGTTGAACAGGGGGGAAGGGGCCTGCTTGACGAGATCAGGCGCCAATACAGATCCTGAGGACAAAAAACGCCCGGCTTTCGCCGGGCGTCTTGTATCCAACTCTTAACTACTCGTCACTCGTGGTCATCACCACGGGGCGTGTCGTTGCCACCGCTCTCGCCGCCACCGCCGTGGTTCTCACCCCGGTCCTCCGCGGCCTCATGCCGGGGGATCGCATCCGGGATCTGATACGGATTCGGCATGGTGCGGTCATCGTGGCCCTGGCTCGATGGCTCGTGATAGACAGGGCGCGATTCCGGCGCCGCATGGGCGTGATCGTGCACGTCATGGGAATGGCTGCGTTCGGGCATGTCACCGCCATCGTGATCATGGTCGTTGCCATGATCGGCATCCTGCGGGCCCGCCACGTTGCCACGGTTGTCATCGTGATGGTCAGCGCCACCCTGGGCCATGTTCGGGCCCTGGCCGGCGTTCTCCGGTCCACGCTCGCCCTCGAAACGACGGCGACGACCACCGCGACGCCCGCGGC
Source organism: uncultured Gammaproteobacteria bacterium (assembly GCA_964584665.1). Taxonomy (GTDB): domain Bacteria; phylum Pseudomonadota; class Gammaproteobacteria; order Natronospirales; family REEB76; genus DASUBN01. The sequence goes on from CAZPAO010000001.1 coordinate 40,001, forward strand.
GACGGCCGCGCCGCGCGCCGCCTTCACCCATGCGCTCACCGGCGACGCCGTTGCTGAACTGTCCGCCCTTCGGATCCATGGCGCCCTGCTGCTGGGCCATCTGCTCGTGCAATGCCTGCTCGCTCAAGGCAGCCGTCTCCATCGGAGCGGTGATGGGTGCAGCCACAGGAGCGGGGGCCGGCGCCGCCTGCTGCTGCGATTGCTGCTGCTGTTGCGGACGGCGCTCCGGGCGCTCGCCGCGTTCATTGCGGTCACGATCACGGTCGCGATCACGGTCCCGGCCATGGCGTTCCTGGCCGCGGTTGCGGTCGTCCCGCTCGCGACGGGGCTGTTGCCCGCCGCCGGCCTGGTTCTGGTTGCGGTCCTGGCCCTGGCGCTGGGCATTGCGATCGCCACGGTCGCCGCGCTCGTCGCGGTTACGGCCGCCGCGGTCACGGTCACCCCGGTCACGATCTCGGCCGCGGTTGCGGTCACGGTCGTTGCGGTCGCGCCGGCCGAACTCCTGGCGCGGCGGACGATGTTCGCGGGGGCGTTCCGGAGCCGGACGCTTCTTCTTCTGGTTTTCGCCGGTGCCGAACAGAGCGCGCCACACGCGCACGAAGATGCCGGGCTTCTCGGCGGCCTCGGTGGCGAATACCGGCGCCGGAGTGGAGTGATTGATGCCCTGCACGGCCGGCTGCTCGGGAGCGGCTTTGTTGCGTTCCGAGCTGGGCAGCGCCGCGGGCTCCGGTGCCGTCACCATCTTGTAGCTGGTGGTGGGCGCGCCGGGGGCGCGGGCCTCGTCATCGCGGAGGCGCTGGATGTCGTACTTCGGCATGTCCATGTGCGGGTTCGGCACCAGCACCACGCTCACGTGGCAGCGCTGCTCGATCTCGGAGATGATCGGGCGCTTCTCGTTGAGCAGGAAGGTGGCCACGTTCACGGGAAGCTTGGCCACCACGCGCGCGGTGCGCTCCTTCATGGCCTCTTCTTCGATGAGGCGCAGCACCGATAGTGACAGGGACTCGATGCCGCGGATGCGGCCTTCGCCCTCGCACTGCGGGCAGACCACCTGGGTGGATTCGCCGAGGGAGGGACGCAGGCGCTGGCGCGACATCTCGAGCAGGCCGAAGCGGGACAGCTTGCCCACCTGCACGCGGGCGCGGTCCATCTCCAGGGCGTTGCGCAGGCGGTCTTCCACGTCGCGCTGGTTCTTCGGCGGGCCCATGTCGATGAAGTCGATGACGATGAGGCCGCCCAGGTCGCGCAGGCGGAGCTGGCGGGCCACCTCGTCGGCGGCTTCCAGGTTGGTGCGCAGCGCGGTCTCCTCGATGTCGCTGCCCTTAGTCGCGCGCGCCGAGTTGACGTCGATGGCCACCAGGGCCTCGGTGTGGTCGATCACCAGCGCGCCGCCTGAGGGCAGGCGGATGTGGCGGCCGAAGGCAGCCTCGATCTGGCTCTCGATCTGGAAACGGGTGAACAGCGGCACGGGCTCGTCGTAGCGCTTGAGCTTGCCGATGCTCTGGGGCATGACCTTCTGCATGAAGGCCTGGGCCTCGCTGAACATCTTGTCGTCGTCCACCAGGATCTCGCCGATGTCTGCGCGCAGGTAATCGCGCAGGGCGCGGATGACTACGTTGCCTTCCTGGAAGACCAGGAACGGGGCAGGGCGCTCATGGGAGGCCTTGTCGATGGCTTCCCAGGTCTGCACCAGGTAATCCAGGTCCCATTGCAGTTCCTCGGCGGAGCGGCCGCCGGCGGCGGTGCGGATGATGACGCCCATGCCGTCCGGGATGCGCAGGGCGGCCATGGCCTCGCGCAGCTCCTCGCGGTCATCGCCCTCGACGCGGCGCGACACGCCGCCGGCACGGGGGTTGTTCGGCATCAGCACCATGAAGCGGCCGGCCAGGCTGATGAAGGTGGTGAGGGCGGCACCCTTGTTGCCGCGCTCCTCCTTGTCCACCTGTACCACCACTTCCTGGCCTTCCTGCAACACCTCGCGGATGTTGATGCGGCCGGATGTGTCGGCGCCCTGACGGAAATAACTGCGGGAGATCTCCTTCAGGGGCAGGAAACCGTGGCGTTCGGAACCGTAGTCCACGAAGCAGGCTTCGAGGCTGGGTTCGACGCGGGTGATGCGGCCCTTGTAGACGTTGGCTTTCTTCTGCTCTTTGGAGAGCACTTCGAGATCGAGGTCATACAGGCGCTGACCATCGACCATGGCGACGCGCAACTCTTCGGGCTGAGTCGCATTGATCAGGATACGTTTCATCGGGACTTCTCGCTCAGCGCTGCAACACGGGCTGCACGAGGTCACTGGAGGGCCGGACGGCCGGAGGCAGGATTTAGTCTGTCTATCGGGGCGCCGCGCCCGGTGAGGGAGGCGGCAGCCGTCAAAAAATCCAAGCCTGGGGCGGAATCGGCGCTTCGTGACCATGCGGAGGCATGGGAGCGCGGTCTTAACGGCGCTCTGGCCCGTTCCAAGGGGCCGGCGACGTCGCTTTACACGGGGCCGCTGGATATAACACGGCAGACCCCGACCAAATCGCATAAAGGCGCCGCTAGGCTGCCTTTCGCTGGACGTTCCCGGGAACTGAGGCCATTAGCCATACAGCACAAGGGTTGCGTCTGTCCGGTACTATAGCAACGATTACACGGGCCTTCAACGCCGTATTACTTTTATTTTCAGGAGCTTAAGCGTGGAGCCAGGCACCCCCAAGGTCCGGATGCTGACCGCGGGAGAGGAGGATGCGGGCCAGCGCCTCGACAACTTCCTGTTCCGGACCCTCAAGGGGGTGCCGAAGAGCCATGTGTACCGGCTGTTACGTACCGGGCAGGTGCGGGTGAACAAGAAGCGGGTCAAGCCGGACTATCGCCTAGAGGCAAGCGATGAGATCAGGCTGCCGCCGGTGCGCCAGGCGGAGAAGGCCGAGCCCGGCCTGCCACCCCACTGGCAGCAGGATGCCCTCAAGGCGGCCATCCTGTTCGAGGACGACCGCATCCTGGTGGTGAACAAGCCCGCCGGCATGGCCGTGCACGGGGGCAGCGGGGTGAGCTTCGGGGTCATCGAGACATTGCGGGTGCTCAGGCCTGAGAACCCGGGCCTGGAGCTGGCCCATCGTCTGGACCGGGAGACCAGCGGCTGCCTGATCGTGGCCAAACGGCGAAGCGCCGTGAGGGTGCTGCACGAGGCCTTCCGGGAAGGCGGGGTGGAGAAGCATTACCTGGCCCTGGTGGCCGGGGCTTGGAAAGGCCAGGAGCAGGAGGTGGACCTGCCCCTCGAGAAGAACCAACTGGAGGGCGGGGAGCGCATGGTGAAGGTGAGCCACACCGGCAAGGAGGCCAGGAGCCTGTTCAAGCCCCTGCAGAAGTTCACCCAGAGCGCCCTGATGGACATCCGCATCTACACCGGGCGCACCCATCAGATCCGGGTGCACGCCGCCCACATCGGCCATCCGGTCGCGGGAGATGACAAGTATGGGGACCGGGAAGCCAACAAGGCCCTGAAAGCGGTCGGCCTTAAGCGCATGTTCCTGCACGCCCATCGCCTCGCCTTCGCTCACCCGGAGACCGGTGAGCGGCTATCCCTCACGGCACCCCTGGACGATGAGTTGCAGACCGTGATCCAGAAGCTGGGCGGGGAACCGGTCTAGGGAAACTGGACTCCCGCTGAGCGCAGCATGCGGCAGAGGGCGATGAGGGGCAGGCCGATGAGCGCGGTCGGATCGCTAGACTCGATGGCCTGGAAGAGGGTGATGCCGAGGCCCTCGGATTTGAAACTCCCGGCGCAGTCGTACGGCTTCTCCGCCTGCAGATAACGCTCGATCTCATCCGCTGCGAGCTGCCGGAACACCACCCGGGTCTGGTCCACGTATTCCTGGCAGTTGCCGGAACGGCTGTCCCAGAGGCAGAGGCCGGTGTGGAATTTCATGTACTTGCCGGAAGCGGCCTGCAGCTGTTTGACGGCTTCCGCATGGTCCCCGGGCTTGCCCAGGATCTCACCGTCCCGCTCCGCCGCCTGGTCCGAGCCGATGATGAGCGCATCCGGATGCCGGGCAGCGACCACCTGGGCTTTGGCCCGCGCCAGGCGTTGCACCAGGGCCGTCACCGGCTCCCGGGCGCTGCCGGTCTCGTCTACGCCCGGCGCCACGGCCGTGAAGGGCAGGCCCAACCGCTCCAGCAGCAGCCGGCGATAAGGGGAAGTGGAAGCCAGGACCAGTTGGGGCATGGGGGCAGGGGCGGGCATTCAGGTGTCCGGTGGGGATTTCCAGCGTGGCTAGCATGCCGATACGGCTTCCGGGGCACAAGACGCAGTAAAAACAAGGGCTTGGGCGCAGGAATCTTTGACACGGACGGCGCCGAAAAGTATGATTACGCGCTTATGTCAGGCGCTCTGCCGCCCTCCCTGGATCTCACACGCGCTGCCCGTCAGACATTCAGTCTGGAAGGGCGCGTGCCGGTGAAATCCCTGCCGCGACTGGCCGCTGTGCTGGCCTCGGATGCGGGAGAAGTGCGGGTGGAACTGGAGGCGGGCCGGGATGCGGCGCGCCGCGTGACGGTCAGGGGCCGCATCGACGCGGAACTGGACCTGCAGTGCCAGCGCTGCCTGGAGCCGGTGCGGATCGCGGTGCATGCTGAACCGCACCTGGCTTGGGTGAACTCGGACGAGGCGCTCGCGGCCCTGCCCGACGAATATGAACCGTTGCTCTCGACGGACGGGCGCGTGGCGCTCACGGAGCTGGTGACGGATGAATTGCTGCTGGCGTTGCCGCTCGTGCCGAGGCACGAAGGCGATGCGGCATGTAGTGGCAGCTTCACGGCGCCCGCGGAGATCCCCGCGGAACCCGCTGAGGACCGGAAGAGACCTTTTGCAGAATTGGCCAAGCTCAAGCGCGGCCGGTGAATCCAGGAGTAGGAAAATGGCTGTTCAGAAAAGTCGCGTGACCCCTTCCCGCCGTGGCCAGCGCCGTTCGCACGACGCGCTCACGGGCCCGACCCTCTCGGTCGAGTCCAGCACGGGTGAGACCCATCGTCGGCACCACATCACTGCCGACGGTTTCTATCGCGGCAAGAAGATCCTCAACACCAAGCGGGAAGACTGAAGTTTCATCCGCCCGAGTCCCTGAGGAATGGGCGAACATGACGGCGCTGGCATGACCGGACCCGTTCATCAGATGAATCCAACCGTCACTATCGCGCTGGACGCCATGGGCGGCGATCACGGACCTTCCGTGACGGTGCCCGCGGCCGTCAACATGCTCGCGAAGCACCCTGAGCTGCGGCTGATCCTGGTCGGCCGGCAGGAAGTGCTCGGCCCGCTGGCCGCGCGCCCGCTCGCCCGCTACGGCGAGCGCCTCAAGCTGCACCACGCTTCCGAAGAAGTGACCATGGACGAGCTGCCGTCGCAGGCCCTGCGCGGCAAGAAGGATTCGTCCATGCGCGTCGCCATCGACCTGGTGAAGTCGGGTGAGGCGGATGCCTGCGTCAGCGCCGGCAACACCGGCGCGCTCATGGCCACCGCACGTTTCGTGCTGAAGACCGTGAGCAGCATCGATCGGCCCGCCATCTGCGCGCTGATCCCTTCCCACGGCGGCCACACCCACATGCTCGACCTCGGCGCCAACGCCGACTGCACGCCGGAGCAGCTGTTCCAGTTCGGCGTGATGGGTGCCGCGCTCGCGAGCGCCGTGTACGGCATCAAGCAGCCCCGCGTCGGCCTCCTCAATATCGGCGAGGAGGAGATCAAGGGCAACGAGAAGGTGAAGGAGGCGGCCAAGCTGCTCACCGCCAGCCATCTCAACTACATCGGTTTCGTCGAGGGCAACGATATCTTCTCCCGCGACGTGGACGTGGTGGTGACCGACGGTTTCGTCGGCAACGTCTCCCTGAAGACCATGGAAGGTCTCGCCAAGATGATCAGCCAGATCATCCGTGAGGAGTTCCGCCGCACCGCCTTCACGCGTTTCCTGGCCTTCATCGCTCTGCCGGTGCTGCACGCGATCCGCAAGCGCCTCGATCCCCGCAACTACAACGGCGCGAGCCTGCTCGGTCTGCGCGGCGTGGTGGTGAAGAGCCACGGCGGCACCGACAGCGTGGGCTTCGCCAGCGCCATCCGCATCGCCATCCTCGAGGTCCAGAACCAGGTGCCGCAGCGCATCGGTGCGCTGATGGAAGAACAACTCGCAAAACAACCGCTGCCTAAGGCGGAGGGCGCATGAAGCAGATCTACGCGCGCATCGCCGGCACCGGCCGCTGCCTGCCGGACCGGGTGATGACCAACGCCGACCTGGAGAAGATCGTCGAGACCACCGACGAGTGGATCCGTTCGCGCACCGGCATCGAGCGCCGCCACATCGTGGCGGACGACGAGACCAACCTGGACCTGTGCGAGCGCGCCGCGCTCAAGGCCATGGAGGCCGCCGGCGTCACCGCCAAGGACATCGACCTCGTGATCGTGGGCACCACCACACCCGACCAGGTATTCCCCAACATGGGCTGCCTGCTGCAGCGCCGCCTGGGGATCCACGGTCCCATGGCCTTGGGCCTGGAAGCCGCGTGCACCGGTTTCATGTACGGTCTCACCATCGCCGAGAAGTTCATCAAGACCGGCAGTTCCAAGCGTGCGTTGGTGGTGGGTGCCGAGACCCTCTCGCGCATGGTGGACTGGAAGGACCGCAACACCTGCGTGCTGTTCGGCGACGGCGCCGGCGCCGTGATCCTGGAGGCGTCGGAGGAGCCGGGCATCCTCTCTACCCACGCGCATGCCGACGGCGAATACGCCGACCTGCTGTATTTTCCGTCTGGCGTGTCCAAGCGACCCGAGGATTTCCACCACCGCCGCGACTACATCCAGATGAAGGGCAACGAGGTCTTCAAGGTGGCGGTCACCAAGCTGGGCGAGGTTGCCCAGGAGGCCCTGGATGCCAACGGCATCAAGGGCGAGCAGCTGGACTGGTTGGTCCCGCACCAGGCCAACCTGCGCATCATCGAGGGCACCGCCAAGAAGCTGAAGCTCCCCATGGAGAAGGTCGTCCTGACTGTGCAGGACCATGGCAACACCTCCAGCGCCTCGGTGCCGATGGCCCTGGACGTGGCCGTGCGCGACGGTCGCATCAAGCGTGGCCAGCTGATCATGCTGGAAGCCTTCGGCGGCGGCTTCACCTGGGCGGCCGCGCTCCTGCGCTACTGACGCAGGACCGGTTCGCGCATAAAAAAGGGAGAGCCGAGGCTCTCCCTTTTCGTTTCTCCTGACCTGCCGGTCAGAATTTGGTTACCGGTTTCACGACGACCGGCGCGCCCACCAACACCGTGGGGGCCCCGGCCGCGAAGGCGGTCTTGTTGTAGTCCGGCACGTCCTTGGCAAGCAGGGCGTTGAACTTGCCCAAGGCCTCGTCGAGCTTGGGGGTGATCTCGCTGTCGAGGTCAGTCAACGATTGAAGCATGGGCTGCGGATCGCCGGAGCTGCCGTAGGACAGGTATAGGAGCTGGGTATCCAGCTTGGCCAGGTAGTGGATGTCGTCTTCCGGTGCATCCTTCTGCACCTCGGTGTTGTACACCGAACCCTTGAGGTCGCTGAGCTGCTTGGACAGCGCCTTGGCCTGATCCGCCGCGGCCTTGTACCTGCCCTTGTCTGTGTCCTCCATGCCGTCCACCTGGCCGCTGAATGCATCGAGCGAGGACTTCATGGCGGTGAGGCGGTTCATCATCTCGGCATAGGCGTTAAGCTCGTTACGCACCTTGAGGCCCAGAGCGAGCTGCGCATGGGCATCCTCAGCCACGAACTTCTGGTTGGGGTCGAAGTGCACCGCCGCCTGGGTGGTCTCGGTCTTCCCGGCCACTGTCACCGCTACCTTGTAGGTGCCGGGCAGCACGTTCGGCCCGAAGCCGCCACCGCCGTCACCGCCACCCTGGAACTGCTTCTCGAAGTCCAGCTTGGTGGGGACGTCGTACTGCATGTTCCAGACGAAACGGTTGACGCCCTGCTTAGAGGGGCCGTACTGAGTGGCGACGGTGTTGCCCGCGACATCGGTCACCACGATCTTCACCGGCGACTTGTCGTCGGCCCCTTCGTTCTTGATCTCCTTCTTCAGGAAGTAGTCCAATACCACGCCGTTGGGGGCGTTGGGAGCAGCATAGCCGGTCTGGGTCTCGCCGCCGCGGTACCAGGTGACGAAGTGGGTGCCGTCGCCGGCGTCGAACAGGTGGAAGTCTTTGGCCGTGACGCCGTCGTCCATCTGCTCGATGGGGCGTAGGTCGTCGAACACGAACAGTCCGCGGCCATGGGTCGCCACCGCGAGATCATTGTCCATGAATTTGACGTCGAACACCGGCACCGTGGGGAAACCGGCCTTGAGCTGCTGCCAGTGGTTGCCCGCGTCCTTCGAATACCAGAGGCCCGTCATGTTGCCGAGCATGAGGAAGCCTTTCACGTTGGGGCTCTCGCGCACCACCAGCACCGGCTGATCGGGGAGGCCCTTGTCGATGCGGCTCCAGGATTTGCCGTAGTCACTGGTCTTCCAAACGTAGGCGTGCTTGTCGTCCAGCTCGTGGCCGTCGAATGCGGCGTAGGCGGTGCCCGCGTCGTAGGGCGAGACACCGATCTGGTAGACCCGCGACCACTTGGGAGCGCCGGAGGGCGTCACCGCATTCCAGCTCTTGCCGCCGTCACGAGACAGCTGCACCAGCCCGTCGTCGGTGCCCACCCAGATCACCTTCTCGTCCGTGGGGGCGAGGGTGATGGTGAGGATCGTGTCATAGGTCTCGGCGCCGGAAATGTCCTTGTTGACCGGGCCGCCGGAGAGATCCTGCTTGCCCTTGTCGTTGCGGGTCAGGTCGCCGCTGATGTCAGACCAGTGGATGCCGCCGTCGGTGCTCCTGAACAGCGCGTTGCCGCCGAGGTAGACGGTGTCGGCGCTGCTGGGGGAGACCGCGATGGGCGAGGTCCAGTTGAAGCGGTACTTGGAGTCCGCGATCTTCATGTCGGCCAGGAAGCCGGGACCGTGCAGGTAGGGCATGGCGAACACGGTGCGCTTGGTCTTGGTGTCGAAGCGCGTGATGGCGCCGTCCTGGGAATCCACGTACACCACGTCCGGGTCGCCGGGTGCCGGCACCGCGTACTCGCCGTCGCCGCCGGTGACGCTGTACCAGTCGTTGCCGTCCACCTGGCTGTTGGCGAGGGAACTCGAGGGTCCGCACCAGGCGCTGTTGTCCTGCAAGCCGGCGCAGAGGTTGTGGGGCTGGCGGCTGTCCACGCCCACCATGTAGTCCTGCTCCAGCGTCATGCCATCCATGAAACGCCATGACTTGGCCCCGTCCAGGCTGATGAAGGCACCGCCGTCGTTGCCCTGGATGATGCGCTTGGGATCGGTGGGGTCGATCCAGATCGCGTGATGGTCCACGTGCACGCCCGGATCCGCGTAGCGGGCGGTCTTGCCGCCGTCCTTGGACATCATCATGAAGAAGGACAGGAAATAGATCTTGTCGGGGTCTTCCGGCGATACCAGCATGCGCGAGAAATAGAAGGGGCGCACGTCGAGGTTGTAGCTGTCGCTGGCCTTGGACCAACTGTCGCCCATGTCGCTGGAGGACCAGAGCAGGCCTTCGCCTCGCTTGGCCTCGATGATGGCGTAGACGCGGTCGGGGTCGCTCGGGGCCATCGCCACGGCGATGCGGCCGAGAGTGCCGTCCGGCAGGTCCTTGCTGAGCTTCTTCCAGGTATCGCCGCCATCGAGCGAGCGCCACACGCCGCTCTCGGTGCCGCCGTCCACGAGTTCCCAGGGATGGCGTACCGCCTGCCACATGCCGGCGAACAGCACCTTGGGGTTGGCCGGGGACATGCTGAGGTCGGAGGCGCCGGTGTGGTCGCTCACGTACAGCACTTTCTTCCAGGTCTTGCCGCCGTCGACGGTCTTGAAGATGCCGCGATCCGGGTTGGCAGCCCAGGTGTGACCGAGCACCGCCACGAACACGGTGTTCGGATCCTGTGGGTCGACGATGACGCGCGAGATCTGGCCCGCATCCTTCAAGCCCATCTGCTGCCAGGTCTTGCCCGCGTCCGGCGAGAAATAGACGCCGGCGCCGTCGGTGACGTCGTTGCGGATGTTGGCTTCGCCGGTGCCGACCCACACGTAGTTGGGATTGGAGGGTGCGAGCGCGATGGCTCCGATGGAGCCGGTGGCTTCATGTTCGAAGATCGGATTCCAGCTCAGGCCGCCGTCGGTGGTTTTCCACACGCCGCCGGAGGCGCCGCCTACGTAGTAGATGCTCGGGTTGCCCGGCACACCGGCCACCGCGGAGACACGTCCGCCGGCGCTGGCAGGACCCAGGTTGCGGAACTTGAGGTTCTGGAACACATCGGGCGGATTGGAGTCGTCTGCGGCTGAGGCGGCAGCGCCGAACAGCAGGCAGGATAGGACCAGTAACAGGGACCAGGCGGACTTCTGCATGGCGCTCTCCGGTTGGCGATGCGCCCGGCAGGCGGCGCTCTTTTAAAGACTAGGCATTACCCCACCGCTTTGGGCAGCGGATGCGCCGTGGAGTTCCCCGGCGGGATCAGAAATACCAGCGCACGAAGACCGTGGTGGTGTTGGCGTAGTTGCTGTCATGGGCATAGGAGAAGCCCACCCCCAGCCAGGAGGTGGCATCCACCGTGAGACCCACCCCCAGCTCGTTGCTGCCTTGGGTCAGGTAGTTGTGGGCCAGCCAGCCATCCACCTCAACGATGGACCAGGGCCGGTGCCGCAGACCGATGGCGAGGCGGTAACCGTCGTCGGTCGTGACGGTGCCGCCGGTGTCGACGCGGTGGTTGAGATAGAGCAGATCGGTGTAGATGTCGGTGTTCCCGTTGAGGCCGTCCTCGCCGGTGAAGCCGAACGTATAGTCCTTCTGGCTCAGTCCACCACCGATGTCGAGGCGTCCGTAACCGGCCCGCACCTGCACGTCGCTCAGGAAGGTGTAAGAGAGGTCGCCCGAGGGGCCGCTCTGGCTTTGGCCGTACTGGGGCGCGACGCTCTGGTGGGTGACTTCAAGCCAGTCGTACTTGAAGTTGGGGGTGTCAGCCAGTGCCGCGGCGGGAGCGAGCAGGGCGGTTAAGAGCAGGACGATGAGTCGCACGGGGATCCCCTTCATGGTCAATGCACCATTGTATTCAAATCGAAGATGGGCAGCAGCACGCCGAGCACGATGAGCAGCACCAAGAGGCCCATGCACAGGATCAGCACCGGCTCGAACACGCCGACGAGCTTCGCCGTGAGCGCTTCCAGCTCGCGTTCCTGGTGCTGGGCGGCGCGCTCCAGCATCGCCGGGAGCTGGCCGCTGGCCTCGCCGCTGGCGATGAGATGCACGGTGATGGGCGGGAACAGCCGGCTGCGGATCAGCGCCTGGCTGATGGAGGACCCCTCGCGCACCCGCAGGGTCGCATCCGCCACAGCCTCGCGCATGGGGATGTTCTCCACTACCTCGCCGGAGATGCGCAGCGCCTCCAGCACCGGCACGCCGGCGCCGGCGAGGATGCTGAGTGTGCGGGTGAAGCGTGCAGTGTTGAGGCCGCGCACCAGCCGGCCCACCAGAGGCAGGCTTAGCTTGCGCAGGTCCCAGCGCTTCTGCACCGCCGGGTTGCGGAACATGTAGGCGGTGACCACGACCGCGAGTATCCCCAGGATGAGCAGGTAGATGCCGTCCTTGCTCAGGAAGTTGCTGATGGCGATCAGGATCTCGGTCAGCAGAGGCAGCGCCTTCTTGGATTGCACATAGACCGCCGTGATCTTAGGCACCACGTAGGTCATGAGGAAGATGACGATGAGGATGGCCGTGCTCGTCAGGATCATGGGGTAGAGCATGGCCAGGCCGATCTTCTGTCGCAACACCTGGCGGCCTTCCGCGTAGTCCGCCAGCCGCTCCAACACGCCGTCCAGGTGACCGGAGTGCTCGCCGGCGGCGACCGTGGAACGGAATATCTCGGGGAACACGTGTGGGAACTGCCCCAGGCCCTGGGCCAGGGTATGGCCTTCCATGACGCGGGCGCGCACGGCGAGCAGCATGCTCTTCAGCCGCGGCTTCTCTGATTGTTCGGAAGCGGCCAGCAACGCTTCTTCCACCGGCAGTGCGGAGCGCACCAGGGTGGCCAGCTGACGGGTGACGAGCGCCAGGTCCGAGGCGCTGATGCCGCGGCGGCTGCCCGAGATGCCGCGCGAGCCGCTGGTCTCGCGCTCAGCGGCTTCATGCACTTCCAGTGGTGAGAGACCCTGCTCGCGCAGCTGCTGACGCACCTGGCGCGGGGTGTCGCCTTCCAGCACGCCCTTGCGCTCGCGGCCCTGGGTATCGAGTGCGATGTAGACGAAGGCGCCCATCAGCCCTCGCGAGTGACCCGCAGTACTTCCTCGACGCTGGTGAGGCCAGCGAGCACCAGGCGCTTGCCGTCATCGCGGATGCTGGGCGTGAGGGTGCGGGCCTGCTTCTCCAGCGCCTGCTCACCGCTGCCATCGTGGATCATCGAGCGCATCTCCTCGTCCACCACCACCATCTCGTAGATACCGGTGCGGCCGCGGTAGCCCGTGCGCTTGCAGAGTTCGCAGCCTACCGGCTTGTAGAGGGTGGGCGGTTTGGCCTTGGGCAGGTCGAACACCTTGATCTCGCGCTCGCCTGCGGTGTAGGGCTGCTTGCAGTCGGGACAGAGCAGGCGCACCAGGCGCTGCGCCAGCATGCCGAGCAGGGAGGAGGAGAGCAGGAAGGGTTCAACGCCCATATCGCGCAGGCGCGTGACCGCGCCCACGGCGGTGTTGGTGTGCAGGGTCGAGAGCACGAGATGGCCGGTCAGGCTCGCCTGCACCGCGATCTCGGCAGTCTCCAGGTCGCGGATCTCGCCCACCATCACCACGTCCGGGTCCTGGCGCAGGATTGCGCGCAGGCCGCGCGCGAAGGTCATGTCCACGCGCGCGTTCACCTGGGTCTGGCCTATGCCATCGATGTAGTACTCGATGGGGTCCTCGACCGTCATGATGTTGCGGCTGCGGTCGTTGAGCCGCGCCAGGCTTGCGTACAACGTGGTGGTCTTGCCGGAACCGGTGGGGCCGGTGACCAGGATGATGCCGTGGGGCTTGTTGATCGTCTCGTTGATGAGGTCGCGGGTCTTGGGGTTCATCCCCAGGTGCTCGAGGTCGAGTCGACCCGCCTGTTTGTCCAGGAGACGCAACACCACCCTCTCGCCGTGGCCGGAAGGGAGGGTGGAGACGCGCACGTCCACCGCGCGGCCGGCGATGCGGATCGAGATGCGGCCGTCCTGGGGCAGGCGCTTCTCGGCGATGTCGAGCTTGGCCATTACCTTGATGCGCGACACCACCAGCGGCGCCACGCCGAGCTTGCGCTCCAGCACCACCCTGAGTACGCCGTCCACGCGGAAGCGCACCACCAGGCGGTTCTCGAAGGGTTCGATGTGGATGTCGGAGCCGTTCTCCTTGACCGCCTCGGTCAGGAGCGCGTTGATGAGCCGGATGATGGGCGCATCGTCCTCGCTCTCGACCAGGTCCTCGGGTTCCGGCAGCGCCTGGGCGATGCTGTCGAGATCGAGGCTGCCGTCCAGGTCGTCCATCACCATGGCCGCGCCGGACTGGCCCTCGTAGGCCTGCTGCAGCATGGCGTCGAACTCGTCGCGGCTCACTTCGCGCAGGTGCAGCGGCAATCCCAGCACACGGCGGGCTTCGATCAAGGCTTCTGGGTTCACGTCGCCGCGGTGCACCAACTGGACCTGGCCCTGCTCTATCCCCTCCACCAGCACGCCGTGGCGCTTCGCGAAGGAGAAAGGGAGGCGCCGGGGTGCGGCTGCTTCGCCCGCAGAGGCCTCAGGCAGCGCGGGGACGGGTTCCATAACCTTTGACGGCGGGCGGCGTGCCTGTGGCGGCGGCGGGCGCTACCGAAGTGGCGGCCTGCGGCGTCACCGAAGGCTGTGGCGCAGCCGCGCTGGTATCGGGCGGTGCAGGTGTCGCGGACGAGGGCGGCGCGTTCGTCAGCACCTTCGGCGCGGGGGTCGGCATCGGTGGCGGAGTATTCGTCGTCTGGGCGGGTTGCGCGTTCGGCACGGTGGCAGGCACCGGTGCAGGCGTGCGGTCCTGCTGCGCCGAAGCCGGGGACGAAGGCGTCTTGTCGCTGTCCAGCTTCTGCAGTTCGTTCAGCAGCGGACGGTCCTCGCCGGGCATCAGCTGTACGTCGCTACGGTCCTTGAGCTGCAGGTTACGCAGGTAGTTGTAGCGGTCGTTGGTGTAGTGCTGCGAGGTATCGCTGTCGCGCAGGATGGTGGGCTGGATGAAGACCATCAGGTTGCGCTTGGTGTTGGCAGTGCTGCGGTACTTGAACAGGTTGCCGATGAGCGGGATGCTGCCCAACACGGGCACCTGCTGTTCCGACTCGGTGAGCGAGTGGTCTATCAAGCCGCCCAGCACGATGATCTCGCCGGTCTTGGCCAGCACGTTTGTGGTGATCTCGCGTTCGTCCGTCACAGGCTGTCCGCCGATGCTGGTGGCGGTCAGGTTCGACACGTTCTGGTCGATCTTGAGCTGCACCGAGTCGCCCTCGTTGATCTGCGGCGTGATCTTGAGGGTGATGCCCACATCCTCCCGGTCCACCGTCTGGAAGGGGTTGATGACCGCGCTGCCGGTGGTGGTGGAGGAGCCGGTGGTGGCACCGGTGTACTGGCCGGTGACGAAGGGCACCTTCTGGGTGACCTTGATGGTGGCTTCCTGGTTGTCCAGGGTCACCACGCTCGGCGTGGAGAGGATGTTGGTCTCACCATCGCCCGAGAGGGCGCGCAGGAGCGCCGCGAAGCTGAAGCCGTTGCCGGAAGCGATCTTACCCACGCCCAACGTCAGACCCTGGGGCGGGGTGAAACCGGTGGTGCCGGTCGTGCCGGCCTGGCTGGCGGCCAAGGCACCCTGGCCCACGCCGATGATGCCGGCGCCGGTGTTGCTGAAGTCGGTCAGGCCCACGCCGCCGCCGTTGGCCGCGTCAGCCACCCAGGTCACACCGAGTTCGGCGGACTTGTCCGAAGTGAGTTCCGCCTCGATCGCCTGCACCAGGACCTGGGCGCGGCGGATGTCGAGCTTGCTGAGCACGTCCTGGATGGAACGCATCAGCTTCGGCGGCGCGGTGATGATGAGGGAGTTGGTGCGCTCGTCCGGGATCACCGAGATGTCGGTGTTGCCGCCTGCGGCTCCCGGGGCGGTCGCCGGCTTGCCGCCGCCACCCTGCTTGGAGAGGTCGGTGACGTAGCCCTTCAGTTCGTCGGAGATGTCCTTGGATTTGGCGTAACGCAGGTACACCACCTGGGTGTTGCCGCTCTCCAGCGGCATGTCGAGCTGGGTCACGAGCGCGCGCAGGTGCAGGCGCTGGCCCTTGTCGCCGCTCACCAGGATGGTGTTGGTGCGCTCGTCCGCCACCAGTTTCATCGGCGCGCCGTTCTGCCCGCTGGCGTCCGCTTGCATGAGCGAGTTGAGCACCTGCACCACGTCCGATGCGGGCGCATTCTGCAGGGGGATCATCTCGACGTCGTTCGCGGTGGCCTGGTCGATGCGCTGGATGATCTCCAGCATGCGCGTCACGTTGCTGGCACGGTCCGACATGATGAGCACGTTGGACTGCGGGTAGGCGGCGAGCTGCGCCTCGGTGGACATGAGCGGCCGCAGCACGGGCACGAGCTGCGTCGCCGAGACGTTGCTGATCTGCACCACCTCGGTGACGACAGCATCGCCGGGGGTGCCGGAGTTGTAGTCCGGTCCCGGCATCTGGCGTGCTTCCAGCGAGGGCACGATCTTGATGACCTGCCCGGCGGGCGCGGCGGCGAGGCCGTGCACCTCCAGCACCGAGAGGAAGGTCGCATAGACCGCGTCCGCGCTCACCGGCTTGGAGGAGACCACCGTGACGCGGCCCTGCACGCGCGGATCGATGATGAAGTTCTTGTGGGTGATCTGGCCGATGGTGGCCGCCACCTCGCGGATGTCCGCGTCCTTGAAGTTCAGCGTGATGCCGCCCTGGTCATCGGCCGCGAAAGCGCCTGCCGCCAGGAGGGCGGAGAGCGTCAGCAGTAGCGCAGCGATGCGCGTCCTGCGCAGGGTATGGGAGGCAAGCTTCTTCACGCGCACACCTTAATATATATGTGAACCCCAGCGCCACGGTTCATGGGGGGTTATCCGGGTCATCCTGGCCGTCCTGGTCCTGCTCGTCCTGCTGCTGCTGGCGGGACTGCCCGAGTTCCGGCGGCCCCATCTGCAGAACCTGGGTCTGGCTCTGTCCGTTGCGGGTGAGGGTGATGCTCACCTGGTCGCTGGTCTTCAGGCTCGACATCACCCGCATGCTCTGGGCGGGATCCGTCAGCGGGATGCCGTTCACCGCGGTGACCACGTCGCCGGGCTTGAGGCCCAGCTGGTTGAAAGCCGAAGGGTTGCCGGCGGGGTAGATGCGATAGCCGGTCAGCTTGCCGTGGTCCATCACCGGCATGGCGCGGATCACGTCCATCAGCCGCTGCGGGTTGTTCATGATCTCCTGGCGCAGTTGCCCCAGGTTCTGGGGCTGCGGCGCGGCTTGCTGGCGCTGCATGGGCATGCCCGGGGAAGCCACGCCGACGCCGTTGTCGTCGGCCTTGGGCAGGCGCAGCGCTTCCACGCGTCCATCCCGCTCCAGCAGCACACGGTCCGGGTAGATGGCGCGGATCACCGCGCCGCCCGGGACCTGGCCGCCGATAGCGTAAGGCTGCTCATCGCCATTGGCCACGATCAGGGCGCGGGAATCGGCGGCGCGCTTGCCGGCGACGATGCCGTGCAGGGTGAGCGCCAGGGTGGTGTCGGGAGCGTTGTTCAGGTTCGTGGGGCCGGCTCCGGCGGTGCCGAAGATGTGCTTGGCCGCCACCTGCGAGGCCTCCACCTGGCGCACTGCGGGGGGCGGGGCGGTGCCCCCCGCCGCCTGCACCGGATGTTGCGGAATAAATGACCAGGTGAGGTCCGCCAGGATCCAGGCCAGGATCAGGATCAGGAACACCGTGACCAGGTTGGGGGCGGAATGCTGCAGGACGTGGCTCCAGCGCCGCAAGGTGGCTTCCATGCCGGGGTGGCGGAGCGGGAGAGTCTGCATTGCCATGGGCCAGTATGTGGGCCTGCCTAAAGTATGTCGACAGGCGAATACCCGCATCATAGCGGCGTCCCCCGCGGGGCCTCAAGGGGCGCGCGGGCCCCGGCCGGGTTCGGCTACACTTAGGCGACATAACAAGGCTCAAACCGGGGCGCCTTTTGTTCACCGCACGCCATCTCATCAGGGTCGCCATCAGCCTGGCGCTGTTCGTAGTCTTCGTGGCCTATATCCATGGCGCCCTACCGCTCAAGCTGGTGGACCAGCTCGAGCGCTTCGCCTACGACGGGCGCATCAGCCTTGCCGCCAGCAACACGCTGGACCCGCGCATCGTCATCGTCGACATCGACGACAAGACCTTGAAGGAGCAGGGCCAGTGGCCGCTGCCCCGGGACAAGTTCGCGACCATGATGGACAAGCTGTTCGACACCTACCACGTGAAGGTGGTGGGTTTCGACGTGACCTTCCCCGAGGCGGACCGCAGCCAGGATCTCGCGGTGCTGGACCAGCTGGAGTCCGGGCCCCTGAAGGGCGATCCCTCGTTCATGGCTCAGGCGGACAAGCTGCGTCCCACCATGGAGCGGGACAAGATCTTCGCCACCGCCTTGCAGCACCGTCCTGCGATCCTGGGATACGTGTTCTATGCCTCCACCGAGGCGCACAGCCAGCCGGTGGGCGTGCTGCCGCCGCCGGTGATCCCCGATGCCCATAACCGCTATCCGCTCGTGGAGTTCCCCCAGTCGGTGAGCTACACCACCAACCTGCCGGTGCTGGCCGGCGCCGCGGCGGGGCAGGGGTTCTTCTCCAACCCCACCGATGACGACGGCTCGGTACGGCGCGTGAACCTGCTTCAGGAGTATGACGGCAACGTCTACGGGTCCTTGGACCTCGCGATGCTGGCGGTGCTGCAGAACGATGCGCAGGTGGGCTTGGGCTTCGACGACGGCGCCCAGGACATGGGGCACCTCGAGGACATCACGGTCGGCCAGGCGCTCATCCCCATCGACGACGAGATGAACGCGCTGGTGCCGTACCGCGGCCCCGGGCGCAGCTTCCCCTATGTCTCAGCCACCGACGTCATCAAGGGTACTGCCGACGCGGCCACGCTCAAGGACGCCATCATCTACGTCGGCACCACCGCGCCCGGGCTGCAGGACCTGCGCACGACGCCGGTGGGCAAGAACTACGCGGGCGTGGAAGTCCACGCCAACCTGCTCTCGGGGATCTTCGACAACCGGGTCATGAACGCGCATCCGCAGTACCTGCGTGGTTCCCAGACCATCCTGCTGCTGCTCATCGCCGTGCTCATCACCTGGGTGGCGATGCGCCTCTCGGTCATCAGCGGCGCCCTGGTGATGCTCGGCAGCGCCGTGGTGATCCTGTTCGGCAACATCGCACTGTGGAAGTACGCGGCGGTGGTGTTCCCCCTGGCCTCGCCGCTGATGTTCCTGCTGGTGCTGTACATCCTCCATACCCTGTACGGGTTCTTCATCGAATCCCGCGGCAAGCGCCACCTGTCGAAGATGTTCAGCCAGTACATCCCGCCGGAGCTGGTGGAGGAGATGGATGACCGCAAGGACACGGCCTCCATGGAGAGCGAGAGCCGCGAACTTACGGTGATGTTCGCGGACGTGCGCGATTTCACCAGCATCTCCGAGGCGATGCAGCCGAAAGATCTCTCCCAGCTGATGAACGAGTACCTGACGCCCATGACGCGCGTCATCCATACCCATCGCGGCACCATCGACAAGTACATGGGCGACGCCATCATGTCCTTCTGGGGCGCGCCGCTGCATTACCCTGACCATGCGAAGTACGCGGTGGAGACCGCGCTGGAGATGACCGCGACCCTCGCGGAGCTGAACAAGACCTTCAAGGCCAAGGGTTGGCCGGAACTGCGCATCGGCGTCGGCATCACCACCGGCGTGATGAGCGTGGGCGACATGGGTTCCGAGTTCCGCCGCGCCTACACGGTGATGGGCGATGCGGTGAACCTCAGCTCGCGCCTGGAGGGCCTCACCAAGGAATACAAGGTGCAGATCCTGTGCAGCGAGATGACCAAGGAGGCGGCGCCTGAGTTCCAGTACCTGGAACTCGATCGAGTGCGGGTGAAGGGCAAGGACAAGCCGGTCGGCATATATGAGCCGCTCATCCACAAGGACAAGGTGGACAAGGACATGAAGGGCCTGCTGCTGCGACATAAGCAGGCGCTCACCGCCTACCGCAACCAGGACTGGGACGGCGCCGAGAAGGAATTCTTCTCCCTGCAACAGTCCAATCCGGGGCGGCCCCTCTATGGCATGTACCTGGATCGCGTCGCGTATTTCAGGACGCATCCCCCCGGCACGGGTTGGGATGGGGTGTTTACCTTCAAGACCAAATAAGTCCTGTCCGAGCGCCGCCCTGGCGCTGGCTCAAGTAACCATCAGGTTACAGCCGTTACAAAGTCTTCAAACCCTTGAAACCCGCGTCGCCAGGCCCCAATTCTGGGGTCTGGCGCACCCCCTTGGGCCTACCGGATTCAGCTAAAATTCCTCCATGAGCCAAGAACGACCCGATGAGGATCCCCGTCATGGCCTGGTGGTGGAGGAGGCCAAGCCGCGCCTCAAGAAGCCCCCTCTATATAAGGTGGTCTTGCTGAACGACGACTACACCCCCATGGAGTTCGTGGTGGAGATCCTGCAGAACTTCTTCCGCATGGACCGCCACAAGGCCACCCAGGTCATGCTCCACGTCCACACCCGTGGCAAGGGCGTATGCGGGGTGTTCACCTACGAGATCGCCGAGACCAAGGCCGCCAACGTGAACGACTACTCCCGCAAGCACCAGCACCCGCTGCTCTGCACCCTCGAGGAAGCCTGAGCCATGCTGAGCAAAGAACTGGAATTCTGCCTCAACGCCGCCTTCAAGGAGGCGCGCACACAGCGCCACGAGTTCATCACCGTGGAGCATCTCTTGCTGGCGCTCCTGGATGTGCCCAGCGTCAACGAGGTGCTGAAGGCCTGCGGCGCCGGCATCGACGGCCTGCGCCGCGAACTCACCGACTACATCCGTGAGACCACGCCGCTGGTGGACTCCGAGGATCCAGACGTGCAGCCGACGCTGGGTTTCCAGAGGGTGCTGCAGCGTGCGGTGTTCCACATCCAGTCCTCCGGCAAGAAGGAAGTCACCGGTCTCAACGTGCTGGTGGCCCTGTTCGGCGAGAAGGAATCCCACGCGGTCTACCTGCTCAGCCGCCACGGCATCACGCGCCTGGACATCGTCAACTACATCTCCCACGGCATCTCCAAGATCAACGAGGACGACAGCCGCGAAGCCCCCACCGAGACCGGCGATGACGAGGAGGAGGGAGGCCAGCGACCGGGGCGCAGCCCGCTGGAGACTTATACTTCCAATCTCAACGACCTGGCCCGGGAAGGCAAGCTGGACCCGCTCATCGGCCGGGAGCACGAGATCGAGCGCACGGTGCAGATACTGTGCCGCCGCCGCAAGAACAACCCACTGTTCGTCGGCGAAGCCGGCGTCGGCAAGACCGCGCTGGCCGAGGGCCTGGCGCTGCTCATCGTCGAGAAGAAGGTGCCGGAGGTGCTGGAGAAGGCCACCGTCTACTCGCTCGACATGGGCGCGCTCATCGCCGGCACCAAGTACCGCGGCGACTTCGAGAAGCGTCTGAAAGGCGTGATGGCCGACCTCAAGAAGGACCCGGATGCGATCCTGTTCATCGACGAGATCCATACCGTGATCGGTGCCGGTGCTGCTTCGGGCGGCGTCATGGACGCCTCCAACCTCATCAAGCCGGTGCTGGCCAACGGCAACCTGCGCTGCATCGGTTCCACCACCTACCAGGAATACCGCGGCATCTTCGAGAAGGACCGGGCGCTGGCGCGCCGCTTCCAGAAGATCGATGTACCGGAACCCTCGGTGGAGGAGACCGCGCGCATCTTGAAGGGCCTGCGCCACAAGTTCGAGGAGCACCATGGGGTCAAGTACCCCAACAAGGTGCTGGATACCGCCGCCGATCTGGCCGCGCGCTTCATCAACGACCGTCACCTGCCGGACAAGGCCATCGATGTCATCGACGAGGCCGGCGCCAACATGCGTCTCAAGCCCTCGGCCAAGCGCCGCCGCACCATCACCGTGCAGGACATCGAGGAGATCGTCGCCAAGATCGCGCGCATACCCCCCAAGAGCGTCTCGGCCTCCGACAAGGAGAGCCTGCGCAACCTGGAGCGGGACCTGAAACTCGTGATCTACGGCCAGGATAAGGCCGTCGAATCCCTCGGTGCTGCAATCAAGATGTCGCGCTCGGGCCTGGGCAGCGAGCAGAAGCCCATCGGTTCCTTCCTGTTCGCCGGCCCCACCGGCGTCGGCAAGACCGAGGTCACGCGCCAGCTGGCGCTGATCATGGGCATCGACCTGGTTCGCTTCGACATGTCCGAATACATGGAGCGCCATACGGTCTCGCGGCTGATTGGTGCACCTCCTGGTTATGTGGGTTTCGACCAGGGCGGTCTCCTGACCGAGGCCATCCTGAAGCAGCCCCATTGCGTGCTGTTGCTGGACGAGATCGAGAAGGCGCATCCAGAGGTCTTCAACCTGCTGCTGCAGGTCATGGACCACGGCACCCTCACGGACAACAATGGCCGCAAGGCGGACTTCCGCAACGTGATCCTGGTGATGACCACCAACGCCGGTGCCGAGGAGATGGCGCGGGTGAGCATCGGCTTCACCCAGCAGGACGCCACGCCGGACGGCATGCCGGCCATCAAGCGCATGTTCAGCCCGGAGTTCCGCAACCGCCTGGATGCGATCATCCACTTCAACAGCCTGGATCCGCGCACCGTGGCCAAGGTGGTGGACAAGTTCGTCATCGAGATGGAGGAGCAGCTCCAGCAGAAGGGCGTCACGCTCGCGGTGGACGAGGCGGCACGCAGGCTCATCGCCGAGCGGGGCTATGACCCGAAGATGGGTGCCCGCCCCATGGCGCGCATGATCCAGGACACCCTGAAGAAGCCGTTGGCGGAGGAGCTGCTGTTCGGCCGCCTGGCCCAGGGCGGGCACGTGCGCGTCACGGTCAAGGACGGCGAGTTCGACATGCTGATCGAGGCGGCCACGCCCAAGCTGCCGGCGCCGGCCCATTCTGAAGAAGACTGATGCGGGAGGCCATCCCGAACGAAAAAGCCGGGGCATGCCCCGGCTTTTTTTATCGAGTCTTGAGTCCGCTTACTTGCCGCGGAAAACAATACGACCTTTAGTCAGGTCGTAGGGAGTCAGTTCCACGGTGACGCGATCGCCCGTGAGGATGCGGATGTAGTGCTTGCGCATGCGCCCGGAGATGTGGGCGAGGACCACGTGGCCATTGTCCAATTCGACGCGGAAGGTGGTGTTGGGGAGGGTCTCCACAACCTTGCCTTCCATCTGGATACTTTCTTCCTTAGCCATCATGTCCGCCGGGTGATTGGGGCGCGCAGATTCTGACGTAAACCCGTCCGCTATTCAACACGCGCGTCCCCGGCGAGCCAGCCGTCAGCCCCCAGGGTCTCGAAGGGGCGGAAGCGCTCCTTGTAGGCCATCTTGCGGCTTCCTGCGATCCAATAGCCCAGATACAGCCAATCGAGGCCGCGGCGGCGGGCTTCCTCTATCTGCATGAGCACCGCGTAGGTGCCGAGGCTGCGGTCCGTGAGTGCCGGGTCGTAGAAGGTGTAGACGGCGGAAAGGGCGTCCGAGAGTTCATCGGTCACCGCCACCGCCGCCAGCCGCCCGTCCAGGCGCATCTCCAGCAGCGTAGTCCGCCCCCAGGGGCTCAACAGGAATTGCCGGTAGTCCGCTTCGCTCCCGCCGTCCATGCCGCCGCCGGGATGGCGCGCGGCGAGGTAGCGGCTATAGAGTTCGAAATGCTCCACATCGTATTCCGCCTCCCGCACCTGCATCCGCAGGTCCTGGTTGCGCTTGCGGATGCGCTTCTGGGTGCGCCCCGGCGTGAAGTCCTTCACCGTCACCCGCAGGGGCACGCAGGCCTGGCACTCACCGCAGTGGGGCCGGTACACATGAGGGCCGCTGCGGCGGAAGCCGTGGGCAGCGAGAAGGGTATATAGCCTCTGATCCATATCTCGCGCCGGGTCCACGAACACGGTGCGGGCCTGCCGATCCGGCAGGTAGTTGCACGGGTGCTCAGGGGTGATGAAGAGGTCGAGCTTGGCGTCGGCGTTCATGCCCGCTCACCGTCTTTCCAGGCGGAGGTGCTCACGGCTCCGGCGCAGTATCCGGCGAGGAAGCCCAGGAACTCGCGGCGTGGCATGCGTGTGCAGCCGAGGGTCTCGAGATGTTCGGAGTGGACCTGGCAGTCGAGAAGCGCATACCCCCAGTCCCACAGCCGCCGCGCCAGGGAGACGAGCGCGACCTTGGAGGCATCGGTGACCCGGCTGAACATGGATTCGCCGAAGAACACGCGCCCCACCGAGACGCCGTAGAGCCCGCCCACCAGGACGTCGCCTTTCCACACTTCCACCGAATGGGCATGGCCCAGACGATGCAGTTCCTGGTAGGCCGCGAGCATCTCGGCGTTGATCCAGGTGCCGCCCCCCGGCTGCTTGGCACGGGGCCCGGCGCACTCATGCATGACCGTGGCGAAGGCGGTATCGAAACGGATCGTGTAGTCGTCCTGTCTCATGCGGCGGCGCAGGGAACGGCTCACGTGCTCTGTGCCCGGCAGGATCACCGCGCGCGGGTCCGGCGACCACCAGAGGATGGGCAGCTCCGCGTCATACCAGGGGAAGATGCCGTGACGATAGGCGTAGAGCAGACGCGCCGGTGAGAGATCGCCGCCCACCGCCAGCAGCCCGTCCGGTTCGCGCAATGCCGTAGCAGGATCCGGGAAAGCCTCCGGCGGATCCTCAGGGCGCAGGCGTCTCAAGGGCGGTGCATGCATCTATATATTAAGTTCCCCGGGGTCAGCCGTCTTCGCGTCCCTCGCCGACCCCTCTGTCCGCATGGAAAGGCAGGTGCGCCTCGGTCTCGCGCAGGTATGCCTTTATAAGATGCTGTTCCCGCCGGAGGTATTCGTCAATGGCCGCGTGGAATTCCGGCCGCGCCAGCCAGTGGGCGGACCAGGTATAGGTCGGCTCGAAGCCGCGGCTGATCTTGTGTTCCCCCTGGGTGCCCGGATTGAAATGTCGCAGTCCCTTCTTTATGCAGTATTCGATGCCCTGGTAGTAGCAGGCTTCGAAGTGGAGGCTGTGGAACTCCTGCTCTGAACCCCAGTGCCGTCCGTACAATGTGTCGCCTCCCTGCAGGCAGATGGCGGCCGCCACCGGCTTGCCGCGCAAGAAAGCGAAGCAGACGCGTAGGTTCTCAGGCATGGTGCGGCGCAGCTCATCGAAGAAGCCTCGTTCCAGATAGGCTTCGCGGCCCCGCTTGGCGTAGGTGGAGACATAGAAGCGGTAGAGCGCGTCCATGAGCGGCGCATCCAGTTCCTCGCCGCCCAGCATGCGCATCTCGATGCCGGCTTCCGCGATGCGCCGCCGCTCCCGGTGCACTTTCTTGCGCTTGTCGGCGGTGAACTCCGCCAGGAAATGCTCGAAGTCGCGGTAGTCGCGGTTGTGCCAATGGAACTGGGTGTCGCGGCGGGTGAGGAACCCGGCCGCGTTCCAGTCCGCGAGTTCCTGCTCGAAGGGGAACAGGCAATGGACCGAAGAGGCTGAGTATTCCTTAGCGAGGGCGCGCACTTGCTCCAGCAAATGCGTCACCACCTTGGCGCGGTCGGCCCCGGGCGCGATCAGCAGGCGCGGTCCGGGGATTGGTGAGAAGGGCACTGCCGAGACCAGCTTCGGATAGTAGGAGAGGCCGTGCCGGTGGTAGGCATCGGCCCAGGCCCAATCGAAGACGAACTCACCGTAGGAATGGGACTTGAGATAGAGGAGGAGGGCGCCGAGGAGGATGCCGGCTTCATCGCGGCAGGCAAGATGCAGCGCCTGCCAGCCGCTCGCCGCGTCGGCGGAGCCGCTGTGCTCCAGCGCCGCCAGGAACTCATGCTTTAGGAAGGGATCGTCCCCCGCGAGGCGGTTCCACTCGGCTGGGGAGAAGTCGTCGATGCTGTCGTGGGCTTGCACCTTCATGGGTGCAAGCTTAACGCTTAATGGCGGTTCAGGCTCTCGAGGTATTTATCGGCGTCCAACGCGGCCATGCAACCGGTGCCGGCGGAGGTGACCGCCTGGCGGTACACCTGGTCCATCACGTCGCCGGCGGCGAACACGCCGGGGATGCTGGTGGCGGTGGCACCGCCTTCGATGCCGCTCTTAACGATGATGTACCCGTTCTTCATCTCCAGCTGGCCGGTGAAGAGCTGGGTGTTGGGGGAGTGGCCGATGGCGATGAACACGCCCTTGGAGCCGATGTCCTGGGTCTTGGCGGCATCCTTCGTGCTGCGCACGCGGATGCCGGTGACGCCGGAATCGTCCCCCAGCACCTCGTCCAGCTGGTGGTCCCAGAGGATCTCCACGTTGCCGCCATGGGTCTTGGCGATGAGTTCGTCGGAGAGGATCTTCTCGGAGCGGAACTTGTCGCGCCGGTGCACCACCGAGACCTTGGCGGCGATGTTGGAGAGGTAGAGGGCCTCCTCCACAGCGGTGTTGCCGCCGCCGATGACCGCCACGTGCTGGTTCTTGTAGAAGAAGCCGTCGCAGGTGGCACAGGCGGAGACGCCCTTGCCCTTGAAGGCCTCCTCGGAGGGCAGGCCCAGGTACTTGGCGGTGGCGCCGGTGGCGATGATCAGCGCGTCGCAGGTGTACTCGCCGCGGTCGCCCTTCAGGCGGAACGGCCGGCTCTTGAGGTCGGCGGTATGGATGTGGTCCGAGACGATCTCGGTGTTGAAGCGCTCGGCGTGGCGGCGCATGCGGTCCATCAGGTCCGGACCCATGAGGCCGTGGACATCGCCCGGCCAGTTATCCACCTCGGTGGTGGTCATGAGTTGCCCACCCTGTTCCAGGCCGGTGACCAGCACCGGTTTCAGGTTGGCTCGCGCGGCATAGACGGCGGCGGTGTAGCCGGCCGGGCCTGAGCCCAGGATGAGGAGTCGGGCGTGCTTGGTCATGTATAATTGGCCTCTAGCGAGAGCATTTGGCGGCGATCCGCGCGTTTTCAAGGGCTTAGGCCTGAAGGCCTCACCCCGCGGGTCCCAAGGCCCGCCGCCTGTTTGAGGAGATTTCCCGGCCACCCCCAGACACATGCCGCGGCAGGGCGGGGCGTGTGCATAAGGGGCGGGCCCCTGAATTCCGCGCTCCCGGCCATCTTTAAGACAGGTCGGGGACGCGTGTTATTTCGAATGTTAACGAAATTCAACGGATAGCGTAAAGGAGCTTTTCATGCGCATCGGTATTCCCCGCGAGCTGAAGCCGCTCGAAGGCCGCGTCGGCCTGATCCCCGCAGCCGCCGCCGAGCTGGTCCGCCACGGCCACCAGGTCTTCATCGAGAAGAACGCCGGCATCAAGAGCGGTTACAGCGACGACAACTTCCGCAGCGTGGGCGTGGAGGTGCTCAACACCGCCGCCGACGTGTACGGCAAGGCGGAGATGATCGTGAAGGTCAAGGAGCCCATCAAGGCCGACCTCGAGCTCTTGCGCAAGGACCACCTGCTGTTCTGCTACCTGCATCTCGCGGCGCTGCCGGAGCTCACCGAGACCCTGAAGAAGATCGGCTGCACCGCCGTCGCCTTCGAGACCGTCGAGGAAGACGGCCGCCTGCCGCTGCTCGCCCCCATGAGTGACATCGCCGGGCGCCTCTCCATCCAGGTGGGCACGCATCTCCTGCACCAGCCCATGGGCGGCAAGGGCATCCTGCTGGGCGGCGTCCCGGCCGCCAAGCGCGGCCGCGTCGTCATCGTCGGTGCGGGCGTCGCGGGCGGTGCTTCCGCCACCGTGGCCGCCGGCATGGGCGCGCAGGTGACGGTGTTCGATATCTCCCGTGACCGCATGGAACGCATGCGCGACCTGGGTCCGAACGTGACGGCACTCTACCCCCACAGCGCCGACATCGCCGAGGCGGTGAAGTACGCCGACATCGTGGTGGGCGCGGTGCTGGTCACCGGCGCCAAGGCCCCGCACGTGGTGAGCGCCGACATGGTGCGCAGCATGCAGCCCGGCTCCGTGGTGGCGGACATCTCCGTCGACCAGGGCGGCTGTATCGAGACCACCAAGCCGACCACCTGGGACAACCCCACCTACGTGTGGGAAGGTATCACCCACTTCACGGTCACCAACATGCCGGGCGCGGTGCCGCGCACCTCGTCCCAGGCGCTCTCGGCCGCCATCACCCCCTACGCGGTGAAGCTCGCCGCCGGCGGCTGGCGCGACCTGGAATCGCTGCGCAAGGGCATCAACGTGGAAGGCGGCAAGGTCGTCCACCCCGCGCTGCTCAAGTGATGCAGCATAGGTAAGCAGTGGCGCAAGCGACACGCAACGAGAACGAACGCTCCCCCCTGGCCATCCATCTGGCGCAGGGACTCAAGGAAGCCGCCCTCTGGATGTTCCTGGTGGCGGGTCTCGTGCTGTTGCTTGCGCTCTCGACCTATAGCCCCCAGGATCCCGGCTTCTCCACCTACAGCGGCGATGGCGTGCGCGTGCACAACGCCATCGGGCCCGCCGGCGCGTGGCTCGCGGACTTCCTGTATTTCCTGATCGGCTATCCGGCCTATCTCTTCGCTGCGCTCCTGATCTGGTCAGGCTGGCTCATCTTCCGCGCCCGCAAGTCCACCGAGCCCGTGAACAAGTGGCATCTTGCGGCGCGCATCGCGGGCCTGGTCGTCTCGCTCGTCACCGCGAGCGGGCTCGCTTCCATCAACTCCAATACCGAGCCCGGGCAGATGCCCGTGGATGCGGGCGGCATGCTCGGCGATGCGGTCGGCAAGAACCTGGCCCATGCCCTGAGTCCGCTGGGCGCGACGCTGGTGCTGCTGGCCCTGTTCCTCGGTGCGGTCACGGTGTTCACCGGCCTCTCCTGGCTCGCGGTCATGGACCGCACCGGCCATTGGACGCTGCTCTTCCTCGAGCGGGCCCGCAACCGCTGGACCTGGTTGCGCGAGACCATCCAGGCGCGGCGCGTGCGCGAGCAGCATGTGGAAGTGGTGAAGGTGCACCAGGAAGAGGTGAAGAAGAAACCCAAGCCCCGCATCGAGCCCATCGCCAAGCCCGCCGCGCCGAGCCCGCGCGCCGAGCGCGAGCGGCAAGTGCAGCTGTTCGAACCGCCTTCCGATTCGGAACTGCCGCCGCTGTCCCTGCTCGACGACAAGCCGCCGAAGGTGGAGGGCTATTCCGAGGCGGCGCTGGAGGCCATGTCCCGCACCGTCGAGATCAAGCTCAAGGACTTCGGCGTGGACGTGCAGGTGGTGGCGGTGAACCCGGGTCCCGTGGTCACGCGCTTCGAGCTGCAGCCTGCGCCGGGCGTGAAGGTCAGCCAGATCACCAACCTCTCCAAGGACCTGGCCCGCGGCCTCTCGGCCATCAGCGTGCGTGTGGTGGAGGTCATCCCCGGCAAGTCCGTTGTGGGTCTCGAGATCCCCAACGAAGCCCGCCAGCTGGTGACGCTGGGTGAGATCCTGCGTTCCGAGGAGTACGACAAGAGCGCCTCGCCGCTGACCCTCGCTCTCGGCAAGGACATCGGCGGCAACTCCATGGTGGCGGACCTGGAGAAGATGCCGCACCTGCTCATCGCCGGCACCACAGGTTCCGGCAAGTCGGTGGGCATCAACGCCATGATCCTGAGTCTCGTGTACAAGGCCACGGCCGAACACGTGCGCATGATCATGATCGACCCCAAGATGCTGGAACTCTCCGTGTACGAGGGCATCCCGCACCTCTTGGCTCCGGTCGTGACGGACATGAAGGAAGCCTCCAACGCGCTGCGTTGGTGCGTGGCGGAGATGGACCGCCGCTACAAGCTGATGGCCGCCCTCGGCGTGCGCAACCTCGCGGGTTACAACCGCAAGGTGCAGGAGGCCATCGACGCCAAGAAGCCCATCATCGACCCTATGCTCAGCCCCGAGAAGCTCGCGCTCTTGCCGGACTCGGACATCCCGCGGCTCCAGCCCATGCCCAACATCGTGGTGGTGGTGGACGAGCTCGCCGACATGATGATGGTGGTGGGCAAGAAAGTGGAGGAGCTGATCGCGAGGCTGGCTCAGAAGGCTCGCGCCTCCGGTATCCACCTGGTGCTTGCCACCCAGCGCCCCTCGGTGGATGTGATCACCGGGCTCATCAAGGCCAACATCCCCACGCGCATCGCCTTCCAGGTGTCGGCGCGGGTGGATTCCCGCACCATCCTGGACCAGCAGGGCGCCGAGGCGCTGCTGGGCCACGGCGACATGCTGTACCTGCCGTCCGGCACCTCGGTGCCAACCCGTATCCATGGCGCCTTCGTCAGCGACCAGGAAGTGCATAAGGTTGTCGCGCACTTGAAGCGCAAGGGCCAGCCGCACTATATAGAGGCGATACTCTCCGGCCCCAGCGAACCCATCCCGGGCTTCCCCAGCGAGCCGGGCGAAGAGGGAGAGCTTGGCGGCGAGGCGGATCCCCTGTACGACCAGGCGGTGCGCATCGTCACCGAGAGCCGCAAGGCCTCCATCTCCGGCGTGCAACGCCGCCTGAAGATCGGTTACAACCGCGCCGCCCGCATGATCGAGGAGATGGAAGCCCGCGGCATCGTCGGCCCGCTCCAGTCCAACGGCGCCCGCGAAGTGCTGGCGGCCGCGCCGCCACCCGGCGCGAGCGACGAATAGTCCCCAGAGGTCCCCCATGAAACGCCTTGTCCTCAGCTCGATCCTTTTTCTGGCCTGCCAGCCCTTGTATGCCGCCGACTCTGGCGCGGCCCGCATGCATGCCTTCCTGAAGGACGTGAAGAGCCTGAAGGCCGATTTCACCCAGGTGGTGCTGGATTCCAACGGCAAGCAAGTGAAGCAGTCCACCGGCACACTCTCCATCAAGCGCCCCGACCGCTTCCGCTGGGACTATGCCAAGCCCAATGAAGAGACCGTGGTGGCCGACGGCAAGCGCCTCTGGCTCTACGACGTGGCGCTGCAGCAGGTGACGGTGAAACCCCTGAACGACACCCTGGCGGCGAGCCCGGCGGTGCTGCTCGCCGGCTCCAACGACGTGGACAAGAGCTTCACCGTGACCGACCTGGGCGAGCAGGGCGGCCTCACCTGGGTGAGCCTCACCCCCAAGGTGAAGGACACGGACTTCGATAGCGTCAAGCTCGGCTTCAAGGGCGAAGACGTCTCGGTGATGGAACTCAAGGACAACCTGGGCAACACCACCCGCATCGGATTCGACCATGTACAGCGCAACCCCGCGGTCAGCGATGACAGTTTCAGGTTCACTCCGCCCGCCGGCGCCGACGTGGTGGGCGACACGGGGGACGGCAAGAGCCATGGCTGAAGACCGCGCCGCGCAGGCAGCGCAACTCTGGTTGGCGGCAGGCGCCTCGCTGGTGGCGCTGGTGGCCTGGGGCAGCCTCACGCCATCCCCGCCGGACGTGGATATATCCATCCCGCATTTCGACAAGTTCGAGCACTTCGGCGCCTACCTTGCGATGACCGCCTGGTTCGCGGCGGCTTTCCCCAGACGCCTGTATTGGGTGGCGGCGACCTTCATCCTGGTGGGCGGCCTCATCGAGATCCTGCAGATGTTCACCGGCCGCGACGCGGAGTGGCTGGATTGGGCCGCGGATTGCGCCGGTGCCGCCGTCGCGATCTGGTACCCCACCCGCTGGCTCTCGCGCCTGCGTCTCGCTTTCATACAGTTCTATGCCCACGCAGGCTGAACTGCGCCCCCTGGCGGACCGCATGCGTCCGCACCGGGTCGAGGAGTTCATCGGCCAGTCGCACATCCTCGCTCCCGGCAAGCCCTTGCGGCGCGCCCTCGAGAGCGGCCAGCTCCACTCCATGGTCTTCTGGGGTCCGCCCGGCACCGGCAAGACCACGCTCGCACGCATGCTGGCGGAGACCTGCAAGGCCCATTTCATCGCGCTCTCGGCGGTCATGGCCGGCGTCAAGGACGTGCGCGCCGCCGTCGAGGAAGCACGGGAAGTGCGGGAACGGGACGGACGCGGCACCGTGCTGTTCCTGGACGAGGTGCACCGCTTCAATAAGAGCCAGCAGGATGCCTTCCTGCCCTACGTGGAGGATGGCACCCTCACTTTCATCGGCGCCACCACCGAGAACCCCTCTTTCGAACTGAACAACGCGCTCCTGTCACGGGCACGGGTCTACGTGCTGAAGGCCCTGAGCGCGGCCGACATCCGCCAGATCATCGATGCTGCCCTCGTGGATGAGGAACGCGGTCTCGGTGAGAGGCATCTCAAGATGGCGTCTGAACTCCGGGACCAACTGGCCACGGCCGCAGACGGGGATGGCCGTCGTGCACTGAACCTGTTGGAGATCGCCGCCGACCTGGCGGAAGAGGGTGTCATCGGCGAGAGCGCCGTGCAGGATGTCATCAGCGGCGGTGTACGCCGTTTCGACAAAGGCGGCGACCTCTTCTATGACCAGATCTCGGCCTTGCACAAGTCCGTGCGCGGCTCCTCCCCGGACGGGGCCCTGTATTGGATGGCGCGCATGTTGGATGGGGGTTGCGACCCTCTATATATAGCCCGCCGCGTGGTGCGCATGGCTTCTGAGGACATCGGCAACGCCGACCCGCGTGGCCTGGACCTGGCCCTGGCCGCCTGGGAAGTGCTGGAACGACTGGGCAGCCCCGAAGGGGAGCTGGCCCTGGCCCAGGCGGTGGTCTACCTGGCGGTGGCGCCCAAGAGCAATGCCATGGAGACCGCCTTCGGCGAGGCCATGCAGGATGCCCGGGAGAGCGGCACCCGCGAGGTGCCCCTGCATCTGCGCAATGCCCCGACCCGGCTCATGAAGGGACTCGGTCACGGCAAGGACTACCGCTATGCCCACGACGAGGTGGATGCCTTCGCCGCCGGCGAGCGCTATTTCCCGGAGGACATGCCGGAGAAAACCTATTATCATCCCGTGCCGCGGGGGCTCGAGATCAAGATCGCCGAGAAGCTGGCCGATCTCAGGGCCCGCAACCAAGTCGCGCACAAAACCAAGAAGACGGACAAGTGAGCCCATGATCGACCCGAAACTGCTCCGCAACGACCTCGTCGGCACCGCCGCGGCCTTGAAGCGCCGTGGCTTCGCGCTGGATACCGCCTCCTACGGCAAGTTGGAGGACGCGCGCAAGGAACTCCAGACCCGCATGGAGCAGCTGCGCAACGAGCGCAATGCCCGGTCCAAGGAGATCGGCATGGTCAAGGGCAAGGGCCAGGATACCGCGCCCCTGATGGCGCAGGTGGGCGACCTCGGCGCGAAACTCAAGGCCGCGGAGGAGGATTTTGCCAAGGTGGAGGCGGAGCTTGAGGACGTACAGCTCGGCCTGCCGAACCTCCTGCATGAGAGCGTGCCGGACGGCCCGGATGAGAATTCCAACAAGGAGATCCGTCGCTGGGGTGAGCCGAAGAAATTCTCCTTCAAGCCCAAGGACCACGTGGACCTGGGCGAAGCCCGCGGGCTGCTCGATGCGGAGACCGCCGCCAAGCTCACCGGCGCGCGCTTCACGGTGCTGAATGGCGGGTTGGCACGCCTGCACCGGGCCCTCATCCAGTTCATGCTGGACCTGCACACCAGCGAGCACGGCTATTCCGAAGTCTACGTACCCTACATGGTGAACGCCGCTTCCATGCGCGGCACCGGGCAACTGCCGAAGTTCGAGCAGGACCTATTCCAGGTATCGGGTGAACACAAGTACTACCTCATCCCCACAGCGGAAGTGCCGGTCACCAACCAGGCGCGGGATGCGATCCTGGATGCCGCAACGTTGCCGCGCCGCTACACGGCCCACACGCCGTGCTTCCGTGCCGAGGCCGGAGCCGCCGGCAAGGACACCCGCGGCATGATCCGCCAGCATCAGTTCGAGAAGGTGGAACTGGTGCAGATGGTGCGCCCACAGGATTCATTCCAGGCACTTGAGGAACTCACCGGCCATGCCGAGAAGGTGTTGCAGAAACTGGAACTGCCTTACCGGGTGATGGCCCTCTGCGGCGGCGACATCGGCTTCTCCGCAGCGAAGACCTATGACCTGGAAGTCTGGCTGCCAAGCCAGGATCGCTACCGGGAGATATCCTCCTGCAGCAACTGCACCGACTTCCAGGCGCGCCGCATGCAGGCGCGCTGGCGCAACCCCGAGACCAACAAACCGGAATTACTGCACACCCTCAACGGCTCCGGCGTGGCCGTGGGCCGCGCGCTCATCGCCATCATGGAGAACTATCAGGACGAGGAGGGCAAGATCCATGTCCCCTCAGCCCTGCATCCCTATATGAGTGGCATCACCGTTATATAATCCGCCCGCACCCGGAGGGGTAGCCGAGTGGTTTAAGGCGAGGCGCATGCGCCGAGCGGCTTGAAAACCGGCTCTGATATATTGTTTGGTATACGGAGGGATGGCCGAGCGGTTTAAGGCACCGGTCTTGAAAACCGGCAAGGGCGCAAGTCCTTCGTGAGTTCGAATCTCACTCCCTCCGCCAGTTCAAACTAAAAGACCTCCTTCAAGGGGGTCTTTTAGTTTGAAGTGATGGTGGGATTTGAACCCACGAAGGTAAATCGGCGGGTTCGACAAAATCGCTGGGAGCGATTTTGGACCTGCGAAGCAGGGCCCCGTAGCCCCAGGGATGGGGCGAGCAATCCCACCCCCTCCGCCATCTTTTACTACAGCAGCTGGCCGAGTGGGTTAAGGCGCGACGCATGCGTCGCGCGGTTTGAAAACCGGCAAGGGCGCAAGTCCTTCGTGAGTTCGAATCTCACTTCCTCCACCAGGCAACCCGCCCCTCATTTAACCGATAGCCTGTCATGTCGTGTCGGATATAAGAAATCGGGTCTTTCACATATCCGCAATGGGGTCTTTACCTTATTCATATTGAACCGTCCGTGCTTCTAAATTGCACACGGTAAAGTCACGCGGCCAGGGCGCCCACGGATGGGATCATGAGCTTCAATAGATGGATCTTGGGCGGACCGCAGAGACAGGCCGGCATATCGCTGGTCAGGATATCCGCTTATGCCGCTTTCGCCGGCATGCTCATCGCCCTGTCCGGCGTGACGATCTCCGCTTCCGTCGACCCTGCCTGGGCCGGCTATGGATTGCTGCTGCAGACCCTGCTCGCGATGGCGGTGACCGCCGCCATCCTGATGCTGGCGCTGCGTCGCGGCGGGCCCGTGCCGCCTGCCATCCATGACGAGCCTTTCCCCCCGATCAACGAGGCTACCACCCGCCTGCTGGGACGCGCCGAATGGATCCGTCGTGTGGATGCCATGCTCGGCGGCGAGCAGGGCTCCCGCGAGCTGGCAGTGGTGCTCACTGTGACCGTGGACCGCTACGACTATCTCGTACATCGCTTCGGTTCGGAGCGCCTGCACCAGTGGCTCGCGGTGTTCGGCCGCTACCTGCTTATGGTGGGCAGGGGCGATGACCTGGTGGGCTGCGCCAGCCCGGAGGTCTTCGTGATCTATCTCCACGGCGTAGCCTCACGCGAACAGGCCACCGAGATGGTCCGGCGCATCCTCGAGACCGGCAAGCGCACCATCATGGTGCAGGACGAGCCGGAGACGCTCAACCTGAACATCGGCCTGTGCGCCTATCCGGACGACGGCGCACATGCGGAAGACCTGATGGCCCGCGCCAACATCGCCATGCAGGGCGCCACCGTGGAAGGCCTCGACCGCTGCTGCTGGTACAAGCCGGAGATCGCCGAGAAGGTAATCAACCGCGTGGCCCTGGAGAAGGACCTGGAGCGGGCGCTGGCGCGGGATGAGTTGCAACTCCACTTCCAGCCCCGAGTCGCGCTCGATACCGAGACCATCAATGGCTGCGAGGCCCTCCTGCGCTGGCGGCACCCGCGCCGCGGCCTGGTGCCGCCTGCGGCTTTCATCAAGGTGGCGGAGGATTCCGGGCTCATCGTCGAGATCGGCCGCTGGGTACTGATGAAGAGCGTCGCCTTCTTGCGGGAATGGGCCGAAGCGGATCTCCCGCCCATGCTCGTCTCGGTGAACGTCTCCAACGCCCAGCTCGCCAAAGACGACTTCCTCACGCATATCGACGCAGCCTTGGGGCAGGACCGTGCCTATGCACCGTTCCTGGAGCTGGAGCTGACGGAGAGCCAGGCCATGAGCGATCCCGAGCACACCATGAGAGTGTTGCGCCAGATCAAACAAGCGGGCATGCGGGTGGCCCTGGACGACTTCGGCACCGGCTACTCTTCCCTCAGCTACCTGCAGCGCTTCCCCATCGACTGCCTGAAGGTTGATCGTTCCTTCATCGTGGACCTTGTCCATAACCGCAACAGCCAGGAACTCATCAAGACCGTCATCGCCCTCGGCCACACTTTGGGCGCAACAGTCATCGCCGAGGGCGTCGAGAGCCGCGCGCAGATGCGTATGCTGGCGGAATTCGGCTGCGACGAGGCCCAGGGCTATTTCTACGGCCGCCCGGCGCCGGGCGACCAGCTCATCGCGCAGATGCTCGGTGCGCGCACCGCGCTGCGCCATGGCAACGCCATCCCCATGCTGCAACCCGCACCTGTAGCCGGTCTCGTCGTCGTCCGGGGAGCCGCCCATGCAAGCGCCTGAGCACCAGACGATCGGCACGCCTGTCGGCGATCTCACGGCCAGCAAGCGCGTCAGTCGCGAACGCCTGCTGGAGATCATCGCCAGCATCGGCAAGGTCATGACCGTCTCGGGAAGCCTGCAGGCGGTGATGGACGTGGTCGCGGAGGAATGCGCTCGCCTGACGCGCGCCGATGGCGCCACCATCTTCATGGTGGAGAACCAGCGGCTCACCGCCAAGTCGGCGGTGGGTACACTGGGGTTCGCGATGCTCGAGATGCCCCTCGGCAACGGCCTGCCAAGCCACGCGGTGATGCTACGCAGGGTGGTGCGGAGCGGTGAACCCGATGTAGACAGCCAGTCCCTGCGCCGTGTCGTACGGGATGGTGCCCAGTCAACCGTGAGCGCTCCCTTCATCTTCGGCGCCGGACGGGATATCGCCGGCGTGCTGCACGTGGCTTCCCAGTCGCCGGAGGCCTTCACGGAAGAGGATGAGGAGACCATCCAGATCTTCGCGGACCTGGTGGGATCGGCCATCCAGAATGCCCGTCAGTATGACCAGGCCATCCGCGAGAGCCGGGAGGATGCGCTCACGGAACTGCTGAATCGTCGCGCCTTCGAGGAGCATGCCCGCATGCTCAAGAAGGAGCAGGTGAACCACGGCCAGCCTTACTGCCTGATCCTCTTCGATGTGGACGGCCTGAAAGTCATCAACGACCGTTACGGCCACCAGGCGGGTGACGAGGCTTTGCGCATGGTGGCATTGTCAGCGCGCCTCAGGGTGCGCAAGTCCGATATCGTCTATCGCTTGGGCGGCGATGAGTTTGCCATCCTGTTGCCCCAGACCGTCCTTGGCGTGGCCGAGGAAGTGGCGCGGCGCATCGAGATCGCAGTGGGGGAGCGCAGCACACATGGCCGACGGCTATCGGTGTCCACGGGCATCTGCGAAGCGGGCCCAAGCGAGAGCGTGCCCCTGCTCATCGCCCGCACCGATCAGACCATGTACATGTCCAAGCACGGGCGGCATGAGCGGGAGGAGGGTCATGACCATCCCCGCACGATCCCGCTGCGTGATCCTTTCACCGGAAAACCCACTCATTGACCGAACCGCCCTTGCAGGGGCGGCCGCATCATTCCTTCGGCGCTAGCCCAAGGCCCTGGCGCAGACGGTGCGTCACCGGCCTGCTGTACGCATGGGCGGCCCAAGCGAGTTGCCCGGCCATGGAGGGCGCGAAGGCGTCGAAGCGCTGGTATTCGCGCACCGCGCCGGTCCAGCAGAACTTGTAGGGTTCCGCATCTCCGTTGAACTCTATGCGTTTCACGCCACCCGCGAAGCAATCGCGGATCACCTCGTGGAGCAGCATCTTGCCGGGCGAGTAACGGCCGAAGGCGGGGTCGTAGCCGCCCTTGTGCAGGTAGCAGACACCGCTGTCCTGCAGGGCCAGGTACATGGCCAAGGGCCGACGGCCGACCCGCAGGAAGAACAGGCGAAGCATGCCGCGCTCAGCCGCCCAACGGCCGACTGCGGTGTAGAAGCGTTGGGTACGGGGATCGGATTGGATGGCGGTGCCGGCGGCTCCTTTCCAGCTCGCGGCCTCCACCAGGAATGCCTCGCGCAGCTTCTCATCCAAGCCCGCTCCGCCGCAGACCACGTCCACCGAGACCTCTCCCTCCAGCTCCAGCTGCCGGCGGGCGCGTTTCAGGTTGCGCAACAGGTTCTTGCCGAGACCCGTCTCATATTGGTCCCAGTCTTCATCCAGTTCCAGGTACAGCGAGCGCTGGAAGGGTCGTACCACAACGCGGTAGTTGGCTTCTTCAGCGGCCTGCCGGCAAGCCTTGAGGCTCTCGCCTTCGGGGTCCAGTGAGGTGATGGAGACGTGCAGGGGGTCGTCGCTGAACAGGTCGCGCGCCAGGGCCAGGGAGGCTTCATGGTCTTCAGCCAGCAGTCCGAAACCCGGCGTGTGGTAGTTCGCGGCGGACTCGAGCAGCTTCTGCTTGCGCACCATGGGCAGCACAGCCGCGAGCCGGCCATCGCGCCGCAAGGTGCGTAATTCCGGGTCTCCTTCGCTGAAAGCGCGGCACCAGGCTTCAGCCCAGCCCAGATGGAGGTAGGGTGCAGCGGATATCCGCGCAGCCAGGTTGTCCCATTCCAGGGCCAGCGGCCGGGGCAGGGGGAAGCGGGGATAGGGTCGCGGGTCGGGTGCGATGCGTGGGCCCCCGAGCGATTCCGCGGTGAGTGAACCGAGTATCGCGGCATTCTGGCCAGCCGACAGCGCATCCTGCGCAGAGCGTTCCACCTGCTGGTTCATGTCTTATTAACCCCGTCACCGATGAGTAAAGTCGTGTAGAGACCATAAGCCGTGTCTCGCCAAGACCGAATCCGGTAATCCCCGTATTCGCATCACAGGCACACCCTAATTCCACGAGACCCATGCGAAGCAAGTGTTAAAAGGGCGAAACGCATTTTCGGGACATCACCCGATGGTCTTATCGGGCATGTATCTGCGATGCTGCGGACCTGTTTCATTCCGGGCGACATGGATGTCGCCTCCTTAACGGAAAAGGAGTTCTGCCATGATCAATCTCGGCATCATCATCGACCGCCAGACAGTCACCCTGGATTGCACGCTGCCCGGGACGGCCGAACGCGCCTGGTTCTATCTCACCCGCCCGGAAGGGCTCAGCGCCTGGCTTGCGGACGGAGCGGTGGAGCCGCGGCTCGAAGGCGACGTGCGGCTGCGCTTCCAGGCGGGCGAATCGCCGATCCGTTCGGAGTCGGGTGGGTTGATCTATGGACAGGTCGATCGCTGCGAACCCTATCGCCTGCTGTCATATTCCTGGATGGACGTGTCGCGTGACGTTCAGAAACCGCATTTCGGGGCAGAGGTGACTCGCGTGACCTGCAGTCTCATGCAGCGCGAACGTGAAGTGGCGCTAAAGCTCGTCCATTCCGGCGTGCCCGGCAAGTTGCTCTCACGCATCGGCGCTGGGTGGCACGCGCACCTGAACCGTCTGGTCGTATGCATGCGCGATGAGCTGCTGATGCAATCCATGATGCCCGGCTTCATGCCCGCCATGGAGCAGCGTGAAGCGATGTTACAGATGGATGCGCGGCACGCGTGACGTATGTGCGCGATGTGTCGGTCAAGGTTTTATCCCTCGTCGAACGAGGTGATTCCCCGATTGGATACTCATCCCGTTAATGGGGTAATTGCGCACGGTAAAGATGTCGACGGATCGCGCGCCAGGGCCGAAGGATTTGCGCCTCGAGGTGCCCAGTGAACGTCGCAAGAAAGACAGTGTCATGGGATGAATGGATGATCCTCGGAGCGGGGATCGAAGGGGCGAAGCCATGGCGTCATATTCCGCCAGCGATCGGTTAGGCGACAGCGCTCTGACGGCGGATGAAAGTCCCCGCATCATGGCCCCCCAGTGGCACGTGCTCTGGACCAAGAGCAACTGCGAGCAGGCGGTCTACCAGCAGCTGGCCGCGACCGGCTTCCAGGTGCTCCTGCCAACCGTGGACCGCTGGTCCCGGCGCAAGCATGCCCGGTGCCTATACCGCGCGCCGCTGTTCCCCGGCTACCTCTTCGTCCGTCACGCAATAGACAAGACCAGCTACATAGAGATCTGCAAGGCCCGCGGGCTGGTGCGGATCCTGGGCGAACGCTGGGACAAGCTCGCCACCGTGCCGGACAGCGAGATAGAAGCCATCCACAAAGTCAACGAATCGGACATGCCACGTATGCCACATCCCTACCTGCGCATCGGCCAGACCGTGCGCATCATCAGCGGCCCCCTCGTGAACGTGCAAGGTGTGTACGTGCGGGAGGAATCCAAGAGTGGGCTCCTCGTGCTATCCATCGAGATGCTGCGCCGCAGCCTTGCGGTAGAAGTGGATTGCACCCTGGTGGCGCCCGCATGAAGCGCGTGTCCTCCATCTGGCACATGGCCCGGCTTCCGGTCTTCTGGCTGCTGGTCTGCGCCGCCGGCTTGCCGGTCAAATCCATGGCCGACACCACCGGCTACGTCTCGCCCTCCGTGGCGGTGGGCGTGGTCTATGACGACAACATCTTCAACCAGCCGGCTGACCGCGAGTCCGACACCATCCTCCGGGTGAGCCCCGCCCTGGAAGCTGGTTTCGAGTCCGAGTCCCTGACCCTCGATGGTTTCTACACCTTCGATGCTGAGCGTTACCGCAAGCATCCCGGCCTCAACAGCAACACCGTGCGACGCGATGCCGCCCTGGACCTCGGCTGGCGCGCGACGTCGCGGCTGAACTTCGGCCTCGACGGTGATTACACCAGCACCGAGACCCCGTCGCAGATATCGCCCCTGACGAGCCTGGGCCTGGGTCGCGCCCACGCCACTGCTTATACGGTGAACCCATCCCTGAATTACGCCTTCGATGAAACCGACATGGGTCGGGCGGGTTACAGCCATACCGCCGAGACCGTGGCCCAGGGACCGGATACCAGCGTCGACACCGCCAACTTCGGCTGGGACCACACGGTCGATCCGCGCAACATCCTGGACTTCGATCTCAGCGGCAGCCGCTACCATTTCAGTACTTTCGCCGATTCCGTCAGTTCGGAAGTCTTCACGGTCGGCTGGACCCACGCGCTCACGCCTCGCACGACCCTGATCCTGGCAGCCGGTCCGCGCGATACCGCCGGCAACGTGGACGCGGAGGTCTCCGGCGGCGTGCATCACGTGATGGATTCCGGCACCTTCGCCTTCGATTTCCTGCGCAGCCAGACCCTGGTGGTGGGGCAGGTGGGGGTCGTGGAGACCCGCAGCGTGAACTTCAGTTACGACGAAGGCATCGGCCAGGATCTGGAGATCCAGATAGCGCCTTCTTATGCCCAGGACTCGGTGCAAGGCAGCCGCGCCGACATCTATCGTTTCAACTTCAGCACCAGCTACCGCTTGGGCCGCATCACCTCCCTGGTCGGGTCGTACCAATACAGCCTGCAACGCGGCCTGCTCGGCGGCGACCAGAACCTGGAAGTGCGCGACAACATCCTCTATATCGGCCTGGTGTTCTCCGCGCCGATGCCCCAGGGCAGCGCCTTCGACCAGCGGCGCCGCACACCTTTCGAGACACTCTGGCCGGCCCCCCGCCAGACCCAGGTATTGCCTCCTTCATCCGATCTGCCTCCCACGCCCACCGGCGAAACCCCCACACCCTAAGAAGGGCACGCACATGAGATTCCGCACGCTCCTAATGATGGCGGCAGCCTTGCTGCTTGCTGCCTGCTCCGATACCCCCGCCGTCAACGACGGCCCCTGCCGCGGCGATGGCTGCCAGGTGCAGAAGTTCGCCATCGGCCCCGGCGATGTCCTGCACATCTCGGTCTGGAAGGACCAGAGCCTCGACCGCGTCGTCACCGTTCGCCCGGACGGGATGATCTCCTTCCCGCTGGTGAACGAGGTGCAGGCCAGCGGCCAGACCGCACTGCAGCTGCAGAAGAGCATCGCCGACAAACTCAAGCAGTACATGTCGGACCCGGAGGTCTCGGTGACCGTGCAGGAAGTGCACAGCTTCGCCGTCTCCGTGCTGGGCCAGGTGAAGACACCCGGGCGCTATGAGCTGAAGAGCCAGGCCACGGTGCTGGACGTGCTGGCGCAAGCCGGAGGCCTCACGGAGTTCGCCTCACCCTCGCACATCGTGATCCTCAGGGACGAGGACGGCGTGAAGAAGCACATCACTTTCG
Source organism: uncultured Gammaproteobacteria bacterium (assembly GCA_964584665.1). GTDB lineage: Bacteria > Pseudomonadota > Gammaproteobacteria > Natronospirales > REEB76 > DASUBN01. The sequence goes on from CAZPAO010000001.1 coordinate 81,449, forward strand.
ACTACGACGATGCCGTCGGCGGCAAGTCGCAGGTCTTCTACGTCCATCCGGGCGACATCATCAGCGTGCCCTGAAGGGCGGAGCATGAGCATGCAACAGGCACAGACGCAACAGGTCGACTCCATCTTCGCCACGGCCCAGCGGCTCTGGAAGCGCAGGCGCTGGCTGGCGATAGGGGTGTTCGCCATCTCCTTCGCCGCCGCGGCGAGCTTCGTGTTCGCCTTGCCGGACATCTATAGCTCCAGCGCCACGGTGTTGATCAACAACACCGTCGTCACGGCCTCCGATACGGGTCCGGCCCAGAACGGCGCTTCCGACAGCCGCCTCGACGCCGTGAGTGAAGAGGTGCTGAGCCGCAACCGCCTGCTGGACATGATCACCCGTTTCGACCTCTACCCGAACCTGCGCCAACATACTTCCACGGATTCCCTGCTCGCGCGCATGCGCCAGGACATCCGCGTCGAACGCAAGGCAGGTCAGCAGCAGTGGGGGCAGGACCCGACCTTCGCCTTCACCCTGAGCTACCAGGGGTGGGACCCACAGACTGTCGCGAAGGTGACCAACGCGCTCGCAACATCCTATGTTGATGCCAACAACAAGATGCGGGCCCAGCAGGCCACTGCGACGTTGAACTCGCTGCAGACACAGATGGCGGACGTGAAGAAGAAGCTGGACGCCCAGGAAGCCAAGATCAATGCCTTCCGCACCAGCCATGTCGGCGACCTGCCCGAGCAGCAGATGGCTAACCTAGCCATGCTGCAGCAGCTGAGCGGACAGTTGCATGAGAACAACGAAGCCCTGGGCCAGGCGTTGCAACGCCGCGATCAGCCGACCGGAGGCAAGCCTGACACCGATACCACTGCCGCTGACCTGCCGCAGCTGGAACAGGAACTGGTCGCCCTGCGCACCCGCTATACCGACGCCTACCCGGATGTGGTGCAGCTCAAGAGCCAGATCGCGGCCCTCAAGCGCCAGCAGGCAGACCAGGCCGCCCAGGCGGCGAAGACCGTGGCTCCGTCCGATGCCGACGGCACCATCTATTCGTATCGCCAGGAAGAATCACGTCTTAGGGCGCAGATGGCCCAATACCAGGAACGGGTCGAGAACATGCCGGTCCGTTCACAGCAGCTGCAGTCCCTGATGCAGGGCTACGGCGAGACGCAGGATGTGTATTCCTCGCTGCTGAAGCGCTATGAAGAGGCGCCGCTGCCCGGTGCCGTATCCGGCCAGTACCGGGTGCTGGAACCCGCGGTCCCGCCGGCGGACGCCTCGGGTCCGGGCCGGATGAAATTGCTCTTGATGAGCCTCGTGCTCTGCCTCGGTCTCGCCGGTGTGGTGGTGTTCGCTCTGGAACAGCTCGACCCCTCGTTCCACAGCGTTGACGAGCTGCGCGCCTTCACCCGCGTGCCGGTGCTGGCGAGCATCCCCATGATCATCACGCCCACCGACGTCTGGCACAGCCGCCTGCGTTTCGGTGCTGCAGTAGTGTCGGCGATCGTGGTGGTGCTGGTACTTGCGCAGGTTTCGTCGTTCCTGGGCCATGGCAACCAGGATCTGGTGTGGATGCTGTCGCGGCACGGTACGCCGTCGTGACCGGCCATATGAAGAATGGAGGAGACAAGATGGCTCTCAGCAATGAACCTACCGTGAAGATCACCCGCGGCGCGCCGCCGACCTTGCGCGCCGAGCCGCGTGAACGCCGCAAGCTGCAGGAGATCAACTCCCGCCAGGTGGACAAGCACCTGGTGAGCCTCACCGAACCGGATTCGTTCGAGGCAGAGCAATACCGCAAGCTGCGTTACATCCTCGAGGAGAAGCGCAAGCCCGGCAAGAACACCGTCATCGGCATCTGCAGTCCGGCGGCCGGCGACGGCAAGTCGCTCACGGCCGTGAACCTGGCCGCAGCCCTGGCCCAGGCGCGTGATTCCAAGGTGCTGCTCATGGACGTGGACCTGCGCCGTGATTCCGCCAGCCTCAAGGAGCACCTGAACCTCGGCAACCCCGGCGGCATCGGCCTGACCGACGCCATCCAGGACCCGACGCTGTCCCTGCAGGACATCACCCGCCCCTTGAGTGGCTCGAACCTTTCGATCGTACTGACCGGCAGCCGCACAGCGGCGCCCTACGAGTTGCTGAGTTCGCCGCGCTTCGAGGCGCTCATCAGCGAGGCTGCCAAGCAGTATTCCTACGTGGTGCTGGATGCGCCGCCGGTGGTGCCGGTGTCGGATTGTCGCGTGATATCCCGCTTCGTGGACTCCTTCCTCATGGTGGTGTCCGCCCATCGCACGCCGCGCCCGATGCTGGAGGAGGCCCTCGACCTCGTCGGCCCGGACAAGCTGATGGGACTCATCTACAACCGCGGGGAACTGATGCCGCGCAGCTATTATGGCTACTATCGCTACGGCAAGCCGATGTCCGAGCAGATCAAGCGGCGCGAGCCGCGCGTGCAGGTGCAGGGCGTCCCGAGCGATGGCTGATTCGGTCGTCATCCTCGGCACCAGTCCGCTCGCCGTGAGGATCGCGGCGGAGATCCACGGCCGCGCGGGTCGCGAGACCCTGTCGGGCGTGATCAGCGAGGTGCCTGGGGTGCGGCCTGAGTTCGAATGCCAGCATCTGGGTTCGTTGCCAGACCTGCAGCGGATACTCGCTGGCCTGCGCCCGGACCGGGTAATCGTCGCCATGGAGGAGCAGTACGGCCAGTTGAGCGCGGACCTGCTGGTGGAGATCCAGGCGGGCCGCAACCTGACCGTCGAGACCGGCATGGATGCCTATGAGCGGCTCACCGGCAAGCTCGCCATCGAGTCGCTCACCGCGAAGACCGTGCTTTTCTCCAGCGGCTTCCGCCCCTCGCGTCCGGCGCTCTTGTTCGCGAGGGCTTATAGCCTCATCGCCGGCGCCGTCGGGTCCGTGCTGTTCCTCCCGTTCATGGCATTGGTGGCGCTGGCCATCCGTCTCGAGTCCGATGGTCCCGTCCTGTTCGTGCAGGAGCGGGTGGGTCTGGGCGGCAAGCGTTTCAAACTCCTCAAGTTCCGCAGCATGCGTGCCGCCGATGGCAGGCACAGCGAATGGGCGGGGGACAATGAGCAGCGCATAACCCGCGTCGGGCGCGTGCTGCGCAAATTCCGGCTCGATGAGTTGCCCCAGTTCATCAACGTCCTTCGTGGCGACATGAACCTGGTGGGGCCGCGCCCGCACCCGGACAGCAACCGCCGCCTTTTCATCCTGGTCTCGCGCAATACGCCCGAATGCGGGGAGCAGATACCGTATTACTCGCTGCGTTCATCGATACGTCCCGGGATCACCGGCTGGGCCCAGGTCCGTTACAAGTATGCCAATGGCCTGGATGAGGAGATCGAGAAGCTGCGCTATGACCTGTACTACATCAAGCATCACTCGGCCTGGCTGGACCTGCGCATCCTGTTCGAGACCGTGAAGGTGGTGCTCATGGGCCACCGCAAGGTCGAGCCCGAAGCTCCGCGCATGCCGGCCCTCGAGGACTTCGAACCGATCGACTCCGAAGCCAGCCAGCCGCTGCTGCCAGGACTGGCCCGTGCGTTGCAATCCCGCGATTACGGGCGCCGGCCGCCGCGTCACCAGCTCGGCCCGGACCGCCTCGGTGGCGCACCGTGATCCTGGAATCCACCCCGGACTACGCCCTGGGTTCACGTCTCGGTGAGGCGGAATTCCTGGACGCCCGCACCACGCCTCTGCGCATCACGGCCCTGGGCGGCGGCACCGGCCTCGCCGCAGTGCTGCAAGGTCTGCGGATGGAGCACTTCCCCCACGGGATGCGCGATGAGTACGACCATGAGCGCCTCACTGCCATCGTCACGGTGGCGGATGACGGCGGCAGCTCCGGCGCACTACGCCGCGGCTACAACATCCTGGCCCCGGGCGACATCCGCAACTGCCTGCTGGCCTTGTCGGACGCGGACCCGACGTTGCAGGAGCTGTTCAACTTCCGTTTCGACGGCGCCCTGGACGGCCACAGCCTCGGCAACCTGATGCTGACGGCGTTGGCGCTGATGGAGAAGGATTTCGGCAGGGCGGTGGAGCGGGCCGGCAAGCTCCTGGAGATCCGCGGCCGGGTCCTCCCGGCGACCCTGGATGACGTGGAGCTATTGGCGGAGTTCGCCGACGGCAGCTGCAGCATCGGCGAGTCCTGCATCACCGCCGCTGGTCGGCGCATCCAGCGGGTCTCGCTGGTGCCGCGCCTGATCCGTGCCTTGCCCCAGGCCCTGAACGCCATCGCGGGTTCGCACCTCGTGGTGTTAGGCCCCGGCAGCCTTTATACCAGCCTCATCCCCGTGCTGCTGGTGCGCGGCATCGTCGAGGCCATCGCGAACTCCGGCGCGAAGGTGGTGGTGGTGATGAACCTCATGACCGAACCGGGCGAGACCGACGGCTATTCCGCCGCCGACGTCGTCAACGCCTTGCGCGACCATGCGCCCGAACTTCCCATACACGGCGTGCTGTTCAACAGCACTCGCCCTTCGGCAGAGCATCTCAGGCGGTATGCCGCCTCCGGCTCTGAACCGATAGTCGTCGATCCTGTTTTCATAAAGGCCCTGGGCTGCCGCGCACTCAAGTGCGATCTGCTCGGCGATGGGCCGAAAGTCCGCCATGAGCCGCGCAAGCTGGCCAAGGCTCTCCTGAACCTGGCTCTAGAGGAAAAGTAATGAACGCCAAAGTTTTGAGTGAACGCATCGAGAACCGCGCCGCGCGCATCACCGTCATCGGCCAGGGCTATGTAGGCCTGCCGCTGGCGATCGCCTTCGCGCACGCCGGTTTCAAGGTGACCGGCCTGGACTCCAGTCTCGAGCGCGTGGAAGCCCTGAACCAGGGCCGCTCACCCATCGCCGATGTCCCGCATGCGGAACTGCAGCATCTGCGCGGCACCGGCCACTACACCGCCACCACGGACTACGCGGCGCTCGCTGACACGGACGTGGCCATCATCTGCGTGCCCACGCCGCTGCGCAAGACCAAGGACCCGGACATCTCCTACGTGATGGCCGCCTCGGAAGAGGTCGCTGAACACCTGCATCCCGGTCAGCTGGTGGTGCTCGAGTCCACGACCTATCCCGGCACAACCGAGGAGATCCTGCTGCCGCTGTTCTCGGATAAGGGCGGCGAGGCGGGCGTGGACTTCTTCCTGGCTTTCTCGCCGGAGCGCATCGACCCCAACAACGCCAAGTTCAAGGTGGGCGACATCCCGAAGGTCGTGGGCGGCGTGACCAATGAATGCGCGCGCCTCGCGGCCCAGGTCTACAAGACCATCGTGCCCAAGGTCATGGAGGTCTCCAGCCCGCGCGTGGCGGAGATGGCCAAGCTCTACGAGAACGTGTTCCGTAACGTCAACATCGCTCTCGCCAACGAGCTGGCACTCATGTGCCACCGCCTGGGGGTAAACACCCGCGAAGTGATCGACGCGGCAGCCACCAAGCCCTTCGGCTTCATGCCGTTCCACCCGGGTCCGGGCGTGGGCGGCCACTGCATCGGCATCGATTCCCAGTATCTCGCCTGGAAGATGAAGTTGAACGGCTATGACGCCCGTTTCATCCACCTGGCCGAGGAGATCAACCAGTCCATGCCCGCGCGCGTGGTGCAGATGCTCTCCGACGCCCTCAATACCCGGCAGCGGTCGCTGAAGGGAGCCAAGGTGCTGGCCCTCGGCGTCGCCTACAAGTCGAACGTTGACGACATCCGCGAATCTCCCGCCCTCGAGGTGATCCACTTGCTGCAGCAGCGCGGCGCCCAGGTCACTTATGCCGACCCGCACGTGCCCAAGGTCGCCTTCAACGGCACCCGGCTGGAAGCGGTGCTGCCGGACGACAAGGCGGTGCGCGATTCGGACTGCGTGCTGATCCTCACGGACCACAGCGGCTTCGACTATAACCACATCACCGATGCCGCCTCGCTGGTGGTGGATACCCGCAACGCCACCTGGGGGATACTGAATCCCAAGGCCGAAGTGATCCGCCTGTGAGCACTGAGGTCTCGGGCTGGTGGCGGCCGGCGACGGCCGCCACCGGGCCCGCACTCCTGCCGGTAGAGACCGGCACGGACGTCTCCCGCGGCAGCAAGCTGGCGTTCTGGGCGCTCATGGCCTTCACCTGCCTGCTGCTGCTCTCGCCCCAGTCCTTCGTACCGGCCTTGGGTGCGCTGCACCTGCCGCTGCTCACGGCGGTGGTGGCCGGGGCGGCATACGTCACGAGCCGGCTCGCGCGGCATGCATCGCCGTTCGGCATCCGGCCCGAGGTGCGTATCGCGCTGTTCCTCGCTGCCTGGGCCCTGCTCAGCGTGCCGCTGTCCCTCTGGCCGGGCGGAAGTGTCGGTTTCTTCTTCGGTATCTATTTCAAGGCGCTCATCGTGTTCTGGCTGCTGACCGGCGTCGTGGACAGCCCGGAGCGCCTCCGGGTCGCCTCCTGGGTGCTGAGCCTGCTGGCCGCGCCGCTGGCGCTCGCGGCCATCAAGAACTACCTGTCGGGCGCGGGTCAGATGCAGGCCCAGACCCACGGTCTGGACCGGATCAGCGGTTATGACGGCTCGCTCACCGCCAACCCCAACGACTTGGCCCTCATGCTAAACCTGATCCTCCCCCTCAGCATCGCGCTGTTCCTGTCCGCCCGCAGCCTGGTTGCCCGCTGTGTGCTGGCGGGGTTGATCGCCCTGGATGCGGTGGCCATCATCGCGAGCTTCTCCCGCGCCGGCTTCCTGGTGCTGGGACTCACCGGTGCCGTCTATCTCGTGATCCTGTTCCGCCGCCGGCGCCACGGTCTCGCCGTGCTGGTACTGGGCGGAGCCCTGGCGGGTGTGGCGCTGTTGCCGGGGGCTTATCTCGACCGCCTCAGCACCATCACCGACATCAAGGCTGACCAGACTAATTCCGCCCAGACCCGCGCCCGCGACTACCTCACGGCTGCGAAGTATGTGGTCGAACATCCCGTCATCGGCGCCGGTGTCGGCATGGACATCCTGGCCCTGAACGACGCGCGCGGAGCCACCTGGACCAAGGTGCATGACGTCTATCTCGAATACGCCGTGGACCTGGGTCTGCCGGGCCTGATCCTGTTCCTGTGGTTGCTGCGGGCCATCTTCCGCAGCCTGAAGCGGGCGCGTCGCATAGCGGCGGCGGATCCGGAAGCGCTGAGCCTGCAATGCCTGCTCGAAGGGATCACCGTGAGCCTGGTGGGATTCATGCTGGCGGCATTGTTCTACCCCGATGCCTATCAGTTCTATTTCTACTACATGGGTGGCCTCGCCATCGCCGGCGCGGCCATCGTCACCGCCCGGGACAGCATTCCAGCGGAACGACACGCTGCGGCGGTGGCTGCTTGAACGCCGTCAACCCGCTCGCTGTCGGCGTCGAGACCGATCGTATCCGCCTGGTGAAGTTCCTGGCCCAGTTCGGGGTCGGGGGCACCGAGAAGCAGGTAGCGAACCTGACCAAGCGCATGGACCGCGAAGCCTTCGATCTCAGCTTCGCCTGTCTCAAACGCTGGGGCACCTTGCTGGAGGAGATCGAGGGCCGCCAGGGCCTCGCGGTCGCCGAATACCCGCTCAGCAGTTTCTACGAACCCAACGCCTTCTGGCAGCAGTTCCGGTTCGCGCGGATGCTGCGCCGCAATGGGACCCAGATCGTCCACAGCTACAACTTCTACGGCAACATGTTCAGCGTACCGGCCGCGCGGTTGGCCGGCGTGCCCTGCATCGTCGCCTCCATCCGCGACATGGGGGTGTACAACACACCATTCCAACTCAAGGCCCAGAGGCTGGTCTGCAAGCTCGCAGACCGGGTGCTGGTGAACGCCGGCGCCATCCGCGACTGGCTGGTGGAAGAGGGCTACCCGACGCGTAAGATCGAAGTGGTCAGGAACGGCGTGGATACCTCGCGCTTCGTGCCACGCAACGATGGCGCGGCGCTGCGCCGCGAACTCCAGCTGCCCCCTGGCGTGCCCCTCGTGCTTATGTTGGCGCGCATCAATCCCAAGAAGGGCATCGATACGTTCATCGACGCCGCAGTGCGCATACATGCCCGCCACCCGCAAGCCTATTTCCTGGCGGTGGGTGAGTCCTTCATCCGCGATGCCGATGGCGTCGTGCACGTGGATGCCTCCTACAAGCGTTCCTTGCAGGAGCAGGTGGACCGGCTCGGCCTCACCGAACGCTTCCGTTTCACGGGTCTGCGCAAGGACGTACCACAGGTGTTGGCCGCCGCCGCGGTGTCGGTGCTGCCGTCCCTGAGCGAAGGCATCTCCAACACGCTGCTGGAATCCATGGCGGCGGGCGTACCGGTGGTGGCGAGCCGCGTGGGCGGCACACCCGAAGCCATCACCCACGGCCAGCACGGCCTGCTGGTGGAACCGCAGGACCCGCAGGGTCTGGCTGATGCGGTATGCGCCATCCTCGATGATCCCGCGCTCGCAGACCGGCTCAGCCGACAGGGGCGCGAGCGCATGGTGGCCGAATTCTCCTTCGAGGCGGTGGTACGCCGCACCGAAGAGATCTACCGGGAGCTGCTCGCCGAGAAGACCGGCCGCGCCGCCTAACGACTTCCACGGCCTGTCCCATACCGGCACGGGCCCCTCAAGACTCCTTCGAGGCATACATGACCGAGATGCTCCAACACTGGGTGACCGGCCAGGCCGGTCGCCGCGGCGACGCCACGGCGGTGGTGCTGCAGGACGAACGCCTTAGCTATGGCGAACTGGAGGTGCTCTCCAACCAGTTGGCCCGGGCTCTCAAGGAGCGAGGCTGCGTACGCGGCGACCGCATCGCGCTGTTCCTGCCGAAGTCGCCCCTGGCCATCGTCTGCATGCTCGGCATCTACAAGGCCGACTGCATCTATGTGCCCCTGGACACCACGAGTTCGAGTCAGCGCCTGGCGCGCATCATCGCCGCGAGCGGCAGCCGTTGCATGCTGACCGCTGCGAGTCTGGCAGCCCAGGTGCGCGAACTGCTCGCCGAACCGGGCCTCCCGTCCCTGCGGGTGGGCTGGCTGGGCACCCCGGCGGATCCCGCCGGCCTGCCTCTCAGCTTCCGTTTCTCGGATATCGGCATGCTGCCCGGCATACCGGTGCAAAGCGCCTACCGTGCCCAAGACCCTGCCCAGATCCTCTATGACCCCGCCGACGGCGCGCCGTTGCGGGGCGTGGTGCTGAGCCATGCCAACACGGTGGCAACCGTGGCCTGGGCGGCCCGTCACTTCCGTCTCGGTGAGTCCGACCGGCTGGCGGGTCACGCCTCGCTTTCGTCCCAGCACTCGCTGTTGGACGTGTTCGGCAGCGCTGCCGCGGGCGCCGAACTGCACCTGGTTCCGGCTGACTGCCACCATCTGCCCAAGCGCCTCGCCGCCTGGATACGCGATTCGGGCATCACCCATTGGTCCTCGTCCCCGAGCGTGCTCGACACCATGGCGCGCCTGGATGCGGTGCAGCCCTGGGACTTCCCGGACCTGCGACGCGTGCTGTGGCACGGCGATGCCTTGCCGGGGGACTCCCTGGGCTACTGGATGGAGCGCCTGCCGCATGCGGCCTTCACCGGTCTGCATGGCAGTGCCGAGACCCTCGTCGCCGGCCATCACACCGCGGCGAGCTTCCCGGAAGGGGAGAGCGCATTCCCCATCGGTTCGGCCGCGGGCGCAGAACTGCTGGTGCTGGACCATAACCTGCAGCCGGTGTCGGCCGGCGCGACCGGCGAACTCTACATCAAGGGCCCGAGCCTGAGCGGTGGGTACTGGGACGATCCCGAATCCACCGCGCGCATCTTCCCGACGCTGGAGGGGGTGGGGCGTGTGTACCGCAGCGGATTGCAGGCGCGCCTGGGCGAGGACGGTCTCGTCTACCCCGCCTCAGATGCCAGCGCCGTCGAAGCCGTGGCGTCCGCCTCACCCGATGAGGCTGAGGGGCGGCTGACGCGGCCTTTGCCCGCCGGACGCTGGAGCGCCTGGCAGGAGCTTCCCGGTGGCGTGGACCGGCCGGTCTAGGCGAGGCAGACATGGAACTGATACCTCTCGATGACGAAGGGACCCTGCGGCTGGTGTCCCGCTGGCTGGCGGACGGCGAGGACCATCCCTGGCTCCACCTCGGTGGCAGCGAGCAGCGTCTCAGCGCCGGCAACATGCGGCGCATGATCGATGACGAGGCGCACATTGTGCGCGTCTTCACCTCGGACGAGGCGGGCGTGCCCATCGGCCTCGTCGCCCTGAGCAGCGTGAACCCGGACTTCCGCACCGCGGTGTTATGGGCATTCCTCGCCGACCGTGGCCATGAGCCGGGCAGTTACCTGCGCCGCGCCGCTTCCGCGATGCTGACCCTGGGTTTCTCGGAACACGGTCTCGAGTGCATCAACGCATGGACGCTCGAGGGTAACCAGGATTCCCTGCGCGTACTCCAGGAACTTAACTTCAGGCCCATCGGGCGCGAACGCCGCGCCGAGTCCAAGGATGGACGCGATTTCGACAAACTGCTCTTCGAACTCATGGCGGCTGAACACAGGAGTGACGATGCACGTGACGCCCGCACTGCTGGATAGGGTCTACGGACTGTTCGAGCGGGTCCTGAACCAACCGGCCCCGGCGCCGGAGGCTGATCTGTTCGAGAGCGGCACGCTGGATTCGCTCGAGTTCACCAACCTGCTGTTGGTGCTGGACCGCGAGTTCGACCTGAAGCTCAGTTTCCAAAACATGAACCTGGAGTGTTTCCGCTCCCTGGGCAGCATCGCCCGCTTCGTCGCCGGCCACACCGGCCTCGATGCGGCACTGACTGGGCTCAGCGGAGACGATGTGGACCGGCCGCTGCTGGTGCGGTTGGAGAACAGCTGATGATGGCAAGGCGCACGGAGACTGGAATGCAGATCGATACCTATATACCGAACCCCCTCACCTCGCCTCGGCGTCGCGGGCACGGCCATGGCGAGCGTCCCGCGCTCAAGGTGGAGTGCATCGAGGACACGGACACCCTGACCTTGCTGCGTCCGGAATGGGACGCGCTGCTGAAGGCGAGTGGGGCCGACTGCCTGTTCCTCACCTGGGAGTGGATGGCCACATGGTGGAAGCACCTTGCCCAGGGCCGCCGCCTCAACGTGCTGGTGGTGCGACGCGGCGATGAGCTCCTGGCCATCGCGCCCCTGGCCTTGCGCCCGCCGCAGCTCGGGCGTCTGCTGCCGTTCCGGACCCTCGAGTTCCTGGGCATGGGCACGGTGGGCTCCGACTACCTTGACATCATCACCCGGCCGGACGAGGAGGAACGGACGCTGAAGGCTTTGGCCGAATACCTCCAGCAGAACAAGTTCGTCATCGAGTTCACCCGCGTAAAGCCCGGTTCCCGGCGCATCGCTGCGCTGGTGTCGCTGCTCGGTCAGGCGGGCTGGCATTCCCATCAAGCCGTCACCGACAACTGCCCCTACATACCCCTCACCGGCCACAGCTGGGAGTCCTACATGTCAGGGGTGAGTGGGCCGCACCGGCGCAACGTGCGCCGCCGTCTCAAGATCCTCCACGAGAAGTTCGGGCAGGTGGAGTTCCAGCAGGCACGTACCGAGGAGGAGCGGGAAGCCTGTTTCCAGGCCTTCGTCGAGTTGCATGCCAAACGCTGGTCCGGTGACGAGAGTTCCACCGCGTTCACCGGGCCGCAAGTGCAGGCTTTCCACGAAGAGTTCAGCCGTCTGGCGCTGGCCCAGGGCTGGTTGCGGCTCTGCGTCCTGAAGCTGGACGGCAAACCCGTCGGCGCGACCTATTCATTCCGCTACGGCGAAGCCTATTACTATTACCAGGCGGGATATGACCCGGCCTACAACGAATACAGCGTAGGCCTCGTGACGCTCGCGCTCTTGGTGCAGACCGCGATCGGCGAGGGTGCCTGCGAGTTCGACATGCTGCACGGCTACGAGGAATACAAGTTCCTGTGGACCCGCGCCGGCCGTGACCTCGCCCGGGTGCGCTGCTTCCCGCCCAATGCCGCTGGCCTCATGTACCGGCAGGCCATGAACCTGCGACAAGGCATCAAACGCGTCGCTACCTGGCGTTGGCGCCTGCAGGAGTTGAAGGCATGAGCGAGGTCCAGGCGCGCGGCTCAGTCTTCAAGCCCGCTTTCATGCTCATGTCGGGTCGGGCATTGGGCTTCATCGCTGCCTTCGCCATCCCGGTGGTGCTGGTCCGCATCTTCGACCAGACCGAGTTCGGCACTTACAAGCAGCTGTTCCTGATCTACACCACTCTCTACGGCATCGCCCAGCTCGGCATGGCGGAGAGCCTCTATTACTTCCTGCCCACAGCCCCCGAGGACCGCGGCAGTTACCTGGTGAACTCGGTGGTGGCACTGGGCGCCACAGGGTTGCTCTGTTTCGCCGTATTGACGGTGAAAGCGGATGCAATCGCCGGCTGGTTCCACAACCCGGCGCTTGCGGCCTACCTGCCGCAGGTGGGCATCTTCCTCACCCTGATGCTGATGGCGGCGGTGTTCGAGATCGTGATGATCACCCGCAAGCACCATCTGTTCGCCTTCGGCGCCTATGCGGTCTCAGATCTCGTGCGGGCGAGCCTGTTCGTGCTGCCGGCCTTGCTGTTCCATAGCCTCGCCGCGCTGTTCGCAGGTGCCGTGCTGTTCGCGGCGCTCAGGCTCACGACCGCGGCGTTCTACATCCGCCGCCAGTTGCCGGCGCGACCGCACCTGGAGCCCGCGCTCCTGAAGCGGCATCTAGCCTATGCCTTGCCGTTCGCCCTGGCCGTGTCCCTGGAGACCTTGCAGACCAACCTGCACATGTACGTGGTCTCCACCCATTTCGATGCCGCCGTGTTCGCGGTCTATTCCGTGGGTTGCCTGCAGGTGCCGCTGGTGGACTTCATGATGACATCCACCAGCAGCGTGATGATGGTGCGCATGAGCGAGGACTTGCGGGACGGCCGGCGCGAGGAAGCCCTTGAACTCTGGCGCGACACCACCCGCAAGCTGACCATGGTCTTCGCCCTGTTGGTAGGCGGCCTGATGGTGACCGCCGACAAGCTCATCGTGCTCCTGTTCACCGCCAACTATGCCGGCAGCGTGCCGCTGTTCACCGTCTGGACCATCAGCATGCTGTTCGCGGCCATCATGACTGACAGTGTGTTACGGGTCAGGGCCGACACGCGTTTCCTCATCCTGCTGAACGTCATCCGCCTATCCGTCGTGGCCTTGAGCATCGGCCTCCTGATGGCGGGGTTCGGCCTGATGGGTGCGGTGCTGGCGACGCTGCTCTCTACTGTCACCGCCAAGACCGTGGGCATCGTTCGCATACGCAAGCTCATGGACTGCCGTTTCGCCGACATCCTGCCGTGGAAGGCGCTGGCCGAGATCGTCCTCATCGCCGCCGTGGCCATGGTCCCGGCCCTCTTGCTGAAGTCGCTGCTGGCGCTGCCTCTGCTGCCGTCGCTGCTGCTTACGGGCATCGTCTACGGCCTGGGTTATCTGGGCCTCATGTGGGGTTTCGGCCCGCTGCGCGACGACGAGCGGCGCCTGACCCTGCAATACCTGCAACTGCCTGCCGCATGGGCCGGCGGAAACCGGCGTGCCTGAGGGCCGCCGCATGGAGGAGGGAACATGATCCGGAACATGGTCAAGGCCGCCGCCGCAGCCACGCTGCAGCGGACCGGGATGAGCGCGCTGATCGGCGCCCGCTCCCGCAAGGGAACCTTGCCGCTGGTGCTCGGTTATCACCGCGTGGTGCAGGACTTCGACAAGCAGTCGGAGGGCTATATCGCGCCCATGCTCATCAGCACCAAGACACTCGAGAAGCAATTGGATTGGATAGGCCGGCGCTTCGACTTCGCCGACCCGGACGGTATGGATGCCTGGTTGTATGGCGCCAAGCCCACCGGCAAGCCTGTGGCCGTGATCACCTTCGACGACGGCTACCGGGACGTGTATGAGAACGCATTCCCGATCCTGAAACGGAAGGGCATCCCTGCGGTGGTGTTCGTGGTCACGGACCTGGTGGGCACCGGCGGCCTGCAGGTGCACGACGAACTGTATCTGCTCATGAAGCGCGCCCTCAAGAACTGGGATGCGCCACGCCTCAAGCTGGTGGAGGCGCTGTGCGAAGCCAAGGTCTCAGCCTTCGGCATGAAGGACATCGCCGCCACCCTGGGCGACCCGGTGGAGGCCACGCGCTCCCTGCTCGGGGCGCTCACCCAGGCTCAGCTGCTCAGGCTCATGAGCATCCTGCGCCACAAGATCGGCCTGCCGCCGGCTGGGCTCGAGGGCTACGGCGCCATGGACTGGGACATGCTCATCGAGATGCAGAGGGCGGGCATCAAGATCGGTTCACACACCCGCAGCCATGCGCTTCTCACCAACGAATCAGCCGACAAGATCAAGGAAGAGGTGCAGAGTTCGCGCCTCATGCTGGAGCAGAAGCTGAAGGCCGACATCGCCCACTTCGCGTACCCCGACGGGCGCTTCGACGCCCTGGCGGTGCGCGCCGTGGCTGGAGCTGGCTATCGTTTCGCCTATACGGCCTGCCTGCACCGTGATTCAGATCATCCCTCGCTGACCATCCCGCGGCGCTTGCTGTGGGAGAACTCGTGCCTGGACGCCTTCGGCCAGTTCTCGCCGGCGGTGATGGACTGCCAGGTGAACGGCATATTCGATTTCGCAGCGCATTGCGCCAACCACGTCGATTGAGCGCGCGCGCCATCCCATCCCAAGGAGTCAGACTCTCATGTGCGGTATAGCAGGCATATTCAGCACCAGCGAACGCGGCGTGCAGCAGGCGGAGGTGCAGGCCATGTGCGACGCCATCTATCACCGAGGTCCCGACGACGCGGGTTACTACGTGCGCGGCAGGGTGGGACTGGGAATGCGGCGCCTCAGCATCATCGACCTGGCCACCGGCCACCAGCCGGTGCAGAACGAGGATGGCAGTGTGCGAGTGGTGCTGAACGGCGAGATCTACAACTACCGTGAGTTGCGCAAGGAGCTTGAGGCCCGCGGCCACCGCTTCTATACCGCCACCGACACCGAGACCATCGTGCACCTCTATGAGGAATACGGCGCAGATTGCGTCACCAAGTTGCGCGGCATGTTCGGCCTCGCGGTCTGGGACGAGCGGCGCCAGAGCCTGCTTCTGGCCCGGGATCGCCTCGGCATTAAGCCCCTGTACTATGCCGAGGTGGATGGCCGGGTGCTATTCGGTTCAGAGCTGAAGGCGATCCTGGAACTCCCGGATGTGGAACGGGAGCTGAACTGGAGCTCGGTGAACCATCTGTTCACCAGCCTGCACACACCCAGCTCCGAGAGCATCATCGCCGGCGTGCACAAGCTGCCGCCGGGCCATACCCTGTTGCTGCAGGCGGACGGTGCCCAGCGCCTGACGCGCTACTGGGACGTGGAGTTCGCCCCGGACTACACCCACGACGAGCAATATTTCGCGGAGCATCTGCGGCAGCTCCTCGAGGAGTCTGTGGACCTGCATCTGGTGAGCGACGTGCCCGTGGGCGCGTTCCTCAGCGGCGGCCTCGATTCTAGTTCCGTGGTCGCCATCATGGCGCGCCGCAGCGAACGCCCGGTCAAGACCTTCTCCATCGGTTTCTCCGAGCGGGCATATGACGAGACCCATGCGGCCCGGCGCGTGGCCGAGCAGTTCGGCACCGAGCATACCGAGCTGATCATGAACCCGGACGTGGAGCAGCTGATCCAGGATATCGTCTGGCACCTGGACGAGCCCTTCGGCGATTCCTCCGCCATCCCCACCTACATGGTCTCCAAGCTCGCCTCCCAGCAGGTCAAGGTCGTGCTCTCCGGTGACGGCGGCGACGAGCTGTTCGCGGGCTACGACCGCTATAGGGTGGAAGAGCGCGAGCGCCGCTACGAATACGCGCCGGCTTCGTTGCGGCGCATGCTCGGCCATATCGGCGCCTCCATGCCCGAGGGCGCCAAGGGCCGTAACTTCCTGCGGCACCTGGCCTTGTCCGGTTCGGAGCGCTACCTCGATTCGTCGACCCTCTTCAAGTCGGACCAGAAGCTCCGCCTGTTCCGTCCTGAGGCCGCGGCGTTATTTGCAGGCCATGATCCATGGCATGAGGCCCGCGCGAGCCTTAAGCATTACGACGGTGACTGGCTCTCAGCGCTGCAACGCTGGGACATCAAGAGCTACCTGCCGCTGGACATCCTCACCAAGGTGGACCGCATGAGCATGGCCCATTCCATCGAGGCCCGCGTGCCGCTGCTGGACCACAAACTGGTGGAGTTCGCTGCCACCATTCCGCCGGAGTTCCGCCTGCGCAACGGCGAGACCAAGAGCATCTTCAAGCGCGCGATGCGTGGGATCCTGCCGGACGAGATCATCGATAGGCCGAAGCAGGGTTTCGCCGTCCCCCTTGGCGCCTGGTTCCGCGGCAGGCTCTCTGGTTTCGCGCGTGAATTGCTGCTGGACGGTAGCGCCCGCTGCCAGGTGTTCGATCGGGCCTACATCAGTGAACTCCTGGACATGCACGACCGGGGCCGCGATCTCAACATGCAGCTCTGGACGCTGATGTCCTTCGAGCTTTGGTGTCGCCGCTTCCTGGATACACCCGCTCCCGCTGCGCGTTTCCAACCGGTGCCCCTCAGCACCGTCTCCATGACGGGGGTTAACGCGTGAGTCTCATAGCCCGACTGACCCAGGGACTGCGCATGTCCAACGCCGCCCAGGTGCTGCTGGATGACTCGCGCGGGCGCGAGCCAGCGCCGCTGGAGGCCCTGCAGCCTGTACCCGTGTCGGCGCCCGCCAAGCCGCTGACTGTGGTCTACATCGCCGGTGACGGCCGCAGCGGCTCGACGTTGCTGGACCGGCTCATCGGCGCCTATCCAGGGACCTTCTCCTGCGGCGAACTCGGCAACCTGCTGCAATCCGCGGCGGCTGACGATGAGTTCTGCGCCTGCGGCAGCCTCGCGGCCAGCTGCGGTTTCTGGCGCGAGGTGCTGACCCGCTGGGGCGCCTCCGTGCCGGGGTTCTCTGAACGCGAGTATCGCTTGCTGCAGCTGCGCTACGAACGGCTCAGGTCTCTACTCAGGCCCGGCAGCGACATGACCTTCGACAGCGAAAACTTCGCGCGCTACGCGGAATATACCCGCGCGCTGTTCACGACCATCGCCGATCTCTCCGGCGCCAGCGTGATCATCGATTCCTCCAAGGGACCGGCTCGCGCTCTGGCCCTGTCCCGGGTGCCGGGACTGGATATCCGCATGCTGCACCTGGTGCGGGATGTGCGCGGCGTGGCCTACTCCTTGCGTAATCCAAACCGGGGCAAGCCGAAGGAGGGTGCGCCGGTCAAGAAGCGCAGCAACCTGCGCTTCGCCGGGACCTGGGCCACCATCAACTATTTCTGTGAGTACGTGCGGCCCAAGATCGCCGGCCCCAACCTGTTCCTGCGCTACGAGGACTACACCGCGGACCTGGATGCGACTCTCGCTCAGGTGGCGGAGTTGCTCAGCACCCAGCGCATCGGCTTCGAAGCGAGCTCGGGGCACCTCATGAAGCAGGGCCATCAGGTGGCTGGCAATGACGGACGTATGCGCCCGGTGCAACGCATCTCGACGGACGAAGCCTGGCGCCGCCAGTTCGGTTTCGTCATGCGGAAGGGTCTGTACCTGCTGGTCCTCCCGCTCATGCTCCGCTACCGCTACCGCCCCTGACCCAAGCCATTCCGGCGAGGAAGATCCCATGCATGTCACGGCCATCGTGCTCGCGCGCGCAGGTGCTGGTGCACTCGCCCTAGCGCTGACTTCTGGCACCGCGGCGCTCGCCGGCTGGAACGAGCCGGCCCTGCCGCGCTACCAGGTCATCGACCTCGGCACCCTCGGCGGCGCCAGCAGCACAGCCCAAGCGCTCAACGACAAGGGTCAGGTGGTGGGTTGGTCCGAGACCGCCTCTGGCACCCGCCATGCGTTCATCTATGACCACGGCATGATGCAGGATCTGGGGACCCTCGTCGGTGGCAGCCATAGCTATGCCACCGGCATCAATGAGCACGGCCAAGTGGTCGGCTACAGCGGGATCAACGCATTCGGCTCCCAATTCCCCGAGATAGATCAGGGGTTCGTCTGGGACCCGACCGGCATGCGCAGCCTGGGCGCCTTGTTCTGCCCCTGTTCCTACAACGACCGCTACGGCGCCAGCAGCGGCTATGCGATCAACGACAAGGGTTGGGTATCGGGTTCCTCCGAGACGGTGCGCGGCTCCTGGGTTCTGCATGCGGCCCTCTGGCGGGATGGCGTGGCTGAGGATCTGGGCGGCGGTGCGGGCGATTGGTCCATAAGCCGCAGCTTCGGCATGAACGCGCGCGGTTTCGTGGTGGGCGACTATGCGCAGGACGCCGGCAAGGTCAACGCTTACGAACGCGAGGCTAGCCTGTGGCGCGGAAGCACCCGCACCGCTCTCGGCACCTTGCCGGGTTCCACCTCGAGCATCGCGCTGGCTGTGAACCTGCAGGGAGCCGTGGTGGGCTGGTCCGGGACCTTCGATGGTGCCGCTTCCCATGCCTTCATCTGGCGCCGCGGCAGCATGCAGGATATCGGCGCACTGAAGCACGATGCCAATAGCGCCGCCCTCGCCATAGACGCCGCCGGCGACGTGGTGGGCTGGTCCGGCGCCTCGCGCAGCGGGGACTCCCACGCCTTCCTGTGGCGGTTCGGCGAGATGCTGGACCTCAACCAGTCCATACCCAGCTATTCCGGCTGGGTGCTGAACGAAGCCGCCGGCATCAACCGCCGCGGCGAGATCGTCGGCACCGGTCTGCACGACGGCGAGACCCATGCTTTCCTACTCATACCGGTGATCAAACCATGAGCACGGCTGATAACTATCGTCCCCGCGTCACTCTGGTGGCGGCGGGCATGGAGATCCTCGGCGGGCAGGGGGTGCAGGCGCTCGCGCTGGTGCAGGGCCTGCGGCGCGAAGGCTATGCCGTGAGTTTCCTGCCCATCAATCCGCGCTTCCCCGTGGGGCTACGCTGGCTCAGGGAACTGCGCTACGTGCGCACCTTCTTCAACCAACTCTTCTACCTGCCGAGCTTGCTGGCGCTGCGCCGTAGCGACGTGGCTCACGTGTTCTCCGCTTCATATTGGTCGTTCCTGCTGGCGCCGGTGCCGGCGCTGCTGGTTGCCAGGCTCTTCGGCAAGCGCTCAGTGCTGCACTACCACAGCGGCGAAGCGGAGGATCACCTCTCCCGCTGGGGCGCGCTCGTGCATCCCTGGTTGCATCTCGCGGACGAGATCGTGGTGCCCTCCGAATATCTGCATGAAGTGTTCGCCCGCTACGGCTATCACACGAGAGTGGTGAAGAACGTGGTGGATACCGCACGCTTCGCCTACCGGGAGCGCAGCGACCTGCGGCCGCGGCTGCTGTCCGTTCGCAACCTGGAGCCCCACTACAGGGTGGACACGGTGATCGAGGCTTTCGCCTTGCTCAAGAAACGTTACCCAGAGGCGACCCTGGCGGTGGCCGGTTACGGCAGCCAGGAAGCCGAGCTGCGTGAGCTGGCCGCCGGCCTCGGCGTGAGCGGCATCCGCTTCCTCGGCCGCGTGGAGCCGGAGAACGTGCCTGCCCTCTATGCGGACGCGGACATATTCGTCAACGCCGCGGTCATCGACAACCAGCCCGTCTCGGTGCTGGAAGCCTTCGCCTCCGGCCTGCCGGTGGTGAGCACCGGCACCGGCGACATCGCCGCCATGCTGCGCCATGGTGAAGCCGGGCTGCTGGTCCCTCCGGGCGATCCACCGGCCATAGCCCAGGCAGTCACGAGCCTCCTGGAGCAGCCGCAGCGTGCCGTGGGGATCGCGCGGCGTGCCCGCGCGGAAGTTGAACTCTATACGTGGTCAAACATCTCGGCCGACTGGGCCGACGTCTATCGCAAGGAAGCCGCATGAAGATCGATAACCTGTTGCGTGCAGATCTCTCGGATATCGCCAGCCGGGGCTGGCAGGAAGTCTGGCGCACCGTAGACCGCATGGCGGTAGGTGGAGCCGTGCCAGAAGGGGCCCGCAACCTGTCTCTATTCGAGCATCTGGCTCCGCAGCCGGTGGCGCGCCTGAGTCGCCGAAGCGACGGCACACCGCAGGACCCCGCCCAGGCTGAGTTCGAGCATTTCCGTCGCCATGGCGCGGTGCGGTTCTTCGCCGGCCCTGGTGACGCACGCCTGCCCCAGTTCTTCGAGGAACGCCTGCCCGACGCACGCCTCCGCAGCGTCGCCACGGCAGATGCGCTCTGCGACCGCAGCTTCAGCTTGCTGGGGCACCGCGCCCTGTTCCTGGATGCGCCCTTGGACTGGCACCGGGACGCGGTCTCGGGCCAGCGCGCGCCGCTGGTACATTGGAGCCGGATCAACCCTCTCGACGCCGAGCGGGTGGGGGACAGCAAGGTCACCTGGGAGCTCAACCGGCACCAGTGGTTGGTGCACCTCGGCCAGGCTTACCGCCTTACCGGCGACGAGCGCTATTCAGAGATCTTCGCCGCCAGCGTGCGCGACTGGATGCAGGCCAACCCGGCGGGCATGGGCATCAACTGGGCCAGCAGCCTGGAGGTGGCTTATCGCCTCATCAGCTGGTGCTGGGCCCTGAACCTGTTCCGCGATTCGGCGGTGCTCACGCCGCGCCTGTACGTGGAGATGCTGGGCTGGCTCAAGGCCCACGCCGGGCACGTGGAGCGCTATCTTTCACACTACTTCTCACCCAACACCCATCTCACCGGCGAGGCCTTGGGCCTCTTCTATGCCGGCGTGCTGTTCCCGGAACTGCCGCGGGCCGCCCGCTGGCGCAAGCTCGGCGCGAAGATCCTCATCCGGCAGCTGCCGCGCCAGGTGCATGGGGATGGCGTCTACTTCGAGCAGTCCACCTGTTACCAGCGCTACACCGCCGAGATATACCTGCACTTCCTGATATTGGCCGAGCGCAACGACGTGACGTTACCTGATGCGGTGAAGCAACGGGTGGCGTTGATGCTGGACAACCTGTTGGCGGTCTGCCGTCCGGATGGCAGCATGCCGCAGATCGGCGATTCCGACGGCGGCCGCCTGCTGCCGCTGGCGCAACGCGGCGCCGACGACTGCCGCGACGTGTTCTCGCTGGCAGCGGTGTTCTTCAAGCGGCCCGATTATGCCTGGGCGGCCCGTGGCACCTCACCGGAAGTGGCTTGGCTCTTCGGCACCAGCGGCTGCAAGGTCCTGGACGGCTTGCAGCCGGCGCCGCCCGCCGATGCTCCTTCACAACTCTATGCCGAGGGTGGGCATGCGGTGATGCGCAGCGGATGGGAACGCCATGCCCACCAGATGCTCTTCGACACGGGCCCCCTGGGTTGCCGCGTGAGCGGCGGCCACGGCCATGCGGACCTCCTCAGCATCCAGTGCAGCGCCTTCGGCCAAGCCCAACTGGTGGATCCGGGCACCTACTGCTACACCGGCAACGCCCACTGGCGCGACCATTTCCGGGGCAGTTCCGCCCATAACACCGTGGTGGTGGACCACAAGAGCCAGGCGGTGCCGGTGGGCCCGTTCTCCTGGCAGCGCCGCCCCGCGGCAAGCCTCAAGGATTGGATCTCGACCGCTGCCTATGACTATGCCGATGCGGAGCACGGCGCCTATCGCCGTCTGCGGGACCCGGTGCAGCACCGGCGTCGTGTGCTGTTCGTGAAATCGCGCTACTGGGTGGTGGTGGACGATCTCACGGGCGCCGATGCACATTCGGTGGAACTCATGTTCCAGTTCGCGCCCATGCCGGTCAGCCTGGATGCGGACGGCTGGGCCCGCAGCGGCGGTCCCAATGGGCGCGGCTTGTTCCTGCGGGCATTCTCCGCCGCCACCCTGCAAGCCAAGGTGAGCCAGGGCGGGCTCGATCCCATCCGCGGCTGGATCTCGCCGGACTACGGTCTGCGCGTGCCGGCGCCCGTCCTGAGCTACGCCACGGTAGAGAAACTGCCCTTGCGCATCGTCACCCTCATCGTACCCCGCGAAGCGGGGGAGACCACGCCGCCGGACATCACCGCGGTGCGGCCCGCCGGCAGCTCCCTGAGCCTGCTGTTCGCGGACGGACGCGAGACGGTACGGGTGGACGACGACCAGATCATGGTGGATTGCGCCGACGGCTCCTCCATCATCCCTCTCAACGACCGGAACGAGGCCTGAGCCATGTGCGGCATAGCAGGCATCCTGAAGTTCGATGCCACGGCGGCGGTGGAATACGTGCGTCTCTCGCGCATGCGCGATGTACTCGGTCACCGGGGACCCGATGACAGCGGCATCGTGATACGCGGCCGCGCGGGTCTGGCACACAACCGGCTCTCCATCATAGACCTCAGCAGCGGCCAGCAACCCATGGCGGACACCCATGGCGCCTGGATCAGCTTCAACGGGGAGATCTATAACTTCCGCGAACTGCGCAAGCAGCTGGAAGCGCGCGGTTGCCACTTCGCGACGAATTCTGACACCGAGGTGATCCTGCAGGCCTACCAGGTCTATGGCGAGGACTGCGTGAAGCATCTGCGCGGCATGTTCGCTTTCGCCATCTGGGACAAGAAGCGCCAGAAGCTGTTCCTGGCCCGGGACCGGCTCGGCATCAAGCCCCTGTACTACACCTCCAATGGCGGCGAGCTGGTCTTCGCCTCGGAGATCAAGGCGATCCTCACTTCCGGAGCCCTGGCGCCGGCTTTGAATGAGGCCATTCTCCCTGAATACCTGGCCACGCGCTTCGTCGCGGGCGACGAGACCTTCTTCCAGGGCGTGCGCAAGCTCATGCCCGGCCATACTCTGAGTTGGACCCCCGTGGAGGGCCTGCGCCTGACCCGCTACTGGAAGCTGCCGGACCAGCTATCTGACGCAGACGTGCCCTTCGAGGAGCACGCGCGCGAAGTGCGCCGCCGCCTGGAGGAGGCGGTCAGCATCCATCTCATGAGCGACGTGCCGCTGGGTCTTTTCCTCTCCGGCGGCATCGACTCCAGCGCGCTCGCCGCGCTCATGGCGCCCATGGTCAGCAAGCCGATCCAGAGCTTCGCCGTGGGTTTTGCAGAGCATGGTTACAATGAACTGGACTACGCGAGGCTGATGGCGAAATCGGTGGGTGCCGAGCACCGCGACATCCTGCTCTCCAGCTCCGACTTCCTGCGGGCACTCCCGCGGATGGTCTGGCACGAGGATGAGCCCATCGCCTTCCCCTCCAGCATCTGCCTGTACCACGTGTCGCGCCTGGCCAAGCAGCACGTCAAGGTGGTGCTGACCGGGGAGGGCGCCGATGAGCTGTTCCTGGGCTACAACAAGTATCGCGTCACTGCCTGGAACGAGCGGCTCGGCCGGCCGTATTGGGCCACCATGCCGAGAGCGGTCCAGAACGGCATCCGCCGCCTGGTGCAGAGCTGCCCCAGGGGCGTGCGCCGCTACGCGGAGCGCAGCTTCCTCGGACCTGAGCCCGGTATCCGCGGGCTCTTCTACGAGAACTTCGCCGTGTTCCCCGCCGCGCACCAGAGCCGCCTGCTCACGGGCTCCGGTCCGCGCCGCGATCCCTATGCCGAGGGCCTGCGCCGCTATGCCCAAGCTCCGGGCGGCAGCCTTGAGCGCATGAGCCATGCGGACATCCAGACCTACATGGTGGAACTGCTCATGAAGCAGGACCAGATGAGCATGGCGGCATCGCTCGAGAGCCGCGTGCCGTTCCTTGACCACGAACTGGTGGAATACGTGGCTGCCATGCCCGCCAAACACAAGCTGCAGGGCTTCCAGACGAAATCGGTGTTGCGCGCCGCCGTGAAAGACATCCTGCCCAAGGAGATCCTGACGCGCGGCAAGATGGGCTTCCCTGTCCCGGTGGGGCGCTGGTTGCGCGGCAGCCACGCCTCGCTGCTGGACGAGCTGGTGCTCAGCCAACGCGCCCTCGGCCGCGGCCTGTTCGATTCCGACTATGTCCGGCAGCTCGCCGCCGAGCATAAGCGCGGCGATGCGGAGCACGGCGATCGCCTGTGGATGCTCATCAACCTCGAACTCTGGCAGCGGATGTTCCTGGAAGGTGAAGCCCCCGACGCGATCCTGGACGAGGCATTGTTCAATCCCAGCTTGGGTGTCGCGGCCTGACGCCGGGGTTTTACCCGCATCTGATTGCGGGGTTCACCGGATATCTTGCACGGGCTTTGGATGCGAGAGTTGCCGCCCGGGGATGCAGGTGCAACCCGGATTATGTCCAAGGACGCGGCAGTGATGACTCAGAACGGATTCGTGGGCGGACAGCTGGGCTACAAGCTCCTGTGCCGCTTGGGACGCGAGGCGACCCGCGAGCAGGACCCCTGCGCTGGCGAGGCCTATACGGGCACCAGCAAGCTCGAGTCCCTGTTCGGCGAGGACGTCTGGGACAGCGTGCAGGGCAGGACGGTGCTGGATTTCGGTTGCGGCACCGGCCGTGAGGCCATCGAGATCGCCCAGCACGATGCTGGCCTGGTCGTCGGCGTGGACATACGCCAGAAGCTCCTGGACGTCGCTACCGCCGAGGCGCGCGCCGCCGGGGTGGCGGATCGCTGCAGCTTCGGCACCCATACCTACGGCAAGTTCGACGTCATCTTTTCAGTGGATGGCTTCGAGCACTACCAGGACCCTGGCAAGGTGCTGCGCCAGTTCCACAGCCTGCTGCTTCCGGGCGGTCGGGTCTACATCGCCTTCGGCCCCCCCTGGCTGCATCCGCTCGGCGGACACCTGTTCTCCGTGTTCCCCTGGGCCCATCTCATATTCACCGAAGAAGCGCTGTTGCGCTGGCGCGCGGACTTCAAATCCGATGGCGCCCGGCATTTCCACGAAGTGGAAGGCGGCCTCAACCAGATGACGCTCAGTCGCTTCCGCCAGCTGGTGGCGGAGAGCGGCTTCGATGTCGAATCCCTGGAGCCCATGCCGATCAAACGCTTCCGGCGCCTCTTCAACCCGCTCACCCAAGAATTCCTCACCTCCGTCGTCCGCTGCGCCCTGGTGCGCCGCGAGACGGCCTGACGGCAGGGTCAAGGCAGATACATGCGCATCCTGTGGGTCAAGATCGGCGGACTCTGGCCGCCCAACACCGGCGGCCGCCTGCGCAGCCTCAACATCCTGTCTGAACTCGCCCGCGAGCACGAGCTTAGCGTGCTCACCACCCACGTCCCGGGGGATGACCCCGAGGCGCTCGCGCGGCAGCTGCCCCAGTGCAAGCGTGTGCTGTCCTTCCCCTTCGCGGCGCCGAAATGGCGTGACCCGCGTTTCCCCTGGATGCTGCTGAAGTCCTGGTTCACGAAGATGCCGGTGGACGTCTATAAGCACCGGGTCCAGGCGCTGCGGTCTGAAGTCGAGAAGCTGATGGCAGCGGGGGAGGTGGACCTCTGCATCGCTGACTTCGTGTTCGCCGCACCCAACGTCCCCTTGGACGGACCGATCCCGGTGGTGTTCTTCTCCCATAACGTCGAATACATGATCCTGAAGCGCCTGGCGGCGATCCAGGACAACCCGATCAAGCGCGCGCTGCTCGGCATCGAGTGGCGCAAGATGCGCGGCTACGAGGCGGAAGTCTGCCGCCATGCCAAGCTCACGGTAGCGGTCTCACCCCAGGACCGGGCGCTCCACAGCGCCGACGCCCAGGGCGCTGCCATCTTCGACGTCCCCACCGGCGTAGATACCGGTTACTTCAAGGCCAACGGCACGCCCGAAGATCCCGTGGAAGTGGTGTTCACCGGTTCCATGGACTGGCATCCCAACGAGGACGCCATCCGCCACTTCATCGACGAGATCCTGCCGGCAGTGCGCCGGGAAGTCCCGCGGGTCGGCGTCACCATCGTCGGCCGCAACCCCAGCGATGACCTGCGCCGCGCCGCCAAGGCGGCCGGGGTGCGGGTCACCGGCACCGTGGACGATGTGCGCCCTTATATAGATGCAGCGGCGGTCTACGTGGTACCGCTGCGCATCGGCGGCGGCACCCGCCTCAAGATCTTCGAGGCCCTCTCCATGGGCAAGGCGGTGGTCTCCACCACCGTCGGGGTGGAAGGTCTGCCCCTTGCTCCAGGGGAGCATTACCTGCGGGCCGACGATCCCCAGAGCTTCGCCTCTGCCGTGGTCTCGCTGCTGCGGGACCCGGAACATCGCCGTGCCCTGGGCGATGCCGGCCAACGTCTCACCCACGAACGCTATGGCTGGCCCCAGGTGGCGCGGCAGTTCGGCGCGCACTGCGAGTCCGCCCGTGGTTGAGTTGCACCGCCCCGGCGTACCGCGAGTGGTGCTCATGTGCCATGAGGGCGACCGCATCGACACCGAAGGCCTCACTGCCTGGATCGCCACCAGCATGGATCTGGTGGGTGTCATCAAGCTGCGCGAAGGCCGTGAGCGGATGTGGCAGCGGGTCCGCCGCGAGATCCGCCGCGTGGGCCTGCTGCGTTTCCTGGACGTATTGGCCTTCCGGCTCTACTACAAGGTCTTCCTGGCTCGCCGCGATACTGAATGGATGGAAGACGAACTCGCGCGCCTGCATGCGCGCTATCCGGTCGATCCTACCGGCGTCATGACCCTCGTCACCAGCGAGCCCAACGGGGCCGCCGTGAAGTCATTCCTGAAATGGCTGAAGCCGGATCTCATGGTGGCCCGCTGCAAGACCATCCTGAAGCAGGACATTTTCAGCCTGCCGCGCCACGGCACCTATGTACTGCATCCCGGCATCTGCCCCGAATACCGCAATGCCCATGGCTGCTTCTGGGCCCTGGTGAACCGCGACCTGGAGCGTGTGGGCATGACCCTGCTGCGGGTGGATCCGGGTGTGGACACGGGCCCGATGCTGCTGCAGTCCTCCTACGGGTTCGATGAGCTCAAGGAATCCCATACGGTGATGCAGTACCGGGTGGTGCTGGAGAACCTGGACAAGGTCGCCGAGCAGCTCAAGGCCGCCTGGCGCGGCCATTCTGAGCCCCTACCGGTGGCCAAGCGCAAGTCCGCCACCTGGGGCCAGCCCTGGTTGAGCGCCTACCTGCGCTGGAAGCACGCGGCGCGGCGCAGCGGCGCCCAGCAGCAGCGGGCCACGTCATGAAGCGCCTGCTCTCGCTGCTCTACCACGACGTCTATGCCGTCGATCCCACCGAGAGCGGCTTCGCCGGTGCCGGTGCGGACCGCTACAAGCTGCCGCTGCCGGAGTTCGATCTCCAGCTTGCGGGTCTCGCCTTCGTGCTGGACGCACCGCCGGTGGTGATCACACAACCGCAGGCCGAAGGCACCGAGGTGCCGGTGGCCATCACCGTGGATGACGGCGGACTCTCATACCACAGCGAGGTGGCGGACCGGCTCGAGATGCGCGGCTGGCGGGGCCACTGCTTCATGACCAGCGACTGGATCGGCCGTCCGGGCTTCCTGGACAAGCATCACTTGCGCGAGCTGCACGCCCGCGGCCATGTGATCGGTAGCCACTCTGCCAGCCATCCGGCGCGGTTCGCCGCCTGCAAACCCTCAGAGATGCTGCGGGAATGGCGCGAGAGCCGCGCGGAACTGCAGGACGTGCTAGGTGCGCCGGTGACCACGGCATCGGTGCCCGGCGGTTACTTCTCGGCGCGGGTCGCGGAGACCGCCGCGGAGGCGGGGCTCACCACGCTTTTCACCTCAGAGCCCGAGACCCGTGTGCGCCGCATCGGCGGCTGCACCGTGCTTGGACGCTACGCCATCCGCCGCGGTGACGACAGCGGCTATGCGGCGGAACTCGCCGCACGCAAACCCAGTGCCGTCTATGCGGCCTGGCTGAAATGGAACGGCAAGAAAGTGCTCAAGGCCATGCTCGGCGCGGGCTACCCGCAGCTCGCCGGGCGGCTTGCTGGCCTCGCCGGAAACCACGAACCCTGACCCCGCTGGAGCGGGGCATACAGATCACAACAGGAGATTAGAGACATGCGTATCAGCATATTCGGACTCGGTTACGTCGGTTGCGTGAGCGCCGCTCGCCTGGCGGAAGCCGGGCACGAGGTCATCGGCGTGGACGTGAACCCGGAGAAGGTGGCCATGGTCAACGCCGGCATCTCGCCGATCGTGGAACCTGGCCTGGAGTCGCTGCTGGCCTTCACGGTCAACAGCGGCCGGCTGCGCGCCACCGTCTCGGCACCGGAAGGCATCGCCGGCTCGGACATGGCCCTCATCTGCGTCGGCACCCCCGGTTACAGCAACGGCCAGCTAAACGTGGACGTATTGCGCCAGCTCTGCGGCGAGATCGGCCGTGAGCTGCACCACCGTGACCAGCCTTTCGTGGTGGTGGTGCGCAGCACCGTGCTGCCCGGCACCATCGAGGATGTGGTGATCCCGGCGCTGCGCGCCGGCATGCAGCGCCGCCACCGCTCCTGCCTGCGGGTGGCGGTGAACCCCGAGTTCATCCGCGAGGGCAGCGCCCTGCAGGACTTCCTGCAGCCGCCGTTCACCCTGGTGGGTTGCGAGGACGAGGAGACCGCCGGCCGCCTGCGCGAACTCTATGCCACGGTCGAGGCGCCGTTCGTGCACACCTCCATCAAGACCGCCGAGATGATCAAGTACACCGCCAACACCTTCCATGCGCTGAAGGTGTGCTTCGCCAACGAAGTGGGCGACGTGTGCGAGGCCTTCGGCGTGGAGCCGCAGGAAGTCATGCGCATATTCCGCATGGACCGCAAGCTCAACGTCTCCGAGGCCTATCTCAAGCCCGGCTTCGCTTTCGGCGGCTCCTGCCTGCCCAAGGACATACGCGCGCTCACTTACGCGGCCCGCAGCGTGGACGTGGACCTGCCGCTCATCGGCCGCATCCTTGAGTCCAACAGCGCCCAGATCCGCCGCGCCGTGGATGCGGTGGTGGCCACGCGCAAGAAGCGCATCGGCGTCATCGGCCTCTCCTTCAAGCCGGGCACCGACGACCTGCGCGAGAGCCCCATGGTCACGCTGGTAGAGACGCTCATCGGCAAGGGCCTGGACGTGCGCATCCTCGATCATAACGTCTCAGTCGCGCGCCTGACTGGAGCCAACCGCCGTTACATCGAAGAAGAAATCCCGCATATCGCCTCGCTCATGTGCACCGAGGGCGCCGACCTCCTGGTCCACGCGGAGCTGTTGGTGGTGGGCAACGCCGGGGAAGAGACGGACGTCGTACTCGCGGCGGCGGATTCCGACGTGGACGTAATCGATCTCACCCGCGGCATCGCCCGCGCTAACCAGAAATCACGCAGCAAGGTGGATGAGTCATGCCAAGTACCGTCATCTTCCGGACCCTATACGCCGGCTTACTCGCCTCAGGTGTCGCCGGCCCGCTCCTGATCGCGCCGGGCTGCCACAGCGAGGCGGCGGTCGCCGCCTCGCCCACGCAGCCTGCGCATCACAGCCCGGTTCCGCCGCAGGCGTACGTCGACGCCCGCTACGTGAAGCCCCAGGGCAAGACCGTCACGGTCGCGTCCGGCGGCGACCTGCAGGCGGCGCTGGATGCCGCCAAGCCCGGTGACACCCTCGTGCTGCAGCCAGGCGCCGTCTACAGCGGCGGCTTCACGCTGCCCGCAAAGCCGGAGGACACGAGCGGTTGGATCACCATCGAGTCCGCCGCCGTGGCCCAGGGCCAGCTGCCACCCGGGACGCGGGTGGATCCGGACGATGCGGCGCGCATGCCCAAGCTCGAAGCTTCGAGCGGGCCGGTGCTGCGCACCGACCCCGGCGCGCACCATTACCGTTTCATCGGCATTGAACTCAGGCCCGGCCCGGCCAAGTCCGGCAGCGCGCTCGGCTGGCTGAAGAACCTGGGTGGTTCGGGCAAGGATGCGCCGAAGACCGCATTCCTCGAGAACCTGGTGGTATTGGGCAACGGCGACACCAAACTGGACACGCTACCCCATCACTTCATCTTCGACCGCTGCTACCTGCATGGCGACCCGGTGGTCGGAGCCAAGCGCGGCATCGCGCTGAACGCACGCAACGCCGCGGTCATCGATTCCTACTTCGCCGACTTCAAGAAGGTGGGGGAGGACAGCCAGGCTATCGCGGCCTGGAACAGCCCAGGCCCGTTCATGATCGTGGACAACTACCTGGAGGCGGCGGGCGAGAACGTGATGTTCGGCGGGACCGACCCCACCATCCAGGGCGTGGTGCCTTCGGACATCGAAGTGCGCGGCAACCACTTCACCAAGGATCCAGCCTGGCGTGCGGATGCACCGGGCTACCAGGGCGCCACCTGGAGCATCAAGAACATCTTCGAGCTCAAGAACGCCCAGCGCGTGCTCGTGGAAGGCAACCTGTTCGAGTACAACTGGGCCCAGGCCCAGGATGGCTTTTCCATCCTGTTCACGGTACGGGACCAGGACGGCACGGCTCCCTGGTCGGTGGTGCAGGACGTGACCTTCAAGGACAACGTGGTCCGCCACGTCGCCAACGGGGTCAACATCCTCGGTTACGACAACAACCACCCCAGCCAGCAGACCCAGCGCATCCTGGTGGCCAATAACCTGTTCGAGGATGTGGGCGGTCCTTGGGGCCAGGGTGTATTGCTGCTGATGGGCGACGGCAGCCGCGACGTGACCTTCACCCATAACACCGCAATCCAGACCGGCACCATCGTGTTCAGCGACGGGCGCGCCGACGAGGGGTTCAGCTACACCGACAACATCGCCCTGCACAACCGCTACGGCATCATCGGCACCAACAAGGGCGTGGGTGTATCGACCATCTCCGCCTATTTCCCCGATGCCAGGCTACGCCGGAACGTGATCATAGGCGCGGCCTCCAACGAATATCCCTCGGACAACTTCTTCCCCAAGAGCCTGCAGGGCGTTGGTTTCGCCGGCAACGGCGACTACAGGCTCTCGGCCACCAGCGCCTATAAGTCCGAGGCGGATGACGGCGGTGACATAGGGGTTGATGCAGACGAACTCTGCATCTCCCTCAAGGCCTACGACCCGCATCTGGGGGACACGGTGGTCTCCTGCACCCCCAACAAGACTGCCGTCAACACGGAGCACTGAGATGACCGGCTTCATGGCATACGCGTCCCTCTGCTTCTGGATATCGATGATGCTGCTGTCCTACACCTACGTGGGCTATCCGCTGCTGATCCGGCTGTGGGGTGGCTTGAAGCGGCGCGAGCCCGTGACCGGCTGGATGCAGCCCAAGGTCACGCTGGTGGTGGTGGCATACAACGAATCGCGCCGCATCAAGCAGCGCCTGGAGAACTTCCTCGACCTGGACTATCCCTGGGACCACATGGAGGTGATCGTGGCCTCGGATGGTTCCACCGACGGCACCGCCGCCAAGGCCCGGGCCTACGCCTCGGAGCAGGTGACGGTGGTGGAGTTCAAGCAGCGGCGCGGCAAGAGCGCCGTTCTGAACGACGTTATGCGCATGGCCAGCGGCGAGATCGTGGTGCTGGCGGACGCGCGCCAGAAGTTCGAGACCGGCGCGCTCAAGGCGCTGGTGGCCTGCTTCGCCGATCCCAAGGTGGGGGCGGTCAGCGGCGAACTCGTGCTGCTGGACAGCACCGGGCGCGGCTCCGAAGTGGGGAAGGGCGTGGATTTCTACTGGCGCTACGAGAAGTTCATGCGTCTGCACGAGAGCCGCATCGACTCCACCGTGGGCGTGACCGGGGCCATCTACGCCTTGCGGCGCAAGTTGTTCCAGCCCATCCCTGAGTCGTTGATCCTGGACGACGTGCTCATCCCCATGCAGGCGGTGCGGCAGGGTTACCGGGTCC
This sequence comes from uncultured Gammaproteobacteria bacterium, assembly GCA_964584665.1. GTDB lineage: Bacteria > Pseudomonadota > Gammaproteobacteria > Natronospirales > REEB76 > DASUBN01. Next base: position 113,107 of record CAZPAO010000001.1, read on the forward strand.
TGTTCGAACCCCGCGCCCGGGCCTATGACTGGGTCGCCACCAACGCGCAGCAGGAGTTCACCCGCAAGCTGCGCACCATCGCCGGCAATTACCAGCTCTTCTTCCTCAAGCCCTGGCTGCTGAACCCTTTCATGAACCGGCTTTGGCTGCAGACCGTGTCCCACAAGCTGTTCCGGCTCTTGAGCCCGATCTGCCTGGTGCTGGCGTTCGTCGCCAGCCTGGCATTGGCGCGGGACGCGGGCATCTTCCGCGCCTTGTTCGTGCTGCAGCTCTTGTTCTACGGGGCCGCGGCCCTGGGTTACTTCACGCGTCACGCGGCGCGCAAGCCTTTCTTCCTCAACATCCCTTATGCCTTCTGCCTGCTCAACTGGGCCACGGTGATGGCGCTCGTCCATCTCCTGAATGGCCGGCAGCAGGTCACCTGGGAACGTACCGCCGGTTGATCCCGGCGCTGGAGAACGCACATGTGTGGGATCGTGGGAGCCGTGGGCAGCCGTAACGTGGTGCCTATGTTGATCGAGGGCCTGCAGAGGCTCGAGTACCGCGGCTATGACTCCGCGGGCATCGCCGTGGTCAACGGCAGCATCAAGCGGGTTCGCAGCGTCGGCCGCGTGGCGGAGATGCAGAGCAAGGCCAACGCCACCCAGCTCGCGGGCGTCACCGGCATCGGACATACCCGCTGGGCCACCCATGGCGGCGTCACCGAGCCGAACGCCCATCCCCACATCTCGCGCGGCGAGATCGCGGTGGTGCACAACGGCATCATCGAGAACCATGAGGAACACCGGGCCCGCCTCATGGGCCTCGGCTATACCTTCGAGTCCCAGACCGATACCGAGGTCATCGCCCACCTCATCCATCATCACCTGCAGCAGCACGGCGACCTGTTCCGGGCTACCCAGGAGACCGCCCGGGAGCTGATCGGCGCCTATGCCATCGGCGTGCTCTCCCTCAAGAACCCGGACGTGGTCACCGGCGCCCGCATGGGCTGTCCCTTGCTGGTGGGCCTGGGGGAGGGGGAGAACTTCCTCGCCTCCGACGTCTCAGCGGTGCTCTCGGCGACGCGCCGGGTGCTGTACCTCGAAGACGGCGACGTGGTGGAACTGCGTGGCCAGAGGGTCACGGTCACGGACCGCAACGGCCAGAAGGTGGAACGCCTGCCGCGGGTGAGCGACGTCTCCCTCGCCAACATGGATCTCGGCAGCCACCAGCACTACATGCAGAAGGAGATCCACGAGCAGCCGGCCGTGCTCGCCGACACGCTGCGGCCGCTGGTGGAGGAAGGCTTCACGCCAGCCCTGTTTGGCCTTCGCGCCGATGAGGTATTCCGCGACGTGGATGCGGTGCTGATCCTCGCTGCCGGCACAAGCTACTACGCCGGCCTCACCGCCAAGTACTGGCTGGAGGGCGTGGCGGGCATCCCCACCTCAGTGGAGATCGCCAGCGAATACCGCTACCGGGAATCGGTGGCCCGCCCCCGCCAGCTCGTGGTCACCATCTCCCAATCCGGCGAGACCCTGGACACCCTGGAAGCCCTGAAGCACGCCAAGGCCATGGGCCACGAGAAGACCCTGTCCATCTGCAACGTGCCTGAGAGCGCCATCCCGCGCGCTTCGGAACTGGTCTTCTACACCCGGGCCGGCGCCGAGATCGGCGTCGCTTCCACTAAGGCCTTCACCACCCAGCTCATCGCGCTGTTCGGCCTGGCTGGCACCCTCGCCAAGCTCAACGGCCGCCTGTCGGCCGCCAAGGAACAGGACTACATCGCGAGCCTGCGCCGTCTCACGGAGTGCGTGCAGCACGCCCTCAACCTGGAGCCGCAGATACAGGCCTGGGCCGCGCGCTTCGCCGAACGGGACCATGCGCTGTTCCTGGGCAGGGGCGTGCACTACCCCATCGCTCTGGAAGGCGCGCTGAAGCTCAAAGAGATCTCGTATATCCACGCCGAGGCGTATCCCGCGGGCGAACTGAAGCACGGCCCCCTGGCGCTCGTGGATAGCGACATGCCGGTGGTGGTGATCGCGCCCAACGACTCGCTGCTGGAGAAGGTGAAGTCGAACATGCAGGAAGTGCGCGCCCGCGGCGGCGAGCTCTTCGTGTTCGCGGACCAGGATAGCCAGTTCACCGAGAGCGAGGGCGTGCACGTGATCCGCACGCCGCGCCATGCCGGCATCCTCTCGCCCATCGTGCATGCCATACCGGTGCAGCTCCTGGCCTACCACACGGCCCTGCAGCGCGGCACCGACGTGGACAAGCCCCGTAACCTCGCCAAATCGGTGACCGTCGAATGACCATCGAGCAACACAGCAAGTCCTACATGGACGAATACCTGGGCAAGCTGCCCGGACCGCGTCATCTGCCGTCCAATCTGGACACCGACAGCTTCGCCATCGAGACCGACGAACGCCCCTGGGGCCGCTGGAGCCTCCTGCATGAGGGGCCAGGCTACAAAGTGAAGCTCATCGAGGTGCACCCCGGCCGGCGCCTGAGCCTGCAGTACCACCACCACCGCAGCGAGCTCTGGACCTGCGTGGGCGGCGTGGCCAGTGCGCTGGTGGGCGAGCGGCTGCTGGAACTGAAGCCCCGCGAATCCGTGCGCATCGGTCTCGGCGAGGTCCACCGTCTCGGCAACGCCGGCCACGAGCCCGTGTTCATCGTCGAGGTGCAGCAGGGCGAGATCCTGCGCGAGGACGACATCGTGCGCCTCGAAGACGACTACCAGCGGGCGGGCACCACGCGCTGAACCGCCCCGAGTCCCCAAGGACAGCATCCATCACTCGCGTGCACGCACGCGGGCTCAAGCCCTACGCATCATAAATGAGGTGATTGCCATGAAATGTCTAGTGACAGGCGGTGCCGGATTCATCGGCTCGCACCTGACCCGCGGCTTGCTCCACCAGGGGCACGACGTGTGGGTGCTCGATAATCTCTCCACCGGCAAGCGCGAGAACATCGAGAGCCTGCCCATCGAGTTCATCGAAGGCGACGTGCGCGACCGTGAGACGGTGCGCAAGGCCGTGCAGGGCATGGACTATGTGTTCCACCTGGCGGCCCTGGCCTCCGTGGGCCGATCCCTGAAGGACCCCCTCGCCACCCACGCGGTGAACGAGACCGGCACGCTCACGGTGCTGGATGCGAGCCACAAGGCAGGGGTGAAGCGGGTGGTGTTCGCCGCTTCCTCCTCGGCCTACGGCAACGCGGTGGCCCTGCCCAAGCGCGAGGATGCCACTCCGGATCCCCTCTCGCCCTATGCCGTCTCGAAACTCACCGGCGAGCACTATTGCAAGGTGTATTGGCAGGCCTTCGGCCTGGAGACCGCCTGCGTGCGCTACTTCAACGTCTTCGGCCCGCGCCAGGACCCGGAGTCGGAATATGCCGCGGTGATCCCGCGCTTCATCGACACTGCCCTGAACGGCGGCTCGCCGGTGATCTATGGCGACGGCACCCAGTCCCGTGACTTCACCTACGTGGCGAACGCGGTGCAGGCCACCATCGCCGCCGCCACCGCGCCGGAAGCGGCGGGGCAGGTGTTCAACGTGGCCTGCGGCGAGCGCCGCAGCCTGCTGGACCTCGTCGACATGCTGGAGGACCTCCTGGGGGACCGTATCGTCCCGCAGTTCGAGGCTCCCCGCACCGGTGACGTGAAGCACTCGCAGGCTTCCATCGAGAAGGCCCAGAAGTACCTGGGCTACGCGCCCGAGGTGCCGTTCAAGGAAGGCCTCAAGGAGACCGTCGACTGGTACCGCAAGTGGCTGGCCCTGGAGCAGTACCAGGCCCGCGCCCCGCATCTGCAAAGTATCCCGGGCCTGGCCGCTCAGCCGTAACCTGGAGATATCGGGGACCGCAGAAGTCCCCCAGCCCTGACCGGCCGCCGGAACTGTCCGGCGGCCGGTTTTTTTTGCCTATTGGGTCTTGATGAGGGCGTCGGTGACGGTGCCGCCCAGGGTGTTCACGCTCGCCGCCGCCCGCAGGATGGAGGCCGGCGCGGTCTTGCTGGTGTAGAACACGGTGCCGTTCTTGTAGTAGTTCACCGTGCCCGCACCCACGGCGATGCGGAACACGTCGCCGGAGGCGAACTTGGTGTCGGTCTTGTAGGCGCCTTTCTCGTGCACCTCCACGCTGCCACTCTGCAGGCGCAGGGCGTAGTCCATGTTGGCCATGCCGGGGCCGGCTGCCGGGTTCTCCAGGCCCACGCTGCGCAGGGTGTTGGTCTCCGAGACCACGAACTCCACGTAGCCGTTGCCACCCTGGGTCAGCTGCTGCTGGGAGTCAGCGATGGCATCCTCGCAGCCGTCGCAGCCGCTGGTCTTCTGCAACGAGCCGCCGTCGGCGGTCACATTGCGAAGGGCGGTCCAGGCCACGGGCAGCACCCGCGGGAAGCTGGCATAGAGCGCCGCCACCTGCGAGGCATTGAGGGCGGAGCTATAGAGCCGCACTTCGTCCACGGAGGCCGCCAGGTAGGGCTGGGTCGCGCCGGGGTAACGGGCGAAGTACAGCGAGTCGGTGCTGCTCACGGCACCGGCACGGCCGGTCCAGGCACGGCTGGTCTTGAGCACGCCATCCACATAGAGCTTGCCGCCGCTAGCGTCGACCGTGTAGGTCACCATGTGCCACTGGCCATCGTTGTAACCCGCGGTCTTCAGCGGACAGCCGCTGTCACCAACGTGATCCGCGCTGTCGCGCACATACCAGGCGCAGAGGCTGCCGTTGCTCAGGAACACCTGGTAGCCCTTGTAGGAACCGGAAGCGTACTTGTTGATGAGCGCGTGGGTGCCGCTCGTGTCGGTGGTGTTGAACCAGACCGATGCCGTAAGCGGGTAGGCATCCAGCGCCGCGACATGAGGGACGCTCGCATACTGGTCCACACCGTCGAAGTTGAGGGCATCGCCCACCACACCCTGGACCCAGACCGGGCTCTTGTGGAGGGTGGCGGTATAAGCGTGACCGGAGCTGTCGGCGGCAGTGGTGCCGGTGCCGGTGCCGGCGTCGAACTGCCAGTTGCCCAGGGGCTTCGGCAACGTGACCGAACCGCCCGCCTGGGTGGTGAAGGTCTGGTCGGACGAGACGGATTGCTGCCCCGAGGGATTGCTCGAGATCACCTGGTAGTGATACAGGGTGCCGGGTGTGAGCCCCGCCATGGCCACCGAATGTGCCGTCACCATGCCGGTGTTCAGCGTGGTGGTGCTGCCGTAGCTCTGGCTGGTGCCATAGGCGACCTGGGAGTTGGCGGACTGGTCGGTGTTCCAGCTCACGGTGGCTGAAGCTGAGCCGGTCACGCTGGATGCGACGCCTGAGATCACCGGCGGCAACACCGCGACGTAGGTGGTCACGGAGACGGAGGCTGCCGTCGTGGTGTTCCCCGCCGCGTCGCGCGCGATGGCGCTGAGCACATGCGCGCCGATAACCTGCTTGGAGGTATCCCAGCTGATCGAATAGGGCGCCTGGGTCACTTCCGCGCCCAGGTTCACGCCATCCAGCTTAAATTGCACGCCTGCCACGCCCACGTTGTCGGCGGCATCGGCGGAGACGGTGACGCTGCCGGTGAGGGCTGCGCCCAAGAAGGGGGCGGTGAGCGTGACGCTGGGGGGCGTCGTGTCACTGCTGCTGCCGCCACCGGTCAGGAGCTGATAAGGGATCTTCACCATGAAGGCTTCCATACGGGTGCCGCCCATGTTGCTGACCCAGAAGAAGTACTGGCCGGTGGGGTCGATGTTCCCCTTCGGGTCCTTGCCGTAGTCGGTGCAACTCGGGCAAGTGGCGTTGCCGCCGGTGGCGTTGAGGTCGGTCATGACCGGAGCCACCACCAGCGCCTGCTGGGAGGCATGGGGGATGGAACTGTCCAGGCTGAAGCAGATGATCTCGTTGGCGCGGGGCGAGTTGGTGCGGTTGGCGCCGCTGCCGCAGGCGTACTGCTGGCTGATGGGCAGGGTCGGGCTCGCGTTCTCGAAGCTCACATGGGACGGAGAGAAGGCGCTCCAATCGTTATCATGGTAGGTCAGCCCTCCCGCCAAGGGGCTCGAGCCTAGGTTCCATACCCGCCAGGCATTGGCATAGTTGTTCCAGTTATCCACGGCCACGTATGTGCCATAGCCCATGTCCGAGTGGCCGCCGGCGCCGTTCTGGTCTGTAAGTACGGTCTGGGTGCCTGTCTGCAGGTCAACGAACAGGTTGTCCTCGTCGCAGCTGGCGCAGGTGTCGGAGGGTAGTTTCTCCTTGATGAGGAGGTAGCGGCCGCTCTTGTCTATCTGGCACTCGTCGAACTTGCCCTGGGCGGGATAGTAGTAGAACTGCTTGGTGCTAACCTTGTAGGCCATGCAGCCCAAGGTCGCATAAGTGCCCGCATCTTCCAGGGTGGCGGAATGGACGTCGTCATCGTTGCTGGAGTTGGTCTGCTTGATGACTGAGTTGGGGTACTGAGTGGTGGAATCGAACACGGTCTCCATGACGTGGGTCAGCACGTCATAGCGCAGGAGCTTGGAGCCGGACTGCATGTAGATCTTGGTGGGCATGCCGTAACTGAAGTACCAGCCTTCGGCGCTGTTCCAGCTGTAGGGACTGGAACTCGCGAACAGCGGGCCCACTTCGGTCAGGGCTTCCGTGGTCTTGTCGTAGCTGAACAGGGTCGGGCCCTGACCGCCGCGATTGCGATCGAGCCCGATGAAGATGTACATCGTGTTGCTGCCGGCGCTGTTGCTCATGTTGCGCCAGTAGCTGTAGATCATGTCCACGCAGTCCTGGCCGCCGCAGTCGGTGGCGGTGGTGATGCGCACGCCGCGGGTGTTGTACGGCGCCGGGAAGCTGAAGGCGCCCCGGTCCGGCAGGAAGGCGCTGGTCTGCGCCTGGGTCATCAGGGTGCGCGCGGTAGCGGTCTCATCGTTCTCCAGGAAGCCGCCAGGGGCGGTGGAGGCGGCATGAGCTACGCCGGTGAGGGCCAGGGCGAAGAGCGCGAGGAGGGCGGATAAGGGTCGCCGGATGGACATGCTGCATAACCTCAGTAGTCATATATGTCGGATGCCCTTGCGGGCGGATGCCGACGGCCACTGGTGGTCTGTGAGCAGAGGAGCTGGGGTAATACCCTTAAGGTCCCTGCCTTATCGGCAGGAGATATATACCTGCCATGGGTAACAGAGGTTTAAAGATAGAGGAACGCGTGAGTAAACAGCGACAGAAGCGTGACCTATGTCACATCGGATTGTCGTCGCCTCGCGGTGACAGCGGAAATCAATCAGGGACTGGAGGAAGCGGGGGTCAGGTCAGGGCGTGATGAGCTGTCGGCGGATGGCGTAGCGGATGAGTTCCGCGGCCCTATGTACGTGCAGCTTGTGCATGATGCGGCTGCGATGGGATTCGATGGTCTTGGTGCTGAGGCCCAGCTCCTGGGCGATCATGCGCGTGGTGTTGCCTTGGGCGATGAGCATGAGCACCTCGCGCTCCCGTTCGCTCAAGGCCTCCGGCTCCGCCTCGCTGCCAGACACCAGGGATGAGAGCGCTCCCGAAGAGAGGCGGGTATTGAAGTGGATGATCCCACGGGCGACCTGGCGGATGGTGTTCACGAGTTCTTCGCCGGTCTGGGACTTGTGCACATAGCCGTGCATTCCGGCGCGCAGCGCTTCCACGGCGCTGCCATTGTCTTCCTCGTTGGTGAGCAGCACCGTCTGGATCTCCGGCACCGAGCGCTGCAGCTCGCGGGCCACGGCGATGCCGTCCATCAGGGGCATGTCGTAGTCCAGGATCGCGACATCCGGATGCCGGGTCTCGGCCATCCGCAGGGCCTCAGGGCCGTCGGTCGCTTCACCGACCACTTCGAAACCCTCATCCTGCAACAGCACTCCCAGGCTCTCGCGGAAGATGGCATGGTCATCCGCCAGCAGGACACGTGTCGGCGTGCCATGGGCGGAGTGATGGATGTCGTTCACCGTCGGCCCTGGGGCTGCATGGTCATGCCTTGATGAAACCGCGGCGTACCGCGTAGCGCACCAGGCTCGCCGTGTCATGGATCTCGAGCTTCTGCATGATGCGGGTGCGGTGTGAATCCGCTGTCTTGGCGCTCAGGCCCAGCACTTGCGCCACTTCTTTGGTGGTCTTGCCCTCGGCCACGAGCTGCAGCACCTGGCGCTCGCGGTCGGTGAGGGGGTCTGCGGGGAGTTCGGACTTGCCGATGTAGGCATCCACCACGGTCTTGGAGATGCCGGGGCTGAGATAGACCGAGCCCCGGCCCACCTCGCGGATGGCGCCGACCAGGTCGGAGGCGGCCTGGGCCTTCAGTACATAGCCGCGGATGCCCGCGCGCAGGGCTTCCAGCACGTAGGCTTCCTCTTCGTACATGGTGAGGACGATGACCTGGATGCCGGCGGTCTGCTTGAGTATCTGCTTCGCGGCATCTATGCCGTTCAACAGCGGCATGCCGAGGTCCAGCACCGCGAGTTCCGGTGAGAGCTGGCGGGCGAGGCGCACGGCCTCGTGCCCATCGGCCGCTTCCGCCACCACGTCGAAACCCTCTCGCTCCAGCAGGGCTTTCAGACCCTGGCGGAACATGGGGTGATCATCAGCGAGCAGGATACGTTTCATCCGGGGGGCACTCGTCCCGCATGCCGCCGTGCGGGAGCACGGGGCAGCGGGGACATATTACCCCCTGACTATGCAGGTGTATTGCCCAAGGCGGAATCGAGGAAATACCCCTAATCCGCTGGGTAATCACCCCAAGGGCGCGACGATGTGACGATAAACCGCGCGATCAGGCCTTGATGAAGCCGCGACGGATGGCATAACGCACCAGGCTCGCGGTCTCGTGTATCTCGAGCTTCTGCATGATGCGAGTGCGGTGCGAATCGGCGGTCTTGACGCTCAAGCCCAGCACCTCCGCCACCTCCTTGGTGGTTTTGCCCTCGGCTACCAGCTGCAGCACCTGGCGTTCGCGGCCGGTGAGGGGTTCCGCCGGCAGTTCGGACTTGTTCACGTAGGCATCCACCACGGCCTTGGAGATGCCGGGGCTGAGATATACGGCTCCGCGCAGCACTTCGCGGATCGCGCCCAGGAGGTCCGCGGCGGCCTGGGCCTTCAGCACGTAGCCGCGGATGCCCGCGCGCAACGCTTCAAGCACGTAGGCATCCTCCTCGTACATGGTGAGCAGGACCACCTCGGTATCGGGTGCCTGCTTGTGGATCTCGCGGGCGGCATCGATGCCGTTCAGCAAGGGCATACCGAGGTCCAGCACCGCCACACGCGGGTTCAGTTGCCGCGCATGCCGCACGGCCTGGTGGCCATCGGCGGCTTCCGCCACGATCTCGTAGCCCTCGCGCTCCAGCAGGGCTTTCAGGCCCTGGCGGAACATGGGATGGTCATCTGCCAGCATGACTGTCTGCATCATAGATTGCTCCCCAGCGGTATGCTGATTCTCAGCTCGGTGCCCGATCCGGGCGTGGAATTGACTTCGAAGGCGCCATAGAGACTGCTGATACGCTCGCGTATGCCCATGAGCCCGAGGCCATGGCGCGCGGGAGTACCCGGAGCAGGGGAGGCGAAGCCCCGTCCGTCATCGCGGATCGTGCAGTAGATCAACTGCTGGTCGATCCAGATCTTGATCCATACGCACTGCGCCTGGGCGTGGCGCACGATGTTGTTGAGCGCTTCCTGCACGGCCCGGTAGAGCGCGGTCTCCACCTGAGGTGGCAGCCGGCCATGGTCGAGGATGTCGTTGTCGATGACGATGGTCAGGCCCGCGCGCTTGCGGAAACCGTCCGTGAGGAACTGCAGGGCGGGCATCAGGCCGAGCTGGTCGAGGATGGGCGGGCGCAGCTCATGGGAGAGGCGCCGCAACTGGTCCGACACCATGTCCAGCTGCTCGGAGATGCGGTCGACATGCTTTCGTACCTCCGCCGGAGGCGTCTGGCGCTGTATCTCCGCGAGCTCGAGATACACGGAGGCCAACAGCTGCGCCGCCTCGTCGTGCAGGGTATGGGCGATGCGCTTGGCTTCTTCCTCGAGGATGTTGTTCAGGCGCCGCAAGGCGGCGTTCGACTCGCGGTTCCCGATCTGCATCATCTCGAAAGGGGACATGCTCTCGATGAGGAAATGATAGGCGCCATCCAGCTTGCGCGCCTCACCGTCGTGGGTCTCCACCAGCGTTGACACTGCGGAATGATGGATGTTGACGAGGCCCAGCAGCCCGATGCCGGAGCCGAGCGCCTGGCGACCGAGTTCATAGGCCTGATGCAGCGGCGCTTCGCCGCCGTCTTTCAGGTAGTCCTTCAGGGCCTTGCGGTAGGTCTCGTGGAGATCGGGGGAGTAGCCGTGCATGGCGGCCTACCCCAGGTAACGCGCGACCAACGCCAGGGCGTCGTCGGTCTTCTTGCAGTAGCGGGAGATGATGCGCTCAGCGATGTCAGTGACGCTGCCATCGCCGCGGATCTCGTCGGCGAAGTCGGGTGCGATGCCATCGGTGGCGAAGATGATCATGTCGCCGGGCTGCACGCGGGTCACCGCGGTCTGCAGCGAGGGCAGGCGCTGGCCCACCACGCCGGGGCGCAACAGCAGGTTCTGCTTCACATACCCGGAGCTGGTGGTCTTCAGTAGCAAGCGGCCCTCCACGTTACCTATGCCGAGCCAGGTCAGGGTGCCTTCATTGGCGTCGAAGCATGCCAGGTTCATGACTGCGCCACGGCTGCCGGTGAGGGCAGTATGGCAGCGTTTCGCGAGGCTGATGAGGGATTCCTCGCCGGCATGCCGTTCCACGCAGTCCACGGCCCGTTCCGCCGCTGCTGCCGCCTCGCGGCCGTGGCCCAGGCCGTCGATGACGGCGGCCACCATGCCATTGGGTACGCCCACCATGGCGTGGCGGTCTCCGGACTCAGCCTGGCCCGGCAGCGTGAAGACCGCTGCGGCCGACTCGATCACATCGCGCATCACTGTAGCCATTTCTTGGCCGTGACGGTGGTGCCCTTGTCGGTGCCCGTGTCTATGTAGAATTCATCCACCATGCGGCGTACGCCGCATAGGCCGAGGCCCAGGCCGCCGGACGTGGAGTACCCACCCACCAGGGCGCGCTGTACGTCGGGGATGCCGGGGCCGTTGTCCCGGCTGATGATGATGACGCCGTGCTGGTTCTCGCTGCCGTTCGCCTTGCCGAGCACGATCTCGCCGGTCTGGGCATAGAGCACGATGTTGCGCGCCAGCTCCGAGATGATGGTGGCGATGAGCGTCGACTCCGTCTCCGAGAAACCGGATTGGAGTGCCAGCTCGCGTCCATGCTGGCGGGCGGTGACGATATCCATCACTGTCCGGATGGGGATGACTGCCTTGTCGTCCAATTTCCCTTCCGTTGCGCTTCCGCTCTGCGGTGGGTTGACGGGCCTGTTCATCTGGATCCCGCTGGCGGCCCCACGCTCGTACGCTTGGGCCGTGCGTCCAGATAAGCCAGACCTTCTTCCAGGTCGAGGGCAGTGGGCACGCCTTCCAGGCTGAGACCCAGCTGCACCATGGAGAACGCCACCTCCGGTTGGATGCCGACGATCACCGTGTCGGCACCGCGCAGGCGGATCATGTGGGCCATGTCCCGCAGCGTTCGCACTGAGAAGGAATCCATCACGTCCAGGCCCGTCACGTCCAGGATCACGCCGACCGAACGGTAGCGGCCCACCTGGGCCACCAGCCGGTCGCGCAGCGTCACCAGGTCCTGGTCGGTCAGCACGGCCTGCACCGACGCGATGAGGTAGTTCCTCTGTTTTAGGATAGGGACTTCCACGCCGGCGTGTCCTTACTCGTTGTTCTTTTCAGTGATGGGCATGACCTTGTAACCCAGGAGCTTCTCGGCCTCTTCGATGCCGCCCTGGAGGTCGCCCACCGTGGCCATCTTGCCCAGGTCCACGCCGATGGTGACCAGGGTCTGCGCCAGTTCCGGCGCGAGGCCCGTGACGATCACGTCGGCACCGACCAGTCGGGCGGCTTCCACCGTCTGCACCAGGTGGTTGGCGACCGCGGCGTCCACCGCGGGCACACCGGTCAGGTCCATCACGACCACTCGTGCGCGGTTTACGCGGATGCCGCGCAGCAGCTGTTCCGTCAGCTGACGGGCGCGTTGCGGGTCGAGGATGCCGATGATGGGCAGGATCAGCAGTCGTTCGCGCACGGCGAGCACTGGGGTGGACAGCTCGCGGATGGCTTCCTGTTGCTGGCGGATGATGCGCTCGCGTTCCTGCACGAAGCCCACCGCCACCGTGGTGGCGATGCGGTTCGCGGCGGGCTCATAGGCGTCCAACACGCGGGTCAGCAGTTGCTGGTTCTGGCCGTATTTGGCGAAGAGGGAGCGTGCCAGCACGTCGCGCAGCAAGAGCACGATACCCACCACTTCGTGCGTCTCGACGCCTCGGGGGATGATTCGTTCCGACAGGTCGCGGGCGTAGGCTTCGAGGGCTTCGATCGAGCCGGTCTCCAGCGCTCCCAGGTAGTTGTCGTACACCGAGCTTGCTTCCGCCATGATCTCTTCGTTGGTCATGGCGGTGAGGAAGCGGGCGCTCATGATCCGGCTGGCCCATACCTCCCGCAGCTGCGTGCGGTTCTGGCGCAAGTGCGCCACCAGTTCTCGCAGTACCTCGGCGTGGGATTCGTCGTTAGGCGAGCCTACGTTGCCGGACATCTCCGGCTGCAGTGTGCGGTCTCGGCCTTTGCCCTTGTTATCAGCCATGATTCGCTCCTCGTCCTTCCCTCTGTCAGCGGGGATTCAGTTGCAAAGCGGCGTCGCCGCCGGGGTTCAGTTCAGGACAGTCTCGCTGCGGTCGATCGCGGATCCCTGAATCCGCCTGTAACCTCAAGACAAACGCTCCATCGGCCCTGGGGTGATGTGCGACAGACATGGTACACAAAATGCCGTGCCGGCCGACGAGCGCATATGTCAAGAAACAAGTGCAACATATGCCTCGAATTTCAGCCGTGGAATCCCGCGAAAAACCCTTAATCGCTGTGCGACCCGGGTCTCAATACATGCTGTCTTTTGATCGTCTTGAGGCGCTCCGCTGCGCCTGTCCCTGGAATAAGTAAACCTTAGCGGGGCAGGGATATGTAGATATATAGGGTAAATACCCTATTTGGATGATTGGAAAGACCCCATGGTGAAAAACCAAGCACGTTCAGCCGCCAGTGAGCCACTCCGGCAGGAGATCGAAGCGGAAACCCACGTTACGCACGGTGATGATGTAGCGGCCCGCATCCCCCAGTTTGCGGCGCAGGCGGCCGATATGCACATCCACGGTGCGGGTGTCGAGGCCGTGGATGGTCCCGTGGGACCAAGCCTCCTGCAGGAGGTAATCGCGCGTGAGCGCACGGCCCTTGGCTTCAAGAAGCGTCTGCAGGAGCCGGAACTCCTTCTTGGTGAGCTCGATGGGCTGCCCCGAGACCTTCACGGTCCAGCGATCCAGGTCCATGTCGATCGGTCCCGCCCGCAGCCTATGGTTGGGCGTCACGGCCTGCAGGGCTCGGCGGGCGATGGCCTTGATATGCGCCATCAACACGTCGACGTTCAGCGGCTTACCCACGCAATCGTCCGCACCGGTCTCCAGCGCCTCGATCTTTTCGGCGTTGCCCTCGCCACCGGTCACCATGATGATGGGGATGCCCGCGGTATTGGGGTCCTCCCGCAGGCGTCGGCAAGCTTCCAGGCCTCCGGCTTCGGGCAAGTCCGCGTCCAGGATCACGAGATCCGGCTTCTCGGCATGGATGCTGTGCAGCATCTCGCCTTCGTCATGGGCGGAGACGGCGTCGAAATGCAGTTGTTTGAGGGCAGAATGCTCCACGCTGCCGGACGCTGCGTCATCGGTGGCGATGAGGGCCTTGAACGGTGCGCGCGATGCGGTCGGTGAGATTCTCAGGTCCACTTTTTTTCCGGGTCCGCCGGGGGTGCCTTGGCGGAGATGCCAGGAAGTTGGACACCGTCCTTGGCGTCCATGGGTCGAGACTAGTTGAGTCGTGCCTGTGCAGGAAGCGGGTGAACCCCTGATTAACCGGGGTGTAACACCCGAGGCCGGGATTCAGGGCATATGTCTAAACCCGGCACAGCGCCCTAAACCGGGCCGCCAAAAAGAAACGCCTCTTTCGAGGCGTTTCAGTCGACGCGGATGATAGGGAGGATCATCCGCATCGCAGGCCGTGACGTTGCATCTCGGCTTGTGCGGCCGATGGGGAACATCGGCCGTTTGGATCGTGAGGGGTGCACGACCCGAGGCAAAGTCTGGACCGGGCAGGACGTTTTTTATATTGGGTAAAAACCCGAATCGGGTTAGGGGTAGTCCCCTATATGTCGTGGGAGGCGGTCAGGGGGAGGGGGATTCGACCTTTATGTCGTGCTTGGTTAATATCCCGCGGCGCAGCCCGCGTTCCCTGCCGATGGCCTCATGCCTGCACCTGCCGCATCCAAGATACTGGTCATCCGCAACGACAAGCTTGGCGATTTCATGCTCGCCTGGCCGGCCCTGGCCCTCTTGCGGGCTGCCCAGCCTAAGGCCCACATCGCCGTGCTGGTGCCGGCCTATACGGCGCCCCTGGCGGAGGCCTGTCCTTATATAGATGAGGTGATCCTGGACCCGAGGCAGAAGGGGGAGTGGCGGAACGGCCGGGCCTTAAGCCGGCTCCTCAAGCCCAAGGGCTTCGATGCGGTCATCACGCTCTTCTCGCGCTTCGACACCGGCCTCGGCGTATGGCTCGCCGGCATCCCGCGCCGCTATGCGCCCGCCACCAAGCTCGCGCAACTCTTCCACAACCGCCGCATCCCCCAGCGGCGTTCCCGCTCCGAGAAGCCGGAGTACGTGTACAACCAGGATCTGGTGCGCGTGTTCCTGGAAGAGCAGGGCGTGACCAAGCTGAAGCCGACCGAAGCGCCCTATCTCGAGTTCAAACCGGCCGAGATCAAGAAGCTGAAGCAAGCCTTCCTGAAGGAACACAAGATCGCCGCGACGAAGCAACTGCTGTTCGTGCATGCAGGGCATGGCGGTTCGGCCAACAACCTCTCACTGGGGCAGTACGGCCATCTCGCGCGCGCGCTGGCCGGCGCCAAGCGCCATCTCGTGCTCACGGCGGGCCCGACCGAGGAAGCGCAGGCCCGGCGGCTCTCCAGCCTCATCGAGGGTCCGCACACGGTGCTGGTATCGAAAGAGGGGCTGCTGGATTTCGCGCAACACCTGGCCTTCGCCGATCTTTTCATCAGCGGGTCCACCGGTCCCTTGCATGTGGCGGCGGCGCTGGACCGCCCCACGGCCGCGTTCTATCCGCGCCGCCGTTCCTCCACCGCCCTGCGCTGGCAGACCGTGAATCACGCGGACCGGCGCCTGGCTTTCATGCCGCCGGAAAGCGCCGATGAGAGCGACATGGGGAGCATCGACCTGGATAAGGCGGCCGCCGCCATCGTGAAAGGGCTGTTGTGACCCAAAGCCTGCCGGCATCCCGGAACCCGCTCGCGCGGGCCTTGACCATGTTGGCGGTGTTGGCGGCCTTCGCCGTGTCCTTGTTCCTCGGCACCGTGCTGTTCCTGGTGGTGTTGGGTGCTTTGTTGATCCTGGGCGTGGCGCTCTATCTGCGCTTCTGGTGGCTGCGCCGCAAGTGGACGCAGCAGATGCAGGGGCGCGGCCCCGGCCATGCCAAGCCGGGCGGCGTCACCCTGGAAGGGGAATACACCGTGCACCGGGATTCCGATGCACGGCGTGATGACTGACGGGGACTTAAGGCAGATCGAACAGCAGGGCTTCCGTGCCGGTCACCGCTTCCAGCTTTAGCGCCGCTTCCTTCTCCAGCATCGCACCATCGCCTTCCTTGAGTAGCGTGCCGTTCAGTTTCAACGAGCCTTCCGCCACCTGCAGGTAGGCGTGGCGTCCCGCATCCAGCGGGTGCTGCACGGTCGTGCCTGCATCCAGGCGGCCTGCGTAGATCGTCGCATCCTGCTGGATGCGCACCGAGCCCTCCCGTCCGTCCGGCGAAGCCACCAGGCGCAGCTTGTTGCGCAGGTCCATATCGTCGAAATGGATCTGTTCGTAGCCCGGGGCGCCGCCGCGGGAGCGGGGCAGGATCCATATCTGCAAGAGGCGCGTCTCGCCATCGGCGGCGTTAGCCTCGCTGTGCACCACGCCGGTGCCGGCGCTCATGCGTTGCACGTCGCCCGGCCGGATCACCGAACCGTTGCCCATGCTGTCCTTATGGCCGATGGCGCCCTTCAGGATGTAGGTGATGATCTCCATGTCCCGGTGCGGGTGCGCGCCGAAGCCGCCACCCTTGGCGATGCGGTCGTCATTGATGACCCGCAGCGCCGAATAGCCCATGTGCTCCGGGTCGTGGTAGTCCGCGAAGGAGAAGCTGTGCCAGCTGTCGAGCCAGCCATGGTCGGCATGGCCGCGTTCGGTGGCGGGACGCAGGGTGAGCATGGATGTCTCCGGTGGCGTGTATGGCGGGGATATTGTGCCGGAAACCGCGGTTTTCAAGCTGCAGGGTTGGAAGCGGCCGGCCCGGCCGGTACAATGCGCGCCCCCAACCGGTGAAACGCAGATGAAGCCCTATAACCAGTGGCGACCCCACCCCTGGCACGGCCTCGAACTGGGCGAAGAAGCCCCGGCCGTGGTCAACGCCTACATCGAGATCACGCCCTTCGACGTGGTGAAGTATGAGGTGGACAAGGCCACGGGTTACCTGCGGGTCGACCGTCCCCAACGCAGTTCCGCCCACATGCCGGCGCTCTACGGCTTCGTGCCGCGCACCTACTGCGGCCCGCGGGTCGGCAAGCTGGCGGGCGAGGGCATCCCGGGCGACAAGGACCCCTTGGACATCTGCGTATTCTCCGAGCGGCCCATCGCGCGTTCCGAGGTGCTCATGAGCGCGCGGGTCATCGGCGGCCTGCGCATGATCGATGGTGGCGAGGCGGACGACAAGATCATCGCCGTGTTGGCCAGCGACAACCTATGGGGACACGCCCGTGAACTGCAGGATTTGCCCCACGTGATGGTGGAGCGGCTGGTGCATTACTTCAGCACTTACAAGTGGGTTCCGGGCCAAGCCCATAAGGTTGACGTGCAAGCGGCCTACAACCACGAGCAGGCCTATGCCGTCATCAAGGCGGCCCATGCGGATTATCTGGAGCATTTCGGCGAGAGCGACGTCCCGGTCGACATCTGACGGTTTCTGCCGTCAGTGGCCCAGGGTGTAGGTCAGCTTGATATGGAAATGAGTTACCCCAGCCAATTCAGATGGCTTGGGCGGAAACTTGGCGTTCTCAACTGAACGGATCGCAGCGCGATTCAGGTCGCGGCTAGCGGTGGTGGCGCCCAGCGTCACGTTGGTGGCTTTGCCGTCGCCTGCATAATCGAACTCCACTACGACTACGCCTTGCTCGCCGTTCATCGCCGCTTCCTTCGGATAGTAGCCTCCCTTCTCGACCGCAGCCTGAAGTTTTGCTTCGAAGGCGGTCAGGGCCTGACTGTTGTCAGCGATGGCGTCGGGAATGGAAGCAGCGGAGGGAGCAGGGTTGGCGGCGTTGACCGCCATCGCGAAGATGAGCAGGGGCAGGTAAGTCAGCGTTTTGACGGTAGTCATTGGGTCCCCCTTTGCAGTCAGTCCCAGCGATCGTCTTTCACCTGGACGATACCATCCTGGATGCGGACTGGGAAAGCGGCTGTCGGCTCATAGGCCGGGGCTGTGAGGGCTTCGCCGCTGCGGATGTCGAAGGTGGCGCCGTGGCGGGGGCAGGTGATGATGCAGCCTTGTATCGGGCCGCCCGTGAGGATGCCGCCGTCATGGGTGCAGACGTCCTCGATGGCGTAGAACTTCCCGTCCACGTTGAACACCGCGATCATCACGTCGGCCACGTCCACCACCTTGTGGCTCCCGGGCGGGATCTCGCTCGCGGGACCGACAGCTACCCATTCAGCCATCAGTAGTACATCCCGGTCTGGAGTTTCGCCTCTTCCGACATCATCTCCCGGCTCCAGGGCGGATCGAACACCAGTTCCACATCCGCGCCCTGGATGGTGGGGACCTGCTCAAGCTTATCCTTCACGTCCTGCACCAGGATGCCGCCCATGCCGCAGCCGGGGGCCGTAAGGGTCATCTTCACGCCCACCTTCTTCTTGTTCGCATCGCCGGGCATGAGCTTGCACTCATACACGAGGCCGAGGTCGACGATGTTGATGGGGATCTCCGGGTCATAACAGGTCTTCAGCTGCTCCCACACGAGCTTCTCCACGTCCGCGTCGCTGGGATTCTCCGGCAGCTTGGGGCCCTCCTGGACCTCGCGGCCGAGGGCATCCGCATCCTTGCCGGCGATGCGCAGCAGGTTCCCGTCCACGTAGACGGTGAAGCTGCCGCCCAGGGATTGGGCCACGTTCACCTCGGTGCCTTCCGGGATCACCACGCGAGTGCCGGCGGGGATCATCACCGCCTCGCAGGAACGTAGGAGCTTGATGGGTTCGCGGTCGTACATGCTCTATTCCGTGGATATCGGTTTGGCGCCATCACCTTGCAGCGCACCTTTCAATGTATGCCAGCAGAGACTCGCGCATTTCACCCGCGAGGGGAATTCCCGCACGCCTGAGAGGGCCGCGAGCTTGCCGAGGTCTTCGGCATCCGCCGGAGCATCGGCGCGGGTGAGGAGGTCATGCATGGTATCGAACAACTGTTCCGCCTCGGCACGGGTCTTGCCCTTCAGCCGCTCGGTCATGAGGGAGGCCGAAGCCACAGAGATGGCACAGCCACTACCCTCGAAACTCACGTCCGAGAGGGTCTCGCCATCCAGCTTCAGGTACACCGTGAGCTTATCGCCGCAGAGGGGGTTGAAGCCCTCCACGCATCGGTCCGCGTCCGGGATCTTGCGGAAGTTCCTGGGGGCACGGTTGTGATCGACGATCACGTCACGGTAAAGGTCCTTCAGGCTGTCGTTCACGCCAGCACTCCGCGGGCCTTGTCCAGGGCTGCGACAAGCGCATCGATGTCCTCGCGGGTGTTGTAGAAGGCGAGGGAGGCGCGGGCCGTGGCCGGCAGGTCGAAGCGCTCCATCACAGGCATGGCGCAATGATGGCCGGTGCGGATGGCGACCCCTTCCTGGTCCACGATAGTGCCAAGGTCATGGGGATGGACGCCCTGCATGACGAAGGACACCACGCCGGCCTTGTGACGGGCAGTACCCACGAGCCGCACGCCCTTGACCGAGCCGATGCGGTCCGTGGCGTAAGCCAGGAGTCCGTGCTCATAAGCTTCGATGGCCGCGAGTCCCACCTGGTTCAGGTAATCCACCGCGGCGCCGAGGCCCACGGCACCGCCGATGTCCGGCGTGCCAGCCTCGAACTTGTGGGGCAGGTCGTTGTAGGTGGTCTCATCGAATCGCACGATGCGGATCATCTCGCCGCCACCCTGCCAGGGCGGCATGGCTTCAAGCAGCGCTTGCTTGCCGTAGAGGATGCCGATGCCCGTGGGGGCAAACATCTTGTGGCCGGAGAAGGCATAGAAGTCGCAATCCAGGTCCCGCACGTCCACGGCCATATGGGGCACCGCCTGGGCACCGTCCACCAGCACCAGCACGCCGCGGGCATGGGCCTGTGCGGTCATCTCTTTCACAGGATTGATGGTGCCGAGGGCATTGGAGACGTGGCCGAACACCGCGATGCGGGTCCTGGGGCTGAGCAGCCTCTCGAAGGCGCCGGGCTCGAGTTCGCCGGTATCGGTGATGGGGACAACCTTCAGCACGGCACCGGTCAGGCCGGCCACCAGCTGCCAGGGCACGATGTTGGAGTGGTGCTCCATCTGGGTGAGCAGGATCTCGTCGCCGGATTTCAGCATAGGGCGCACGAAACTCTGGGCGACTAGGTTTATGGCCTCGGTGGTGCCGCGGGTGTAGACCACTTCCTTCGTGGAACGGGCGTTGATGAAGGCACGCACTTTCTCGCGGGCGCCCTCGTAGTCGGCGGTGGCGAGCTCGCTCAGGCGATGCACACCCCGGTGCACGTTGGCGTTGTGGTGCTCGTAGTACCGCGACACCGCATCGATCACGGCCCGAGGCTTCTGGGACGTGGCGGCGTTGTCGAGATACACGAGGGGCTTGCCGTGCACTTTCTCGCTGAGGATCGGGAAGTCGCGGCGCCAGCGCAGCGGATCGAAACCGGAAGTCTCTTGAAGAGGGTGGGCTGTGCTCATGACTGCTCCGGCAGGGCGATCTGGCTGATGGCCGCACTCAGGCGGCGGCGGGCATGGGCGGCAAGGGCGGGCAGGGGCAATAAGGCCATCAGCCGCTCGGCGAAGGCGCCCACGAGCAGACCGCGGGCCGCTTCCGCGTCGATGCCGCGGGAGCGCAGGTAGAAGAGTTGCTGCTCGTCCAACTGGCCGACGGTGGCGCCGTGGCTGCACTTCACGTCGTCGGCGTAGATCTCGAGTTCCGGCTTGGTGTCGATCTCGACGCCACGGGAGAGCAGGAGGTTGTGGTTCGCCTGTGCGGCATCGGTCTTGACCGCGTGGGGAGCCACCACCACCTTGCCGTTGAACACCGCGCGGCCCTGGCCGTCCAGGATGCCGCGATACAGTTCCCGGCTCGTGGTGTGGGGCGCGAGATGATCCACGCGGGTATGGTTATCCAGATGCTGGCGGCCGTTGACGGCATAGAAGCCGTTGAGTTCAGCCTCGGCACCGGCGGCGCTCAGGCTCACCGCGAGATCCAGCCGGCTCCAGGCCGCGCCGGCCTGGAAGTTATGGGAGATGTAGCTGCTGTCGGCCGCCTGCTCCACCAGCACGCGGCCCAGGTGGAAGGCTTGGAGGCTCTCGTCCTGGATGCGCACGTGGGTGAGCTTCGAGCCCGCGTCCAGATGGATCTGCACGCTGCTGTTGGTGAAGTGCTTGGCGCCGTCCAGGCCCGCATAGCGCTCGATGAGCATGGCTCGAGCATGCTTGCCCAGCTTCACGACGCTGCGCAGATGATGGGAGGCGGAGTCTATCGTCGGCACGCTCACGTGCAGGAACTCAAGCGGCTCAGCCGGTTCACCATCCAGGGTCAGCACCAGGGCTTCCTGGAAGAGGGCGGTGTTGAGGTCGAGGAAAGTGTCCTCTTCCCATCCCTTGGGCGCGATGAGCAGGGCACGCAGGCTCTCATCGGCATCCACGCTCTGGACCACGCGCACGCCCTGCGGCAGGCGCGAGAGCGCGGCGTCGTAGCGGCCGTTCACGAACACGGCCCGCGGGCAGTCGAGGCCCGGCAGGGTGAGCTTGGCGAAAGCGGCGGCATCCAGCGGCGTCTTGGAACGAGCGGGCTTGAAGCCGCGCTTCTCCAGCACGGCGAGAGAGGTGTATTTCCAGGCTTCATCCCGCGCCACCGGGAAGCCGCGCGCGGATGCCCGCTGCAGGGCCTGTTCTTTCAGGGCATGCAGCCAAGCTTGCGGCTTCGGTTGCGCCGCGAAACCTTCGAGATAGGGGGCGAGAGCGCTGCTCATGCGATCACAGCGTCCTTCAGCCAGTCGTACCCGCGCTTCTCCAGCTCCAACGCCAGTTCCTTGCCGCCGGACTTCACCACCCGGCCGCCGGCCAGCACGTGCACCTTGTCCGGCACCACATAGTCCAGCAGCCGCTGGTAGTGGGTGACCATGACGATGGCGCGCTGCGGGTCCCGGAGCTTGTTCACGCCCTTGGCCACGACTTTGAGTGCATCGATGTCCAGGCCTGAGTCGGTCTCATCCAGCAGGGCGAGCTTGGGCTCCAGCACCAGCATCTGCAGGATCTCGTTGCGCTTCTTCTCGCCACCGGAGAAGCCTTCGTTCACCGCGCGGTTCAGGAAAGAGGGGTCCATCTCCATGAACTGCATCTTGGCCTTCACCAGGGCCAGGAAATCCATGGCATCCAGCTCTTCTTCGCCCCGCTGCTTGCGGATGGCATTGAAGGCAGCCTTCAGCAGGTACACATTGTTCACGCCCGGTATCTCCACCGGGTACTGGAAGGCCAGGAACACGCCTGCGCGGGCGCGCTCTTCCGGCGCCAGGGCCAGGAGGTCCTTGCCCTCATAAGTGACGCTGCCGTCGGTGACCTCGTAGCCGTCCCGGCCCGCCAGGATGTGGGCGAGGGTGCTCTTGCCGGAGCCGTTTGGCCCCATGATGGCGCAGACGTCGCCGGCTTTGACCTCGAGGCTTAAGCCCTTGAGTATCTCGCGGCCTTCGACCTTGGCATGCAGATTCTTGATGCTGAGCATGTTCATTCGCCTTTCTTAACCGACCGCGCCTTCAAGAGTCACCGCCAGGAGGCGCTGGGCCTCCACCGCGAACTCCATGGGCAATTCCTTGAAGACGTCCTTGCAGAAACCGCTGACGATCATATTCACCGCGTCTTCCGTGGAGATGCCACGGCTGCGGCAGTAGAAGAGCTGGTCGTCGCTGATCTTGGAGGTGGTGGCTTCGTGCTCGATCCGCGCCGTGGGGTTCTTCACTTCCATGTAAGGGAAGGTATGGGCGCCGCACTGGTCACCCATCAGCAGGGAGTCGCACTGGGTATAGTTGCGCGCATCCTCGGCGCCGGCCGCCACCTTCACCAGGCCCCGGTAGCTGTTCTGGCCATGGCCGGCCGAGATGCCCTTGGAGACGATGGTGCTCTTGGTGCCCTTGCCGATGTGCAGCATCTTGGTGCCGGTGTCCGCCTGCTGGTAGTTGTTGGCCACCGCCACGGAATAGAACTCGCCCACGGAGTAGTCGCCCTTCAGCACGCAGCTCGGGTACTTCCAGGTGATGGCGGAGCCTGTCTCCACCTGGGTCCAGGAGATCTTGGAGCGCTCGCCGCGGCATTCGCCGCGCTTGGTCACGAAGTTGTAGATGCCGCCCTTGCCCTCGGCGTCGCCCGGATACCAGTTCTGCACCGTGGAGTACTTGATCTGGGCCCCCTTCAGCGCCACCAACTCCACCACGGCGGCGTGCAGCTGGTTCTCATCACGCATGGGCGCGGTGCAGCCTTCCAGGTAGCTCACGTGAGAGCCCTCATCGGCGATGATGAGGGTGCGCTCGAACTGGCCGGTGTTGGAGGCATTGATGCGGAAGTAGGTGCTCAACTCCATGGGGCAGCGCACGCCCTTCGGGATGTAGACGAAGGAACCATCGGTGAACACCGCCGAGTTCAGCGTCGCGAAGAAGTTGTCGGAGTAGGGCACCACGGTGCCGAGGTACTGCTCGATGAGCGCCGGATGCTTCTGCACCGCTTCGGAGAAGGAGCAGAAGATGACGCCGGCCTCCGCGAGCTTCTCGCGGAAGGTGGTGGCCACAGACACAGAGTCGAACACCGCATCCACTGCGACGCCTGCAAGCGCCGCACGCTCATGCAGCGGCACGCCCAGTTTCTCGTAGGTCTCCAGGAGCTTCGGATCCACGTCCGCCAGGCTCTTGGGGCCGTCTTTCTTGGACTTGGGCGCCGAGTAGTAGGAGATGCCCTGGTAGTCGATGGGCGTGTGGTGCAGATGGGCCCAATGGGGTTCACGCATCGTGAGCCAGTGCCGGTAAGCCTTGAGGCGCCATTCCAGCAGGAAGGCAGGTTCATGCTTCTTCCTGGAGATGAGCCGGATCACGTCCTCGTCCAGGCCGGGTGGGACGGTATCGGATTCGATGTCGGTGACGAAGCCGTGGCGGTATTCCCCGCGCAGCAGGCTGTCCACGTCCTTGTTGTCCGTGGCCACGCTCACTGCTCCCGGCGGCGCGGCGCGCCTTCGAGCATGCCGCCGAAGTCGAGTCGCGGCGGCAGGGCCACCGGCCGGGCCAGCTGCGCGAGCGTCACGCCACTCAGGGCATCGCGGATGGCGAGGCTGATGCGCTGCCAGTTGTGGCCGATGCCGCACACCGCCTCGATGCCGCAGCGGCTGTGGCTCATGCTGCACTGGGTGATGGCGACGGGCCCTTCGACCGCATCGATGATTTGCACCGCGGTGATCTCTTCCGCCGGGCGCGACAGTGAGTAGCCGCCCTTGGCGCCGCGCTGGGAGCTGACGAGGCCGGCGCGGGCGAAATGCTTCAGGAGCTTGCTGACCGTGGGGGCGGCGAGATGCAGCGCGGTGGCGAGTTCGGCCGCTGTATAGAGCCGTTTGGGGTCCCGGGCCATCTCCGCCAGCACCACGGTGCCGTAGTCGGTCAATTTGCTGAGGCGCAGCATGGGTTTAGCTCGACTTGCGTAAAGAGGACTATTTTAGTCCTATTACACGTCCGGATAAAGCCCGGCGCTATAGTGGCGCCAGGCCCCGGAGGATCAGCAGGCATGAGCCAGGATTACCGCCGTTTCCATGATTTCTACCCCTTCTATCTGGGGGAGCACAGCGACCGCGTCTGCCGGCGCCTGCATTTCATCGGCACCAGCCTGGTGCTGCTGACCTTCCTGGCGCTCTTGGTCACGGGCCGCTGGCAATGGTGGTTCCTGCTCCCGCTGTTCGGCTACGGCTTCGCCTGGGTGGGGCATTTCTTCTTCGAGAAAAACCGGCCCGCTACCTTCACCCATCCCATCTACAGTTTCATCGGGGATTGGGTCATGTTCCGCGACATACTTTTCGGGAAAATTCCGTTCTGAGACTCGCGTCGTCATCCTGACCCATTCCGTTACAATACGCGCCGCCGGAGGGGTCCGGCATCGTCTTCAAGCAGAGGGCTGCGCGCAATGACTCAGGCCTGGTACGACAACTGGCTGCTGTGGACGGTGCTGGGCGCTGCCACGGCGCTGCTGCTCATCGGCTTCGGGCTGTGGGTATGGTCGCGCATGACCGCGGTGCACCGCGACGTGACCCGCACCCTGCGCATCATCTCCGACCGCGTGGTGCGGGACGTGGTGGTGCCGGACGGCGTCGGCGGTTTCGTGCCGGTGGATGCGCTGGTGCTGAGGGACCGCAAGCTCTACGTGCTGGACATCCGCGACGTGGAAGGCGCCGTCTTCGGTTCCGAGAAGATGGACATCTGGACCGCCATGGGCAAGCGGCGCCGCTATCAGTTCAACAACCCCATCCGTCCCATGCATGACCGGGTGGCGGCGGTGAAGTACCTGGTGCCGGGCGTCGAGGTGATGCCGCGTATCTTGTTCACTTCTCGTGGGCACTTCCCCAAGGGGCGTCCCGAAGGCGTGCAGCTCCTGGAGGAGTTCGCCCAGCCGCTGCTGCGCGCGAAGCCGAAGGCTCCCGTGGAACTGGACTCTCAGATGGACGGGATCTGGCTCAAGGTCTGCGAAGCGGCCAACGTGCCACCTGGCAAGGAACGGCCGCTGCCACGCTGAAAGCTCAAGAAGACGCCGTGGCCCTCCACGGCGTCTT
The DNA here is from genome assembly GCA_964584665.1 of uncultured Gammaproteobacteria bacterium. Taxonomy (GTDB): domain Bacteria; phylum Pseudomonadota; class Gammaproteobacteria; order Natronospirales; family REEB76; genus DASUBN01. The sequence goes on from CAZPAO010000001.1 coordinate 138,362, forward strand.
TCGTTGGGGCGCTTACTTCCGCTTGCAGTGATCGGCAAGCACCTGCGAGACGCAGGCGGTGAGCTTCTTGCCGGTCGGGATGTGCAGGAACTCGTTCGGGCCGTGGGCGTTGGAGTGGGGGCCGAGCAGGCCCGTCACCAGGAACTGGGCCTTGGGGAACTTCTTGCCGAGCATGCCCATGAAGGGGATGCTGCCGCCGGTGCCCATGTAGACCGCGTCCTTTCCGAAGTGAGCCTTGGAGGCGCGCTGCATGGACTGCTCGAGCCAGGGCGCCACCGGCGCCGCGTTCCAGCCGCCCATGGCGGAATCCACGCTGAAGGTCACGCGAGCGCCGTAAGGCGGCTTCGTCTCCAGCATCTTCTTCACCTCGGCGCCGACCTTCTTGGCATCAGCCGTGGGCGGCAGGCGGAAGGAGAGCTTCACGGTGGTCTTGGGTCGCAGCACGTTGCCGGCGTTGCCCAGGGTCGGGATGCCGTCGGCGCCGGTGATCGAGAGGGTCGGGCCCCAGGTGTTGTTGATGATGAGCTTGCCCACGTCTTTGGCGATAGGCTGCACGCCCCTGGCGAAGGGCATCTTGGTGTAGACCGTGTCCTTGAGGACCTTCGCGACGCGCTTGATCTGCTTCAGGCGCTGGGCCGGGATCTTGGGCTTGAGGCTCTTCACCTTGGAGGCGCCGGTCGTGGAATCCTCGACGCGGTCCAACAGGCTGCGCAGCACGCGGAAGCTGGAGGGCACGATGCCGGAGGCGGCGCCGGAGTGCACGCCTTCCGTGAGCACTTCCACCGTGAGGGTGCCCACGAGGTTGCCGCGCAGCGAGGTGGTGGTCCAGAGCTGGTCGTAGTTGCCGCATTCCGCATCCAGGCACACCACCAGGCTCACGTCACCCAGGCGCTTGCCCAGGGACTCGATGTAGTGGGGCAGGTCGAAACTGCCGGATTCCTCGCAGCACTCGATGAGCATCACGCAGCGGGCATGGGGGATGCCCTGTTCCTGCAGCGCGCGGATGGCGGTGAGGGAAGCGAAGGTGGCGTAGCCGTCGTCCGCGCCGCCGCGGCCGTAGAGCTTGTCGCCCTTGATGATGGGCTTCCAGGGCTCCAGGCCCGGCAGCCAGCCGGTGAACTCGGGCTGCTTGTCCAGGTGCCCGTAGAGCAGCACCGTGTCCTTGCGGCTGCCGGGGATCTCGGCGAACAGGATGGGGGTGCGGCCAGGCAGGCGCATCACTTCCACCGTCATGCCCTTGATGGTTTGCTTGCGGCACCAGTCCGCCGCCAGCTCCACGGCCTTGTCCATGTGGCCGTGGGCCTGCCAGTCTTTGTCGAAGTTCGGGGACTTGTTGGGTATGCCTATATAGGTCTGCAGCGTGGGGACGATGGATTCATCCCAGGTCTTGTCGGTGAAGCGCTTGAGCTCTTTCAGGTCCATCGTCGTCTCCAGGGATGCAGGCTTGGAAAATGGGGGGATGCCGAGTTTAACCCAGGCCCCGTTCCGGCGGCAGCTTGAAGAACCGCTCCGCATTGCGGGTGGTCTCTTCTATCAATTGCCCGGCGGGTTTGCCTAGGCAAGCCGCGACCACTTCCGCGATATGCGGCAGGTGCATGGGCTCGTTGCGGTTGGAGGTGGGTCGGGGCTTGAGGTCCCGCGGGATGAGGTAGGGCGCGTCCGTCTCCAGCATCAGCTTGTCCGCGGGGATGAGGCCCACGCATTCACGCAGATGCAGGCCGCGGCGCTCATCGCAGATCCAGCCGGTGATGCCGATGTGGCAGTCCAGCGCCAGGTAGTCCTTCAGTTGCACCGCATCACCCGTGAAGCAATGGACCACTGCCTTGGAGATACGTGGGCGCCAGTCGCCGAGTATGCGCATGAAGTCCTCGTGTGCGTCCCGCTGGTGCAGGAACACGGGCTTGCCGCACTCCGCGGCCAGCCCGAGCTGCATCCCGAACACATCCCGCTGCGTCTCCGGCGGCGAGAAGTTGCGGAAGTAATCCAGGCCGCATTCGCCCGCTGCCACCACCTGGGAATTTTCCAGCAGGTTGCGCAGTTCGGCAGGTGTGTCGGGAGTGACGTCTTTCGCATGATGCGGATGCACGCCGGCGGTGGCATAGAGGCCGGGATAGGCGCGGCAGAGTTCCAGCGCCTTGCGGCTGTGCGCCGCGTCGCTGCCGGTGACCACGAAGCGGCCCACACCGGCGCGATGCGCCCGTTCGATGACCTCGGTCCGGTCCGCATCGAAGCTGTCATGGGTGAGGTTGGCGCCGATGTCCACCAGCCGGGCCGGGGAGGGCATGACATCTGTCATTCCGAATTCCTGATGATTAGGACTGCCGGGACCTGTGAGGAGCGCCCACAATGGGCGCCATCCGAAGGGATCGCGGCGGCGCAAGTGTAGACTAAATGTCCGCCCGGCAAATATCACGCATTTGGGGAGCCCCATGCCACTGGATCGAGACGCCCTGGAAGCCCTGCGCATGGATCGCGGTGCAGACGACGTGGCCATGAAGCGCCGCAGCCGTCCGCTGATCGCCGGCGCCGTGCTGCTGTCGGTGGCGGTCGCGGGCCTGGTGGCCTGGCTGCTGCTCAAGCCCACCTATATATCAGTGCAGACCGTCGGCGCCCGGGTAGTGCAGGACAACCCTGCCGCCGGTGCAGGTGCGAGGGTTCTGAACGCCTCCGGCTACGTAGTGCCGCGCCTGCAGGCGGTGGTCTCCTCCAAGGTCACCGGCAAGGTAAGCGAAGTCCTGATCGAGGAAGGCCTGCATGTGAAGGCCGGCCAGGTGTTGGCGCGCCTCGACGATGCCACGGCACGGGATCAGGTGAACGTGGCCAGGAGCCAGTTCGCCGCAGCCCAGGCGCTGGCGGCCCAGACCGTGGTGGAGCACGACAACGCGGGGCGCGACCTGGAGCGGACGAAGACGCTCTATGCGCGCCATCTCGTCAGCCAGTCGGACATGGATGCGTCCACCACCAAGGATGCGAGCCTGGGAGCCTCTCTTGAGAGCGCGCGCCAGCAGGCCGCGGTGGCGGAGAACAACCTGCAGCTGGACCAGCAGTACCTGGACGACACGGTGATCCGCGCGCCCTTCGCCGGCGTGGTGGTCTCCAAAGATGCCCAGCCGGGCGAGATGATCTCCCCCAACTCCGCTGGCGGCGGCAACACCCGCACCGGCATCGCCACCATCGTGGACATGAGTTCGTTGGAGGTGGAGGTGGACGTGAACGAGGCCTACATCGGCCGCGTGCATGCGGGGCAGAAGGTGGATGCGGTGCTGGATGCCTACCCGGATTGGCACATCCCGTCCCACGTGGTTAGCATCATCCCCACGGCGGACCGGGACAAGGCCACTGTGAAGGTGAGGGTCGGCTTCGACAAGCTCGACCTGCGCATCCTGCCGCAGATGGCCATCCAGGTCTGGTTCCTGGGCGACGACACCACCGGCGCTGCGGCGCCTACGGCTCGGGTGCAGGTGCCCCAGGCAGCCGTGCACAAGGACGGCGCCAGCCCCTACGTGTTCATCTACGACGATGGTCGCGTGGAGCGGCGTGCCGTGAAGCTCGGTGCCGTCACCGGTTCCGACGTGGAGATACTGGCCGGCGTGAGCGGCGACGAGAAGGTGATCCTCACCTCCGACAAACCCCTGAGTGATGGTGTCCGCGTGCGCGAGACATCCAACCCCTGATGAGGAGCGAGACATGAGCAGGCCCAACCCCGTGCAGAAGCCCCAGGCCGGCACCCCTCTGGTGGAGCTGCATGGCATCCGCAAGGAATACCATCGCGGCAGCGAGACCGTGCACGTGCTGCAGGAACTGAACCTCAGCATCCCGCGCGGAGACTTCCTGGCGCTGATGGGTCCCTCCGGCTCCGGAAAGACCACGCTGCTGAACCTCCTGGGTGGGATCGACCGGCCCACCGCCGGCAGCCTGGCGGTGGATGGCACCGACATCGCCAAGTACAGCGAATCGGATCTCGCCCGCTGGCGCGCCCGCAACGTGGGCTTCGTGTTCCAGCTCTACCATCTGCTGCCCGTACTTTCGGCCGAGCGCAACGTGGAGCTGCCGCTCCTGCTCACGGGCCTCTCGGCTTCGGAGCGTAAGCGCCGCGTGCAGGCGGCCATGCAGCTCTCCAACATTGCCGATCGTGCCAAGCACAAGCCCTCCGAACTCTCGGGTGGTCAGGAGCAGCGCGTGGGCATCGCCCGGGCCATCGTCGGCGATCCGCTACTGCTGCTCTGCGACGAGCCCACCGGAGACTTGGACCGCAAGTCCGGCGATGAGATCCTGGATCTCCTGCAGGCGCTCAACCGGGAGCAGGGCAAGACCATCGTGATGGTCACCCATGACCCGCACGCCGCCGCGCGCGCGCGCCGGATCCTCTACATGAACAAGGGCCGGCTCGCGGCGGAGCCCGAGAAGTGAAATACCTACCCCTCATCTGGGCCAACCTGCTGCGCCGCAAGGTGCGGACGCTGTTCACCCTGCTCTCGGTGTTCATCGCCTTCATGCTGTTCGCGGTGTTGGGCGCCGTGGACCAGGCCTTCACCGGCGGCGTGCAGCTGGCGGATGCCAACCGGCTGGTGGTGACGAACAAGGTGGGCCTCATCAATTCGATGCCCATCAACTATGCCGACCGTATCGCCACGGTGCCCGGCGTCTCCACCATCACCTGGCAGGAGTGGGTGGGAGCTTATTTCCAGGATCCGCGCCAGCCCATCACCGCCTTCGGCGTGGATGAGAACTCGTTCCTGGACGTCCACGACGACATGCACCTGCTCCCCGAGCAGGCAGAGGCCTGGCGCAAGGACCGGCAGGGCGTGATCATTGGCGAGGGCGTGGCCAAGCGCTACGGCTGGAAGGCCGGCGACCACATCCCGCTGCGCTCCAACATCTGGCGCGATAAGCAGGGCAAGAGCACCTGGGACGTGACCGTGAGCGGCATCTACCACGGTGGCCCGGGCGACGAGCTGCTGATGCACTACAAGTACCTGGACGACTCGCGGGCTTTCCGCAACAACCAGGTTGGCATGTTCATGTTCAAGATCAGCGACCCGGCGCGGGCCGGCGCCGTCAGCGAGCAGATAGACCAGATGTTCGCCAACTCGGACGCCGAGACCAAGACCTCCACCGAGAAGGCCTTCGTGCAGGGCTTCGCGGCCATGCTCGGCAACATCGGCAAGATCGTCACCGGCATCGTCACCGCGGTACTGTTCAGCATGTTGCTGGTGATCGCCAACACCATGGCGCAGTCCATCCGCGAGCGCACGAGCGAACTCGCTGTGCTGAAGGCCCTGGGATTCAGCCGCGGCGGCGTGGCTTCGATGGTGCTGGCGGAATCACTGCTGGTGACCGTGCTCGGCGGCGCGTTGGGCCTGTCCCTGGGCGCCGGCTTCGCCCACGGCATCGGTTCGAAGCTCCCCTTCGTGCAGGATTTCCGCACCACGCCGAGCGACATCGCCATCGGCATCGTGCTGATGCTGATGCTGGGCCTGCTTGCCGGTCTCCTGCCCGCCATCCAGGCCATGCGCCTGCAGGTGGCTGCCGCCCTGAGGAGGGCCTGACATGATCCGTTGGATATACCAGTTATATACGGTATGCCTGCTCAACCTGGGCAACCTCAAGAGCCGCCTGGACTCGTCCCTGGTGGCGGTGATCGGGTTCACCGGCGTCATCATGGTGTTCGTGGCGGTGTTCGCCATACGTGATGGTTTCGATGCGACCCTGCGCGAGTCCGGTTCGCCGGACGTGGCGGTGGTGCTGCGTGGCGGGGCCGGGGCGGAAGTGAACAGCGTGCTCGGCGTCAACGACGCCAAGCTGGTGGCGGAAGCCCCGGGCATCAAGACCAACGCCGGTGGCGCGCTGGCATCCAGCGAGCTGCTGGTCCAGCTCAGCATGCCAAAACTCGACAGCGGCACCGACGCCAATGTTCCGTTCCGCGGCGTGGATGGAGTCGCCTTCCTGGTGCATGACCGGGTGCGCATGGTGGAAGGGCGCGGCTTCCAGCCGGGCCTGAACGAAGTGGTGGTGGGCCTGCGCGCGTCCCACGAGTACCGGGGCCTGAAGCTCGGCGACACCATCCATTCCGGCCCTTACCAATGGAAGGTGGTGGGCCTGTTCGACGACGGCGGCGTGTACTCCTCCGAAGTGTGGGGGGACCTCACCGTCATGCAGGCGGCCTACAAGCGCGGCAGCTCCGTGGAGTCGGTGTACGTGAAGCTGGATTCGCCCGGGGCCTTCCAGCAGTTCAAGGACTACCTCACCACCAACCCGCAGCTCACCGTGAGCGTGGACCGGGAGACGGACTTCTATGCCGAGCAGTCCAAGGCCATGAACAGTTTCATCACCTATGCCGGCGCCTTCATCGCCTTCCTCATGGGCATCGGCGCCATCTTCGGCGCGGTCAATACCATGTACAACTCGGTGTCGAGCCGCGCCGGCGAGATCGCGACTCTGCGGGCGCTCGGATTCGGCCGTTCGCCGGTGCTGCTCTCGGTGCTGGTGGAGGGGATGCTGCTGGGTCTGGTAGGCGGCGTGGTCGGCGGCATCTTGGCTTATCTGATGTTCAACGGCATCGAGACCAGCACCATGGGCTCAAACTTCGCTCAGGTGGCGTTCTCGTTCCGGGTGACGCCGGGACTGCTGGTGCGCGGCGCCATCTACGCCTTGCTGATGGGCCTGCTCGGGGGGCTATTGCCGGCGCTCCGGGCGGTGCGGATGCCCATCGCTTCGAGCTTGAGACAGTTGTAGAAATCATTCCGGCAGCGGACGCTGCCGGTAGAAGAGACTGAGCTGGGTATAAAGCTCCGGCGAGAAGTTGCGCAGACGCCGCGGCGCCTCGAAGAAGGTCTCGCTGGCCACGGCGAAGAACTCTCCCGGGCTCTCCAATCCATAGGGGTCGAGGGGCGGCGGATAGCCGGCCTCGACCCGCTGTTCCAACTGCCGGTAAGCACCGCCCATCACCTGGACCCAGGCGCGGCGGTTCATGCGCGCGTGCAGGGGCGGGAATCCGTTGGCGTCTCCGTTCAGCATGTCGAGCTTGTGGGCCATCTCGTGTATCACCACGTTGTGGCCTTGCCCGTCGCCAGCGCGGGCTACCGCTTCCCACGCGAGGATCACCGGCCCCTGGGACCAGGCTTCTCCCGAGAGGGGCGTGTGGTGGCTATGCACCACACCGGCTGCATCCACATGCTCCCGCTCCGGCACGAAAGTGTCGGGGTAGATGACCATGGAATGCCATTCCCGGTACCAATTCAGCCCGAGCTTCAGGATCGGCAGGCAGGCGAGGGTGGCCAGCAGGGCACGCATGCCTCCATCGAGTTCCAGGCCCTGCACCGGCTCGATGCTCTTGTCATGCAGCAGCAAGGTCGCGAGCACCCGCAAGCGCGCCTGGTCGGAGGCATCCAGGCGCCGCATGGCCGGGGATCGGGACAGGGCCGAGCGCCAGTCGGCTTCGGCGATGGGCTGGCGCTTGAGGATGCGGCGTTCGCGCCAGCGGTCGAGGAAGGAGAACATCACGGGGATATGGGGTCGACGTGCCTCAAGGGAAGGGGCGTCGCCTACTCATTCTTCCACTTGAAGCCGAAGGAGCCGAGTCCCAGGAACAAGGCGCTCATGCAGGCCATGGACAGGAGCTGCGGCCACACATCAGTGATCCCAGCGCCGTCCAGCATGATCTTGCGCGCGCCGATGAGCATCTGGGTGAGGGGGAAGATGCTGGAGAAATCCTGTATCCACCAGGGCGCGCCTTCCAGCGAGAACCAGACTCCGGACAGGAACATCATGGGCCAGGAGGCGAGGTTGAGCAGCCCGCCGGCGAACTCCTCGCTGGCGACACGGGCAGCCACCAGGAGGCCGAGCGAGATCATGCACACCGCCCCCAGCACCGCATCCAGCAGCAACAGCGCGTAGCTGCCTGCCATGTAGAAGCCGATCAGGAGGTGCGTGCCGATGAACACGATGAGCGTGATGCTCATGATGAGCAGGAGACGCGAGGTCACCTGGGCCGCGATGAACTCGAAAGCCTTGAGCGGCGTTGCGTTGAGACGCTTCAGGAAGCCGTTCTTGCGGTAGCGCACGATCACGTAGCCCACGCCGAACAGGCAGGAGAACATCATGTTCATGCCCAGCACGCCCGGTATCAGCCAGTCCACGTAGTTGATGGCACGGCCGCTCACGGTCGCGCGGCTGTAGCGCACGTCGGTCTCGCCCGCCAGTATCTTCTCCAGCATGTAGCCCTTGGGCGAGGTCTCGTTGATCCAATAGCGCGGCGCCTTCTGGTCACGCAGGTCCAGCAGCATGTCTATCTGGTTGTGGGCGACCTTGGACTGGGTCTGCTCCGCATCCGTGACCTCGTAGAAATCCACGTAGCGGGTCTTGAGGAAAGCCTGGTCTATCTGCGCGATGGGGACGCCTCCGTCCAGCACCGCCACCTTGAAGAGCGGCTTCTCGCCGCCTGAGAAGATGAACCACATGCCGATGACGATGAGCACCGGCAGCACGATGTTCCAGCCGAGGGCAGCCCGGTCCCGCAGGAACTCGAGGTTGCGGGCTTTCAGCACCGCCAGGAAGCGCCGCGTCATGCCCGTAGCTCCTTGCCGGTGAGTTCCAGGAACAGGTCCTCGAGGGTGCGGGCGCGGATCTGCAATCTACCCAGGGACACCTTCTTCTCGATGAGTTTCTGCAGGGCGCCGTCCACGTCGGCGGTGGGGATCTCCACGTTCTCGCCCACGTCATGCACCTCCAACCCGAGTTCGGCGGCGCTGCTGCGGAAGTCCTCTTTCGGCAGTTGCAGGATCACGTCATGGAAGTGCTTCGCGAGCAGGGTGTTGGGTGGCCCCTCGGCGATGATGTGGCCGTGGTCCATGATGGCGATGCGGTCGCAGAGCAGGAAGGCCTCTTCCATGTAATGGGTGGTGAGGATCACGGTCTTGTTGCGGGCCTTGATGGCGCGGATCAGGTCCCAGAAGTTGCGGCGCGCCTGGGGATCGAGTCCGGTGGTGGGCTCGTCCAGGAACAGTACTTCCGGGTCGTTGACCAACGCGAGGGCCAACAGCAGCCGCTGACGCTGTCCGCCTGAGAGCTTGCGCGCATCCCGGTCGGCGTATTCCTGCAGGGTGCACATCTGCACGAGCTCATCCACGTCCAGGCCGCGGCTGTAGAAGCTACGGAAGAGTTTCAGGGTCTCCCGCACCGTGAGGAAGTCCTGCAGCGCCGTGGATTGGAACTGGATGCCCACCTCCTGGCGGAAATGCGCGTCCACGGGCTTGCCCTGGTACAGCACCTCTCCGGCGCTGGGCTGGGTGATGCCTTCCATCATCTCCACGGTGGTGGTCTTGCCGGCGCCGTTCGGTCCCAGCAGGCCGAAGCATTCACCGGCCTGGACGGCGAAACGGATGCCGTCCACGGCGGTGACGCCGGGATAGCGCTTCACGAGGTCGCGGACTTCGAGGATGGCGGGCATGGGTGGGCCGTGGCGGGGGCAGGGCGGCATTATCAGCAGGCCCGTAGGACCGTGTCGAGTGACAGGCGTCACGCCGTGGGGCTTCCCGCTTGCACCGAGCCCGGGTTTGGTGCATTTTTAGGCAATGGTGGGGGTATCCCATTGAAACCCCTCGTAAATCTCCTTTAAGAAAATCACATAAGCGGCTGCCCTAAATGGCTTTTTGGCCTGCCCGTCGGGACCCGGCGCCGCTACAATGAAGTACAGCAGGATGAAGGGGTCCATACAGTGAAGTTCGCGATGCGTTTGGCGGGGGTAGTGGGACTCTGGCTGGCCGTGGCCACGGCGGCGCTCGCCTCCCAGGATGTGGTGGTGGTGCTGGATAACTCCGGCAGCATGCGTGCCAACGACCCCAGCCGCCTCGCTCCCCAGGCCGTCACCCAGTTCGTGCAGGGCCTCAAGGGCGATGTACGCCTCTCCATCATCGAGTTTGCCAACACCCCCACAGTGCTGATGCCGCTAACGCCGCTGGACGATAACGCCCGTGCTGAGGCCCAGGCGGCGGTCCAGAAGCTCGACTACAAGGGCCAGTGGACCGACACCGGTGCCGCCCTGGAGCGGGCGCTCTACGAGATCGACACCCACGGCCGCCCGGACGCGCTGCGTTGCGTGGTGCTCATGACCGACGGTTACGTGGACGTGGGCAACGCCTCCCGCGACAGCGACAAGATCCATTGGATCATCCAGTCCTTGATCCCTGAGGCGGTGGCCAAGCGCACCCGCATCTTCGGCATTGCCTTCACCGACCAGGCTGACTACGAGCTCCTGCAGCAGCTGGCGCAGAAGACGGGCGCCGGTTACTACCGCGCTTACCAGGCCGGCGACCTCGCCGGCATCTACAAGCAGATCAGCGACATCCTCACCACCGCCAAGCCCGTGCCGCAGCCCGAGGACGTGGGCAACCTGCAGCAACCCGCTGCGGTCGCGCCCGCCGCGGGCCCCCAGGGTTTCAGCTTCAACACCCCGCTCACGCACATGCAGCAGGCCGAGGAGGATTCCTGGCGCACGCTCATCGTGGTGCTGGTGGTGCTGGTGCTCCTGGCGGTGCTGGGTGGCGGCGGTTACTACATCTGGAAGAAGGGCGGCCTCAAGAACGTGCTGCCGAAGAAGTCCGCCGATCCTGGCGCGGTGGACGGTCTGCAGGCCGTGCTCTACGACATCAGCAACCCCAACGACATCAAGCGCTATGAGCTGGGCGAGAAGGCCACCGTGATCGGCCGTGTCGCAGGCTACGACCCGGAAGTGCAGTACGTGCTGGCCGCCGAGCCCACCGTGGGACGTTGCCACGCGCTCATCGAGCGCCGCGGGCATTCTTTCTGGATCACCGACCAGGGCAGCATCAACGGCACCTTCGTCAACGGCGAACGGGTGGCCGGCGATCATGCCCTGAAGCACGGCGATATCGTCGCCGTGCACAGGCATGAGTTCGAGTTCGTGCTGCCGGAACTGTTCGAGTCCGAATCGACGGTACTGGCGGCGCGCGAGGAATACGGTTACGCGGAGAAGCGGCAGGCATAACGATGGCGGGGCGCCCATGCCGGCGCGTCCCGTGGAGAACGACGGCATGATGCACGCACATCTGGCCTATCACTGGCGCCGCAGCCCGCGCGCCAAGTCCCTGCAGGTGCACATAACACCCTGGAACGGCATCGAGGTGGTGATCCCGCGGCACGTGAGCCGTGAGCGTGCCCGTGCCTTCGTCGCGCACCACCGCCAATGGATCCGCGACACCTGGCAACGCATGCGTGAGCAGATCGCGGATGCTGACCTGACCCTGCCCACGGCGCTGGAGTTGCGCGGTGCGGGTGAGCACTGGGAGGTGCGCTACCGCAACCGCAAGGGCGGCCGGGCGCGGGTCACCGCCACTGGCCGCACCCTCACGGTGCACTACGACGGCCACGACGAGCGCGCCGCGCGCCAGGCCTTGCGCCGCTGGCTCATGGAGCGGGGCCGGCAGCATTTCTCCGGATACCTGCCGCGCGTCTGCCATGCCACGGGCTTGAGCTTCAAGCGCCTGCAGATCCGCGGCCAGACCAGCCGCTGGGGCAGCTGCTCATCCAGCGGCACCCTCAGTCTCAACTACAAGCTCATGTTCCTGGAGCCGGAACTGGTGCGCTACCTCGTGATCCACGAGCTGGCCCATACCCGCCATCTGGATCACTCGGCGCGCTTCTGGAAACTGGTTCAGGAGTTCGAACCCAAGTGCCATGAACTGGACCAGGAACTGGGCGAGTCCTGGCGCGATGTGCCGGCCTGGGTGGAGCTGATCTAGATCCCGCTGCCGAGCACGCTGTCGTCGCATTCCTGGCGGCCCACCAGCAGGCTGCAACCGAGCTTCTCCAGCAAGGACTGGCTGGTGGGTGTCACCCACCAGCGGAACAATGAACCTTCCTCCCGATGGCCTATCACCACCAGATCCGCAGCCAGCTGCTTGGCGTGCTTCACGATCTCTTCCACCGGCTCGCCGTGTACCGTGTGGCCCTCGGCGACCAGGCCATGGCGCTTGATGTAGCGCACGCCCTCGTCGACCGTATTGCGGTGGAACAGCGTGCGCTCCATGGGTTCGGCGTTGCTCATGCCCTGTGCCACGTGCGTGCCAGCGACGCCGGAGATCACCGCCAGGAGATGGGTCTTGGCCTTGAAATGCTTGGCGATCTCCACGCCTTCCAACAGCGCACGGCGGCCTTCGGGGCTGCCGTCATAGGCGAGCAAGATGGTGCGATAAGCCATGGTGCGGTCTCCTGAGCTAGCTGGGATAACGATAGCACCGCTGCACGACGGAAAGCGCGGGACCGGATTAGGTCCAATGCCCGCTCTCTGCGATTTGACCGGAAACGGGAGAGGGCCGGTCTATACTGGACCCATGTTCGATGCATTGGTCGAGACCGAAGTCCTCGCCGCGCACCTGGATGATCCGGCCTGGGTGGTGTGCGATTGCCGTTCCGTGCTCACGGATCCCGAAGCGGGTCCGCGGTTTTATGCCGAGAGCCATATCCCCGGCGCACGATACATGCACCTGGAGCGGGACCTTTCCGGTCCGCTCACACCCGATACCGGGCGCCATCCCTTGCCGGACCCTGCGCGGCTCGCGGCGGTGCTAGGCCGCGCCGGCATCGGCGCCGAGACGCAGGTGGTGGCCTATGACGATGCGGGCGGCGCCTATGCGGCACGCCTGTGGTGGCTCCTGCGCTGGCTCGGGCACACTCAGGTGGCGGTGCTGAACGGGGGCTGGCAGCAGTGGCTGAAGGAAGCCCATCCGGTGACTGCGGAACCTCCGCGCGTGCAGCCCCGAGAGTTCGCTTACCGTGAGCCGGACCGCGAGGCCTGGCTCAGCACCTCTGAAGTGCTGGAGCTTGTGCGCGGGCGCAAGCATGGCCTGCTGCTGGACGCGCGCGGCCCGGCACGCTTCAGCGGCGCGGAGGAACCCATCGATCCTGTCGCGGGGCACGTGCCGGGCGCCCTAAACCTGCCGTTCGCCACCAACCTGGCGCCGGATGGCCGCTTCAAGTGCCCGGCGGAGTTGCGTCAGCGATTCGAGCCGCTTCTACACGGGTGCCGGGCCGACGAACTCGTGAACATGTGCGGCTCCGGCGTCACTGCCTGCCACAACCTGCTGGCCATGGAAGCCGCCGGCATCAAGGGAGCGCGCCTCTATGCCGGTTCCTGGAGCGAATGGATACGCGATCCGGCGCGGCCGGTGGCAAGGGCTGTGCCTCCGCTCTGATCGGGTCCGGATCCGGCCAGTGCGCCCCCCGTAACAGGCGGTAACATGGGTGCAGATCATGGCCAGAAGATGATTAATATCTGAATTTTCCCGAAACCCCGTGTCATCGCGCCATCCTTGAGCTACGTTCTATACCTGGAATACCCGCATGAGCGGGACAGTCTTATGTGATGAGGCGCAAACGCATAGCAGCAGGAGGTCGCTTATGAAGGTTTCTAAAGGCAGATTCGCGGTCGTGACGGCGGTATTGCTCGCCCTGGTGAGCGTGGCCGGCATGGCGGCATCGGATTCCCCGTTCCTGGGCACCCAGGGCGATCCGCATGGCACGCTGTATCTCAACGTCGACCAGACCGCCAAGCAGACGTATCCGGTGCAGGTCTGGACGGTGGACGGCAAGCTCACCAACCGCAACGACCAGGGCATGCTGTGGGTCAAGCCCGGCGACTACACCCTGGGCGTGAAACTCGCCAAGAGCGTGAACCTGGCGGACATCCCGGGCATGCAGCGTCGCGCCGGCTACGGCCAGGACCAGCATGACCTGAAGATCACCGTGGAGCAGGGCAAGTCCTACTACATCGGTGCCAAGTTCGATGCGTCCGGCAAGTGGGAGCCGGTGGTCTGGAAGACGGAAGACCAGAAGAACTGAACCGGATCAGGTTCCGATCCTAGAAATACCCCGCCTACGCGGGGTATTTCTTTTTCGGTGCAGTAGAATATGGAACACCCTTTTCCTATGGACTCCACACGATGAAACGCCTCGCCGTGCTCCTGGCTTTCGCATCCCTGTCCGCCGGCGCTGCCCATGCAGACGACGCGACGCCTTTCTACGTGAGCGCCGGCGTCGGCCACGTCTCCGTGGACAAGGGCAGCATCTCCCTCAGCGGCGGGTCCGGCGGAGGCATCAACGGCACCGACACCGCCGTCAGCCTGTCAGGTGGATATCAGTTCGATCCGCACTTCGGCATCGAGCTGGGCTACCACGATTACGGCACTCCTACGGCCTTCAGCCAGACGGGCTTCATCCTCGCCGAGTGCCCGGCCTCGTTCTCCTGCCCCAAGGTCAGCGGCATTACGGCGGAAGTGCTGGGTCGCATGGAACTGGTGCCGGACCTGGACGGCATCCTGCGGGCCGGCGTGCTGGCCTGGAACATCGGCTCTCCCGGATTGTCCTTCCTCAAGGACACCAGCGGCAATGCCTTCATCTACGGCATCGGCGTGCAGCACCATTTCGACTACGGCCTGAGCGTGGACGTCACCTATGAACGCTCCAATTTCACCACGGAAGAGACGCGGATAGGATTGAGCTACGCATTCTGAACCGGAGCGCTACCTGAAAAGAAAAGCCCCGCCGAAGCGGGGCTTTTTATTTCCGGCCCAGGATGCCAATCAGGCTGCCAATTGCCTCAAGACATAGTGAAGGATGCCGCCGTTCTTGTAGTACTCCCATTCCTTGGGAGTATCGATGCGGACTTTGGCCTTGAAGCTCAGCTCCTTGCCATCGGTCTTGCGGGCCTTGACGGTGACTTCCTTGGCGCCGTCGTGGAGGCCATCGATCTCGAAGACCTCGGAGCCGTCCAAGCCCAGCTTGCCGGCATTGTCGCCGCCGGCGAAGGTCAGGGGCAACACGCCCATGCCCACCAGGTTGGAGCGGTGGATGCGCTCGAAGGATTCGGCGATCACGGCGTTCACACCCAGCAGGATGGTGCCCTTGGCGGCCCAATCGCGCGATGAGCCTGTGCCGTATTCCTTGCCGGCGATGACCACCAGCGGTACCCCCGCCTGCTTGTATTGCATGGCTGCGTCGTAGATGGGCATCTGCGCGCCGTCCGGCAGGTGCATGGTGATGCCGCCTTCCACGCCCGGCACCATCGCGTTCCTGATGCGGGTGTTGGCGAAGGTGCCGCGCATCATCACCTCGTGGTTGCCGCGGCGCGAACCGTAGGAATTGAAATCCACCGGCTGCACGCCATGGTCCATGAGGTAGCGGCCCGCGGGCGAGTCCTTCTTGATGGCGCCGGCCGGGGAGATGTGGTCGGTGGTGATGGAATCGCCGAACAGCGCCAGGCAGCGCGCACCCTTGATAGGGTGGATGCCGGGGGCCTGCTTGCTCATGCCGTCGAAGTAGGGCGGGTTCTGCACGTAGGTCGAACCGCTCTCCCACTGGTAGATGTCGCCGGTGCCCACCTGCATGCCCTGCCAGCGCTCGTCGCCCTGGAACACGTCGCCGTAGGACTTCTTGAACATGCTCGCGTCCAGGGAGCCGGCGAGGGTCGCCTGGATCTCCTTCTGGGTGGGCCAGATGTCCTTGAGGTACACGGGCTTCCCGTCGGAGCCGGTGCCCAGCGGATCATGGGTCAGGTCCAGGTCCGTGCTGCCGGCCAAGGCATAGGCCACCACCAAGGGCGGCGAAGCCAGGTAGTTCATGCGCACGTCCTGGTGCACGCGGCCCTCGAAGTTGCGGTTGCCCGAGAGCACCGCCGACACCGAGAGCTTGCTGTCGTTCACCGCCTTGCTGATGGCGTCCGGCAGCGGGCCGGAGTTGCCGATGCAGGTGGTGCAACCATAGCCCGCCAGGAAGAAACCGATGGACTCGAGATCGGCCTGCAGGTTGGATTTCTTGAGGTACTCGGTCACCACCTTGGAGCCGGGGGCCAGCGAGGTCTTCACCCAGGGCTTGGCCTTGAGGCCCTTCTCGCGCGCCTTGCGCGCGAGCAGACCCGCCGCCACCAGGACCGCGGGGTTGGAGGTGTTGGTGCAGCTGGTGATCGCGGCGATGACCACCGCGCCGTCCGCGAGCTTGAAGTGTTGGCCGTCCTGGGTCACGTCCGTGGGTCCAGCAGACTTGCGTGTTGCCTGTTCTTTCTCCAAGGCGCCACGGAAGTTCTTCTGCATGTCACCGAGCAGCACCCGGTCCTGGGGACGCTTGGGGCCAGCCAGCGACGGCATGATGGAGCCGAGGTCCAACGTCAGCACGTCGGTGTATTCCGCTTCCTGACCGTCATGGCGCCACATGCCCTGGGCCTTGGCATAGGCTTCGACCAGCTTGACATCATCCTCGCCGCGGCCGGTGAGGCGCAGATAGGTGAGGGTCTCCTCGTCGATGGGGAAGATGCCGCAGGTGGCACCGTATTCCGGCGCCATGTTGGCGATGGTGGCGCGGTCCGCCAATGGCAGGTGCTTCAGGCCGTCGCCGAAGAACTCCACGAACTTCTCCACCACCCCGCGCTTGCGCAGCATCTCGGTGACCGTGAGCACGAGGTCCGTCGCGGTGGCGCCCTCGGCTAGCTTGCCGGTGAGGCGCACACCGATGACTTCCGGGATGAGCATGGTGGAGGGTTGGCCGAGCATGGCGGCTTCCGCCTCGATGCCGCCCACGCCCCAGCCCAGCACGCCCACGCCGTTGATCATGGTGGTGTGGGAATCGGTGCCGACCACGGTGTCGGGATAAGCCTGGCCCTGGTCGTTCACGAACACCACGCGGGCCAGGAACTCGAGGTTCACCTGGTGCACGATGCCGGTGTCAGGCGGCACCACCTTGAAGCTGCGGAAGGCGTTCTGGCCCCAGCGCAAGAACGCGTAGCGCTCCTTGTTGCGGTCAAACTCGAGCTTGGCGTTGAGGCCGAAGGCCTCCTTGTTGCCGTAATAGTCCACCATCACCGAGTGGTCGATGACGAGTTCCGCCGGGCACAGCGGGTTGATCTTCTTGGGGTCGCCGCCGAGCTTCTTCATGGCGTCGCGCATGGCGGCGAGATCCACCACCGCCGGCACGCCGGTGAAGTCCTGCAGGATGACGCGAGCCGGGGTGAAGGCGATCTCGCGGGGCGGGAGTTTCTTGGGGTCGCAGGACGCGAGCGCCTCGATGTCGGCGTGGGTCACGCTCACGCCGTCTTCCAGGCGCAGCATGTTCTCCAGCAGGATCTTCAGGGAGTAGGGCAGCCGCGAGACCTTGTGCTTGGCCTCCAGCGCGTCCAGTTTGAAGATCTCGTAGTCCTTGCCGCCGACGCTGAGCGTGGCGCGCGACTTGAAGCTATCCTGCATGACGCCTCCGGTTAGGGATGATGATCCCCGTCGGGGCCGGCTTTGGGTACGCGGACATGCCGTCGGGGAAGGGATGCACTGAGGATGCCTATTATAAGGTAAGCGTCCCGTCCGAGGCAGGTCAGACCGCGCTCGCGCGGAGACCCTGTCCGGCGTCTATGACCGCCGGGGCCTCGATGACACCGCCGCCCAAGCACTCATCCTCACGGTAGAAAACAGCGTATTGTCCAGGCGTCAACGCCCGTTGCGGCGCGTCGAACTCCACTTTGGCGCGGCCATCCGCGATGTGCGCGAGGATGCAGGCCTGGTCCGCCTGCCGGTAGCGGGTCTTGGCGCCGCAACGCAGGGGCATAACGGGGGCATCGCCGGCTACCCAGCGCAGCCGCGTCGCCGTGAGTCCGCCGCTGAGCAAGGCCGGGTGATCATGGCCCTGCACCACCAAAAGGCGGTTCCGCTCCATGTCCTTCCCGGCCACGTACCAGGGTTCCGCGGCCGTGTCCCGCTGCCCGCCGATGCCGATGCCCGAGCGCTGGCCCAGGGTGTAGAACATGAGCCCGTTATGGCGGCCCATGACGCGGCCCTCGGGCGTCACGATGTCGCCCGGCTGGGCTGGCAGGTACTTGCCCAGGAACTCAGTGAAGCGGCGCTCGCCGATGAAGCAGATTCCGGTGCTGTCCTTCTTCGCGTGGTTGGCGAAACCCGCCTCCCGCGCCAGGGCCCGGGTGTCGGTCTTCAGCAACTCGCCCAGAGGGAAGAGGGCACGCTGCAATGCCGCCTGGGGCACGGCATGCAAGAAGTAGCTCTGGTCCTTGGAATCATCCAGCGCCTTCAGCAGCTTGACACCCGCCGGGCCGGGCGCGAGGCGCGCATAGTGCCCCGTGGCGATCCGCGTCGCGCCCAGGCGCAGTGCATGCTCCAGGAAAGCCTTGAACTTGATCTCGCTGTTGCAGAGCACATCCGGGTTCGGGGTGTACCCCGCGGCATAGCCTTCCAGGAAATGCTTGAACACCCGCTCCCGGTACTCGGCGGCGAAGTTCACCTTGTGCAGCGGTATGCCGAGGGTCTCGCATACCTGGCGCGCGTCCTGGAAGTCCTCTGCGGCGGTGCAGTAGCTCTCGTCCTCGCCGTCCTCCCAGTTGTCCATGAACAGGCCTTCCACGGCGTGGCCCGCGCGCTTCAACAGCAGCGCGGCCACGGCGGAGTCCACGCCGCCGGAGAGGCCGACGATGACGCGGGTGGAGGAGGGGACGGAAGACATGAGGGGTATTTTACGCTGGACCCATGCAGGCGTCCGGTCCAAGCTCAGACGAGCAGGGATTCCAGGTCCGTGACGTGACTCAGGAGTTGCAGGGGGTAACGGGCCCCCGCCAGGGCGTCATCGATGCAGCGCAGCACCATGGGGCTGCGCAACGCGTATTTGCCGTCCGCGAGTTCCGTCCGGCTGAGCCAATGGGGCGCGACGATGCCCTTGTCCAGGGGCCGCGCGGGGTCATGGCGCAGGCAACGTCCGTGGAAGGCGACCCGCAGGAAGGTGGCATCCACCTCGGGGTTCTTCCAGAGATAGATGCCGGTGACGGCATCCGGCGTGAACTCCCAGCCGGTCTCCTCCAGGGTTTCGCGGCGCACCGCGTCGATGAAGCTCTCGCCCGGCTCCAGGTGACCGGCAGGGTTGTTGAAGACGCGTTTGCCGCGGACTTCCTCCTCCACCACCAGGAAGCGGCCGTCTCTCTCGGCGATGGCGGCAACAGTGACGTGAGGCTTCCAGACCATCAGATGCCGAGCCTCCGGAACTCAGGATCCGGTTCCGCTTTCTCCCAGATCCCCTCGAAGTCCCTGAGGTGCAGCCGCGCTTCCAGGGGCGCATGCACGTCGGCGTAACCTTCGTAGCGGGTGGAGATGGGGCGGAACAGCAATGCGGTCTCGTCGGCGATGAGATAGGTCTCGGCGAGCGCCGCATGGTCGTGGGCGGCCCGGCGTACCTCTATATAGGAACTGAAGCGTTGAGCCAGGTTCATCAGCCGGTGCCCGGCGCGTATGGAGGCACCCGGGTCGATGCTCACCACGCGGATGCGGCTCATGCGCGAGCGGGCAGCCAGCGCCTGTACCACCTTGATGAACTCCTCCTTGTCGTAAAGCAGCGGTTCCAGGTCGCGGCTGAAGAGCGCGAGGCCGCGCGTGGCCACGGCTGCGACCGCCACCGAAGCCTCGCGGTTGTCCGTCAGGGTCTCGAGGCGCTTGTAGGTATCGCTGCGGGGTGTCTCCATCTAGAGGCTCCTCTGCATGTGCCGGTGCGGGATGCCGGCTTCCAGGAACTCTTCGCCGTGTGCTTTGAAGCCATGTTTGCGGTAGAAGCCGAGCGCGTGGCTCTGGGCATTCAGGCGGCAGGAGGGGAGGCCGCGCTGGCGCGCGCTCTCCACCAGGAACTGCAGCAGTGCAGCACCGACGCCGGTATTGCGCCAATCCTTCGTCACGGCCATGCGGCCGATCTTGCCGTCCGGGGTAAGGCGTCCGGTGCCGATGGGCGTGCCATCCGCATCCAAGGCCAGCACGTGCACGCAGAGGGGGTCCATGTCATCCCACTCGATCTCCTGCGGCACCTGCTGCTCGACGATGAACACCTCGGTGCGAACGGCGCGCATCGCCTCGCGCTCACGCTCCCAGTCGGCGAGGCGCAGGTGGAATTCGCGGTTCATGGATCCCATACCAGCTGGCCCGCGTCGAGCCATGCCAACAACAGCGATTGGACCTGGGGATTGGCCGCGAGTCTCTGCAGTCTCTCCGTGTCGAGAGCGCGGGACGCGCCCAGGAGTTCCGCGAAACCCGTCAGCCGCTCCGGCAAGGGATGATGCTCCCCGTCCACGAAGAGATGGCAGGACTGCCTCGCGCTGAACCAGGCCACGCGTACTGCCGGATGCCAGCCCAGTCGCCGCCGTTCCATGCCCGCCTTGAGCTTGGAAGCGTTGGTGCGGCGCGCCGGCGCCACGGGCTTGAGCCAGGGTTTAGATTCCGTCATGAAGCGGCCGAACCAGACGTCCAGGGCATCGTCGGAAGGCTTGAACTGCGCGCGCAGCATCTGGCGCGCACGGGCACGTGCCTCGAGCGTGAGTTCGCCGGGATTGGCGGCGGGCACCAGGTCCGGATCCGTGTAGTGCAGGCCGCTCTCGGCCCCTTCGATCATCAGCGCAGCGAAGTCCGCCAGCATCTCCGCCTGTGAGGGGGCGCGGAAACCGATGGAGTAGGTCATGCACTCGCCGAAAGCCACGCCGTGATGCGCGACACCCGGCGGCAGGTACAGCATGTCGCCGGGCATGAGCAGCCAACTCTCCTCCGGCGCGAAGGCCTGCACCTGCTTCAGCTCCAGGCCCGGCGCGGTGTGCTCAGGCTGCCGCTGGGTGCTGATGTCCCATCGACGCATGCCCTCCACCTGCAGCAGGAATACGTCATAGGCGTCCACGTGCGGGCCCACTGAGCCGCCGTCGGCGGCGTAGCTCACCATCACGTCGTCGATGCGCCAGCCGGGGATGAAGCGGAAAGGTTCCAGGAGCGGCGCCACCGCGGGCACGTGCTTGTCCACGTCCTGCACCAGCAGCGTCCAGCGGCTCTTGGGGAGTCTCTTGAAGTCTTTATGCAGGAACGGGCCATGCCGCAGGCGCCAACCCGGTGCCTTGCGCGTCTGTTCCACCAGCCGCGACTCCACGCCTTCCTCGCAGGCGAGGCCGGCCAGTTCTTCGGCGGAGATCGGTGGGGGCAGCCCCGGGAAAGCGCCGCGGATCAGCAGCGGCTTCTTCTGCCAGTGCTGCTTCAGGAACTCGCGCGGACTCAGGCCGCCGAGCAGCGTGGGTGATTCGACGGGGCGCACGGCGCGCCTCAGGGGGTGCCGCCGTCTTTCTCGTAGCAGCGCACCTTGAACCGCACTTCGCCGGCCAGCACGAAGCGCGGGCTCAGCGTATCGACTTGGGGTTGGTCGTTGCCTTCCACGTCGGTGACGCGGTAGCCGTAGGGACACAGCTTCTCCGCCTGTCCCTCGGCCACCTTGAGCATGTCCGAGTAAGGCGTGTTGCCGGCGCTGCGCACCACGAACAGCGGGTCGCCGTCGCCCGTGGTCACCTGCTGCCAGCCCACCTGTTGGGTGCCTTCGGTGTGCATGGCTGCGCCGACGCCGGTCGAGGGCGCGTGGGCACAGGCGCCGAGCATGAGGAGTGAAGCGAGTAGAACGGGGGTACGCATGTCAGATTTCCTTGGCGAGTTTCGCGGCGAGCCCGATGTAGCTCGCGGGTGTCATGGCGAGCAACCTCGCCTTGGCGTCGTTGGGGATCTCCAGTTCCTTGATGAAGTCGCGCATGGCGTCCTCGTCCACGCGCCGGCCGCGGGTCAGGGCCTTCAGCTTCTCATAGGGTTCGGGCACGCCGTGGCGGCGCATCACGGTCTGCACCGCTTCCGCCAGCACTTCCCAGTTGGCGTCGAGGTCCGCCGCCAGCTTGTCCGCGTCGGCCTCGAGCTTGCTCAGGCCTTTGAGGAAGGATTCGTAGGCGAGCACGCTGTGGCCGATGCCCACACCCACGTTACGCAGCACCGTGGAGTCGGTGAGGTCACGCTGCCAGCGCGATAGCGGGAGCTTCTCCGCGAAGTGCCGTAGCAATGCGTTGGCCACGCCCAGGTTGCCCTCGGCGTTCTCGAAGTCGATGGGGTTCACCTTGTGGGGCATGGTGGAGGAGCCCACCTCGCCGGCCACCGGCTTCTGCTTGAAATAGCCGATGGCGATGTAGCCCCAGATGTCGCGGCAGGCGTCCAGCAGCACGGTGTTGAAACGCGCCAGGGCGTCGAAATACTCCGCCATGTAGTCATGGGGTTCGATCTGGATGGTGTACGGGGACCATGTGAGGCCCAGCGATTCCACCAGCTTGATGCTCAAGGCTTCCCAGTTCACATCCGGGTAGGCGGCGAGGTGCGCGTTGTAGTTGCCCACCGCGCCGTTCATCTTGCCGAGCAGCTCCACCGACTTAAGTTGGTCGCACTGACGACGCAGCCGGTGAACGATGTTGGCCAGTTCCTTGCCCAACGTCGTGGGCGTCGCGGGCTGGCCATGGGTGCGGGAGAGCATCGGCAGGTCTGCGTGGCGCCGCGCCTGGGCCCGCAGCCGCTCGATCATGCGTTCCATCATGGGCAGCAGCACGCTCTCGCGGCCGTGCTTCAGCATCAGCGCGTAGGCCAGGTTGTTGATGTCCTCGGAAGTGCAGCCGAAGTGGACGAACTCGCTCACGTCCTTGAGGGCGGGGCGCGTGGCCATCTGCTCCTTGATGTAGTACTCCACCGCCTTCATGTCGTGGTTGGTGGTGGCCTCGATCTCCTTGATGCGCTCCGCGTCCTTCACGCTGAACTCGCGGATCAGGTTCACCATGTAGTCGGTGTCCTCATCGGACAGTGGCGGTACCTCGGGGATGCCGTCGTCATCCGCGAGCACGGCGAACCAGCCGAGTTCGACCGTCACCCGCTGGTGCATGAGGCCGTATTCGCTGAACAACTTGCGCAGCGCCTCGGTTTTGGCCGCATAGCGGCCGTCCAGGGGCGAGAGGGCGGTGAGGGTGGAGGGTTCCATGGGCTATCGTGCATCCCCAAGTGGAATGGCGGATAATAACCGAATCGCGGTTTTACCCCATCCTGTATCCGATAATTATACTATCGAATCAGCGTGTTATTCCGCTTTCCTTAGACCGGTTCTTGAGGAGCAGACGATGTCCGAGAAGGCTTTCCGGATCGAGCGCGACAGCATGGGCGAGATCAAGGTCCCGGCGGATGCCCTGTGGGGCGCCCAGACCCAGCGGGCGGTGGATAACTTCGCCATCAGCGGCCGTGCCATGCCCCGCGCCTTCATCCGCGCCCTCGGGCTCATCAAGGGCTCCGCGGCCACCGTCAACCAGGCCCTGGGTGTGCTCGATGCCGCCCGCGGCAAGGCCATCGAGGCGGCAGCGCTGGAGGTGGCGGAGGGCAAGCACGACCGGCATTTCCCCCTGGACGTGTTCCAGACCGGCTCCGGGACCAGCACCAACATGAACGCCAACGAGGTGATCGCCCATCTGGCGAGCGCCCGCGCTGGCGAATCCGCCAAGGTGCACCCCAACGACCATGTGAACATGGGGCAGAGCAGCAACGACGTCATCCCCACGGCTATCCACGTGAGCGCCGCCCTGGAGGTGAAGGAGAAGCTGCTGCCGGCTCTCAAACACCTGGCGGAAGCCATCGAGGCCAAGTCGAAAGAGACCGCCAAGGTCGTGAAGACAGGCCGCACCCATCTCATGGACGCCATGCCCGTCACCCTCGGCCAGGAACTGTCCGGATGGGCCGCCCAGATCCGCAACGGTATGGCGCGCGTGGAAGCCACGGCACCGCGCTTGAACGCGCTGGCCCAGGGCGGCACCGCCGTCGGCACCGGCATCAACGCCCATCCGGAATTCGGCCAGCGCATCGCCGCTGAGCTCAGCAAGCGCACCGGTATCGCCTTCAAGGCCAGCGGTAATTACTTCGAATCTCTGAGTTCCCAGGATGCGGCGGTGGAGCTCTCCGGCCAGCTCAAGACCGTGGCCGTGAGCCTCATGAAGATCGCCAACGACCTGCGCTGGATGAACAGCGGCCCGCTCGCGGGCCTGGGCGAGATCGCGCTGCCGGCGCTCCAGCCCGGTTCCAGCATCATGCCCGGCAAGGTGAACCCGGTGATCCCGGAAGCCACCGCCATGGTGGCAGCCCAGGTCATCGGCAACGACCTGACCATCACCGTGGCCGGCCAGTCCGGGAACTTCCAGTTGAACGTGATGCTGCCGGTCATAGCCCGTAACCTGCTGGAGAGCATCGAGCTGCTCGCCAACGTGGCCCGGGCCCTGGCGGACGACTCCATCAAGGGTTTCACCGTGAACCCGGAGCGTCTGCAGGAGGCCCTGGACAAGAACCCCATCCTGGTGACCGCCCTCAATGCGGTCATCGGTTATGAGAAGGGCGCCGCCATCGCGAAGCAGGCCTATAAGCAGAAGCGACCGATCCTCGACGTGGCGAAAGAGATGACCGATCTCTCGGAAGCCCGGTTGAAGGAGCTCTTGGATCCTGCGGAGCTCACCAAGGGCGGTATCAAGGAATAAGAATCTACTTTTAAGACTGATGGTAACTGATTGATAAGATGGACTTAAACGACGGTAAATTTTCGGAATTCATCCACCGCCGCTTCGGGGGCAGCCAGGCCCCCACGGACTTTTCGCCCCGCCGGGTCCTGGGGGATCTGCCTCCCGGCTATCTGCCCAAACAGCCCTGGCGTCCCGCCTCAGTACTCCTACCCCTCGTCACTCATCCCGGCGATCCCACAGTCCTGCTCACCCGCCGCACCGATGCGCTCCATGACCATGGCGGCCAAGTGAGCTTCCCCGGCGGCGGCCGGGAACCCATGGATGCAGACCCGGTGGCGACAGCCCTGCGTGAGACCCATGAAGAGATCGGCCTGGGGGCGGACTACGTGGAGGTGGTCGGTTACCTCCGGGGCTATCTCACCATCAGCGGCTACGCCGTGACGCCCGTGGTGGGGCTGGTGCGGCCCGGGTTCACCCTGGCGCCGGATCCTCTCGAGGTGGCGGAGGTCTTCGAGGTGCCCCTGGCTTTCCTCATGGTTAAGGCCAACCGTCAGATACAGAGCCGCGAACTCGGCGGCCAGCAGGTGGGTTTCTACCTCTTCGAATACCAGCAACACGTGATCTGGGGTGCCACCGCGGCCATGCTGGTCAATTTCCTGGACACGCTTACGGCAGAGGACCTGACATGAACCAGACGCGACGCCTGCTGGAGATCATGGAGCGGCTGCGGGATCCGGAACGGGGCTGCCCCTGGGACAAGCAGCAGACCTTCCGGAGCATCGCGCCTTATACAGTGGAGGAAGCCTACGAGGTGGCCGATGCCATCGAGCGTGAGGATATGGAGGCATTGCGGGAGGAACTGGGTGATCTCCTGCTGCAGGTGGTCTACCACGCGCGCATGGCGGAGGAAGCGGGCCTGTTCGGTTTCGAGGACGTGGCCGCCGGCATCGGCGCCAAGCTCACCGAGCGGCACCCGCATGTGTTCGGCTCGGGCGAGATGAAGGACTCGACGCAGCAGACGAAGGATTGGGAGACCCGCAAGGCGGGCGAACGCGCCGCCAAGCAGCTGGTGGGCGTGCTGGATGGCATACCCCTGGGGATGCCCGCACTCACCCGTGCCGAGAAGCTCCAGAAGCGGGCTGGGCGGGTGGGCTTCGACTGGCCCGAACTCGCACCGGTGTTCGCCAAGGTGCGGGAAGAACTCGCGGAACTGGAACAGGAGGTGGCCGGCTCGGCACCGAAGCCGCGGCTGGAGGATGAGTTGGGGGACCTCCTGTTCGCGGTAGCCAATGCGGCACGCAAGCTCGGTGTGGATCCTGAACAGGCGCTGCGCGGTACCAACCGGAAGTTCGAGCGTCGTTTCCGCCACCTGGAGATGCGTCTCGCGGAGCAGGGCAGGAAACCCGCACAGGCGAGCCTTGAGGAGATGGACCGTTACTGGGATGAGGCCAAGGAACAGGGCCTGTGAAAGCCCGCAACCCCGCATGCCCATTGGGAAAAGCTGCCTGGGCTGTGCTATCTTGAGCCGTAATATAAGTTAAATGGTCCGTGACCCGGGGGTGACGGGGCATCCGGCAAGGCCGGATGGGGCCATTCAGACGATCGGGAGCGATAACAATGCCTCAGAAGATCGGAATCGTCGTCGACGCCGCCTGCGACCTGCCGCGTAACTTCCTTACGCAGCATGGCCTCGAGATCATGCCCATCAACATGCAGTTCGGCACTATGAACTTCAAGGATGTGCGTGACCCCGACCAGACCATGGAGTTCTACCGCCGCTATGTGGCGGAGAAGGAACTGGAGATCACCACCGCACCGCTGTCGGTGAAGGCGATCAAGGACTGGTTCCTCGACCAGCTGGTGCTGAAATACGACCGCGTGCTGGTCATCACCGTCTCCAGCAGCCGCAGCACCGTGTTCGAGAACGCCACCAAGGCGTCCTTCATGATCCTCTCCGGCTACAAGGAGCGGCGCCGCGCCGCCGGCATGGAAGAGCAGTTCGCACTGCGCGTGCTGGACAGCAAGACCCTGTTCACGGGCCAAGGCGTGGTGGTGTACGAAGCCCTGCGCCTGCTCGAGGGCGGCCAGGCCGAGGTGGCCTTCGATCGTCTGCGCCAGCACGTGGAGAGC
This sequence comes from uncultured Gammaproteobacteria bacterium, assembly GCA_964584665.1. Lineage (GTDB taxonomy): Bacteria > Pseudomonadota > Gammaproteobacteria > Natronospirales > REEB76 > DASUBN01. The sequence continues at coordinate 164,850 of CAZPAO010000001.1, forward strand.
TTCTCCCAGGACGTGCATGCCTACCTCGTGCCGAAGGATCTGTACTACGTCCGTTCGCGCGCCCACCAGAAGGGCGATGCCAGCGTCGGCTGGCTCAAGTACCAGATGGGCACCATGCTCGACATCAAGCCCATCCTGAAGGTGTATCGCGGCGAGACCGAAGCGGTCGACACCGTGCGCGGTTTCGATGGCGCCGTGAAGAAGTTGTTCGCCACGGCCAGCCAGGCGGTGGAGAAGGGCCTGCTCACCAAGGTGGTGTGCATGAGCTATGCCGGGAACCCGGAAGAGGTGAAGGCGTTCCCCGGTTACGACGAGTTCGTGAAGACCTGCGCGGCCCACAAGGTGGATCCGCTGCTGTCGGTGATGAGCACCGTGGCGGGCATCCACGTCGGACCCGGCGCATTCAGCTTGGCTTACGCCGCGAAGTAAGCTTTAGGCAGCTCGCCGACGGAAAGCCGCCTCCTGGGCGGCTTTTCATTTAACAGTGCCGGATATGCGGCCGCTCCGCGCTACACCGCAGAGGCCGCCTTCGGTAAAATGCCCGCATCTCAAAGGCGATCCTCGATGCGAGCCATCTTTCCCTGCGCACTCCTGCTGACGCTGCTCGCCGGCGGCACGGTTGCGCGCGCCGATTCGCCAGCGGACGAGGTGGGTGGTGCGCCGCACCGGCCCAAGGTCTGCCTGGTGCTGAGCGGCGGTGGCGCCCGCGGCGCCGCGCATGTCGGCGTGCTCGAGGCGCTGGAGAAGCTGCACATCCCGGTGGACTGCATCGCCGGCACCAGCATGGGTGCCATCATCGGCGGTCTGTACGCGGCAGGGATGACCGCCGAGGACCTTGAGATGCAGATGAACCAGCCATCGCTGCAGGCGGACATGGCCAACAGCCCGCCGCGCAGCCGGCTGAGCTACAAGGACAAGGAAGACGAGCTCAAGTACCTCTTGCGGGTCGAGTTCGGCTACGCCGGCGACAAATACTTCTTCCCCCAGGGCATCGCCAACGGCAACGCGCCGGGCCGCATCCTCAACGTGCTGACTGTGGCGCTCACGCCGGATGATGACTTCGACAAGTTACCTATACCGTTCCGCGCGGTCGCCACCGACATCACCAACGGCAACATGGTGGTGCTGGACCACGGGACCCTCGCGGATGCCATCCACGCCAGCATGTCCGTGCCGGGTCTCTACCCGCCGGTGCACATTGGCAACCACCTGCTGGTGGACGGCGGCCTCTCGCGCAACCTGCCGGTGGACGTGGCGCGCAAGATGGGGGCCGACTACGTCATCGCCGTGGACATCGCCACCCAGCTCTCCAAGGGCGACGACCTCACCGACGTGTTCAGCGTCTCGTTGCAGGTGCTGAAGCTCTACGGCATCCAGAACGTAAAGGATTCCATCGCCACACTCGGCACCGCGGACGCGCTGCTGGAGCCTGACCTGAGCGACATCGGCCCCACCGATTTCCAGCGCATGGGCGAGGCCATCAAGCTCGGAGAGAAACAGGCCTACACGGCGCTCGCGCAACGCACGGACCTCATGCTCTCCGACGCCGACTACGCCGCCTACCAGAAGCAGTTTCGCCGGGTGCCGGAGCAGCCGGTGAAGGTGGAGTTCGTGGACGTGAGCGGCAACGGGCCCATCTCGCCCGAGCTCATCCGCGCCCGCTTCGGCATCAAGCCGGGGGATACCTGGGATCAGAAGGCCATCAATGACGGGCTGCGCCGGCTCTATGACCTGGGTTACTTCCAACGGGTCGATGCCAGCCTGCAACACAAGGAAGGGCGCACCGGACTGCAGGTGACGGTTGAACCGAAGCCCTGGCGCCCCAACTATCTCCAGTTCGGCATCCACATCAGCGACGACTTCGAAGGGGACAGCACCTACGAGCTCTTGGCGAACTTCACCCAGTCGGAGATCGACAGCCTCGGCGCCGAGTGGCGCAACCAGTTCGAGGTGGGCAAGACCAGGCTCTACTACACCGAGCTGTACCAACCACTGGACTACAAGGCCAAGGTATTCGTCGCCCCCAATGCCGAGTACCTGAACGAGACCTTCGATGTGTTCCAGGGCCAGGATCGTATCGCCGAGTACAGCACCGTATTCCCCCATGCGGGTCTGGACCTCGGCTTCAACATCCGTGACGTGGGCGAGATCCGCGCAGGCCTCCTGTATGGGCATCTGGTGTCCCAGCCGCGCATCGGTGATCCCGCCTCGCTGCCGACCTTCCGTGAGACCCTGGTGGGGCCGCGCCTGCTGGCCAGCTTCGACACCTTCGACAACGGCAGCTTCCCCTCCACCGGATCCTATGCGCTCATAAACGGCGCTTTCCCGCGCCACTCGGTGGGGGGCGACACCAGTTACAGCAAGGTTGACGCTACCTACGGCAAGGCCTTTCCGACCGACAGCGGCGCCTTCCTGCTGCTGATGGAGGCGGGCAGCAACTTCCACACGCCGCTGCCCTTGTATGCGCAGTTCCAGCTGGGTGGGTTCTTGTCGCTGGCGGGTGAGCGCCAGGGGCAGCTGCGCGGCGACCGCATCTTCGACGCCCATGGCATCTATGCCTGGCGCGCCGGCATGTTGCCTACCGGGCTCGGGCGCGGCTTCTACCTCGGCTTCGGCCTGGATGCCGGCAACGTCTGGGGTAACACCAACCTCGGCCCAGATGACACGGGGATGAAGTATGGCGGCACAGTGCTGATCGGGGCCGACACCCTCGCAGGGCCCCTGTACTTCGGTATCGGCGCAGGCAAGTCCGGGCACCGCACTTTCTTCCTGTATCTTGGTATCCCCATCAACGGCAACACACTGGCGCCGTCCTTCGGCAACTGAGACCCGCACCCATGGAAAAGCTGCGAATCTTCACCACCGGCGGCACCATCGACAAGATCTACTTCGACGCCAAGAGCGAGTACGAAGTGGGCGAGCCGCAGATCGGTGAGATCCTGCGGGAGATGGGCGTGGCGTTCCCGTTCGAGATGACCTCGCTGATGAGGAAGGACAGCCTCGACATGACCGACTCGGACCGCGAAGCGATCCGTGTCGCGGTGGCGGGCGATGCCGCTGCGCGGGTGCTCATCACCCATGGCACCGACACCATGACCGATACCGCCAAGGCCCTGCAGGGTATCCCGGCCAAGACCGTGGTGCTCACGGGCTCGCTGAACCCGGCGCGTTTCCGCGGCAGCGATGCCATCTTCAACATCGGCGGCGCGGTGGCAGCGGCCCAGACCCTGCCGCCAGGCGTCTATATCTTCATGAACGGCCGTGTCTTCGACGCACTCAAGGTCCGCAAGAACCGGGACAAGAATCGCTTCGAGGAAGCCTGAGGTGAGGCAGTCGGAATACTTCGCCGCCTTCGTGGGCTACCACCTCTGGGCCCACCGTCGCCTGCTCAAGGCCCTGGAGCCCATGAGCGACGCCGACTATCACGGCGACCAGGGTCTGTTCTTCCGCAGCGTGCATCGCACGCTCAACCATCTCTTGCTGGTGGACCTGCTGTGGCACGGGCGCCTTACAGGCAGACCCTTCGCCATCGGTGGGCTGGATCAGGAACTGGTCAAGGAACGTCGGCGCTTGGCGGATGAGATGATTCGCCAAGCAGAAGTGCTGCAGGCTCTCGTGAAGAGCTTCGATGAGCGCCGCTTCGAGATGCCGAACCCTTACGTGGATACCGAGGGTGTGGCCCGGGAATACCCGCTGGCACTGCAGCTCACCCATGCCTTCAATCACGCCACCCACCATCGCGGCCAGGTGACGGCGGTGATCACCCGTCTGGGCCTCGAGAGTCCCGTCTTAGACCTGCCTTATTTCCTCACCGACTGATTCAGAACACCAAGGTCAGCAGCGCGACAGCGCCGGCGAGCAGGCAATAGATCCCAAAGGGGCGCAGAGCCATCAGCTCATGGGACTTGAACCATCTCATGAGGAACCACGTGCTCAACCAGGCGAAGACGCCCGAGAGCACGCCCCCCAGCAGGATCACCAGCAGCAAACCCTCCGGCAGCGACTCGTGCTGATGCAGGAGTTTGGGGATCTCCAACACACCGGCGGCGCCGATGATGGGCGTCGCCAGCAGGAAGGAGAAGCGGGCGGAGGCGGCGTAATCCAGCCCGCCCATGATTCCCGCCACCAGCGTCACGCCGGAGCGGGAGATGCCGGGGATGAGGGCGAGGGCCTGGGCGCAGCCGATGAGCACTGCCTTGCCCCAGCTCAGGGATTCGGGTTTCGGTGAACCCACGCGTGACTTGAGTCGATCGCCCACCAGCAGCACCACCCCGTTCACCATCAGGAACACGGCCGCCAGCGCGAAGCCGCCGAAGAATTCCCGCACCTTGTGCTCCAGCAGGAGTCCCAGGATGGCGGCGGGCAGGGTGCCGAACACCAGCAGCCAGAAGAGCCTTGCCTGCGGATCCTTCAGGCTGCCGCGTGCGGCCAGCGTGCCGCCGAGGAGCGCGAACCAATCCTTCCAGAAATAGATGAACAAGGCAGCGGCGGTGCCGAGGTGCAGCACCACGATGTAGGGCAGGAACCAGGGCGCGTCCCGGTCGATGGGCCAGTGCAGCAATGCCGGCACCAGCACGCTGTGCCCGAGGCTGCTGATGGGGAAGAGTTCGCTGATGCCCTGCAGGATGGCGAGCAGCAAGAGATCCAGGTTGAGCACGGGGGATCCTTTACATAAAAAGACGCCGCGTATTACCGCGGCGTCTCTTTCATATCACTTGCGACCCGCAGTATCAACCGATATCGAACTTGATGCCCTGCGCCAGCGGCAGGGAGTCGGACCAGTTGAGGGTGTTGGTCTGGCGCCGCATGTACTGCTTCCAGGCGTCGGAGCCGGATTCGCGGCCGCCGCCGGTCTCCTTCTCGCCGCCGAAGGCGCCGCCGATCTCGGCGCCGGAGGTGCCGATGTTGACGTTGGCGATGCCGCAGTCGCTGCCCACCGCCGAGAGGAAGAACTCGGCGTTCTTCACGCTGGTGGTGAAGATGGCGGAGGACAGGCCCTGGGGCACGTCGTTGTGCATGCGCACGGCCTCATCCAGCGTCTTGTAGGACATGACATAGAGGATGGGCGCGAAGGTCTCGGATTTGACGATGTCCCACTCGTTCTTGGCGCGCACGATGGTGGGTTCCACGAAGAAACCGGGACGATCGAGCTTCTTACCGCCGGTGAGCACCTGGCCACCGGCCTTGCCCACGGCCTCGATGGCCGCCTGGTAGCGGTTCACCGCATCCTGGCTGCAGAGCGGACCCATGAGGGTGGAGGGGTCGAGTGGGTCGCCGATGCGCACCTGCTTGTAGGCCGCCACCAGCTTCTGGGTGAGGCTGTCCACGAGCGACTCATGCACGATCAGGCGGCGGGTGGTGGTGCAGCGCTGGCCGGCGGTGCCGACGGAGCCGAACACCACGGCCGGGATCACCAGCTTAAGGTCGGCGGTCTCGTCCACGATGATGGCGTTGTTGCCGCCCAGTTCCAGCAGGGACTTGCCCATGCGGTTGGCGACCATCTCGCCCACCTTGCGGCCGATGGCGGTGGAGCCGGTGAAGGACACCAGCGCCACGCGTTCGTCCTTGACGAAGCGCTCCGCCAAGCGGTTGTCACCGTCGATGAACATGCTGAAGATAGCCGGCAGGCCCTGCTTCTCCAGCACCTTGTTCACGATGTTCTGCACCGCCACGGCACAGAGCGGGGTGCGGGGCGAGGGCTTCCACACCGTCACGTCGCCGCAGATGGCGGCGATGAAGGCGTTCCAGGACCACACCGCCACCGGGAAGTTGAAAGCGGAGATCACACCGACGATGCCGATCGGGAGCCACTGCTCCGACATGCGGTGACGCGGGCGCTCCGAGTGCATGGTGCGGCCGTAGAGCATGCGCGACTGGCCTACCGCGAAGTCGGCGATGTCGATCATCTCCTGCACTTCGCCGTCGCCCTCGGGCTTGATCTTGCCCATCTCCAGGGAGACGAGGCTGCCCAGGTCATCCTTGTGTTTACGCAGCTCCTCGCCCATGAGGCGCACGGCTTCACCGCGCTTCGGCGCCGGCACTTCGCGCCAGAGCTTGTAGGCCGCTTCCGCGTCCTTGATCACCTGCTCGTAGTCCGCCTCGGTCGCGCAATGGACCTTGGCGATCACCTGGCCCGTGGCCGGGTTGATGGACTCGATGACCTTGCCGCCGGCGCTCCGGCGCCAGCCGCCGGTGGTGGTCCAGGTGCCTGCGTTGTCCTGGGTCAGGCCCAGGTTCGTGAGTATCTTCTGTATGTCGGCCACGTATATCTCCTTAGGCCACGAACTGCTTGGCGGCTTCACCGGTGCGCACCTTGCGCGCCGAGAGTTCGGCGGTCTCGGCCTGGGCATAAGCCTTGCCGAAGCGGTTGGCGAGCACGTCGGTCAGGCTGAAGCGCTCCTGCATCACCAGGCCCTGGTACTTGGCCGGCTCCTTCATCACCAGGTCCACCACCGCGGCGATGCCGGCGCTGGTGGTCACCTGGATCGCGGACCACAGGTGGCCGGCGATCTCCTGCGGGTACACAGCGTTGGCGTAGCTCTCTTCCATGAACTTGCCGTGCTGGATGCCGCTGACGGACACGTAGATGAGCACCACGTCCTGCACCGTGCGCGGCACCGCGCGCTCCAGGATGCGCTTCAGGGTGTCACGGTCCTGGTTCATGCCCAGGTCGTTCATCAAGAGGCGCATCACCTCGCAGTGGCCGGGATAGCGCATGGTCTTGTAGGTCATGTTGCGCACCTTGCCGGCATAGGTCTCGGCCAGGGAGCCCAGGCCGCCGGAGGTGTTGAAGGCTTCGTACAGCTTGCCTTCAAGCTGGATGGTCTCCAGGCCCTCGAGCGGCATCAGCGCCGCTTCCTTGCCGTTCACGATCCCGTAGCAGGTGTTGCCGTACTCATTGATGACGCCGTCCGAGGACCAGGTCAGCGAGTACTTGGTCATGTTGCCGGGATTCTGCGGCAGCGCACCGACGCGCAGCTTCACGTCGTGGATCTCGTCGAAGTGGCGCATCAGCTCGTTGGCGGCGATGCTGATGAAGCCCGGGGCCAGGCCGCACTGCGGCGCGAAAGTGGTCTTGGCGCCCTGGGCGGTCTTGGTCACCGCGCGGGTCACTTCCACGTCCTCGGTCAAGTCGAAGTAATGCATGTCGAGCTTGCGCGCGACCTCGGCCACCGGGGGGTTGCAGAAGTAGGGGAGGCTCGAGATCACCGCGTCGGCCGGATGGGACTTGAGGTGGGCCTCGAGGGCGGCCTTGTTGGAGGCGTCCACCTGGAAGGCCTTGATGGCGATGCCGGCCTGTTTGTGGCTGGCGGCCACGGACTCGGCGGCCTTGCCGTTGGCATCAGCGAGGCTGATCTCATAGTCGCCGGAGGAGGCCAGGAGGCCGGAGAGCAGGGAACCGATCTTGCCGGCGCCGAGGACGAGCACGCGATGCATGGACTAATCTCCTAGATGGACTGTGGTCCCGGAGCGCGCCAACCCATGACGCTCACCGGACGCGCCTCGAGGGCGCTGGGCGGATGAAAAGCGCGTAATTTTGCCACAAATGGCGCGTCAGTCGTACCCCGCGCTTTCCCCTGCCTGCCGCGCCGTGTAGCATGGCGGGCCCGTATGGACCGCAAATTCCTGCATCCCTGGCAGCCTGACAGCTGGCGCACTCGCGTCGCCGGCCAGCAGCCGCTATACCCCGATACCGCCGCTGCCGAGCGCGTGTTGGGAGAGATACGGCGCCTGCCGCCGCTCGTCACCTGGGGCGAAGTGGACAAGCTGCGTGCCCAGCTGGCGGAAGCCCAGCGCGGCGAGCGCTTCCTGCTGCAGGGCGGCGACTGCGCCGAGAGCTTCGACGACTGTACCGGCGAGCCCATCGCCAACAAGCTGAAGATCCTGCTGCAGATGAGTCTGGTGCTGGTGCACGGTCTCAAGAAGCGAGTGATCCGCGTCGGGCGCCTGGCCGGGCAGTACGCCAAGCCCCGTTCCACGGACATGGAGACCCGCGAGGGCCTGAGCCTGCCGAGCTACCGGGGCGACCTCATCAATCGCTCGGGTTTCACCCTCGCCGAGCGCACCCCGGACCCACAGCTCATGCTCAAGGGCTATGAGCACGCGGCCCTCACCCTGAACTACGTGCGCGCCATGGTGGATGGCGGCTTCGCCGACCTGCATCACCCTGAATACTGGGACCTCGACTTCGTGCGCAACTCGCCCCTGGAGGCCGAGTACCGCCGCATCGTGCAGTCCATCGTGGACTCCCTCACCTTCATGGAGACCATCTCCGGCCAGACCCTGGCGGAGAGCGGGCGCATCGACCTCTTCACCAGCCATGAAGGGCTGCACCTCTTATATGAGCAGGCCCAGACCCAGTTCGTGGCCGAGACCGGCCGTTGGTACAACCTGGCGACCCACTTCCCCTGGATCGGCATGCGTACCGCTGAGCTCGGCGGCGCTCACGTGGAATATTTCCGGGGCATCGCCAACCCGGTGGCGGTGAAGGTCGGCCCTGCCATGACCGGTGAGGGATTGCTGGCGCTGATGGACGTGCTGAACCCGGACGACGAGCCGGGCCGCCTCACCTTCATCCACCGCTTCGGCGCCAAGAACATCGCCGAGAAGCTGCCGCCGCTGCTGGAGACCGTGCGCAAGAGCGGCCGCAAGGTGCTGTGGATCTGCGATCCCATGCACGGCAACACCGAGAGCACCAAGAACGGCCTGAAGACCCGCCGCTTCGAGAACATCTTGAGCGAGCTGGAGACAGCCTTCACCCTGCACGAGGAACTGGGTTCCCACTTGGGCGGCGTGCATTTCGAGCTGACGGGCGACGACGTGACGGAGTGCACCGGCGGCGCCCGCAACCTCACGGAGACGGACCTGGAACGGGCCTACAAGTCGCAGGTGGACCCGCGCCTCAACTACGATCAGGCCTTGGAGATGGCCATGCGCATCGTGGCCCGCACCAAGAAGAAATAGGCGTTCAGCCCACCACCCGGTATTCACCGGGCGGTATGCCCTCCAGGTTCCAGTCGCCCACACCCCAGCGGATCAGTCGCAAGGTGGGATGCCCTACCGCCGCGGTCATGCGCCGCACCTGCCGGTTGCGGCCTTCCCGTAACGTCAGCTCTATCCAGGAGTCTGCTACCCGCTTGCGGAAGCGGATAGGTGGATCACGCGTCCACAACCATTCAGGCTGTTGCACGCTACGAGCGCCGGCGGGCAGGGTGGGGCCATCGTTCAGCTTCACGCCCTTGGCGAGTCTCTCCAGCGCTTCCGCGTCGGGTATGCCCTCTATCTGGGCGAGATAGATCTTGGGTAGTTTGTGATGGGGGTGGCTGATGCGGTTCTGCAGGCGCCCGTCATCCGTCAACACCAGCAGCCCCTCGCTATCCGTGTCCAGGCGGCCTGCCGGATAGACATCCTTCACGTCTATATAGTCCGCGAGCGTGGCGCGGCCCTCGCCGGAGAACTGGCAGACGACGCCATAGGGCTTGTTGAATAGCAGGATCACGGTGCCCGCGCCGCCGGATTCTGCAGGGATTCGATGAATCGGTTGGCCTGGGGTGTCATGAACTTGCCACGGCGACGCACCACGCCGTAGGTGCGCTCGGGGAAGTACTGCTTCATGGGGATGGCGCGCAGGCGGTAGCTCTGGCGCAGGCAGATGCTGGTGACGATGGAGATGCCGAGGCCTTCCTCCACGTAACGCTTGATCACCTCCCATCCGCCCACTTCCAGGCGCACCTTGTATTCGAGGCCGTGCTTGCGGAATACCTCGCTCACGCGGCGCAGAGTGGACAGGAATTGGGGCGGCAGGATCAGGCCGTAGGGCGCGATGTCCTCCAGCGTCACCCGCGGCAGCTTCACCAGCGGATGGTCCATGGCGGTGATGAGCATGGGCTCATAATTGAAGAGCGGCTCGTAGAGGATGTCATCCGGCACTTCCAGCAGTGAGCCCACAGCGAAGTCCACTTCGTCCGCCCGTAGCATCGCGAGGCCGTTGCGGCCGGTCACATTGTGCAATCGGAGATGGATACCGGGATAGGACTGTGCGAACTCCCGCACGTAGGGCGGCAGGAGATGCAGCAGCGTGGACTCGCCGCAGGCGATGTTGATCTCACCGCTGTCGAGCTTGCCGAATTTGTCCGCGAGGGTCTGGGGCAGGGTGTCCATGCCCTGTACCAGCGGCAATGCCAGTCCATAGAGGGCGGTGCCCGCGGGTGTTGGCGAGATCTTGGGGCCACGCCGCTCCAACAGGAGTTCGCCCAGTTCCTGTTCCAGCGCCTGGATCTGCAACGAGACCGTAGGCTGCGCAAGATCGAGCTTCTCCGCTGCCTTGGAGATGCTGCCCTGCTGCACCGCATGGCAAAAAGCCCTCAACTGGGCGAGGCGGTTATGCTGGTACTGACGTGGTGCGCGGCTGGCCATTTGTTCGATTATTTAAATTTCCAATGGATTAAATTGAAACAATTGTCTTCTTTATATGCAAGCGAGGGACTAAGGTCATGAAAACCCAGGATTCACCGGGAAATTCAGTGGAATCAGCTATCCGTAAAGTCGCCGCAGACCACCTACCGACCCTGGAAATTAGGGGGGGTAGGGGCTCCAGGGATGCGGAAGTACTCACCCCGGAGGCCCTGGCCTTCGTCGCGGATCTGGCTCATCGCTTCCAGCCTCGCCTGAAAGAGCTGCTAGCGGCCAGGGAGGCCCGGCAAGCCCGCTTCGATAAGGGCGAACTGCCGTCCTTCCGCAGCGACACCCAGGAAGTGCGGGACTCGGATTGGCGCGTGGGCGCCATCCCCGCCGACCTCCAGGACCGGCGCGTGGAGATCACCGGACCCACGGAACGCAAGATGATCATCAACGCGCTCAACTCCGGCGCCAAGGTGTTCATGGCTGACTTCGAGGATTCCCTGGCGCCCACCTGGCGCAACGTGGTGGATGGCCAACTGAACCTCATGGACGCGGTGCGCGGCACCATCGACTTCACCTCGCCGGAAGGCAAGCGCTACAGCGTGGGCGATAAGCCCGCGGTGCTGGTGGTGCGCCCGCGCGGTTGGCATCTCGTGGAGAAACATGCATTGCTGGACGGTGAGCCGGTGCCGGCAGCCCTGTTCGACTTCGGCCTGTATCTCTTCCATAACGCCGCGGCCCTGAAGGCGCGCGCCTCCGGCCCCTATTACTACCTGCCCAAGATGGAATCCGGCGAGGAGGCGGCCCTCTGGGAGGACGTCATCACCCGCGCAGAATCTGAACTCGGTTTGGCCTTCGGCACCGTAAAGGTCACGGTGCTCATCGAGACCCTGCCGGCAGCTTTCGAGATGGATGAGATCCTCCACGCCCTCAAGGCCCATATCGTCGGCCTCAACTGCGGGCGCTGGGACTATATCTTCAGCTTCATAAAGAAACTCCATGCGCGCAAGGAGCGTGTGTTCCCGGAACGCGGCCAGGTCACCATGACCGCGCCCTGCATGCGCGCCTACTCGCAACTCCTCATCAAGACCTGCCACCGCCGCGGCGCCTTCGCCATGGGCGGCATGGCGGCCCAGATCCCCATCAAGAACGATCCCGCTGCGAACGATGCCGCCCTCGCCAAGGTGCGTGCCGACAAGGAGCGGGAGGCGGGCGACGGCCATGACGGCACCTGGGTGGCGCACCCGGCGCTGGTGCCCATCGCCCTGGAGATCTTCGACAAGCACCTCAAGGGCCCGAACCAGTTGGACAAGAAGCGTGACGACGTGCGCGTGGGCGCCACTGAATTGCTGGCGGTGCCGGAAGGCAGCATCACCCAGAAGGGCCTCGAGAACAACGTCGAGGTCTCCATCCTCTACCTCGCCGCCTGGCTCGCCGGCAACGGTTGCGTGCCCATCCATCACCTGATGGAGGACGCCGCCACAGCCGAGATATCCCGCACCCAGCTCTGGCAGTGGCTGCACCGGGGCGATACCCGCCTCGAAGACGGCCAACCGCTGGACGCGGAGCGCATCGACGCGGTCATCGTGGAACAGGAGGCGCGCCTGCTCAAGCTCGCGCCCGCCGCGCAGCAGGCTGAGATCAGCCGCGCCACAGGGATCCTGAACGACCTGACACATTCGGAACGGCTCGAGCCATTCCTGACGACAGTGGCCTATCACGACTTGGATTAACCGGGAGGTATCACCATGGCCAGCACCTTGAAGACGGCGGAACAACTGGAACGCGACTGGCGCGACAATCCGCGCTGGAAGGGCGTGGAGCGCGGCTACAGCGGTGCGGACGTGGTGAAACTCCGGGGCAGCGTGCTCATCGAGCACACCCTGGCGCGGCGCGGCGCCGAGAAGCTCTGGCGCCTCCTGCACAACGAGGAGTTCGTGAACGCGTTGGGCGCGCTCACCGGCAACCAGGCCATGCAGCAGGTGAAAGCGGGCCTGAAGGCCATCTACTGCTCCGGCTGGCAGGTGGCGGCTGACTCCAACACCGCCGGCCAGATGTATCCCGACCAGTCGCTGTATCCGGCGGATGCGGTGCCGGCCCTGGTGCGGCGCATCAACAATTCCTTCCAGCGCCTGGACCAGATACTCACTTCCGAGGGCGTCGAGCACGATGACGTGTACGCGCCCATCGTGGCGGACGCGGAAGCCGGTTTCGGCGGCGTGCTCAACGCCTTCGAACTCATGAAAGGCATGATAGAGGCGGGCGCCGCCGGCGTGCACTTCGAAGACCAGCTCGCTTCCGCCAAGAAATGCGGCCACATGGGCGGCAAGGTGCTGGTGCCCACCCAGGAAGCCGTCGCCAAGCTCACGGCGGCGCGCCTCGCGGCGGACCTGCTGGACGTGCCGACCCTGATCGTGGCGCGCACCGATGCCGACGCGGCGGGGCTGCTCACCTCCGATGTCGACCCCCGCGACAGGGGTTTCCTCACGGGCGAACGCACCACCGAGGGTTACTTCGGCGTGAAACCGGGCCTCGACCAGGCCATCTCCCGCGGCATCGCCTATGCACCCTATGCGGATCTCGTATGGTGCGAGACCTCCAAGCCGGACGTTGCCCAGGCCAGGCGCTTCGCGGAGGCGCTGTACAAGGCGCACCCAGGCAAGCTGCTGGCGTACAACTGCTCGCCGTCCTTCAACTGGAAGAAGAACCTGGACGACGCGACCATCGCCAAGTTCCAGCGGGAGCTTGGGGCCATGGGCTACAAGTTCCAGTTCATCACCCTGGCGGGCTTCCACTCGCTGAACCACGGCATGTTCGAGCTGGCGGCCGACTACAAGCAGCGCCAGATGGCCGCCTATGTGGAGCTACAGCAGGCGGAGTTCGCCTCCGAGGCCAAGGGCTACAGCGCCACGCGCCACCAGCGCGAGGTGGGCACCGGCTACTTCGATGCCGTGACCCAGGCCATCGCTAACGGCCAGTCATCCCTGTCGGCCCTGACCGGCTCGACCGAAGAGGCTCAGTTCAAAGCCGCCGGTTGAGGCGTCCGCAGGCGCCTGACCCGGAAGCGGACGCACGCCGGTTCCCCTGACCGGCGTGCGCATTTTCTGCGCAAGCCCTTGTCATAAGACGGTCCGTCCCGGCGTGTTAGAATCACGGCCACGCGATCCCGCGTGCCGGTCTGCCGGTCCGATCCATGAAATTCGACAAGATCAAGCCTCCCACCGGGGGCGAGCCCGTACGCGCCAACCCGGACTCCAGCATCAGCGTGCCCGACCAGCCCATCATCCCGTTCATCGAGGGTGATGGCATCGGCATGGACATCACCCCCGTCATGCAGAAGGTGGTGGATGCCGCAGTGCAGAAGTCCTACGGTAGCAAGCGCCGCATCGAGTGGATGGAAGTCTTCGCCGGCGAGAAGGCCGTTAAGCTCTACGGCCAGGACCAGTTCCTGCCGGACGAGACCCTCATGGCCATGCGCGACTACGTGGTCTCCATCAAGGGCCCCCTGGGCACGCCCACCGGCGGCGGCATCCGCTCGCTGAACGTGGCCATGCGCCAGACCATGGACCTGTATGCCTGCGTGCGTCCGATCCGCTACTTCCCGGGCGTCTCCACCCCCATGAAGGACTCCGAACTCACCGACATGGTGGTGTTCCGCGAGAACACGGAGGACATCTACGCCGGCATCGAGTGGGCAGCGGGCACGCCCGAGGTGCACAAGATCATCAACTACCTGCAGTACGAGATGGGCGTCACCGCCATCCGTTTCCCCTCCAGTTCCGGCATCGGCATCAAGCCCGTGTCCAAGGAAGGTTCGCAGCGCCTGGTGCGCAAGGCCATCCGTTACGCGATCGACAACGACCGCGTGTCGGTGACGCTGGTGCACAAGGGCAACATCATGAAGTTCACCGAGGGCGCCTTCTGCAAGTGGGGCTACCTCGTGGCCAAGGAAGAGTTCGGCGCCGTGGACATCGACGGTGGACCCTGGTGCCGCTTCAAGAACCCGAAGACGGGCAACGACATCGTCGTGAAGGACGTCATCGCCGATAACTTCCTGCAGCAGATCCTGATGCGGCCGGAGGACTACGACGTGATCGCCACCCTCAACCTGAACGGCGATTACATCTCCGACGCGCTGGCGGCGCAGGTGGGCGGCATCGGCATCGCGCCGGGCGGCAACATCGGCGACGGACATGCCGTGTTCGAGGCCACACACGGCACCGCGCCGGGCTTCGCCGGCAAGGACCGGGTGAACCCCGGTTCCTTGATCCTGTCGGCCGAGATGATGCTGCGCTACATGGGTTGGAGCGAGGCGGCGGACCGCATCATCGACGGCATGGGGCGCACCATCGCCGCCAAGATCATGACCTATGACCTGGCGCGACTGCGCGAGGCCATCCGCGCGCCCAAGCGTGAGATCGCGGCGCGCAAGAACGTGGAAGAGAAGATGCAGAGCCTCATCCCCGGCGCCGAACTGGTCGGCACCTCCGGGTTCGGCGACGCCATCATCGAGCACATGGATTGAAGGACGGTTTGGCATTAAGCTGTGCGCATAGGATGCCGCTGAGGCGGCGCAAGGGGAATAAGGGATGATCGGCGTCCTGCTGGTGGACGATCACAAGCTGATCCGGACGGGCATCAAGCTCATCCTGGACCAGACTGCGGACATCCGTGTCTTGGGTGAGGCTTCCTCCGGCGAGGAAGCGGTGGAGCGCGCCCGCGCCCTCAAGCCACAGGTCATCCTCATGGACGTTTCCATGCCCGGCATCGGCGGCCTCGAGGCCACCCGCAAGCTCACCATGAGCCTGCCCGAGATCCGCGTCATCGTGCTCTCGGCCCAGACCGCCGAACCCTTCCCGATGCGGCTCTTGGAGGCGGGCGCTTCCGGCTACCTCACGAAGGACGCCGCCGAGGACGAGATCGTCACCGCCATCCGCCGCGTGCACGCCGGCGAGCGCTACATCGCCGCCGATATCGCCCGCCAATTGGCGCTGCAGGCGGTGAACCGCACTTCCGGCGGCTCTTCGCCCTTCGACCAGCTCTCATCCCGCGAGATGCAGGTGATGATCATGGCCACCGGCGGCCATTCGGTGCAGGAGATATCGGACAAGCTGCATCTCAGTCCCAAGACCGTGAGCACCTACCGCTCGCGGCTATTCGAGAAGCTCGGCGTCAGCAACGACGTGGAACTGACGCGCCTGGCGCTGCGCTATGGCGTCATCGAGGAGAAGAACGGCAGCGGCACTGGCGCCTCCTGAGGGCGCACCGCATACTCTTGGGGACCACGCTTTGGCACGGTCCATGAAATCCGATACCGCCTTCGACATCCGCTGCAAGCTCTGTCCGCGCCTCGCCGGTTTCCTGGCGGAGGTCCGCGAGGAGCACCCCGATTACTACGCGCTGCCGGTGCCGCCCTTCGGTGACCCCAAGGCACGCTTCATCGTGGTGGGGCTGGCTCCGGGTAAGCACGGCGCCAACCGCACAGGCCGGCCTTTCACCGGTGACTATGCTGGCATCCTCCTGTATGCGACTCTGCATAAGTTCGGTTTCGCCAGCAGGCCTGAGTCGGTCTCGGCAGACGATGGTCTGAAGCTCAAGGACTGTCGCATCACCAACGCGGTGAAGTGCCTGCCGCCTGCCAACAAGCCTCAGCCGGACGAGATCAAGCGTTGCAACCGGTATATATCGGTGGAACTCCAGGCCACGAATGAGGGCACGGTGATCCTGGCCCTGGGGCTCATCGCCCATGCGGCGGTGCTGAAGTCCTTCGGTCTCAAGGCCTCGGCCTTCCGGTTCCGCCACGGCGCCGAATACCCGCTGCCAGGCGGGCAAGTGCTGCTGGATTCCTATCATTGCAGTCGCTACAACACCCAGACCAAGCGGCTCACCACCCCCATGTTCGAGAAGGTGGTGGCCCGTGCCAAGGCGCTATTGCCGTGAGCATGCCAGCTTTCGACATCGCCCGTTTCCTGGAGTCCGTGACCGGCGCGCCGGGCGTGTACCGCATGCTCGGCGCGGACGGCGAGATCCTCTACGTCGGCAAGGCCCGCAACCTCAAGAAGCGACTGGCGAGCTACTTCCGCGCCAGCGAGGCCAACCCCAAGACCCTGGTGATGCGCAACCAGGTCGCGGACGTGCAGGTCACGGTCACCCACACCGAGACCGAGGCCTTGCTGCTCGAGAACAACCTCATCAAGCAGTACCGGCCGCGCTACAACATCGTCCTGCGCGACGACAAGACCTATCCTTATATAAGGCTGGACGATGGTCACACCTTCCCGCGGCTCATGCTCTACCGCGGGCGGCGCAAGGAAAGCGGGCGCTACTTCGGTCCTTACCCCAGCGCTTACTCGGCGCGCGAGACCGTGGTGCTGCTGCAGAAACTGTTCCTGCTGCGTCAGTGCAACGACGGCTTCTTCCGCAACCGCAGCCGGCCCTGCCTGCAATACCAGATCAAGCGTTGCTCGGCGCCCTGCGTAGGCCTTGTGTCCCAGGAGGACTACGCCCGCGACACCGAGAACGCGGTGATGTTCCTGCAGGGCAAGACCGACGAGGTGGTGGATGCCATGGTGCGGCGCATGGAAGAAGCCTCGGCCCGCACCGACTTCGAGCTGGCCGCCCGCTACCGCGACCAGATCGCTAGTCTTAGGCGCACCGCCGAGCATCAGGCCATCTCCGGTGACGGCGGCGACTACGACGTGGTGGCGGCAGCGAGCCGCGCCGGTGCCGCCTCGGTCACGGTCATGTTCGTGCGCTCTGGTCGCCAGCTCGGCAACCAGGTGTTCCATCCGCGCGTGAGCGGCGAGGAGAGCACCGCCAGCCTGCTCGGCGCATTCCTGCCCCAGTACTACCTCGGCCGCGATGTGCCGGCGGTGATCGTGCTCGCCGAACCCATCGAGGACGCGGACATGGTGGCGGCAGCCCTCGCGACCCAGTCCGGTCACGCTGTGGATATCCGCGACAGCGTGCGCGGCGAACGCCGCCGCCAGGTGGACATGGCGCGCGTGAACGCCGAGCAGGCGCTGGCGCTCCGGCTCGCCATGGATGCGGGCATCCGCCGGCGCTTCGAGGCCTTGCAGGAGGCCTTGGAGATGGAGCAGATGCCTGCGCGGCTGGAGTGCTTCGACGTCAGCCACACCATGGGCGAGGGCACTGTCGCCTCCTGTGTGGTGTTCGACACCGAGGGTGCCCGCAAGTCGGACTACCGGCGCTTCAACATCGAGGGCGTGGAGGGCGGCGACGACTACGGTGCCATGCGCCAGGCCCTGACCCGGCGCTACACGCGTCTGAAGAAGGGGGAAGGCCTGGT
This sequence comes from uncultured Gammaproteobacteria bacterium, assembly GCA_964584665.1. Classification (GTDB taxonomy): domain Bacteria; phylum Pseudomonadota; class Gammaproteobacteria; order Natronospirales; family REEB76; genus DASUBN01. The sequence continues at coordinate 182,560 of CAZPAO010000001.1, forward strand.
GCCGGACGTGCTCTTCATAGACGGCGGCAAGGGCCAACTGCATGAGGTGGAGAAGGTGCTGGAGGAACTGCAGGTGGAGGGGGTGCTGCTGGCCGCCATAGCCAAGGGTCCCACCCGCAAGCCCGGCTTCGAGCAGCTTTTCTTGTCCGGCCGCGAGGCCCCCCTTATACTGCCTCCGGACTCGCCGGCCCTGCACCTGATCCAGCAGATCCGCGACGAGGCTCACCGTTTCGCCATCACCGGACACCGGCAGCGCCGTGCCAAGGCCCGCAACACCTCGCCTCTGGAGGAGATCGGCGGCCTGGGACCGAAACGGCGGCAGGCACTGCTGAAGCATTTCGGCGGCCTGCAGGGGGTGACCCGCGCCGGCATCGAGGATCTGGCCAGCGTGCCCGGCATCAGCCGTGAGCTGGCGACACGCATCTACGGCCTGTTCCATGCGGAAGAATGACGGGGAGAGCGGACGTGATACTCACCTGGCCCAACATACTGACGCTCACGCGCATCGCGCTCATCCCGGTGGTGGTGCTGGTGTTCTTCCTGCCTTATGCATGGTCGCCGCCCGTGACCTGCCTTATCTTCGCGCTGGCGGGCATCACCGACTGGCTGGACGGCTATCTCGCACGGCGCTTCAACGAGAGTTCTGCCTTCGGCCGCTTCCTGGATCCGGTGGCGGACAAGCTCATGGTCACCACCGCGCTGCTGCTGTTGCTCTCGGATGCTCCGAGCCTGTGGCTCACGCTCGCGGTGATCATCATCGTCGGTCGCGAGATCACCATCTCGGCTTTGCGCGAATGGATGGCGGAGATGGGTCGCGCCAAGCAGATGGCGGTCTCCTACGTCGCCAAGGTGAAGACCACGGTGCAGATGCTGGCCATCGGCTTCATGCTGTTCCAGTATCCGCTGGGCTGGTTCCCGTCCTATGAGGTTGGGGTAGTGATGCTGTTGCTGGCGGCCGGCCTCACCCTCTGGACCATGTGCCTGTACCTGCTGGCGGCATGGCCGGAGCTCAAAAAGCCCTGATTTTCAGGGCCATACGCCTTGACACCCCCGGCCAGAGCCCTAGAATAGTCGGCCTTAAGCGGGAATAGCTCAGTTGGTAGAGCGCAACCTTGCCAAGGTTGAGGTCGCGAGTT
>CAZPAO010000002.1:0-146382 GCA_964584665.1 uncultured Gammaproteobacteria bacterium
CGCACCGCACCATGGTGTTCGTGAACACCAAGCGCGTGGCGGAGGACGTGGTGGCCTACCTCAACGGCAACGGTTTCAAGAGCGAAGTGCTCTCGGGTGACGTGCCCCAGAACAAGCGCCTGCGCCTCTTGCGCGAGTTCACCGCCGGCGAGCTGCCGATCCTGGTGACCACCGACGTCGCCTCCCGCGGGCTGCACATCCCGGACGTGAGCCACGTGGTGAACTACGACCTGCCGCAGGACGCGGAGGATTACGTGCACCGCATCGGCCGCACCGCCCGCGCCGGCGCCTTCGGCGACGCCATCAGCTTCGCCTGCGAGGAGTATTCCTTCTCGCTGCCGGACATCGAGAAATACATCGGCCACTCCATCCCGCGCGAGGGTTTGACCTCGGACATGCTGGCGGATCTGGCCCCGCCCGAGCAGCGCGAGCGGCATCGCCCCATCCACCACGGTGGCGGCGGAGGCCGGAGCGGCGGTGGTGGCAGTGGACGCCGCGGCGGCGGGGGTGGCGGTCGCGGCCGGAGTGGCGGTGGAGGCCGCGGGAGACGCTGATGTTCGAGTGGCGCTTCTGGCTAATCGCCTCCCTCTGGCTGATCTGGGAGGCCTACTGGATCATCTCGGCGCGGGGCATAAAGCGTGCCACCTCGTCTGAACCCCTCAGTTCACGCCTGCCGGTCATCATCGGCCTCGCTCTCTCCATCGCCCTGCTGCTCGTCCCCAATTGGTTCGGGAGCTTCATAGGCGGGGATATCACGCAGCACGACGACTTGAGCTATTTCGGGGGACTGGTGATCGCGCTCGCCGGCATGGCCATCGCCTTCTGGGCGCGCCATACGCTCGGCCGCAACTGGAGCGGCCGCGTCACCATCAAGGAAGACCACGAACTCGTGACCGCGGGACCCTACCGCTGGGTGCGGCACCCCATCTACACAGGCGCGCTCCTGATCGTGACCGGTTCGGCCCTGGCCCTGGGCAGGTTCGGCGGACTCCTGTCCATCGCCATCATGACGACCATCTTCCTGCACAAGATCCGGATGGAAGAGCGGATGCTCTCGGAGTATTTCGGCAATCAATACGAAGAATATCGGCGCCGCACGGACGCCCTCATCCCCTCACTTTGGTAAAAGCTGCTGCGCGACGTTTTTACCGCGAACTCGGCATCAATTCGACGAAGGTCTCGATAGCGGGGAATTCCGCGATGTCTCGCGGCGGGCGCCTGGAATCAGGCTGCCGCATAGCCACGAGATGCCGGATGCCGTAATCCCGCGCTGCTTTCAGCACCGGCAGGCTGTCGTCCGCCAAGAGGGTCTTGGCAGGATCGAAGCGTTCAACCTGCTGCAGGCTGTGCCAGAACTCGGCCGTCTCCTTCGGGCTCCCCAGGGAATGGGATGAGACCACGTTGTCGAAATGCCGGTCCAGGCGCGTGCGTTCCATCTTGAGTTCCAGCACCGGCGCGTGGGCGTTGGTGACGAGCACGAGGCGCTTGCCCGCCTCCCGCACCGCCCGCAGGAAGGCCTCCGCGTGGGGCAGCACCCGGATGAGATGCTGCAGCTCGCGTTTCAGGGCCGGGATGTCCATGTCCAGCTCGCGGGACCAGTAGTCCAGGGAATACCAGGCCAGCGTGCCCTCCACCGCGCGGAAGCGCGGCGTGAGCGCCTCCAGCGCCTGCTGCTTGCTCATGCCCTCCCGCTCGCCGTAGCGCAGCGGCACATGCTCCAGCCAGAAGTGGTTGTCGAAGTGCAGGTCCAGGAGCGTGCCGTCCATGTCCAGGAACACGGTGTCGACCTCGGCCCAGTCCGGCAATCTGTGCGTGACGTCCTGCATAGAGCCGGTATCATATACCGCAGTCCCCTCTCCTCACCCATAAGGCCCCACGCGTGGACCGTCCCGACGAGAAGCTGCTCAGCCCCCTGCTCGACATCGCCCGTTCCGCCGGCGAGCAGATCATGCGGGTCTACGCCACGGACTTCGACGTGGCCATCAAGGCGGATAAATCCCCGGTGACGGACGCGGACCTGGCGGCCCACAAGGTCATCGTGGCGGACCTGAAGCGCATCACGCCGGACATCCCGGTGCTCTCCGAGGAATCCGCCAGCATCCCTTATGAGGAACGCCGCCGCTGGGACAGCTACTGGCTGGTGGACCCGCTGGACGGCACCAAGGAGTTCATCAGCAAGAACGGTGACTTCACCGTGAACATCGCCCTCATCCAGGGCGGCGCGCCGGTGGCGGGTGTGGTGCACGTGCCGGTGACCGGCATGAGCTATTACGGCTGCGTGGGCGTGGGCGCCTATAAGCGTGACAAGGACGGTCAGGCTTCACCGATAAAGGTGCGCAAACTCATCGAGGGCAAGCCGGTGAAGGTGGTGGCGAGCCGGTCCCATAGAGGCGAGTTGTTGGATGGGTATCTCGCCAAGCTGGGACCCCACGAGACCGTGTCCCGCGGCAGCTCGCTCAAGTTCTGCCTGGTGGCGGAAGGCAGCGCGGATGTGTATCCGCGCCTCGGCCCCACTTCGGAATGGGATACGGGTGCCGGCCACGCGGTGGTGCTCGCCGCCGGCGGCCAGGTGATCGGCATGGACGGGAAGCCGCTGCCCTACAACAGCAAGGACTCGCTGCTCAACCCGCATTTCATCGCCTACGCGGATTCTTCGAAGGATTGGCGCAGTTATATCTAACTGCGATCCCGGCGCGGTCTGGTAGCATGTCCGCAAACGGAATTGGCCGGCTAGCGGCAATGGGGAACCATGATGGGCGCGATTTTACTGCTCGTCCTGTTGGCCTTGGGGCTAGGCATCCTGGCGCTCATGAAGATCTCGGACCTAGAACGGAGGTTGGCGGAACACGTCCGCCGCCTCGAAGAGGCTCCGTACCCCAGGCCCACTCCTGCATCATCGCATCCCGAACCCAGGACTGAACCGCCAACTGCACCCGCGCCCAAGCTGCAAGATGCGTGGACGATGGAGCCGCCCAGGACCCCTCTCGTCGAGGCGTCAGAAGTCATGGCGGCTGGTCGCAGACCGCCGGGGCCACCTGCCGCTCCGTTCCCCTACAAGAAACTCTTCGCGCTGATCACCGGCGGCAACGTATTCGTGCGCATCGGCGTGCTGGTGCTCTTCTTCGGCGTCGCTTTCCTGCTCAAGTACGCTTCCGAGCACCATCATCTTCCGCCACAGATACGCCTACTGAGTGCCGCCGCGCTCGCCGCCGGTCTGTTGGTCGCGGGTTGGCGGCTGCGCCGACGCACCCGCGGCTATGCCTTGGTGCTGCAGGGTGGTGGTGTCGGTCTGCTCTATCTCACGGCATTCGCCGCGCTCCGCCTGTACCAGTTGTTGCCGGCCGACGCAGTGTTCCTGATCTTGTGCCTAGTGGTCGCCTTCTCCGCGATGCTCGCGGTGGCACAGGATGCCTTATGGCTGGCTGTGATGGCTTCGCTCGGCGGCTTCCTCGCGCCGGTGTTGGTCTCGACCGGGCAAGGCAGTCACGTGATCCTATTCAGTTACTACCTGCTGCTCAACATCGGCATATTCGGCATGGCCCTCTACCGGTCGTGGCGCGCGCTGAACGTGCTGGGCTTCGTCTGCACTTTCATCATCGCGAGCGCCTGGGGGGCGCTGAAGTACCAGCCTGAATATTTCTCCAGTACCGAACCATTCCTCATCGCTTTCTTCCTCCTCTATACCGGCATCGCGCTGCTCTATGCCCTGCGCCAATCGGTGCGGCTCGCCTACTACGCCGACGGCACGCTCATCTTCGGCGTGCCATTGGTAGGGTTCGGCCTGCAGACGGGAATGGTGCATGGCTGGGAGTACGCCACCGCGTGGAGCGCGCTGGGGTTGGCACTGTTCTACTTCGGACTCGCGGTCACGCTCTACCGCGCGCGCCGCGATCTGCGCATCCTCACGGAGGCATTCCTGGCTCTGGGCGCAGGATTCGCGACCCTGGCGATCCCTCTGGCATTCGATGCCTATTGGACCTCCGCTGCCTGGGCGTTGGAGGGCGCCGGCATCGCCTGGACCGGTTTGCGCCAGCGGCGCGGGCTCATGCTCTTCTCGGGCACGGTGCTGCAGTGGGCCGGAGGCATCGCCTTCCTGATGCACGACGGCAGCAGCAGCCCGCTCTTCCCCATCGTCAACACCGAGACGCTCGGCAACCTGTTCCTGGCGCTGGCGGGGTTGTTCAGTGCCTGGTACATGGACCGCAGCTCCAGGGAACCGGGGTATCCGCTCGCGAACTGGTGCGCACCCCTCTCTAAGGTCATGCTGCTGTGGGGTGTCGTGTGGTGGGCCCATGGTGGCGCGGATGAATCCGCTCGCTTGGCTGCCGGCGTCGCACCGCTGCATCTGCACGACTTGTTGCTGTTCACCAGCCTGTCGTTGCTGTCTTTCTCTTTTGCGGCACGCGCCTTGCGTTGGCCGTCGTTGGGCCTCCTGGGTATCTTGCAGGCGCCTGCCCTGTTGGCGTCGCTGGTCGCCCTCAGCGCTTTCGGGCTGCACCCTTCCCAGGATTGGGGGTGGTTCGCCTGGCCGTCCGCACTAGTGTGCGGCTTCGTGGTGCTGCGCCATCTTGAGGATCAAGCCGAGGCGATCAGCTACCTGCCGCTGTGGCACATCATCACCTTCCTCGGCTCGCTCATCGCCGTGACCTGGGAGTTCGACTGGCAGCTGCAGTGGCCGCATGATGAGATCTGGCGGGTGCCGCTCACAGCCGCCATCCCCGCATCAGCTCTGTTACTGCTATCGCTGCGGGGTCGCGACTGGATCGAGTGGCCCGTGAATCGGTTCGCTGGTGCCTACACCGGCTGGGCGAGCGCCTTGATCGCCGCCTACCTTTGGATATGGCTACTCGTCGCAAACGCCAGCACCGACAGCAGCCGCAGTTTGTTGCCCTACGTACCGCCGTTGGATCCTCTGGACGCTGTGCAATTGCTGGCGCTAGCAGCTTTCGCTTGCTGGTTGAGAGCGCTCGACAGCGGCGCCGCTGTGTTAGGGGCTCCCTCGAGACCGGTGTTCCGGTTCCCGCCAGACTGGCTCATGCTGACGGCCTGCTTCGCAGGATTCGCTGCCTTCGCCTGCGTCAACGGCATGCTGATCCGGAGCCTATGCTACTGGCTCGCCATTCCGTTCGATTGGGATTCGCTCATGCATTCCCAGATGGTGCAGATGTCCTTATCCATACTTTGGACCGTATGCGCATTGGGAATCATGGTATATGCCGCCCGGCGGCGCTTGCGCGTGATCTGGTTCGTGGGTGCCGTCTTGATGACGATAGAAGTCGCCAAACTCTTCATCGTGGACCTCTCCAGCGCGGGCAGCCTGGAGCGTATCGTCTCCTTCATCGTGGTCGGTGGCTTGTTATTACTGATCGGCTATTTCTCGCCGTTGCCGCCTGCCTCTACGATCGCTAGCGATCGACCATCGACATAGGGGCCTCTGAATAGCGAGGTCCTGCCACCTTGCCGGGCGCCATCACATCGTCCAGCACCCGCATGTCGTCGGCGCTGAGGCGTATGTCCGCAGCGGCCACGTTCTCTTCCAGGTATTTGCGGCGCTTGGTGCCGGGGATGGGCACCATGCCCTCGCCCTTGTGCAGCACCCAGGCGAGGGCGATCTGCCCGGGCTTCACGCCCTTGGCCTCCGCTAGGTCATGCACGGTCTTCGCGGCGACCATGTTGGCATCGTAGTTAGCGCCCTGGTAACGGGGATCGTTGCGCCGGTAGTCCCCAGCCGGGTAGTCCTCGGCCCTCTTCACGTCACCGGTGAGGAAGCCGCGCCCGAGCGGGCTGAAGAGCACCAGACCGATACCGAGTTCACGCAGCGCGGGGATCACGTCCGCTTCCAGGTTGCGCTCCCACAGGGAGTACTCGCTCTGCACCGCCGTCACCGGATACACCGCATGGGCGCGGCGGATGTTGGCGACACCCACCTCCGAGAGGCCAAAGTAGCGCACCTTGCCCTGCTTCACGAGTTCGCCCACGGTCCCCGCCACATCCTCCATGGGGACGGCAGGATCAACGCGGTGCTGGTACAGGAGGTCGATGTGATCGGTATCGAGGCGCTTCAGCGAAGCCTCCACCACCTCGCGGATGTGCGCGGGACGGCTGTCCAGTTGGGTGCCCACCTGCTTGCCGTCCACGATCTTGAAGCCGAACTTGGTGGCGAGGATCACTTCCCGGCGCCGGCCCTTGAAGGCGCGGCCCAGGAGTTCCTCGTTGGTGAACGGGCCGTAGACCTCGGCGGTGTCGAAGAAGTTGCAGCCGAGCTCGATGGCGCGGTGCAGGGTGGCGATGGACTCCACGTCGTCCGGCTGGCCGTAGGCCATGCTCATGCCCATGCAGCCGAGGCCCATGGCGGGGACCGTGAGACCCTGGCTACCCAGCTTGCGTCTGTCCATAGTCATGCCTGCTCCTCAGTCTTTACCAAGCATGCCGTCTTTGAGCGAAGAGGTCGGCGGCTTCGGCCCCAGGAACACCTTCAGGAGCGCGTGATGGAAGGCCTCGCCGGGGATGGTGCCGCGTACGGTCCCGTTCCAGGTGACGGTGGTGCCCTGGGTAGGCGCATAGTCCAGGGTGATGACATCGTCCTTCTTGCAGTCACCGAACCAGCCCATGAACTGCTGGATCTGGTCGTGGAGCGCGTCGTAGCCCTGCGGGTTGTTGTCCTTGAAGCCGTCGGTCCAGGCGTCGGAGAACTGGTCGTGGCTCACCTCGTAGATCATGTGCATGAGCACCCGGTCAGGCTCGTTGCCGGCCGCGATGGCAGAGGCATCCGAACTCTTGGCCGGCAGGTACAGGCCGCCCACGTAGATCTTGAAGAAGAGCTTCGTGCGCAGGCCCACGCCGTTCAGCACGAGGTCCGTGTTCGCCACCTGGGCCTTGTCGGGCACATCCACCCCGGCGAGGGTTGCCGCGCCTGCGGACGAAACGAGGGCGAAACCCAGCAGGAAAAGCGCTATGGAACGCATGGTCAGCTCCCTGAATGGAATTGGTCCAACCCAGAGACTAGCACTTCCGACCGCCACGGTCCGGGACACCCTGCACGGGAACGGCACACGGGTTAAAATCCCGCCCATGCTCCGTAACGACCTGCTTGCCCGGACACTCCTGGTCCTGGGGATCTTCGCCCTGTGTGGCCGCGCCGGCGCCGATCCCGGCGCGGACTACGCACGGGTCTATGCCGCCCACGACTTCTTCGCCCTGCGCAGCATGGTGGCGGCGGACAAGGGCCCGGACTCCGAACAGAAGCGCTTCTACACCGCGGCAGTGCTCTCGGCCTTCAACCAGCCGGCGGCGGCCAACAAACTCATCGAGTCGATGCTGGCCCATAACATCGACACCGCGCTCATGCCCTTCCTGCTGCAGATGCGCAAGAACAACGACCTGCGCCTCTACGACTACACCGGCGCCCTGGACGCGGAACGCACCCTCATCGACCTCTATGAACGCAAGGGCGACCCGCGCCTCGCCGACGCCCAGAACGACGCCAAGCTGCTCGGCGCATTGAGCGGCGTGGACATGCAGCAGGTGAAGCGCACCGGGGATTCCCAGATCATCATGGCGCCGGACAGCCACCTGGGCTACTGCATCCCCGTCACCATCGGTGTGGACCCCTGCTACATCCTCGACAGCGGCGCCAACTACTCCACGCTCATCCGTTCCGAGGCGCAGCGCCTCAAGCTCAAGATCATCCCCGCCGGGGTGCAGGTGGGCAGCAGCAACGGCACCGTGGTCTCGGCGGACGTGGCGGTGGCGCCCACGCTGCTGCTAGGCAACGTGCAGTACGACAACGTGGTGTTCTTGGTGATGCCGGACTCGGCCTTCACCTTCAAGGACTTCCAGATCCCCGGCATCCTGGGCTACCCGGTGTTCGCCGGCATGGGTGCCGTCACCACCCAGCACGGCCACACCCTGCTGGTGCCCAAGTCACCGCCCGCGCGCCGCGTGGACAACATCGCGCTGGACGGCAACGACATCCTCACCAAGATCAACGTGGACGGGCACGACGTTCTATGCCGCGTGGACACGGGCGCCGACCACACGGTGTTCTACAAGTCCTACTACGACCTGTACAAGGACGAGGTGGAGAAGGCCGGCAAGGTGCACCAGGCCAAGTACGGCGGCGCCGGCGGCATCAAGACCTATGCGAGCTACCGCATCCCGAAGCTGCAGCTCACCGTGGCGGGCCGCCCCGTGACCCTGCACCGGGCAGACGTCTACGCCGAGAAGGCCATCCCGGAAGACTACATCCAGTGCAATCTCGGCCTGGATGTCTTCAAAGACTACAAATCCTACACGATTAATCTGCAAGCAATGTCTTTGACTCTCAACTGAGTCACGCAGCCGCTCCACAACCTCTTCTGCGTTGCGCTACCGCCTACGTCCCTGTAGGCGTGCTATCGACGCTGCTGTTTACTGTAGGTGAGTCTTAAAGAACTTCACCGTACGGTCCCAGGAGTCTTTCGCCGCCGCGGCCTGGTAGTTCTGGCCCGAGGGATTGGCGAAGGCATGGCCGGCATCCGGGTATTCATGGATCTCCGCGTCCACCTTGGCGGCCTTCAGGGCCTCCTGGAACTTCTGCACATCGGCCACGGTGATGCCCTGGTCCTTCTCGCCGAAGAAGCCGATGAGCGGCATCTTGAGGGTCGAGAGCTGGGCTACGTCCGTCACGGGTTGGCCGTAGTACATCACCGCCGCGTCCAGCTTGTCCGGGAACAGGAGCGCGGTCTGCAGGGACCAACCGCCGCCGAAGCACCAGCCGATCACGCCCATCTTCTTGGCATGCTCGTGGTCATGCAGGTAACCGTAGGCCTGCTTGAGGTTTTCCTTGGCCGTGGCCGGGTCGTTGAACACGGTCATCATCAGTTTCTTGGCATCGTCCGGCGTCTGGGCGGACTGGCCACCATAGAGGTCCACCGCCAGGGTCTCGTAGCCCTCGCCCGCGAGCCGGTCGGCGGTGCGGCGGATGTTGTCGTTCAGGCCCCACCATTCGTGCACCACGATGATGGCGGGCAGCGGGCCCTTGGCGGCGGTGGGACGGCTGAGATAGCCCTTCACCTGCTTGCCGCCTACGGTGGCGTACACCACCTCGGCGCCGGTCACCGGCTGGGCCGGCTTCTCCACCGCCACGGGGCTCGGCTGCGGCGAGTCGTCGTGATGCATGGCCGCCATCGCCGCCATGTATTCGGCATCGCTCATGGCGTAGGCGTTGGAGAAGGAAAGGACGATGGCCAGGGAGAAGAAAGACAACAATACGCGACGCATGGGACGCTCCTTGTTTTCAGTCACCGGTATAGACGCAACCCGAAGTGCAGGTTTCTGCGATCACCACTTTCGACAGGGCTGGCAGGCTGGGCTTCAACCTGGTCCAGATCCAGCGGGCCAGGTTCTCGCTGGTGGGATTGTCGAGGCCCGGGATGTCGTTCAGACAGTGGTGGTCCAGGATCTCGAACAGCGGCATGAAAGCCGCCTTCAGGTCCGCGAAGTCCATGACCCAGCCGGCCTTGCTGTCCACCGGGCCGGACACGTGGATCTGCACCTGGAAGGAATGGCCGTGCAGGCGGCTGCACTTGTGCCCCGCCGGGACGTTGGGCAGCCGGTGGGCCGCCTCGATGTGGAAAGCCTTGTATATCTCCATGCGCCCATTATCGCCGGTAGCAGGAGAGCACGAAAGAGGCCGTGTTACCCTAATTAACTAAGGTACGGGGCGGCTATGGCCAAAGAGACACGCAAGATCAGGGAGCAGATCATCCAGCTGAAGCTGGAGCACCATGACCTGGATATGGCCATCGCCAAGCTGGCCGCCGATCCCTCCACCGACGAACTGCACATCTCCCGCATGAAGAAGCGAAAGCTCCAGCTCAAGGATTACATCGCCCGCCTCGAGAGCATGCTCATCCCGGACCTGGACGCGTGATAGACCTGCATACCCATTCCCGGGTCTCCGACGGCACCCTCGCCCCCGGAGAACTGGTGGCGCTCGCCGCCGGGCGCGGCGTGAAGCTGCTGGCCCTCACGGACCACGACACGCTGGACGGCCTGCCCGCCGCCCGCGCGGCCGCCGCCGGCACGGGCGTACGCTTCATCAGCGGCGTGGAGATATCGGTCACCTGGGAGCACAAGACCTGGCACGTGGTGGGCCTGGACGTGGACACATCCCACCCCGCCCTCACCGCCGGTCTCGCGCGCCTGCAAGCGGTTCGGGAGGAACGCGCTGTCGAGATCGGCCGGCGCCTCGAAGCCAAGGGCATCAGCGGCGCCTCTGTGGGTGCCCAGGCGCTGGCGGGGGAAGCGAGACTCACCCGCACCCATTTCGCCCGCTTCCTGCACCAGGCGGGCCACGTGAAGGACGAGGCCCAGGCCTATAAGAAGTTCCTGGGGCGCGGCAAGCCGGCTCACGTCTCCGCCACCTGGGCGAGCCTGGAGGAAGCCGTCAGTTGGATACACGCGGCGGGCGGCCAGGCGGTGCTGGCGCACCCCTTCCGCTACGGCATCACCCGCGCATGGCTCCTGAAGTTCCTCACGGCCTTCAAGCAGGCGGGCGGCGACGCCATGGAAGTGGTGAGCGGCCGGGGCAACCCGGATGAGTTCCACACGGCGCTGCATCTCGCGCAGCGATTCGAGTTAGCGGCTTCAGTGGGATCGGATTTCCATGCGCCGGCAACCTATTCGCAGCCGGGCATCACGGTGGAGCTGCCCCCGGGCGTCCCGGCGGTGTGGCAGCGGTTCAGGGATTGATCGAGACGTAGACCCAGGCTTCCTTGCCTGAACGCAGTTTCAACTTCACCCGCTTATAGTCATCGGCTTCATATTCATCCGCCGCCGCCAGCTCTTCCGTCGTGATCTCGAACACCATGCCTTCCACCGTATCCAGGGAATTGCCGGGCACCAGGATGCGGTGCACTGCGAGGCCGCTGGTGGCGATCACCGCCTCATCCGTGATGCGTACGCTGGCCATCTTGTAGCCCAGCACCGCGTCGGGGGTGCCGGTCAGGCGTCGGCCGAAGTTGGCGAGCTGCACGGTTTCCTGCTGGAGCGTGCCGTAGGAGAACAGTTTCTCGCCGTCTTGCTCGCTCATTCGATGGAGGAATTGGATGTCTTGCGCAGAGTCTGTTTCAACTCATCGACCGAGATCGTGGCCATGAGCACGTCCGAACCCGCCTCCGCAGGCTCCGACCCCAGCCAATCCGTGCGCGGCGCGGCCTTGGCGCCGAGGGACGCGAAGTCGAACTGGCGCGGATCCAGGAGATGCTCCGGCACCACACTGGAGAGGGCCGAGAAGATGGTGTTGGTGCGGCCCGGGAACTTGCGCTCCCAGTCCAGCATCATGGCCTTCACGGCCTTCCGCTGCAGGTGCTCCTGGGAGCCGCAGAGGTTGCAGGGGATGATGGGGAACTCGCGCATAGCGGCATATTTCGCGATATCCGCTTCCTCGACGTAGGCCAGCGGCCGGATCACCACGTGCTTGCCGTCGTCCGAGAGCAGCTTGGGCGGCATGGCCCGCAGCTTGCCGCCGTAGAAGAGGTTCAGGAAGAACGTCTCCAGTATGTCGCCCCGGTGATGGCCCAGCGCGATCTTGGTGATGCCGTTCTGGGCGGCGAAGGAATAGAGGGCGCCCCGGCGCAGCCGCGAGCAGAGGCCGCAGGTGGTCTTGCCTTCGGGCACCACGCGCTTCACCACGCTGTAGGTGTCCTGCTCCAGGATGTGGAAGGGCACGCCCACTTCCGTCAGGTACGTGGGCAGCACTTCCTCGGGGAAGCCCGGCTGCTTCTGGTCCAGGTTCACCGCCAGGAGTTCGAACTCCACCGGCGCGCTCTCCTTGAGCTTCATGAGCATGTCGAGCAGCGTGTAGGAATCCTTGCCGCCCGAGAGGCAGACCATGACTCGGTCGCCCGCCTCGATCATGTTGAAATCTTGGATAGCCTTACCCACGCCATGGCGCAGACGCTTTTCAAGCTTCCGTTGGTTCACTGACAGTTTGGCGGGCTGGGCGCTCATAGGGGCGGTATTTTAGCCTACCCAGGGCCCCTGCCCCGCAATAAACCCCGGCCCTCCGTGGTCCAATAGCCATCAGCACAGGAGCGTCCGTATGCGTCGCGCAGTTTCAATGGGATTGGCCCTGGGTCTCGTCGCCGGTTCAGCCTGGGCCGCGCCCCAGACCGTCACGAGCCCCGCCACGCAGGTGAGCCTGCTGGAGCTGTATACCTCGGAAGGCTGCGACGACTGCCCGCCCGCCGAGCAGTGGCTCTCGGGGCTGCAGCAGGACGACCGGCTGTGGAAGCGCGTGGTGCCCGTGACCTTCCACGTGGATTACTGGGATTACCTGGGCTGGCGCGATCCGTTTGATAGTCACTCTTATACGTTGAGGCAGCAGCAGATCGCCGCGGCAGCGGGCGGCAAGGTGATCTACACGCCCCAGTTCGTGCTGGACGGGAAGGACACCCAGGCTTACTTCAACCACCAGCCCCTCTCCCTGGACGGCGGCTGGACCGTGGGCGTCTTGAGCCTCACCGCCGATGGCCGCAAAGCCACGGTGCGCTTCGTGCCCGCGAAACCCCGCAGCGACCGGCTGGAAGCCCACGTGGTGCTGCTGGCCTTCGGCGTGGACGTGCCGGTGGGCGCCGGCGAGAACAAGGGCAAGACGCTCACCCATGACTTCCTGGTGGTGGCGGAAGTACACGGCGCATTGAACCAAGACAAGAGCGGTTATACGGGGACTATGATCCTGCCGGCAAATGCGCCTGCGGCTAGATCGGCGACGCGGTATGCGCTGGCAGGATGGGTCTCGGCCGCAGGCGTGCCCGCGCCCATCCAGGCGGCAGGCGGAGGGATCGCCGCACCGCACTGATCAGGACCCGATCAGAGGTCCGGCTCCTTCTAGTCGGAACCGCCTCCTGAACTCTTCGAGCGAAGATCCAGCCCACTGCGGGTCTCCGGATACGGCGTGCTCATGAGCCCCTGCCAGACGATCCGGTTGAAACCCACCGCGTCCACCCGGTCCTCGCCGGAGAAATCCATGCCGGCGGTCTGCTTGGCCCAATAGGCGGCGCTGTGGGTGGGCTTCGGCCCAGCCGCTGCCTGCACCGCATCCGGGAGGGGGAGCTTGGTGTTCTTCACCAGGAACGCGGAAGGCACGGCCTTGAACGTCCAGTCCTTCCGATCCAGATCGAACGCGCTCGTCATGGGCCGCTCGTTGGCGTCGAAGATGCTCAGGTGATCGATGCCGAGGATATCCTCGATGGTGCGCAGCATGTTGACCGTGGTGTAGAACTCGCTCGCCACCGCGCCCTGCTTCACGTAGGGACCCACGATGTAGGCGGTGCTGCGGTGCGCGTCCACGTGGTCCGGACCGTCCTGGGCATCGTCCTCGATCACGAAGATCAGCGTGTTGTCCTTATAACGCTTGCTCTCCGCCACGGCCTCGATGAGCCTGCCCACGGCGTAGTCGTTGTCCGCCTGCTGCAGCTCCGGCGTGTTCACCCCGTCCACTGCCCGGGCGAAGTCGCCCATGTGGTCCCCGGCCAACCGCACCAGCGAGAGCGCCGGCAGCTTGCCGTTGTGTTCGAACCCGGCGAACTCCCGTTGCCACTCCCGCTCCCGGTAGAAATCCGGCAGCGCCGCATCGAAGCCCCGGTAGTAAGGGTCGGTGATGCCGATGAGGTCGCTGATCGCCGGGAACGCAAGCTTGAGTCCCTTGGCGTGGGGATCGCGCTCCATGGGGATGGCGTTCTTGCTGTCAGGCTGGTAGCGCGCGCCGTCGTCGTCCATGCCGTAGTTGCGCACGCTCAAGCCCGCGCGCAGCGCCGCGCTCCACAGGTAAGACTGTTGCCGCTTGCCGCCCGGAGCGTCCATGCCCGCCACGTCCGCCGTGCCCGGCAAGAGGTCCGGGTCCTGGGGCGTGTCAGGCTCGATCTCCAGGCGCGACTTCGCATCCGGCAGCGCGATAGGGATGTTGCGGTTGACAGCGAAGGTATCGTCCTGGATGCCGCGGTTCGCATAGGCGGGCGCCACGGTCTTGGCACCCTGGTCGCTCTCCCGCGCTGCCGTGCTCCAGGGCCAGCCCTCTCCGCTCACCTCGCCAGAGGTGTAGAAGTTGTCCAGGTCCACGAAGCCACCCGCCACGGCGTGGAAGTTCGGCGTGGTGGCCGCGCCGAACTCGACGAGGCTCGGATCACCGTTGCCCTTCCCGAGGTCTCCGAGGATCTGGTCATAGGTGCGGTTCTCCTTGATGATGTAGATGACGTGCTTGATGCGCGCGTGCAGCGACGCCATCATCGCCTTGTCCGCCGCCGTGGGCGGAGAGCGGAAGCCGTCGTTCGCCATCACCTGCTCGGTCAGCGTGCCGAGCTCGGCATCGGAAGGCAGCGGCAGCGTGAGGAACCCCGCCTTGGAGAGCTGCAGCACGTAGTGGTTGTTCGCATTGGCCTTCACCGGGTTCACACGGTGGGTCGGGTTGTCCGGGTTGGCCCCCGGCTTGGAGCGGCTGTTCACCACGTAGAGGCGCTTCTGCAGGGTCCCTGCCACCACTGCCTGGGGATACCAGCCCGTGGGGATGAGGCCGATCACCTGCGGCTTCGCCCCGTCGAGCGCCACCACCGCCACCGCGTTGGTGCCGCCGTCCGTCACATAGAGCCGCGTGCCATCCGCCGAGAGCGCGAGGCTGTTGGGCGCCACGCCGCGGTAATCGAAGGACGGGCTCACCACACCCGGCGGCGCGAGCGCGGGGATGCCGCCGGTCACCCGGTCCGTGGCCGTGTCGATCACCGCCACTTCATCGCTGTTGTCGCAGGCCACGTAGAGCTGCTTCTGCGTGGCGTCCAGCAACATCTTGACCGGCGTGCCCTGCAAGGGGATGCGGCCGACGAGCTTCGGCGCGGCCGTGATATCCACCACGTCCACCTCCCGGTCCCGTTGGCTGCCCACGTAGGCCGTGGCGTTGCCGGCCACTGCCACCCAGAAGGGATACTCGCCGCCCGGCGTGCCCGTCTTGCCTCCGGACTTGCCGGGGCGCAGGTCCAATTCGGCCGTCACCTTGCGGCTGGCGAGGTCGATGATGGAGAGGGAGTCGTTGTAGTAGTTCGCCACCACCAGACGCTGGCCGTCCGCGGTCACGGCGAGGCCGGCCACCGCGGGGTTCGTCAACAGCCCGTTGCCTTCCGTATGGCCGAGCGGGATGGCCGGCATGGGCTCGCCCCAGATGCCGCTCGTGCTCTCATAGCTGTGCACCACATCATCCCCGCCTCCGGAGACATAGAAGTGCCGCCCGTCCGGCGCGAAGGCGAGCCCTGCGAAAGTGTTGGGCACCTGGATCACCTGGACCGGCACCGGCTTCGGCCCACTCACGTCATAGATGAAGACGTATTCGTTCGAGCTCTGCAGGTCCGGCTTGCCGGTGGGCTTGTTCAGCAGGTTGTAGCCTGTGGTGAGGATGAGCAGGGTGCGCCCGTCCGGGCTCAGGGCCTCGCTCATGGCCTGGCCGGCCGTGTAATCCGGGAAGTCCTGCAGATGGGGGTTCAGGGACTCGAAGCTCGCGCCGGGCGCGGCCAAGGGCGTGATGAACTGGCCCGTGGGCAGCTCGGTGCGGTCATCGTCGTCCGCGTGCAGCGCCGCCAGGGGCAAGAGAGCGATAAGGCCGACTAGGGCATTCCGGTAGGTTTTCATCACAGCACCCCCCCCCTCGTGGCGACGAGACCCGAGTTTCAGGGGCCTCGGTCTAGAGATATCTGCTCCTTAAGACCGCCTCGCCTTGCCGGAATTCACGGTTTGGAGGAATATTTTTCGCCCGTTTCGAGAGTCGCCCTCAGTTGCAGAACAGCTCGCGCTTCTCATCCCCCACCACGAGATGCAACTTCACCCGCGTCTGTAGGGCCTGGCGGAGTTGACAGACACGACTCTTGTCGAGTTGAGAAGCGGTCTTGCCCATGTCCACAGAGATGAGGTCTATGGACTCGTCCGGATGGGCCGCGTGCAGGGCGGCCACCAGGTCGTCATAGGCGTAGATCTTCTTACCGAAGCCGAACAGGCCCTGGCCGAGGTAGCTCACGTCTTCCTTCACCTTGCCGTCGGCGGCGAAGGCCGGGCTCAGGATCAGGCAGGCCGATATCAGTATCGCGATGCGTCTCATGTCTTGCTTCCCTATGCGATGGCTTTCTTGCGCAGCAGCTTGAACGCCGGCTCGCCCTTGCCGGTCTTCACCGGCGCCAAGGCCTGCATGGTGGTGAACTGGGCCTTGTCCGCCTTGTAACCCAGCACCACGTCGAGCGGCGTGAACTTGTTGACGCCTGTCGAAAGCTCGATGTCCTTGGCCTGGAACTGGCCGGGGTGCTCGTAGCCGGCAGTATGGGCGAGCGCGATCAGTTCCTTGCGGAAGCCCTTCAGGTAGTTCGCGGCGCGCACCGCCTTGATGTCCACGTCCAGCCCCGCCTGGCGCCACTCGCTCATGGTGGTGATGCCGGTGGGGCAATGACCGGTGTGGCAGCTCTGGGACTGGATGCAGCCGATGGAGATCATGGCCTCGCGGGCCACGTTCACCATGTCGCAGCCCATGGCGAAGGCCACCACGGCCCGGTCCGGGAAGCCGAGCTTGCCGCTGCCGATCCACACCACGTCCTTGGAGACGCCGGCCTTCTGGAAGATCTGGTACACGCGGGCGAAGCCGATCTTGAAGGGCAGCGACACGTGGTCGGTGTAGGTGAGGGGCGCGGCGCCGGTGCCGCCCTCGCCGCCGTCGATGGTGATGTGGTCCGGCCCTTCCTTGCGCTTCTTCATGCGCTGGGCCAGTTCCTCCCAGAAATCCGTGTCGCCGATGGCGGCCTTGATGCCCACCGGCAGGCCGGTGCGGTCAGCGATGCGCTCGATGAAGTCGATCATCTCGTCGACGTTGCTGAACTCGCTGTGCGAATTGGGCGAGATGCAGTCCTGGTAGGCGGGCACGCCACGGGTGTTGGCGATCTCCGGCACCACCTTCACCGCCGGCAGCACACCGCCCTTGCCGGGCTTGGCGCCCTGGGAGAGCTTGAGCTCGATGGCCTTGATCTGCGGATGCTTGGCGCATTTCTCGGCCAGCACGTCCATCGAGAACTTGCCGTCCTTGCCGCGCACGCCGAAGTAACCGGTGCCGATCTCGAACACCACATCGCCGCCGAGCAGGTGGAAGGGGCTCAGGCCGCCCTCGCCGGTGTTGTGGAAGCAGTTGGACATCTTGGCCCCGAGGTTCAGGGCCGAGATGGCGTTCTTGCCGAGGGCGCCGAAGGACATGGCGGAGATGTTCACCACGGAGGTGGGGCGCCAGGCGTACTTGCGCTTGTGGCTCGCGCCCAGGACCTTGAGGCAGGGCACGGCGCTCGGGTCGCCGCCGATGTGCACGGCCTTGTCTTCCGGGAAGGGGAAGGCGACGTTCTTGATGATGGGGTAACCGACGGAGTACTGCTGCTCCTCGGTGCCGAAGCCGAAGAAGTTGTTCTGGCCCTTCGCGGTGGCGTAGATCCAGCTGCGCTCGCTGCGGTTGAAGGGCAGCTCTTCCTTGTCGTCCGCCACCCAGTACTGGCGCAGCTCGGGGCCGATGAACTCCATGAAGTAGCGCAGGTGGCCGATGACGGGATAGTTGTGCATCACCGCGTGGCGGCGCTGGTGGATGTCGTGGATGGCCACGATGCCCAGGAAGATAAGGATTCCACCTATGACCCAAAGGAAAATGAGCATCGTCCCCTCCCCTGCATTGTCCCTGGCTTAAGCATACCAACCCAAAAGCTGCTGCGCTCGGCAGGGCTTTGTTGCGCCTCGGACTCGCAGTCGGTCACGTACACCAAGAGTACGTTCCCTCCTGCTCGCCTCGCGCGCCTAGCCCCGCCTTCGCTCGCGACGCTTTGGGTCTAGAACCCTTAAAAATCCCTTCGGAAGATCAGCTTTATGCCCTTACGGGCGCCCGTGGTTCCGTATATTCCGACCGAACCCGTCTCATCTATATAGAAGGAGAAACCCGCATAAACGCCCACGCTCTTGCCGGAACTGAAGTCCACATGCCGCCCGGGGTTGCTGTCCGTCTCGTCGCCATCGAGGTTCTGGTAGTAGGCTCCGAAGGACGCGCGCCACGGGCCGTAACGTAGCACCGGGCCGAAGGCGGCCCAGGTCTCGTACCAGGTGATCTCCGAGTGCGTGGCGGCGGGCCCGCTGCTGTTCACGTCATGCCAGGTGTAGGACAGCTCGCCCGAGAGATTGAAGTAATCGCCCCAGGTGCCTTCGTAGCGACCCTGTAGACCGAGATAACGCCCGGTGAAATCCAGGAACGGGCCCGGCGGCTCGCCGTCCACGTCCAAGGTGAGATAGCCGCCCTGGAGACCAAAGGTCGTGTCCCCTGCCACCGGTTCGTTGAACGCGAGGCCGTAACGGCCCACGTGCGCTTCGTGATCGCCGTCCGCATAGGTGAACGACGTGCGGTAGCGCCCGAGTTCGACGTAAGTGCTGGCGCCGGGATCGTAGAGATCGTCGGCGTGGGCGGTCGCGCAGAGCAGTGTGGATAGCGCGGCGAGAAGATATATCGGGGGGAGAAGCCTCATGGCCCAATCATATACTCCGGCATCCGCCGGAGAGCGGAAATGAACGGGAATAAACCCGCTACGGCGCGCGTCTCATGCGCATGTCGCGAACCGGGCTAAGGTCTCTTGTAGATCACCTTCCCGCCCACGATGGTGTAGAGCACCTTGGTGGCGGGGATATCCGCTTCCGGCACCGTGAGGATGTCCTGTGAGAGCACGGTGATGTCCGCGAGCTTGCCGACCTTCAGCGAGCCCAGCTTCTCTTCCATGAACGTGGCGTAGGCGTTGTTCCAGGTGTAGGACTTCAGCGCTTCCTCGCGGCTCATGGCCTGTTCGGGATAGAACGGCACGCCATCCTTCTTGGAGCGGCGGGTCACGGCGCAATAGAAGTTCGGTATCGGATCCTCGTCCTCCACCGGCACGTCGGTGCCGTTGGCGATGAGGGCGCCGCTCGCGATGAGCGAGTGCCAGGCATAGGCCCCGTCCCGCGCCCGCTGCTCGCCCAGGCGCTTCACCACATAGGGCGCATCCGAGCACTCGTGGATGCTCTGCATGGAGGCGATGACGCCGAGCTTGCCGAAGCGCGGGATGTCCTGCGGATCCAGGTGCTGCACGTGCTCGATGCGCCAGCGCAGGTCCTTCGCGTCCGGGTGGGCGGTGAACTCCGCCTGGTACACGTCCAGCACTTCCCTATTGGCCCGGTCGCCGATGGCGTGGGTCGCCACCTGGTAACCCGCCTCCAGAGCCGCATCTGCTACCGTGCGGATGTCCGCCGGCGGCAGCACGCTCACGCCGCTGCTCGTCGGCAGGTCCACGTAGGGCTGCAGGAACCAGGCGGTATGGGTGCCCAAGGCCCCGTCCGAATACACCTCGCCCACGGCCCGCACGGTGTAGTGATCGTCCGCGTAGCCGACGATGCGGTGCGCTGGCAGGAAGCGCTTCAGCTGTTCCAGTGGATCGAACTTGGCGTAAGCATCCGCGCCCGGCAGGCCGACGCCGTAGTCATCGCCCCGGCCCACGTCCACCATGGCGTAGAGCCGCAGGGGCAAGGCCCCGTCGCCCGCCAGCTTCTTCAACTCATCGAGGGCGGCGAAGTTCTCGCCGTCATCCACGAACAGGGTGATGCCCTTGGCAGCGGCATCCTTAGAGGCGAGATCCACCCGCTGCCGGAAGGCCGCTTCCACCTCGGCGGGCGTGCGCCCTTTCAGTTCCGCCGCATAAGCATCGTTCACCAGGCCCATGGCGTTGTCCCGCAGGAAGCCCACCGGCTCGCCCTTGGCGTCCCGCACGATCTGGCCGCCCGCCGGGTCCTGGGTGTTCCGGTCCACGTGGGCGAGCTTCAGGGCCGCGGCGTTCACATAGATGCCGTGGCCGCTGGCGTGGGTGAGCATCACGGGATTGTCGGGTGAGACCGCATCCAGGCTCGCGTGCAGCGGCAGACCTTCCACGTTCGGCTGCGGCGCGTGGCTCCACTTCTCCTGGTGCCAGCCGCGGCCGAGTATCCACTGGCCCGGTTTCGCCTGCTTCACGGCGGTGCCCACGATGGCGACGATCTCATCCCAATCCTTGGCCTTGGTGAGGTCGAGTTGCAGCAGCGACTCCCCCAGCTCCAGGAAATGCCCGTGGCCCTCGATGAAGCCCGGCACCGCGAGTCCGCCCTTGAGATCGATGACCTGGGTGGCCTTGCCTATATAAGGTTGGATGTCCGCGTCGTTCCCCACGGCCAGGATGTGGCCATCCTTCACCGCCAGGGCCTGGGCCGTTGGATGTTTCGCCTCCAAGGTGGCGAGTTTGCCGTGCATGAGCACGAGGTCGGCGCTGGGGGCGGCCGTGGCCGCTCCCGCGGCCAGGAAGCTCAACAGGAATACGGTGAGATGGCGCATGGGGAATCTCCTAGGCGGGATCGTGTTCGTAATCGGCGGGGGAAGTCTGGTCCGGCGCTTCGGCGACTTTCATGGCGCGGAACAGGAACGTCAGCACCACAGCGATGAAGAGATTCACCAGCACCGAGTAGAAGGCCGCGTAGCCCGGCAGGGTCCAGTCCCCGAGATGCAGCGGGAACGTGGGCTTGAACTGCTGGGACACCACCATCCAGGTGCTCAAGACCATGCCGATGGCCCAGCCGACGGCGAGCGCCCAGCGGTGCAGCCAGCGGCTGTAGAGCCCGATGACCATGGTGGGGAGCGTCTGGATGATCCAGGCGCCGCCGAGTAACTGCAGATTGATGGCGTACTGGGTGGGCACGCCCAGGATGAACGCGAGCGCGCCCACCTTCACCACCAGGGACAGCAGCTTCGCCATCTTCGCCTCGTCGGCGGGCGTGGCCTCGGGCCGCAGATACTCTTTATAGATGTTGCGGGTGAACAGGTTCGCTGCGGCGATGGACATGATCGCCGCCGGCACCAGGGCGCCGATGGCGATGGTGGCGAAGGCCACACCCACGAACCAGCCGGGGAAATACTGCAGCATCAGCGCCGGCACGGCGAAGTTGTTGCCGTACTTGGCGAAGTAGCCTGCGTAGGCCGGGTTGTCGTGCACGTGAGCCACCACCGCCACGTAGCCCAGGAAGGCTAGCAGCGCGAGGGCGATGGAGTAAGCGGGCAGCAGCGCCATGTTGCGCTTGATGACACTGCGGCTGCTTGAGCTGAGGAGCGCCGTGACGCAGTGGGGATAGAGGAAGAGCGCCAGCACGGACCCCAAGGCCAGGGTGGCATAGGCGCCGTAAGAGCCGGTGTTGTGTTCGGTGGGGGGCGCGAGCAGGAGCTTCTCCGGCGGGATGCCGGCGAAGATGTGGCCATAGCCCCCGAGCTGGGCCGGGATGATGGTGATGGCGGCGATCACCGTTATATATATGAGGATGTCCTTCACCACCGAGATCAGCGCCGGCGCTCTGAGGCCGCTGGTGTAGGTGTAGGCGGCGAGGATGATGAAAGCCACGATGAGGGGGATGTCCCCCACCAAGCCCACATCGTTGAAACCCATAGCGGCGATCACCACCTGGATGCCCAGGAGCTGCAGGGCTATATAAGGCATGGTGGCCAGTATCCCGGTGACGGCCACCAGCAAGGCCAGCAGCGGGCTGCCATAGCGGCCCCGCACGAAGTCGGAGGCGGTGCCGTAGCCGTGCTTGCGGGCCACGGACCAGAGCCGCGGGTACACCACATAGACGAAGGGATAGAGCATGAGCGTATAGGGCACGGCGAAGAAACCGATGGCCCCGGCGCCGAACACCAGGGCCGGCACGGCGATGAAGGTGTAGGCGGTGTAGAGATCTCCCCCCAGCAGGAACCAGGTGACGATGGTGCCGAAGCGGCGACCGCCGAGACCCCACTCGTTGATGTGGTTCAGGTCCGCGGCGCGCCAGCGGGAGGCCACGAAACCCAGCACCGTGACCAGGCCGAATAGAATCACGAACACCGTCAAAGCAGGCCAGTTCATACCTGCTCTCCTAAAAATGAGAGATTTTGGCCTCTGGCTAGGCGCGGCCGTCCCGAGGAACCCGGAGCGTACTCTTGTCGTACGTGAGGATTCCGAGTGGCGGCCGCAACAACGCCAGAGGGCAAAAGATCCATTTTTAGCGCGGGCCAATTCATATCTTGGCCTTGTAAGCGAGAGCCGTCACAACCGCTGCTACCACGATGAGCACCACCTGGAACCAGTAGAAGAACGGGATGCCGTAGAAGGAAGGTTCGATGCGGTTGTAGAGCGGCACGCAGATGGCCGTGAAGAACGGCACGAACAGGATCACATGCCAGATGGCGCGCTTCAGTCTTCCGGGCTTGGGCTCGGCCATGGGCGGCTCCTCTCAGGAGGCCCCAAGTTACTGGCCTCTCCCCCTTCCTGCAAGCGCCACCGGACGCCTTTTCGGGTAGCCTAAGGGCCTGTATTCCGGGGGCCTTCTGATGAGTCTGTTGCCGCAAGTCGCCGTTTTTTTGATAGCCGCCTGCCTCGCGGTGCCGCTCTCCCGCAAGTCCGGCTTCGGTTCGGTGCTGGGCTACCTGGTGGCGGGCGTGGTCATCGGCCCCTGGTGCCTGAAGCTCATCACGGACGTGCCCACCATCCTCTCCTTCTCGGAGATCGGCGTGGTGCTGCTCCTGTTCATCATCGGCCTGGAACTGCAGCCCTCGCGCCTGTGGGTCATGCGCCGCTTCGTGTTCGGCATGGGCGCGTTGCAGGTGGGCGTGACCACCCTCCTGCTCGCGGGCGGCGCCTGGTGGCTCGGACTCGAGCCGGTGCCGGCCCTGGTGGCGGGCTTCGGCCTCTCCCTGTCTTCCACCGCATTCGTGCTGCAGATGCTGGGCGAGAAGCAGCAGCTCGCCACCAGTCACGGCCGCGCTTCCTTCGGCATCCTGCTGTTCCAGGACGTGGCCGCGATCCCGGTGCTGGCGACCCTCGGCGTGCTCTACGGCGACGGCGACGTGCACCACAGCCACCTCGGCATGAAGCTGCTCATCATCGCGGTGGTGCTCGGCATCCTCGCCCTCGGCAACCGCGTGGTGCTGCGCTTCATCTTCCGGCTCGTGAACCAGTTCGGGAACCCGGAGATCTTCACCGCCTCGGCCCTGCTCATCGTGCTGGGCGCCGGCCTCGTCGCCAGCTCCATCGGCCTCTCCATGGGCCTCGGCGCCTTCCTCGCCGGCATGGCACTGGCGGACTCGGACTACCGCCATGAGTTCGAGGCGGACATCGAGCCCTTCAAGGGCCTCCTGCTCGGCCTCTTCTTCATGGCCGTGGGCATGTCGGTGAACCTGGGCTTGATCGTGGATGCGCCGCTGACGGTGCTCGGCATCCTGGTGGGCCTGCTGGCGCTCAAGATGGCGACGCTCTATGGGCTCGGCCGCCTGTTCCGCTTGCCGGATGCCGGCGCCCGCAACCTCGCCTTCGTGCTGCCGGCGGGCGGCGAGTTCGCCTTCGTGATGTTCAACGCAGCCGTGGGTTACCAGCTCTTCGACCAGCGCCTCACGGACCTGCTGAACCTCGCGGTCACCCTCTCCATGGCCGCCACGCCTTTCCTGGTGCTCGTGAACGAGCGGGTGCTGGAGAAGTTCGTGGAGGAACGCAAGGAACCGGAGTTCGATCCCATCGACGAGCCCGCCAACCCGGTGATCATCGCCGGCATGGGCCGCTTCGGTCAGGTGGTGGGCCGCCTGCTGCGCATGCAGGACATCCCCTTCACGGCGCTGGAAGCGGACGCGGACCAGATCGAGACCCTGCGCCGCTTCGGCAGCAAGGTGTACTACGGCGATGCCTCGCGCCTGGACCTCTTGCGGGCCGCGAAGGCGGACCAATCGAAGTTCCTGGTGCTGGCGGTGGACGGCATCGAAGCCTCCGTGAAGACCGCGGAGATGGTGCGCAAGCATTTCCCCGGCTTGGTGGTGCTGGCCCGGGCCCGCAACCGCCACCACGTGCACCTGCTGCGGGAACAGGGCGTGCAGGTGGTCGTGCGCGAGACCTATTACTCCAGCATCCGCCTGAGCGAGGACCTGCTGGGGCGCTTAGGCCTGGAACGCGCAGCCATCGAGAAACTGGTGGCGACCTTCGAGAAGCATGACAAGGCGCTCCTGGAACGACAGTTCGCCGTGTTCCGGGACGAGGAGCGTCTGGTGCAGACCTCCAAGGAAGCGGCGGCGGAACTGGAGCAGCTGCTGCAGGACGACCGGCGGTCGCCGACGGACTGAACGCGCCCTTCGCATACCAATCGTCTATGCTGCATGCAGGGGACTGCCGTATATAAGCGAACCCGGCAGGACAATTAGCATGCGAAACGACTTACGGCTCCTGCTGACGGCACTGCTGCTCTATATGGTGGCGGTATCCCCCGCCCGCGCCCTCGAACCGGGCAAGGCCTTCCACGATTACGCCGGCGACAGCTGGTCCGTGGAACAGGGCCTGCCCCAGATCACCGTGCTCTCCATCACCCAGGATGCGCAGGGCTACATGTGGTTCGGCACCCAGGATGGCCTCGCGCGCTTCGACGGCGTCACCTTCCGCCAATACCTTCCGGCCCACTGGGTGCAGTCGCTCGCCAACGATCCGGACGGCAGCCTCTGGATCGGCATGAACAAGGGCGCCGCCTACTACGAGCACGGCGTCACCCACGTGCTGGACCGCGCACGCGGCGAGAAGGACGTGAACCCCCAGGCGGACGTGCGCGCACTGCTGTTCGTGGACGGGCGCCTGCTGGCCGCCTCGGACACGGGGCTCCTGCATCTCGATCGGGACGGCATGCACCGGGAACATTCGTTGCCATCGGTGCCGCTCTACTCGCTGCTGCAATGGCACGGCGCGCTCTGGGCCGGCGGCACCGGCAAGCTCTACCGCGTGACCAACGGCGGCGTACAGGCGCTCAATGCGCCGGAAGGCGCCGGCACCCAGGTGACGCACCTCCTGGTGCACGACGACGCGCTCTGGGCCGGCACCAGCCGCGGCCTGTTCCGCCTCACCGCGCAAGGCGGCTGGCAGCGCGCCGCCGGCGACCCGGCGGAACTCCGCCTCGCCATCAATACCTTCTACAACGACTCGGACGGCAACTTCTGGGTCACCACTTCCACCGGTCTCGCCCGCCTCTCCGGCGATGCCATGCAGCAATACATCTCCAGCCGCAACGACGAGTCCGTGGCGCAGCTGGAATCCCTCTACGAGGATCGGGAACACGACCTCTGGCTCGGCTCTCACGCCCATGGCGTCACGCGCCTGTGGAACGGCTACACGCGCCGCTACTTCGCGCCCGAGGGCCTGAACGAACCACTGGTGTGGGCCGTGACGCCCGCACATGAGGGTGGCCTGTGGGTGGGCACCGCCGATGGCGTGTACACGCTGAAGGATGGCAAGGCGCGTCTCGCGGTCCCTGGCTCCACGCTGCCGGAACCCACGGGCTATGTGCTCATGGATGATGGCGAGCGGCTCTGGATCGGCACCCACAGCGGTCTCGTGCAGTATGCGGAAGGCCGCGTGAGCCGCCCGCCGGCGCTCGCGCCCTTGGACGGCATCGCCATCTCGGGTCTGCTCAAAGACCGTGATGGCACGGTGTGGATCGCGACCCTGGACGGCGTGTTCCGCTACCAGGGCGGCGCCCTCACCCGCTTCGGCATGGAATCCGGCTTCAAGGACGTGCGCTGCCGCGTAGTGTTCGAGACCCATGCCGGCAAGATCCTCATCGGCACCCTCGCGGGTCTCTACGCCTTCGACGGCAGCCGCTTCCAGCCCATGAGCGCGGAGCCGGGCCTAAGCGATGGCTTCGTCACCGCCATCGCCGAACCCCGCGAGGGGCACCTGGTAGTGGGCGTGTTCGACGAAGCGCTCTTGTTCACCTACGACGGCTCCAAGTGGCACACGCTGCACAGCGCCCAGGGACTGCCCCCGGATGTGCCCACTTACATGGTCCAGGATGCGAGCGGCGACTGGCTGTGGGTGGCGGGACTGAAAGGCATCTACCGGGTGCGGCTGGATGACCTGGACGCCCTCACCGCCGGCAAGCTGGCGCAGATCGTGCCGCAGCCCATCTTGAGCGACCAGGGCCGCTGGTCCGGCAGCCAGAAGGGCACCTGCTGCAACGGCGCCGGCAACGCGCGCGGCTACTTCGATGGCAGTCTGCTCTGGCTGCCCTCCCGCGGCGGCGTGGTGAGCGTGGACACGCGCCACGTGCGCTCCAACAGCGTGGTACCGAACACCGTGGTGGAATCAGTACGCTATGGCGGCGCCTGGCACGACGCGGCGGGTTTGAGCGTGGACGTGCCCGCCCGTACCCGCGACCTCGCCTTCCGCTTCTCGGTGCTGAGCTTCCAGAACCCCAGCAGCGTGCAGCTGAGCTACCGCCTGCGGGGCTACGAAGAGGACTGGCAGAACGTGGACGACCCCGCGCGGCGTCAGGTGAACTACACCAACCTTGCGCCGGGCGACTACACCTTCGAGGTGAAGGGCAGCAACAACGCCGGAGTCTGGTCACCGGAGCCCGCGAGCCTGCCGCTCACCATCCGGCCCTTCTTCTACGAGACCTGGTGGTTCCGCATCCTGGCGGTGCTGCTGCTGGCGCTGATGGTGTTCGCGGGCTACCGGCTGCAGGTGCGCAACCTGCGTCGCCAGCGCCAGGCCCTGGAGCGCATGGTGACGGATCGGACCGAGGCCCTGCGGGAGCTGAACAGGCAGTTGGAGGACGCGAGCCAGACGGACCCGCTCACGGGCCTCAAGAACCGGCGTTACCTGGGCCAGCAGCTACCCTCCGATCTCGCGCATTTCCGGCGCGAGCGGGAGAAGCCGGAGAACGCGGAGGACGTGATCGCCTTCGCCATCGCGGACCTGGACCACTTCAAGACCATCAACGACAAGTACGGCCACTTCGCCGGCGACAGCCTGCTGAAACAGGTGGCGGAGCGGCTGGTGGCGAGCGTACGCGCGGGGCATTACGTGGTGCGCTGGGGCGGCGAGGAGTTCCTCATCGTGTTCCGTCCCATGCCCCGGGACGAGACGGCTCATGTAGTGGACCGGGTGCAGAAGGCCGTGAGCGAGAAACCTTACGACCTGCCGGGCGGCGAGAAGCTGAACGTCACCTGCTCCATCGGCTACACCGAATACCCCTTCCTGCCCAATGCGCCGGACCGGGTGGATTGGGAATTGCTGGTGAACCTCTCGGACCATGCCCTCTATGCGGCGAAGGAAGCGGGCCGCAACAAGTGGTATGGCCTGCGGCCGGGGCCGCGTTTCGATGCGATGGCCCTGCGCGAGGACCTGGAACGGGGCATCGCCCATGCGGTCAAGACCAAGAAGATCCTGCTGGTGGATACGGTGACCGTGCCGGCGGCGAAAGGCGGGAAGACCAAGAATCGTAACTAAATAGGCGTAAATGACATCGGGCCTCTCAAATCGCAGCAAGGCCCCGGTGCGCGCAGCAGCTTCTTCAGTAAGCGATCCTCGGATACCAATCTTTCCCTCTCCCCTCCGGGGTGAGATCCAGCAGGTTCCACAGCGGCCAGATCATATCAACGTGCCTTGGATGCATGCCCTTCTCGGTCTTGGCGAAGGCCAGCTCACTGGCCCAGAAGTGGCGGACCTTGCCGTTCCGCTTCACGAACACGTTCAGCATGGGGGACTGGTGCCCTTCCGAGTCCTCGCCGTGGTACAGCCGGTTATAACTGTTCTCCGAGGAGGAGAGGAAGCGCAGGTTTCTCCAGCCGCGGTTGCGGGCGAAGGTGAGGATGCGCGGCAGCGGCGACTTGGCGACGATGGCGAGGTTGGCGCGCTGGCTCACATGCTGCGCGGCGCCCTCCAGGGAGTCGATGATGGACGTGCACATGGGACAGGGGTTCTCCATGGCGAGGGAATACATGTAGTTGTAGAGGATGAGCGTGTCCTTCCCCGGCGCGAAGAGCTGCGAGAGCCGGACCTTGCGCATGCCCACCACTTCCGCGGCCTCCTCGAAAACGAAGTCTTCCGGCACTTCGCCGCCGAGAGGCAGCTTGCGCCGCTGCTTCGCCACGTCCTCCACCTGGCGGCGCAGGGCGACCTCGGACTTCAGCAGCTTGTCGCGGGCCTTGCGGTAGGCGGGAGTCTCGTTGGGGAAATGGCCGATGGGCTTGGGGGCTTTCTTGGGGCTGGCTTTCTTCTTGGATGCTTTCCGGACCATGGCTTCCCTCCTCTCGGAAGTCTAGAGCATACCCCTACCGCCCCGGACGACCCACGACATGCCTGTAACCCTGGTAGGACAGCACCGCGCCCGCGACGAGCACCAGGACCGCGACCACCGGCACCACGCCTGGGATGGAGGTGATCTGCACGGCGAATCCGGCAGCCTGCAGGGGGAAGAGGATGCGCAGGAGACCGGTGATGATGCATACCCAACCGACCACCGTCAGCAGCACCGGCCAGCCGCCGCGCCAGCGCGGGTGCCCGCGCAAGATGAAGATGCCTGCGATGAAGCTGGCGAAGCCCGCCAGCATGACCAGCAGCGGCTCACGTATCGCTTCCACCAGCATGCCGGGGAAATAGTGGGCGTTGATCAGCAGCGCCAGGCCGGCCGCCAGCAGGATCGGGCCGACGTAGGCCGCGAGGTTCTTGGGATCGGTCATGGTAGGGCTCCGCAGGCGAGGACCCCGAGCATAGCCCCTCAGGCAGCTTCGGCTGAAAGCCCTTTGACCTTGCGGATGCTTATGACAAGCAGCGCCGCCGTGAGGCATTGCGCCGCCAGGAACCCGGGCACATCAGCAGGGCGGATGCCGGTGAACGTGTCCGTGAGGCTGCGGGCCAGGGTGACGGCGGGATTGGCGAAGGACGTGGAGGACGTGAACCAGTAGGCGGCGGCGATGTAGCAGCCCACGGCCGCCGCCACGGTGTTCACACCGCTGCGCGAAGTGCGGTGGATGACGAGCAATAGCCCCAATGTGGCCACGGCCTCTGACCATATGAGGGCAAGGCCCGGGCGCGGCTTGCCCGCGATCTCCAGCAAGGGCAGGCCGAACATGCCATGGGTGGCGATGACGCCAGCCACTGCGCCCACGCATTGGGCCAGCACGTAGCCCGGCAGCAGGCGCCAGGCGAGCTCGCCGCGGGCAGCCATGAGCAGACTCACCAGGGGATTGAAATGCGCACCGGAGACAGGCGCGAAGGCGAGGATGAGCGCCACGAGACCGGCGCCGGTGGCGGTGGAGTTGACGAGTAGCGTGAGCGCCTCGTTCCCGCCCGCGAGCCGCTGGCCCATGATGCCGGAACCGACGATGACGGCCAACAAAAATGACGTGCCAAGTGCTTCAGCAAATATGGCTTCACGTAATTTCATAAGCATCCATAAAAAATGATGGATTTTGTTTACTGGCTAGGCGCGGACACCCGAGGATACCGGAGCGTACTCTTGGTGTACGTGAGGATTCCGAGGGTGGCCGCAACACCGCCAGGAAGCAAAAGACACATTTTTATTGCAAGCCGATTTCTTTGATGTGCTTCTGGATGGCGAGCTTATCCAGTTTCTCCAACGGCAGGCTCGCGAATATCTCGATGCGGCGGCGCAGCACCATGAGCGTGTCACGGAAAGCCCTGCGCTTGTCCTCCTCGCTGCCCTGCACCGCCGCCGGATCCGGCAGGCCCCAATGGGCCGTCATGGGCTGGCCGGGCCAGTAGGGGCAGGCTTCCTGGGCCGCCTGATCGCAGACGGTGAACACGAAATCGAGGTGTGGCGCACCGGGCTGGGCGAACTCGTCCCAACTCTTGCTGCGCAGACCTACGGTGGGGATGCCGTTGTGCTCCAGCGTCTCGAGCGTGTACGGGTTCACCGCATCCTTGGGATGGCTGCCGGCGCTGTAGCCCTTGAAGCGGCCCCGCGCCACGGCGGGCAGGTTCAGCACCGCCTCGCCCAGGATGGAACGGGCCGAGTTACCAGTGCAAAGGAACAATACGTTGTAGACCTTGTCGGCCATGACTGGACTCAGGCGCCGGGCTGGGCGCAGCAGGCCCCGCCCTTCTCCACCACCGGCTTGCCGGGGCTCATCTGCACCTGGTCCTGGCGATCACCTTCGCCGTAAGTGGTGCTGTTGCCGAAGGTGTAGAAGCTCTCCCAGGCGACGCCCTGCGGATCGGCGCTCCAGGACTTGGCGGACTGGGCGTAGCAGCAGCGGGTGCTCTCCTGGTCCCGGGTCGCCACCTCGGCCGCATGCAGGCGCTCCGCGATCTCGCCCAACTCCTCGCGGCTCTCGGCCTGGATGCCCAAGTGATCCACGCCAGGCTTCTTGCCGCGGGTGGAGATGGCGAAGTTCACGCGTGGATCTTCCAGTATCCACTTGGCGTAATCCCCCTTCTCCACCGCGGGCGCGGCACCGAACAGGGTGGAGTAGAAGCGGATGGACTGACCGAGGTCAGCGACGGATACGTGCACGTGCAGGCGTTTCATGCTTCTTCTCCTTGCGAGTGTCCTTGGATGCGGGAGCGCAGCCACTGACGCCGCAGTCGGCGCCCTGGCAACAGTTCTCCGAGAGGTAACCGATGAGGCCGTTCATGGCGCCGTAATCGGCGGCCTGGAAGAGCGTGCGGCTGTCGCGCCGGGCGGTGACGAGGCCCGCGTGACGCAGCGCGGCGAGGTGGAAGGAGAGCGTGGCGGGCGCGAGTTTCAGCTTCTCGCCGATGGCGCCCACGGCCAAACCCGCCTCCCCGGCCTGCACCAGCAGGCGGTATATGGCGAGGCGGTGCTCGTGGGCCAGGGCCCCCAGGGCGCGGATGGCGGCTTTTGATTCCATATTTCCAATATTATCGAATTATTAAGGGATGTCAAGGCGCCCGGCGGAAGGCCCCGGGTCAGGGATTGAGGGTCTTGGCCATGAAGCGGGAGGAGCTGGGACAGAGGCTGGAGAACTGTTCCGTGGCGGCTATGCCGGCAGGCGCTTGCTCCCGGCTGACGCCGCGGTAACCGAGGCCGGCGAAGAAAGCTTCGGCGGTGACGGTGAGGAGATACAACTCACGCACGCCTACTTTCCGCGCATGCTCCTCTGCCGCCTCCACCAGCCGCTTACCAAGGCCGGTCCCGCGATGAGCCTCGTCCACCGCCACGGAACGCAGAAGGCCCGCGTCGCCCAACACCTCGACGCCGGCAACACCCACCAGCTGCTGGTCCAGTTGCGCCACCAGGAAATGCTCAAGCATCTCGGGCGTGACATCTTCGGTGGAGAGATCAGCCGCCTGCAAGAGCACGCCCAGGGCGATCTCGTCGTGGGCGGCGAAAGGCTTGATGTGTATCTCGCTCATTGGATGTTGCCTGGCGTGAAAGGCTGTCTGCGGCGCGGATGGCCTGGTTCAAAAGCGTGACGAGCGCCGGCAGAGCAAGGCGCACGGAAGCGAGCGCCCGGAGCGTACTCTTCAGTACGTGAGGACCGCGAGCTTCCGCGCAACGCAGCTATGCCAAGCGCAGTAGCTTTTGAAATCCTCACTGAATACCACCGGGTGTAAACGGTTGACGACGCCGCAGGAGGTGATTGCGCAATTCCCATTCCGTGCCGGGATCGATGTCGCCCAGGAACTTGACTTCCTCGGCTTGCTGCACCGCCACGGGCACGCCGTCCCGGTAGAGCACGCGGTTCTCCCCCACCACCGGCAGGCGCTGCCCGGGGGTGATGATGCCCACGAGGTTCAGGGCATCCGCCGCGGAGACGGAGACGAGTTCTCCGATCTTCTCCCGGCGGCGGGTCTCCCGCAGGGCCCCGACCGCATCCGGCAGGGCGAACTGCTCACCGGCGAAGCCGTCCACGAAGCGCCCGCCCCGCACCTCGCCGCGGGCCTCGAGCCTCCTATATATGTAGAGGAGGTCGCGCCAGGGCGGTAGCGCGCTCTCACGCTCCAGGACTTTCCGGAACACCACGCCGTAGCGGCGCAGCAGCACATCCGCGAGATGGGTGAGGGCCTCCGCGTCGGCGCTCATGCCCTCCCCCGCCACCGCCTGGCGCGGCACCAGGGCCCAGCGGCCGGCCTCGTCCACGCCCGGAGCCGCGCCGCGACGCATGCGGTAACGGATGGAGTGCGAGAGCGTCGGCCGCTTGCTGGCAGGCGTGATGAGGGCTCTCAATCCAGCAAATGTATCGGCGGCCGCCAAGCCCCAAGCGGTGAGTTCGGCGAGGGCCGCTTCCACCTGGGTGCGCAGGAGACCGGTGTGTTTGGTGATGTCAGAGAAAAATAAGGCGCCGTGGCTGCGCAGGGCATCGTGCACCGCTCGCGCGCCGTGGCTTAAATTTATGGCGGTGACGTCCGGCATCTCGGCCAGGGTGCGCCAGTGCTGGAGCGCGTCCCGCTCCACGAAGGCGATGGGCGTGCCGCGCACGGGGCCGGCGCGGCGTTCCTCGTCAGTTGCGCGGGGCGGCACCAGGCGCATCCAGGCGACGCTGCCGCCGGCGCAGAGTTGGTCCAGCATGTAGGGGGCGTAGTCCAGCACCCGGGCCGGCAGGATGTCCTGTTCCCAGGCGGAGGCCGGCGCCGAGAAGCCCGAGAGCTGCTCGAGCGTAGCGGCGAGCGCTGCCTGGCCTTCGGTGCGCTCAGCGCCCACGCCGTGCCAGTCGAAGAGGAAGCGCAAATAGTCGGCGGGCGTGACCGGCTCGATCTCGCTGCGCAGGCGCTTCAGGGTGTATCTGTGGATACGCGCCAGCAGGCGCCGCTCGCACCACTCGGTCTCGGTGGCGCCTTCCGTGTACCTGCCCCGCATGACGCCGCCTTCGGCTTCCAGCGCCAGCAGCGCCGCGTCCAGTTCGGACCGGGCGAGGCCGAGCATGGAAGCCAGGGCAGAAGCGGTGACAGGGCCGGAACCTTCGAGGCGGCTGCGCGCCAGTTCCCGCAGGGCGTCTTCACGCGCCGGCAGCGGGTCTTCGGTGAGAGGCGCGAGCACGGGCTCCAGGTCCGCATCCGGGAACACTGCCATGAATTCATGCATGCGTTCCGCCGCCACCCAGAGGATGGGGCCGGACTGGAGCCGTGCGCGGGTGGCGCGGTTGCTGTCGCGCAGGGCCTGGAACAGGTTCTCCCAGCCGAAATCCAGCTTGTCTCCCGGGTTGCCACTCTTGCCTTCCTCATCGGTGAGGAAACCCAATACCACCAGGGCATCGTGCAGCTCATCCGCATCCCGCGCCGTGGGCCAGACCTCCTCCCGCACGCGGCGGATGGCATCCGGATCCAGCTGCGAGAGGGAACCGGCCTCCTCCAGGCTCATGGACACGCCGCGGCCCTGCACCGCCAGCGTGCGACGTTCCTCGGCGGGGGCATCGTCCAGGAAGGCGTAGGGCCGGGCCGTGAGGATCTCCTGGGCCAGCGGCGAAGGCGCGGCGAGATCGCGCGCGATGACCTTGAGTTCGCCCGATTGCAGGCGCGTGAGCAGCTTCATGAAACCGTCCGCGTCCATGACCTCGTGCATGCAGTCCTTCAAGGTCTGGTGCACAAGCGGATGGTCCGGCACCTCACGCGCGCCCGCCAGGTTCTCGGCGCAGGCGAGCTGGTCCGGGAAGATCACCGCCACCAGGTCCTCCGCGTCCGCCCGCTGGAAAGCCGGCGGGTTGCGATGGCCGTTGCGGTTGCGCCGCACCGCCAGCGCCGTGGTCACGACCCAGCGCCAGCGGGTGCCGAACATGGGCGCCTGCAATATGGCCTGGGTCAGCACGTCCATGGCGGAAGCTGGGTTGAGATATTTCGCCGGCTCTTCCAGCGGGAAGCTGTGGGTGGCGCCCAGGGACAGCACGATGGTGTCCTCCAGGGCCGCCGCTTGCAGCTCGAAGTTGAACTTGCGGCAGAAGCGCTTGCGCAAGGACAAACCCCAGGCGCGGTTGATGCGCGCACCGAAGGGCGAATGGATGACGAAGTGCTGGTCCCCCGCCTCGTCGAAGAAGCGCTCGAAGATGACCTGGTCCTGCGTGGGCAGGCTGCCGAGGGCGGCCTTGGCGGCGGCGAGATATTCCGCGAGCTGTTGGGCCGCCACGGGATCGATGCCTATCTCCCCCGTGAGCCAGGCGATCAAGTCCTCCCCCGCCGCGAGCTTCGCGTCCGCCGTGGCCCGCAGACGCGAGACGGACTCGGACATCTCCTGGGTGCGGCTCGGCGCTTCGCCGAACCAGAAGGGGATGTTGGGCGGCTGACCCTTGGCGTCCTCCACCAGCACCCGGCCCGTCTCCACTTTCAGGATGCGGTAGCTGGTGTTGCCGAGCTGGAAGATGTCGCCGGGGATGCTCTCGAAGGAGAAGTCTTCGTTGAGCGTGCCGACCCGCAGGCCCGAGGGACTCAGGATCACGTCGTAGTCGAACTGGTCGGGGATGGCGCCGCCGTTGGTGACGGCGATGAGCTTGGCCCCGCGCCGGCCGCGCAGCTTGCCGTTCACCTGGTCCCAGTGCAGGTGCGCGCTGCGGCGCCCGCGCCGGGTGGAGAAGCCGTCCGCCAGCATCTGCAGGAGTTCCGCGTAGTCCTTCTTCGAGAGGTCCCGGTAGGGCCAGGCGCGCCGGACTGCTTCATATAAGGCGGCCTCGTCCCATTCCTGGCAGGCCACCTCGCCCACGATCTGCTGGGCCAATACGTCCAGGGGCGCGTCCAATACCTTCAAGGTATCGAGTTCACCCCGGCGCACCGCGTCCAGCAGCGCGGTGCAGTCCACGAGATCGTCCCGCGTGAGCGGGAAGATCCGTCCCTCCGGCACCGCGGCCACGCCGTGACCCGAGCGGCCGACCCGCTGCAGGAAGGTGCTGATGCTCCTGGGCGAACCCAACTGGCAGACGAGGTCCACGTCTCCGATGTCGATGCCGAGTTCGAGCGAGGCGGTGGCGACGAGCGCCTTCAGCTCGCCGCGCTTCAGGCGTTGCTCCGCGTCCAGCCGGTGGGCCCGGGCGAGGGAGCCGTGGTGGGAGGTGACGAGCCCCTCGCCGATGCGTTCCGTGAGGTGCTTCGCCACCCGCTCCGCCTGCCGACGGTTGTTGGCGAATATGAGCGTGGTGCGGTGGCTGCGGGTGAGTTCCGCGAGCCGGTCGTAGACCTCGGTCCAGACCTCGTTTGCCATCACCGGCGTGAGCGGTGAGCGCGGCATCTCCATGAAGAGATCGCGCTTGCGCACGTGGCCGGTGTCGATGATGTTGCAGGCCTGCCCCGCGCCCGTGAGGAAGTGCGCCACCTCTTCGATGGGCTTCTGGGTGGCGGAGAGGCCGATGCGCACCGGCGGCTTCGGCGTGAGAGCCGCGAGCCGCTCCAGCGAGAGCGCGAGGTGCGCGCCGCGCTTGTTGCCGGCGAGCGCGTGGATCTCGTCCACGATGACGGTGCGCACGGTGGAGAGGAGCTTACGGCCGGAATCCGAGGTGAGCAGGATGTAGAGGGATTCCGGCGTGGTGACCACGATGTGCGGCGGCTCGCGGCGCATGCGGTCCCGCTCCGCCTGGGGCGTGTCGCCGGTGCGGACCCAGGCGCGCACCTCCACGTCGGGCAGGCCCTGGGCGAACAGCTCGTTGCGGATGCCTTCCAGCGGCGGCTGCAGGTTCTTCTGCACGTCGTTGGACAGGGCCTTCAGCGGGGATATATAGAGGACGTGGCACTCGTTCTGGAGTCCCTTCTCCAGGCCTTCCCGCACCAGGTCGTCTATCGCGGACAGGAAGGCAGCGAGGGTCTTGCCGGAGCCGGTGGGGGCGGCGATGAGCGTGTGCTTGCCGGCCCCGATGGCCGCCCAGGCCTGGGCCTGCGCCTCGGTGGGCGCGGCGAAGCTCTGCCGGAACCAGGCGGCGGTGGCGGGATGGAAACGCTCGAGCGACATCCCAAACATGATACGCCACCCGTCAAGCAGGGGCAGATTCCCCGGCACCCCGTGGGGTACGGGATGCCGGAGCTTCAGTCACCGGTCAGTGACCGGCCTGCTCCTTCTGCACGTCTTCATAGGTGCGGAACTTGCCGTCCAGCTGCGCGCAGGTATCCGGGCTCACCTCCTCGATGAAGCCCTTGCCCTTGCAGGCGTTCTGGCCCTTGCAGCCGCTGTTCGCCGTCTTGCAGCTGCTCTTGCCCTTGCAGGCGTTCACGCCGAAGCAGGCGCCGAGCTTGGGCGCGCTCGCGCCCTCGTCGGCCTGCGCCGCCGGGGGTGCGAGGGCGAAGAGGCTGGCTGCGGCGGCAGCCAACATGAGGCCGCGGGTAGTACGATTCGATTGCACGTCGATTCCTCCAGAAAAAAGTTTTGGGTGTCGCGCAGGCGTGCACACCTCGCTGATGTACGGACCCGGGCAGTGGAAGATTTATTTCAGCGGGATCAGGCGCGCGGGGTCTTGAGGCTGGCGAGAGCCTGGTGCAGGGCCTTGATGCGCGCATGCAGCGGATGGGTCGTGCGGCCGACCAGCGGCGTGAGGATGGCGAGCGCGGCGGCATCCTGCTTCTGCTGCACCAGCATCTGCGCCTTCAGGAACTGGATGGAGACCGCCTCGTCGCTGCCCGGCAGGCAGGCCTGCACCCTGTCGGCGATGCGCACGAAGAGCGCGAGACGCTTGTCGCGCCAGGCCTGTTCCGCCAGCGGCACCATGAGCGAGGCCGGCTGGGGCACGTAGTCCCTGGAGATGTCGAGGCACTGCTCGCAGATGTCCAGCGCGTGGCTGTAGCGCTTCTCCTTCGCGAGCAGCTGCAGCAGTCGATCGGCCTGCAACAAGGAGAGCGCGTCCTGGCGGCGCTGGCGCAGGGCCTCGAACAGGTCCTCGTGGTAGCCGCGGGGGTTGGCGAGTTCCGTGCCGTCGTCCGCCATCAGCGCCTCCAGCGCCGTGCGCGGGGCTTTCGCCTCCAGGTGCCGGTCCACGATGGCCAGCACTTCCTTCAGCCGCTCCACCTGCTCCAGCGCAGCGGTGAGTTCCGCGGTGGGTCGCTGCACTGCGACGGCGAGGTCGATCTCGTCCTGCCGGTGATAGGCCACGTAGCCGATGAGGTGGCAGACGAACAGCAGCGTGTAGAGGGTGAGCATGCACCCCACCACCTCTCCCGCGTGGCCGGAGAGGAAACTCATCAGGAAGGCCATGCCCGCCAGCAGCAGGCTGGTGCAGAAGTAAGGCAGGCCCGTCTGCCAGGCGAACCGCACCCAGGTCCAGGGGTTGATGGCGGCGAGGAGATCCGGCTGCAACGCGAGCGAAGCGATGAAGGCTGGGAAGAGATAGATGCCGGAGACGAGCGCCAGCATGCTCCAGGCAGGATGCTCTGGCCTGAGCAGTGGGATCAGCAGCAGCGAGAGCGTGCCGAGATAGCAGAAGAGCAGGCCGAAGCGCAGCTTGTCACCCTGGAACAGCACCTCGGTACCGAGCGGCGGCGGCACGGCGTGGCCATTGGCGGTCTGGGACACCACATGCATGCAGTAGTGCCCGAGCCAGCCGAAGAGGATACCCATGAGCGCGATGCCGAAGGGGCCGGCATAGCCCGCGAGCCAGGCCAGGAAACCCATCACGAGGACGATGCCGAGGCCGTAGCCGCGGACCGGGTAATAGATGAGTTGCGGCAGGTAGCGCCAGAGCTGCGGCGTGCTCACCATCAGCCGGTCGGCTTCCGGATTGTCCAGCCGCACGTCGCCCGCGTCGAAATCCGCCATGCCTGTCCCCGAGATAGTCTCCGGGTACAGAGTTTACTGGTTCGCGGGAACGAAGTTGATATCGAAGATGAGATCCACCGGGTCGCTGACCCACTGGGTGTCCGACCACTGGCCCTTGCCGATGCCGTAGTCCAGGCGCTTCAGGGTGAACTTGGCCGTGAGGCGCGCGCTCTTGCCGTCCGCCGCCGGCATCCAGGTGAAGGGCACCGTGACGTTCTTGGTGACACCATGCAAGGTCAAT
Source organism: uncultured Gammaproteobacteria bacterium (assembly GCA_964584665.1). GTDB lineage: Bacteria > Pseudomonadota > Gammaproteobacteria > Natronospirales > REEB76 > DASUBN01. The sequence goes on from CAZPAO010000002.1 coordinate 37,796, forward strand.
TTACCGGAAACAGCGTATTGACCTCCGGGACCGGGCTTCAGGGAATCGCTCTGGAACTTCGCCTGGGGGAAATGGGCCACGTCGAAGAAGTCCTCGCCCTTCAGCGCGTCGTCCATCTCCGGCAGTCCCGTGTCCACCGACGCGAGTTCCGCCTGCACCTGCAGGCTGTCCTTCGCCACATCCTTCGCATCCAGGCAAAGCGCGCCGGTGTAGGACTTGATCTCGCCCGGGAAGGGCGCGCCCGCCTGGCTGCCGATGAAAGCGAGGCTCTTGGGGGAAGGCGCCGCCTTCCAGCAGTCGGCGCCCGCCGCGATGGGCAACAGGCTCAAGCACAGCAACAGGATCCTCATGTTCACTCCTCGCCCACGAAAGGCAACATGCGGCGCAGCACGCCATCCTTCAATTTGAACTCATGCCAGAACGCCGCCGCCACATGCAGACACACCAGGGCCAGCAGGAGCCAGGCGAGCGTCATGTGCAACCCCTTGGCGAAAGACGCAAGCGCGGGGTCCGGGTTGACCGGGTTCGGCAGGTTGAACAGGAAGAACCAGCGCACCGTGAGGTTGGAGGCGGAAGACGCGATCCAACCTATGAGCGGCAGCACGAGCAGCAGACCGTAGAGCAGGCCGTGGCTGAGATGGGCCACGAGGCGCTGCCATGCGCTCATGTTCGCCGGCAGCGGCGGCGCCGGGGAATACATGCGCCATGCCAGGCGCAACACCACCAGGGCAAACACCGTGACGCCGATGGATTTATGTAAGGTGAGCAACTTCAGGCGCAAGAGACTCACCGGCATGCCATGCGCATCCACGCCGATGACGAACTGTGCCAGCACCAGGAGTACGATGATCCAGTGGAAGGCCTGGGCCACGCTGCCGTAACGCTCGCGGGTGTTCTGCAGAGGAATAACGATGACGGCGCTCCGGTAACGGACTTTAGCGGCTCGCAATAGACTACGGGAAGGAAGACGGCATGCGTAAGGTTTCTATTCCGTTTTATGTCTCCACGCTGGCGGGATTCCTGCTGCTGGCCGCCTGCCAGACCGCGCCCATGCGCAGCACCGGCGCCAGCACCGCCCCCGCCGGCAGCCTGCCCGGCCAGCCCGCGGCGGGCGCCGTGCATTACACGGTGGACTCCGCCCATTCCGACGTGCGCTTCCTGGTCTACAAAGCCGGCCCCCTCGCCGCCTTCGGCCACGACCACGTGGTGCAGGCCCGGGAGTTCACCGGCGACGTCTATCTCGCGACGGACCTCGACGCCTCCTCCTTCGCGCTCGTCCTGCCGGTGAAGAGCTTCGTGGTGGATGTGCCCGCGGCGCGGGCGGAGGAAGGCCCCGACTTCGCCAAGCAGCCCTCCCCCGAGGCGGTCCAAGGCACCACCACGAACATGCTGGGGCCTCAGGTGCTCGATGCGGAGAAGTACCCCGAGGTGCGCATCCAGTCGGTGAAGCTCGCGGGGCCCTTCGGCAAGAAGGAAGCGACGGTCCGCATCACCCTGCATGGGACCACGCGGGACCTCACGGTACCCGTGGCCATCGAGCAGGCCGGCGACAGCGTCACCGCCAGCGGCAGCTTCGAACTCGCCCAGACCGAGTTCGGCATGAAACCCATGAGCGCCGCGGGCGGCGGCCTGCAGGTGGCGGACGTGCTGCGGGTGAAGTTCCGCATCCTGGCCAAGAAGGGCTGAGCCGCGACATGGGGACATAACCGGGAATAAAGCCCGCCGACCCTGGGTTACCTCGCGTAGGGGATCACGTAGTGAGCCCTCTACACTGTGATAAACGAGGTGACGAGCATGCGCAGGATTCTATTATCGGGCGGCCTGGCCCTGGTGTCGGCGACCGCCCTGCTGATCTACGGTTGCGGCGGCGGCGGTTACGGCGGCGGTAGTGGTGTCTACGGCGGCGGCGGTGGTACTGGCGGCGGCGGCGGAGCCGGAGGCATCGTCACGTCCATCACGATCAGCCCGGGCAACGCCGGCATCAGCTCCGGCGGCTCCCAGCAGTTCACCGCGGTGGCCAAAGACAGCAGCGGCAACACCGTGGCGAGCCCCATGCTCAGCTGGAAGTCCTCCAACACGGCGGTCGCCACCGTGGACCAGAGCGGTCTCGCCAACGCCGTGGGCGTAGGCACCGCCGGCATCACGGCCTCCTCCACCTATCTCGGCACCGTCTACACCAGCAACACCGCCACGCTGACGGTCACCCTCGCCGACGCGGTGATGGGCACCGCCGCCGTGGGCCACGCGCTCTCCGGCGCGCTGGTGACGCTGCGTGATGCGGATGGCCGTAGCGAGAGCAGCATGAGCGACCGCGATGGCCGCTTCCAGATCTCCACCGCGGGCCTGAAGGCGCCGTTCCTGCTCAAGGCCGAGGACGGCCGCGGCCATGCGCTCTTCGGCGCAGCCGCGAAGGATGGCGTCGCCAACATCGACACCGCCACCGACCTCATGCTGCGCAGCTGGTATGGCGCCCATGGCACCGACCCCGAGACGGCCTTCGCCACGCGCGCCGTGAGTCCGGATGCGAAGTCGCTCAAGGCCCTGGACGAGGGTTTCGGCAAGATGCTGCGGGGCAACCTCACGGAACAAGGGCTGGATGCTGATCACTTCAGCCTTCTCTCGACGCCCTTCAATGCCGACGGCACCGGCTTCGACCGGCTGCTGGACGGCATGAGCGTGAGCCCCGGCCGCACCGGCCTGCATGTCTCGACGTCAGGCCGTGAAATGGATGTCGGCTTCGGCCGCGGCACGGTGATCTTCAGCACCGGCGTCGCGGACGGCCAGGCCATGAGCAACGACAGTCTCGAGCTGCCCTGACATCCCAGGGGCGCTGATGCGATGTCCGCGGTCAGGCGGCACCGCAAAGAGGAAGGGCCGCGCAAGCGGCCCTTCCTCTTTCAGGCTATAGGGCAGCCCGCTAGCGGGCGCTCCCACGCAGATGAGCGAACGGCATCAACAACCTAAGGCCGGCATAGCCGAACACCAGCGCCAAGGCCGCCTCGAAACCGCGGCGCACGGCCAGATATATGCGCCGTGCCGCATCGGTCGAGAACGCCAGGGCATAGCCGCAGAAGATGGCGATGCCGATGGGGATGCAGCAGCCGATCACCTGCAATGCATCCATCGCATGCGCGCCCGGGGGCACCGCCAGGGATACGATGGAGAGCCACACGAAGATGGCCTTAGGATTGGTGGCATGCATGAGAGCGCCGCGCAGGTAGGTGCGGCGGGAGTCTTCGGCCTCGGCGGCGACAGCATCCGACAGCGGATGCGGCCGCAGGGCGGATCGGGCGGAACGGAACGCCAACCACAACAGATACAGGCCGCCCATGAGCTTGAGGGCCACCAGCGTACCGGCATAGGCGGCGAGCAAGGCCGACAGTCCGAAGGCCGCGAGCAGGCCCCAGAGCAGCGAGCCTGAGATGATGCCAAGAGAGAACACCAGCGCCGGTTTGCGTCCGGCGCCCATCGCTATGCCCATGATGGCGAGGTTGCTGGGACCCGGACTCGCCACACCGATGGCGTAGGCGAGGCAGGCGAGCAGCAGGTGCGGTGAAGCGTGCGGCATGGGCGCGGCTCCGTAATCTAGAGCGCGCAGCTTACTCCAGTACCACCCAGGCCGCAGTAGCCATTGGGGTTCTTGGCGAGGTACTGCTGGTGATAGTCCTCGGCGTAGTAGAACTCCGGCGCCGCGCGCACCTCGGTGGTGATGGCGGGGAAACCGGCCCGCTTCAGCGCATCCTGGTAATCCTTGAGGGAATCCTCGGCTTCCTGCAGCTGCTCTGCACCGTAGGTGTAGATCGAGGAGCGGTACTGGGTGCCCACGTCGTTGCCCTGGCGCATGCCCTGGGTCGGATCATGGGCTTCCCAGAACAGCTTGAGCAGCTGCGCGAAACTCACCCGCTTCGGATCGAAGACGACCCGCACCACTTCCGTGTGGCCGGTGCGCCCGCTGCACACTTCCTCATAGGTGGGGTTCGGCGTATAGCCGCCAGCGTAACCCGCGGCGGTCACGTACACGCCCGGCACCTGCCAGAACTTGCGCTCCGCGCCCCAGAAGCAACCGAGACCGAACACCGCCTCCTGCATGCCCTCGGGCAGACCCTTCAGGGGGTGGCCGTTCACGTAGTGGGTCTCCGGCACCGGCAGCGGCGTGACGCGCCCGGGGAGGGCCTGGGATTCGGGGATCATCTGGGTCTTGCGGGCGGCGAACATCTTAGGGGCTCCTGCATCGCATCGGCACGGGATACGTACAAGACCTTAATATAGCCGCGATTATTACCTTCAAGGCCCTAGGCGGCCTTGGGCTGCTCCATGAGGCGGCGGTAGAGGGAGAGCACGCGTCCATGCATCTCGGCATCGATGGAGCCGCCATGGTCGTCCAGGCGGGGGCACTCCAGTAGCTGCCAGTCCTCCGGAGTCAGCTTACGCGCGGCGACTGGAAAGACTGAGCGCTCTTCCAGTTGGGAATGGCTCTTCCGTATACGCAGGTAGTCGCGACCCGCCTCCAGCAACCGCGGATAGGCCGCTTGGCCGCCCTTCGCCGCTGCCACGGCCAGCTCCTGGAGCGTGTCCTCAAGCTGGTAGATCTCCTGATGCTGGGCACGCAGCATCTCCAGCTCACGCGCCAGGTTCGTATCCACGGTGCGCAGCCTCTCGAACAGGCGGTCTTCCCGGGAATGATGCAGGCGGGCGGGGAGCCCGCGCAGATAGTCCAGGGCGCGGATCAAGAGGATGAAGTCGGGCTCTTCGCAGCGTGCGGCGATGTCCAACTGCCGCTCCAGCACCCGCCCCACCCGGCGCATGCGGATGTGCTCGTAGAGCAGTTGTCCTATATAAGCGTTATACATGCCCGGCCTCCTTGCAGTAGCAGCTCCTTTATAGCCGCTGGAGACCGGAAAGACCTTGACCTGGATCAGGCAGGGGCGAGATAGCCGCGCTGGCTCAGCGCCCGCCGGCCGAATGGTATTCCCGACGCAGCTTCTCCAGGTCCGCCGTGGGTTCGGGATAGCGCATCTTGAGGGCCTCCAGCCGCTCCGCCACGATGCTGCTCACGGCCAGGTTGCGGAACCACTTGTGGTCGGCGGGGATGACGTACCAGGGGGCCGCCTCGGTGCTGCACCTGGACAGGGCGTCCTCGTAGGCCGCCATGTACTCGTCCCAGCGCTCGCGCTCGGTGTAGTCGGATTCACTGATCTTCCAGCGCCGGTCCGGATCGTCCAGCCGGTGCCTGAAGCGCCTGAGCTGCTCCTCCTTGGAGATATGCAGGAAGAACTTCAGCACCAGGGTGCCGTGTTCGGCGAGTCCCGCTTCGAAGTGATCGATCATGCCGTAACGTTTGGACCAGACGGGTTTGGCCACGACCTTGTGCACCCGCTCCACCAGCACCGCTTCGTAGTGGGAACGGTTGAACACCACCACCTCGCCGCAGGCGGGCACGGCGCGGTGGACGCGCCAGAGGAAGTCGTGGGTGGCTTCTTCGTGGGTGGGTTCGCGGAAAGGCTGCACACGGCAACCCTGAGGGTTCATGGCGCCCAGCACATGGGTGATGGTGCCGTCCTTGCCGGCGGTGTCCATGCCCTGCAGCACGATGAGCAGCGAGTGCCGCGTGCCGGCATAGAGGAGGCGTTGCAGTGCGTTCAGGCGCTCCTGGTCGCGCGCGGCCTGCGCCTCGCCTGCCTTGCGGCTGCCCTGCTTGAAACCGGGGTCTATCCGATCGAGGCGCACCCGGCTGCCGGGCTTCACCTTGAACCGCTTCTGGTAGTCCATGTCTTAGCCTAGCGCCTCCGGAGAGGAGGCGCCGTGACGGCCATCCCGGCCGTCACGGGCTCCTTGAGAGGTCAGGCCGCTTCGAGGCCGCGGACCCAGCGGGTCTTGAGGTTGAAGCGCTTCTCCAGGCTCCACTCGCCGGCACCGGATGCCGCGACGTACAGGAAGCCGCCCGTGAGGGCCATGTTCTTCATGAAGTCGATGAGCTGCAGGACGTCATCATCGTGCAGTTTCACCAGGAAGCCCGAGAGCACGCAGAACAGCGCCAGGGAACAGGCCACTTCGCGGGTGAAGAGTCCGGCCGCCAGCATGAAGCCGCCGCCCAGTTCCCAGATCACCAGCACCGGCTTGACCCAGCCCGGCACGCTCCAGTCATCGATGTAGTTGTGGATGCTGGACACGCTCGCCAGCCGTCCGAACCCCGTCCACAGGAACATGGCGGCGAGCAGCAGCCGGCCGGCCAGCATGAAAAGGTTCCGAATCATGATCCTCTCCCTAACATTTGGTTTGTTGCGGCCGTCCCCTACGGCGGCCGGCCCATAGCTTACCCCTAAAGAAGACCGGGCGGACCCGTGGGTATCCCCCTAAAGGAAACGGGGCCTTGCGGCCCCGTCTCTTGCGCTATGACCCGCGGGTCATGCCGGTTCAGGCCCACTTCAGCCTGAGCTTGTGGTCCAGGCTGAAGGCGCCCGCGCCGGCCACGAAGAAGGCCAGATAGCCGCCCGCCATGGCCACGTTCTTCATGAAGTTGATCATCTGCCCCTGGTCCTCCGGGTGCAGGTGCACCAGGAAACCGGAGACGAGGCAGAACACCGCCAGCGCGAGGGCCACCGGACGGGTGAAGGCGCCGAGCAGGAGCAAGAGGCCGCCGCCCAGTTCCCACAGGATGATCAGCACCAGGAACCAGCCGGGCATCCCCAGCGAGACGATGAAGGGCTGCACCGCATCGTAGTGGGTCAGCTTGCTGAAACCGGACCAGACGAAGATCGCGGCCATCAGCACGCGGCCTAGCAGCAGGGCGATATCTCTCATGGCATGACTCCCGATTCTGTTATTGGAGTGAGGCCGCCGGCCCGGAGGCCGGGCCGGCGGCGGTGACACACTTTAGGCCGCTGCCTTCTCATCCTGCAATGCCTGCTTGACCTTGGGGCGCTCGGCCACGCGCTGGCGGTACTCGGCCAGGTGCTTCCACTTGGACAGGTCGATGCCGACGCCGTTGGACCAGCTGACGACCGTATAGAGATAGGCGTCCGCCACCGTGAAATGCTCGCCCATCAGGTACTTGTGCGTGGCGAAGTGCTGCTCCAGCGCGTCGAAACGCTTCTCCAGCTTGGCCTTGAGCACGGCCTTGGCGTCGTCCTTCAAGCCGGGGTTGAACAGCGGGCTGAAACCCTTGTGGATCTCGCTGCTGACGAAGGTGAGCCACTCGTTGGCACGGAATCGCTCCAGTGTGCCCGGCTTGGGGATGATGTTGGCCGCCGGGGCCAGGTCGCCGATGTACTGCAGCAGCGCAGCGCCCTCGGTCAGCACCTGGCCATCGTCAAGCTGTATCGCCGGCACATAGCCCTTGGGATTGATCTTGTAGAAATCGGTGCCGTCCTTGAGCTTGTGGACGCCGGTATCGACGCGCACCAGTTCCACCGGGAGGCCGGCTTCGTGGAAGGCGATGTTGGAAGCCAGCGAGCAGGCGCCGGGGGAGAAGTACAGTTTCATATGGAAGACTCCTTGTTGTTCGGATAGGTTCGGGGTTTCTCAGGCGGTTTGTAGGGCCGGATAGTCGGTGTAGCCCTTGGGACCGGGGCTGTAGAAGGTGTTCGAGTCCGCCTTGGCCAGCGGTGCGCCGTCGCGGAAGCGCTCCACCAGATCCGGGTTGGAGATGAAGGGCACGCCGTAGGCCACGAGGTCGGCGCGGCCGCTCTCGATGGCGGCGTTGCCCTTGTCCCGGTCGTAACCGGTGTTGGTGATGAGCGTGCCCTCATAGATCTTCCGGTAATGGCCGGTCACGTCCGCCACCTGCTTCGGGTCGTCCACCTTGCCCGCCGCGTCACGCAGATGCAGGTAGGCCAGGTGATAGCCGTTGAGCTTCCCGATCACGTAGTCGTAGAGCGCGCGGCTGTCGGAATCCGCCGGCGAGTTGTAGGTGTTGGTGGGCGAGAGACGTAAGCCGGTCTTGCCCGCGCCGGCCACCTTCGCCACCGCCTCCACCACCTCGAACAGGAAACGCGCACGGTTCTCGACACTGCCGCCGTACTGATCCGTACGCCGGTTGCTGCTGTCCCGCAGGAACTGCTGGATCAAATAGCCGTTGGCACCGTGGATCTCCACGCCGTCGAAGCCGGCAGCCAGGGCGTTCTTCGCACCCTGCGCGAAATCCGCCACCACCTGCTGCACTTCCGCGGTCGTGAGTGCGCGGGCCGCCACCGTATCCTTCTGCACGCCCGCAGGCGTGTAGGCCTTGGTGTTGGGATTGAACTCGGAGGGCGCCACCGGCAGTGCGCCGCCGTGGAAGTCCGGATGCGAGACCGCGCCCACGTGCCAGAGCTGCAGGAAGATGCGGCCGCCGCGGGCGTGCACCGCCGCGGTGACCTTCTTCCAGCCCTCGACCTGTGCGGCGGAATGTATGCCGGGCGTATTCACATAGCCCATGCCCTGGGGCGAGACCTGACTGCCCTCGGTGACGATGAGTCCGGCACTGGCGCGCTGCGCGTAATACTGAACATGCAAGTCAGTGGGCGCGAAGTCCGGGTTATCGGCCCGATCGCGGGTCATCGGCGCCATCACCACGCGGTTCTTGAGTTCGTAGTCCCCGAGCTTGACCGGGGTGAGGAGTGGCTGCTGATTCATGTTCTTCCTCCGAGAATCTTTCAGTTTTATTAGATATCTAAGAATTTCGATATAAGATTTCAAAAAATTCCCCGTCGGCGGGCATGACCAGGTTCAGGTCAGATCACTTCCTTCAGGAACTTGCCCACTTCCTTCAGCGCATCTTCGTTGCGCTCATAGAGTGTCCACTGCCCTTCACGCCGCGGGATCACGAGGCCCGCCTTCATGAGCATCGCCAAGTAATGGGACGCGGTGGACTGGGAGAGGCCGAGCTTCTCCTGTATCTCACCCACGCACACCAGTTTGCCGCGCGGCCCGCCGGAGGGGCCCTCCCCGCCGAAGTGCTGCTGCGGATCCTTCATCCAGTGGAGGATCTGCAACCGCGACTTGTTGGCCAGCGCCTTGAATACGAGTACCTGATCCATGCATATCAGTATATCGAGATTATTCGATATAAGCAAGCCCCGTAAACCCTTGGGATTTGCCGACCCCGGGGGAGCCGCCTAGACTGCCGCCATCGCCACTGCCGGGGGCGGCGTTTCCTCTCTCCTCCTCTAAACCCTTGGGCGCCGGCGGCCGTCCAAGGGGCATGGAAACAGCCACGGCCATGCAGCTGACCGAACTCCCCAGCCGGGCCGGCACTGACGACCAGAGCCTGGCCCTGCGCGCCCGCGAAGGCGACATGCGGGCCTTCGAGCAGCTCTACCGCCTCTATTCGGGCCGGGTGCATGCGGTGTGCCTGCGGCTCGCGGGCAACCGGACGCTGGCCGAGGAATGCACCCAGGACGCCTTCGTGAAGGCCTGGGAATCCCTCAAGAATTTCCGCGGCGACAGCAGCTTCGGCACCTGGGTGCACCGCATCGCGGTGAACGCGGTGCTGGAACGCCACCGCACCCAGCTCCGGCAAGCGGCCTGGGTCACCTCCGGCGACGAGGACGCGATGGCGGCAGTGCCGGGCGGTGACGCCGACCCCGGCCACGGCCTGGACCTGGAACAGTGCATCGCGGAACTGCCGCCCGCGGCGCGCATGGTGTTCGTATTGTTCGACGTGGAAGGCCACACCCACGAGGAGATCGCCGGCATGACCGGGCTCGCCGTGGGCACCAGCAAGGCGCATCTGCATCGGGCCCGCCAGATACTGCGGGCGAGATTGGAGGCATGAACATGAACGATGACAAGCTGAGCGCAGCCCTGAAGAAGCTGCCCCGTGACGTGCAGCCGGAGCGGGACCTGTGGCCCGCCATCGCCGGGCGCATCGGCCGCAAGCCGCGCACGGTGCGGCCCCTATGGTCCTATGGCCTGGCCGCCAGCCTGCTGGTGGCGGTCGGCGCCGCCTCCCTGTGGAGCGCCTTCGGCGTGCACCAGAAGGCCGGCACGCCGGCGGAGACCGTGGCCAGCGGCGGCAACAGCGCCGACAACGCCTACTTCGCAGAGCGCGCCGCCTTCGCCGAGAACAGCGTGCAGAGCGCCGCGAACCTCTCGCCGGAGACGAAGGCCGTGATACTTAAGAACCTGCACATCATCGAGGGCTCGATGCAGGACATCCAGGCCGCCCTCGACAAGGATCCCACCAATCCGCGCCTCAGGGCGCTCCTGTTCGACCTTTACCAGAACGAGGCCCGGCTGCTGGCAGCGACCCAGCAGGCGGATGCCAAGACCACCGCGAGGAACTCACTATGAAACGCCTTTCGATCATCATCACCTACGTGCTCCTGAGCTTCACCGCCGTGGTGGCGGGGTTCTCGCTCATGGCGCTCACCTCCAGCACCGCCTACGCCCACGAGCATGACTCGGACGACGACGATGACAACGGCGGCGGCAGCCGCTCGGTCAACGAGACCCATCCGGCCAAGCCCGACGGTGAGGTGCGCATCGACAACCTGGCCGGCACGGTGAAGATCGCCGGCTGGGACAAGAACGAGGTGCGCGTCAGCGGCAGCCTGGGCAGCCAGGTGGAGAAGCTGGAGATCACCGACGACGCCTCCGGCATCAGCATCCGCGTGATCCTGCCGCACCAGTCCAACAGCCGCGGCTGCGACGAGTGCGCCGACCTGCAGATCCAGGTGCCCAAGGCCAGCCGCGTGGAAGTGAGCACCGTCAGCGCCGACGTGGAAGCGAGCGACCTCACCGGTCCGCAGCAGCTCGGCACCGTGAGCGGTGGCGTGGTGCTGAACTCCAGCTCCGGCCACATCGACATCCGCACCGTGAGCGGCGATGCCACGGTGATGGGCTCGGCCAAGAACGCCCAGGTGGAGGCCAACAGCGTGAGCGGTACCGTGCGGGTCGCCAACGTGGACGGCAGCGCCGACGTGGAGACCGTGAGCGGCGACGCCAAGCTGAGCGGCAGCCGGCTCACGAACGTGAAGATGAGCGCCACCTCCGGCAACCTCACCTTCCAGGGCACGCTGGTGAAGGGCGGCAACTACGACTTCAACAACGTCAGCGGCGACATGGAGCTGGCGGTGGGGAACTCGCCCAACGCCCGCTTCGACGTGTCGAGCTTCACCGGCGACATCGACAACAGCTTCGGCCCGAAGCCGACCCGGGTGAGCAAGTACAGCCCCGGCATGGAACTGCACTTCACCAACGGCACGCCGGACGCGACCATCAGCGCCCACACCATGAGCGGTGATGTGCGTATCCAGAATTGATTGCTTAGATCGAAATCCGAGACCTGAAGAGGCGCCTCAAGGCGCCTCTTTTTTTGGCCTCGTTTTCGCCTTGGCGGCCCGGGCCTTCTTCTCGGCCTCCGCCTCCGGCAGCAACTGGTAGAAGAGGCTGGATTCCCGCTTGTAGAACCCTTCCGTGTGGAAGGAATCCGCCAGCTTGAAGTGCTCGTAGTCCAGGTGGTGTCCGAGTTCGTGCAGCAGGGTGCGCAGGAAGCTCTTGAAGGCCACCGGCTGCTTCTTCATGGCAGTGCGCATCCACAGGCTGATGCGCGCGGTGCGCATGCGCCCTTCCACCCCCTCGTAGAGGCCGTGCAGCTCGCCGGAACCGTCCGCCGGCCGCACCGCCAGCACCCGCAGGGCCACCGGCGCGACCCCCAGTTGCGTGAGGATGCCCGCGGCCAGGGCCTGGGACACGATCTCGACCCGGGGCCGCTCGTCCGCTTCCAGGGCCGCCTTGAGGCGCGGCAACAGCGGCCAAAGCGCCGCGGCATCGGGCAGCGGGGTGCGCTCGATGCGGTCGCTGGCATCGTAGACCTGCTTGTTCTTGGCGCTTAAGGATGTGTAGTAGTTGAACCGCATCACGCAGAGTATGCGGGCGGCCACTCTTATAATAAAGACATGAGCCGCTGGCGCCCGCCCTCCCCCCGTTCCTCCCCCTACATCACCGGGGAGGGCTATGCCGTGCTGCAGGCTGAGATGGCTGCGCTCTGGCAGCGGCGCACCGGCGTGACGGCCGCGCTCAGCGCCGCCGCCGCGGAAGGGGACCGCTCCGAGAACGCCGAATACATCTATCGCAAGAAGGAACTGCGGGAGATAGACCGGCGCATCCGCTACCTGCAGAAGCGCATGCCGGACCTGAAAGTGGTGACCGAATCACCGGCGGAGCAGACCCGGGTGTTCTTCGGCGCCTGGGTCACCCTGGAGGACAGCGGCGGCCTGGAGACCGAGTACCGCATCGTCGGGCCGGACGAGTTCGACCCCGCCAAGGGCTACATCAGCATGGACTCGCCGCTGGCGCGGGCACTCATGAAGAAATCCGTGGATGACGAGGTGGACCTCAAGACTCCCGCCGGGCAGGCCCATTACTTCATCATGAAGGTGCGCTACGCCCGCTGAGCCCGCGCTTATGTTCTCTCGCGATACGGCAAATGCATTTGGCGCCGCCACAGGCGCGGTGCATCATGGTTCCGTGGACGACACCCGCAAGAACTCAGACGACCTGGATAACGCCCTGCAGGGAACCTTCCCTGCCAGCGATCCCGTCACCGTGCATTCCACCATGGACGAGGAGAAGGAACGGCGCCGCAAGGTGCTGCAGCAGGACAAGAAGCGCAAGCGCCGCCCTGCCGCCAGGAAGAAGACCCGCGGGAAGAAGGTCGCCCGCAAGAAGAAGACTAAACCCGCCAAGAAACGCGCCCGCAAGACCGCGCGCCGCCGCTAGCCCCACCACGGAGTCCCTCATGCTCACCCCCAAGGTCCGTCATCACCTGGAACAGGCGCTGTTGGAAGCCCTCAAGAACCACATGACGCGCAAGAACAAGAAGAAAGCCGCGCCCGCCCGCAAGAAAGCCGGCAAGAAGAAGCCCGTACGCCGACCCGCGAAGAAGGCCGCGCGCGGTCCCGCAAAGAAGCGCGCCGGTAACGCGGCACGCCGCAATAAGACGCGCCGCTAGCCCAGCAAGGGCGGGCTTGAAATGGCCCGCCTTCTGCCCCATCTCATGCTCCGCCAACCCCGGAGCTTCCCATGCCTGCCGATACCGTCCATATCGCCTGCCCCGCCTGCGGGGCCAGTAACCGCCTGCCCGCCGCCCGCCTGGGCGAGGGGCCGAAATGCGGGAAGTGCGCGGCTGCGCTCTTCAACGGCCACCCGGCCGCGCTGACCGATGCCAATTTCGAGGCCGTGTTGAACGGCACGGACATACCAGTGGTGGTGGACTGCTGGGCCAGTTGGTGCGGGCCCTGCATGCGCTTCGCGCCTGTGTTCGAGGAAGCCACCGGGAAACTGGAGCCGCGCATCAGGACGGCCAAGCTGGATACGGATGCCAACTCGCAGATCTCGGCCCGGCTCGGGATACGCAGCATCCCGACACTCATCATGTTCAAGGGTGGCAAGGAGACGGCACGCATCTCCGGCGCCCTGCCCCTGGGGCCCTTCATGGAATGGGTGAAGCAACACGCCGGTTGAGGCCGCTTGTCTGGCCCCGGTGCCCTGGAGCATCATTGAGCCATGCCGAGACCAAAAAAATCACCGGGCTTGAGCCCGTCCGAACTGGATGCGGAACTGGACGAAGCGCTGGAAGAATCCTTCCCCGCCAGCGATCCCGTCGCCGTGCACGATCCGAACCTCCAGGCCCGGCGCGCGGCGCAGATGAAAAAGAAGAAGAGAAAGAAAGCCGGCAAACCCCCCGCTCGTCGCAAGAAGGCTCGCCGGCGCTAGCCGATCATCGTTTCCCGAAACCCGGCCCCAAGATCACTTGACCGGGCAAGGCTCCCGTCATCTTGCCTTCGCTGACCACCGGCACACCGTTCACCAGCACGTACTGCATGCCCACCGAGTAACGGTTCGGATCGTCGTAGGTGGCTACGTCGTGCAGCTGCTCCGGATCGAACACCACCACGTCCGCCCACATGCCGGCCTTCAGCATGCCCCGATCCTGCAGATGTTCCCGTTGGGCCGCCAATGACGTGAACTTGCGGATGGCATCCGGCAGCGTGAGCTTGTGCTCGTCCCGCACGTACTTCGCCACGATGCGCGGGAAGGTGCCGTAGGCGCGCGGATGCGGATGTTCCTGACCCATGATGCCTTCCGGCGAGGTGCCGGAGGCGTCGTTGTCGATGGAGACCCAGGGTTGCTGCAGGATGAGACCCACGTCCGGCTCCGCCATGCCGAACACCGCCACCTCCGTGGCGCCATGGTCCTTCACCAGGAAGTCGCAGATGGTGTCTATCGGGTCCTCCTTCCATTCCTTCGCGATCTCGTCGATGCGCTTGCCCTGGTACCGGGCCATGCCCGGATCGTTGGCGGCGGTGATGATGATGTCGTGCGGGCCTTCGATGGCCAGCCACTCGTTGTCCCACTTGTCCGTCGGGGTGAGCATGTCCTTGCGTATCTTCGCCCGGGTGGCCGGATCCTGGAGGCGCGCGATCATCTTCTCGTTGCCGCCGTCATGGGCCCAGGGCGGGATGAAGGCCGAGAAGGAGTTCTCCCAGGCGGTGTAGGCATAGGTATCCGCGGCGATGTCGAGGCCGGAGGCCCGCGCCGCCTCGATGCGCTTGATCACCTCCGGCGCCCTGCCCCAGTTCTGCTTGCCGGCGGCCTTGAGGTGGAATATCTCCACCGGGATGTGCGCTTCCCGCGCGATGCGGAAGGTCTCATCCAGGGCCGCATATTCGTTGTTGCTCTCGCTGCGCATGTGGGTGGCGTAGATGCCGCCGTACTGGGACGCCGTCTGGGCCAGGGCGATCAACTCCGGGGTCTTGGCATAGGGTGCCGGCGGGTATTGCAGCGCGGTGGAGAGGCCCATGGCGCCGGCGCGCATCGCGTCCGCCACGATGCCCTGCATCTGCTTGAGTTCCTCCGGCGTGGGGTCCTTGTCCGCATAGCCCAGCACCCTCTCGCGCACCGAGGCGGCACCTATATAGGTGCCCATGTTGATGCCCATGCCGCCCTTCTTCAAGCGCGCGAAGTAGCCGGGGAAATCCCGCCAGTCCACCGTGATGTGGTAGTGGTCGTAACCCGGCTGGTTCTCCCTGATCATCTCGTCGTCCAGCGGCGCCGCCGACTCACCTTCGCCGGTGATCTCGGTAGTGATGCCCTGGAAGATCTTGGAGGGGACCCGCGGGTCCACCAGCATGGAGCCGTCGGATTGGCCCAGCATGTCGATGAAGCCCGGCGCCACTGTGAGTCCGTGGGCGTCTATGACTTTGGCAGCACTGGCATCCCCGAGCCGGCCGATGGCGGCGATGTGGCCGCCCTTGATGGCGATGTCGCCCTCGTACCAGGGAGAGCCGCTGCCATCGAGGATGTGGCCGTGCTTGATGATCACGTCATAGTCCGGCGTGGCGGCGGAAGCGGCCAGCGGGATGCAGAAGGCCAGTGAGGCGAGTATCACGCGCAGGGACATGGGCAACTCCTGGTGATGAGGCGTTTCAGTTCTTGGGTTTCCCGAAAAGCTTGTCGAGTTCCGCCCGCGCGGGGTCGGGCTGCGTCTCGCCGGGACCGGCGCCGAACAGCGCGTCCAACTGGACCTTGGCCTTCGCGGCGGGGCTCTCGTCCCTGGCCTGATAGGCGCCGGACTGGGGCTCGAAGTATTCGCAGAAGTTGGCCCGCGCCTTCTCCACCACGTGCTCGGCCCGCTCCTCGCGGCAACCATCCTTCAGCTTGGGGTCGTGGAAGCGGCACATCAGGCAGACGTAGAGTTCGTTGCCGCACTTCAGACAGACCGAGAGGCGCGACAGGGGCATGGGCACGCCGTCCAACGGCACGCCGCATTTCCAGCAGATGAGGTCGGTGCTCACGCGGCCCGACGAGATGGCTTCAGCTTGGGTTCAGGCCCAAGCCGCATTTGAGTCCGTAGGTGAATGGAAGTAGTCGCTTTCTTCGGCGGAGAGCTGGACCGCCTTCATCAGCTCCGACTTGCGCAGGTCGGAAGTCGAGACCGGCGCGCAATCCTCGCACATGGGGTCCTCGCAGGGCTGGCGGGAATAGAGCCAGTAATGCACCGCGCCCGCCAGCACGCCGTCGGCGATCTCCCAGACGTCGAGTTCGGGGTTCTCGTCGGCGATGCGGTTGGCGATCTCCACCACCCGGCGGGCGGCATCATCGAAGGGGGACAGGTCGGAAGTCTTGGAAGCCATGGGTAGATCCGGGGTGCGCGGGGTATGGAGATAGTCTAGCAGACGGCACCGGACCCCTCTGTGGCGGGCCTCACGCTAGCGCCGCCGCGCCAGGAATTGTTACGATGCCCCTCCCGGCCCACACCTCCCAAGACGCAGGCGACATATGGCAGACGACGAACTCAAGCTCGAATTCGACCACGCGAACCTCTATCGCGAGGAGATCTTCACCGACCAGAAGATCGGCACCATCCGCCAGCTCACGCCGGTGAAGGCCGATGGCAGCCGCGACGATGCGCGACCGCTGCTGTTCGTGGGCGAGACCAGCCTGATGACGCCCGCCGGCACACTGCCCATCCACTTCAAGCTGGAAGGGGCCGACCTCGGCGCCGCTGCCAAGCAGTTCTCCGATGCCGCCAACAAGGCCATCCAGGACACCATGGAGCAGCTGCGCGAGCTGCGCCGCCAGGCGGCCTCCTCCATCGTGGTACCGGACATGACCAAGGGCGGGATGGGCGGCCTGGGCGGCGGCGGCAAGATCCAGATGCCCTGAGCACCGAAGCCACCGCATGCTGATCAACTGCGCCGCCTACCAGGAAGGCAAGAAGCTCACCGACATACCCCAGTCGGAGATCGCCGCATACCTGAAGCGCCCTGACTGCTTCGTGTGGGTGGCCCTGCGCGACTCCGACGCCGCCGAGATGAGCGAGATGAAGGCCCACTTCGATCTGCATGAGCTTGCGGTGGAGGACGTGCTGCTCGGGAACCAGCGGCCCAAGCTCGAGGAATACGGCGACTCGCTGTTCGCGGTGGTGCAGACGCTCGAGATCATGAACGGCGATCTCAACGTCGGCGAACTCTACATCTTCGCCGGCCCGAACTATGTGCTCTCCATCCGCAGCCACTCCGAGAAGGGCTTCATGGAAGTGCGCGCCCGTTGTGAGCGCGAGCCGCAGCTCCTGCGCCACGGCTCCGGCTATGTGCTGTATGCGCTCATGGATGCGGCGGTGGACCGTTACTTCCCGGTGCTGGAGAAGATGGAGGCGGAACTGGAGACATTGGAAGAGCGCATCTTCGCCAACGACTCGGCCCGCGCCAACATCCAGGCGCTCTATGAACTGAAGCAGAAGCTCGGCCGCGTCAAGCACACCACCGGCCCCGAGTTGGAGATGATGAGCAAACTGTTCGGCGGACGCGTGCCCATGGTCTGCTCGAACCTAGGCGACTACTTCCGCGACATCTACGACCATCTGGCGCGCCTGAACCAGAGCATCGACACCGCGCGCGACACCATTTCCACCGCGATCACGGTGAACCTGTCCATGATCACGCTGCAGGAGAACGTGACCACCAAGAAGCTCGCCGGCTACGCGGCCCTGATCGCGGTGCCGACGCTGATCGTCGGCATCTACGGTATGAACTTCGAGCACATGCCAGAGCTGCACTGGACCCTCGGCTATCCGTTCTCGCTGGCCCTCATGTCCGGCATCGACATCTATCTCTTCTACCGCTTCCGTAAGTCCGGCTGGCTGTAGACACACCACCAAGGGGATTTTCCATGGACCTCGCCTATCTCGCCGTCATGCTGATGGTCGTCGAATACGCCCTGTTCGGGACGATGGTGGCCATCGCCCGCTCCCGCTACAAGGTGCCGGCCCCCGCCACCACCGGCCACGCGGATTTCGAACGCTACTTCCGGGTGCAGCAGAACACCCTGGAACAACTCATCGTCACGATCCCGGCGCTGTGGATCATGGCCCTCAGCTTGAGCCCGCTGTGGGCTGCGCTCCTCGGTTTCCTGTTCGTCGCCACCCGCGTCTTCTATGCCATGGGTTACTACAAGAGCGCCCAAGGCCGCCACTGGGGCTTCGTGGCCGGCTCGGTGGCCACCGGCGGCCTCGTCGTCGGCGCTTTCGTCGGCATCGCAAAGGACCTCTTTTTCATGGCCCGCTGAACACGCCCGCTCAGTCGGAGAAGTTCCAGGCCAGTTTCACGATCAGCGCGTCCGCCACGTCCGGCGTGCCGGGCGCCAACGACATCACCGACTCGCGCCAGTTGCGGTTCCACACCACGTAGAGATCCTTGTCCGCGGCGATCACCCAATGCAGCCGGGTGTTGAAGCCGAGCTGGTCCACGCTGGTGTCGTATTGCACGAAGGTGGTGAGCGAGAGGTCGGGGTTGAAGGACCATGCGGCACTGAGCTGCCACAGCCGCTGCACGAAGTTCCCCTGGGCCAGATGGGCGAAGACGCTCTCGTTGGTGAGGCCGAGTTCCAGGCGGCCATCCAGGTTGGCATACGTTAGCTGCACGTAGTCGTCCTGGGCGGTACCGGAGTAGAACTGGCCCCAGATCGGCCGCACGATGATGCGGAAAGGCGCCAGCGGCGAATCGTATTCGATGCGCCAGCGGTCGAAGACGTAAGAGCCCACCGGGATGGTGACGTTGTTGTCGATCGGGAACGGCGTGCTCACCGCCTCGTACTCCCGCACGCGGTGTATGTAGATGGCGCTGCCGTCGGTGTAGGCGGAGCCGACCGAGGGGTCGAAGCGGTAGCTCTGCAGGTGTCCCGAGAGATCGTCGATCTGATTGTAGTTCTCATCGAACTGCAGGTAGTTGATGGAGGTGGGCTGGGCCGGGGTGGGGAACCAGCCGAGTTCCTCCCAGGTTTGGCGCGTGCCGGGCCGCGGCAGGAACCCGAGCGGCACGTTGAAGGCATCCCCGAAGGTATTCACCTGCAGGTCCGCGTACCAGGAGTAGTTGGGATAGGTGAGTTCGTAGCCATAGCCGCGGCTGAGGCCCGGGTTCGGGGCGCCGCTGGTGTTGGCCCCCCAGGCGGTGGCCTGGAGCTTGTGGCCGAAGAACTGGTCCGTCTGCCAGGCGCCGTCGAAGCCGGTGAAGGACGCATCCGTGAGACCGCTGGGGTCGCCACGGGTGAGCAACGTGCCGATACGGAAACCGCCCTCCAGGTCATAGGCGAAACGCCCCACGAAGAGGTTCTCAGACGGCACGCCGGTGATCCTGCCGGTGTCCACGTCCAACACGCCCATGGAGAGGTCCCCGACGTGGCCCGCCAGCTTCGCGCCCTCGTCGATGGGCACCGTCCTGCCGTCGGCGATGCCGATGTCACGCGAGTAGAAGCCGGTGAAGCCGCCGTTCAGGTAGCCGTTCATGGCGCCGGCGTTGTAGGCGAACAGGCTGCTGCCGTCCAGGAAGAACTGGCGCTTCTCGGGGAAATACAGCGAGAACTGGCTCAGGTTGATCTGCTGCGCATCCGCCTCGGTCTGGGCGAAGTCGGTGTTGACCGTGAGCGTGCCGGCGAGCTGCGGCGTGAAGCTGTACTTCACCTCGCCGCCGGCCTGGGCGCGCTTACTGTCCGGGTCGATCTGGTCGCTGCGCACCAGCAGGTAAGGGTTGAACTCGAAACCGCTGCCGCTCTTGAGGCCCGTCATGCCGTCCAGGATGCCGTACTGCTGCGGACTGAAGGCGCTGTAAGCGGGATTGATGGCGGCCCACTTCGTCACCAGCGTCTTGCGTGGCACGAAGCGCGAGATGTTGAACCCCCAGTGGCCCGAATCAGTCGGGAACTGGAGGCTGCGGGTACTGATGGCGATCTCCATGTCCCAGCCATCCGGCGTGCGGCGGGTCTTGGCCTCCCAGATGCCGTCCCAGCCGAAATCCGCGTTGTCCACGCCGTTCGATTCCACACCATCGTTGCGCGCGGCCCCCGCGTTGATGCGGAAGATGTAGGCGCTGCGGTGATCATCGAAGGTGTTGAGCATCAGCGTGATGTGGTCATCGGAGTCCTGGCTCCCGTCCCGCTGCAGGGTGTGGGTCTGCACCTGACCGGGGTCCGGATCCGTGGCGTGCACCGCGATGTAGAGATGGTCATCGTCCCGGAGCAGCAGCACCCGGGTGTGGAACTCCGTGGGCGCCCCGGTGAAAGGCTGGGCCTGGATCAGGTCATCGATGACCCCCGCCTGTTGCCACTCGGGCTTGGACAGGTCCCCATCTATCTTGAGGGGACCGGCGATGTGCGGCACGGTCACATGCGGCTGCACACCGGCGGCGGAAGCGTTGGCGGGCGCATCCTCCGCCCAAGCGGGCGATACCAGCGGCAGGAGGGCGGCGGCGAGGAACAGCGATGAGAGCTTCATGGCATCCCTTACAGGTCGAGTTTCAGGATCACGGGTTGGTAGAGCTGGTCGAGCGGCGGCAATCCGCCGTGCTCATCCACGCTGTCGAACTGGGAATTGGCGATGTAATAGAGGGTGCCGCCCACCACCACGCCGGTGGTGATGTGCGCGAACAGCGGGTTGTTCAGTTCCAGCGGCACGCAGTGCTCCGCCGAGAGGCCGTCCTCCGAAAGCTCGCAACGACCCACGCGGTTCAGGTCCGGCTGCATGAAGATGAGGCCGTGGCCGTAGAGGTAGAGGCCATCCACCCCGCCGAGCTTGAAGCCGCCCGTGTCCTTCACCGGTGTGCGCATGCGCGTCGCCACGTCTATGATGCTGATGCCGGCCGCATCCGCCACGTACAGGCGCTTGCCGTCAGGAGTGATGGCGATGCCGTTGGGATAGCGGAAGGCCGCGTCCCCTGAATAGAAGGGTGCGAAGGTGCCGGTCTTGGCATCCAGACGCCACACCTGCCCCGCGTCGAACATGTGGGTCACGTATACGTCGCCGTCCGGCGCGAGCACGAGATCGTTGAGGAAGTGGGTCGCGTCGGGCTCGTCCAGGAGCCAGTGGTCCAGCAGCTTCCCGTCATCCATGTCGAACTTGAAGAGACCGGCGGAGTTGCCGTTGCCGGACTTGTGGCCGACGAGGTTGCCGCCGTCGGAACTCAAGACCCACAACACCCTGCGTTTCGGGTCCGCCTTCATGCCGATCACCTGCCAGAGGCCGTAGGCGCGCGCGGTGACGAAATCCCATTCCCGGCAGCCGGGTGAGACCCGCAGGATCTTGCCCTTGCGGGTGCTGCCCACGAAGAAATCCCCGGATTTGGGGTCATAGGCCAGGTTCTCCGGCAGCAGGTCCTTTTCCTTCAAGGTGAAGGCGATGGTGCTGTGGTTCACTACCGGCGCCCCGGCGTTCGCCGGAGGCATATGGCCCAGGAGCGGGCACAGCAGGAAAACGGCCAATCGGCTCATGTCGGATATCTCCGGTGTCCTAGTCCGCTGTAATATGGGATTCAGAGCCGGGGACCGCCTGAGGGATGGCGGACTTTTCCTGACTAAAGCCTGACTTTTGGCCGCACCTCTCCCTCCCGCGAGGGTCTACAGGCATCATCTGCATACGGGGAAACCGAGTGGCGCGTGCCAAGACCGACGTCATGAACGAGACCGAAACCGAATACCGCCTCTGCGACTGGCGCGTGCAGCCGGCCTTGAACCGCGTAATCCGCGCCGGCGCCGAGCTGCGCCTGGAACCGCGCGTCATGCAGGTGCTGGCCTGCCTGCTGGAAGCGGCCGGTGAGCCTGTGACCCGCGATGCGCTCATGCAACGGGTCTGGGGCCATGAGCACGTCACCGAGGACGCGCTCAACCGCACCGTCTCCAAGCTCCGCCGCTTCATCCAGGACGACCTGAAGTGCGCCGCCGAGATCGAGACGATCCCCAAGACCGGCTATCGCCTGCTGCAACCCGCCGCGGCGGAGCCCCCGCCTGCGCCCCGCGCTGCCGACGGCGTCGCGGGCCTGCGTCGCCACTGGTGGTGGCTCGCGGCCGCAGCCATCGCGGTGGGCCTGGTGGCGTTCCTGTGGCCGCGCCATGCCCGCGAGAGCGGGATGAGCGTCACCACCGACACCCAGGCCGCCCTCACGCCGCTCACGACCCTCGAAGGCAAGGAGATGGATCCCAGCCTCTCCCCGGACGGCAGCCACCTGGCCTTCGTCTGGGATCAGGACCCGAGCGATCCCCGGCCCCAGTACCACATCTATGTGCGGGCCATGAGTTCCGAGACGCTGCTGCAGATCACCCACGGCGATGGCCACGAGCACATGCCCCGCTGGTCGCCGGACGGCAGCCAGATCGCCTATGCCGACATCGACGACACCGTCTGCGTGCTCTATAGCGTCTCGCCGGTGGGCGGTCCGCCGCGCCGCTTGGCCGATTGCGACAAGTACGAGGGCGACAGCTTCGCCTGGGCGCCGGACGGGCAGACACTGGCCATGAAGGCGCCGGATTCCAAAGGCATCGACCTGCTCACCCTCGCCGACGGCACGCTGCGCCACTTCACCGAGGTGCCGCCCACGGACCAGCAGGACACCAACCCGCAGTTCTCGCCGGACGGGACACTGCTCGCCTTCATCCGCTGGCACGCCTCGGGCGTGGCCAACGTCTACGTGGTGCCGGTGAACGGCGGCGAACCCAAGCGCCTGACCTTCGACAACCTCAAAGTCGAGGGGCTCACCTGGGAGCCGGACAACCGACACGTGGTGTTCTCATCCAATAGAGGCGGGCCCTTCGGGTTGTGGCGGGTGGACATCGACGGCAACCCCGCGGAGCGCGTGCCTCAGTCCGGCCGCAGCGCCTTCACGCCGGAGTTGAGCCGCGACGGCCGTCAGTTGGTCTACGAGGAGTGGACCGGCCAGACCAACATCTTCAGCGTGGATACCGCCAACCCCAGCGTCTCGCAGCAGGTGACCTACACCACCCGCTGGAACTGGAACCCGGCCGCCTCACCGGACGGCAAGTGGCTGGCCTTCGCGTCCGACCGCAGCGGCAGCTCCGAGATCTGGGTGACGGACCGCAAGGGCGAGCAGGCCCTGAAACTCACCGCTTTCGACGGCCCCTACACCTCCAGCCCTTCCTGGTCGCCGGACAGCCGCCACGTGGTATTCGACACGCCCGCGGTGGACGGCAACTTCGACATCTACGAGGTGGACGCCCAAGGTGGCGCGCCGCGGCGCCTGACCACCGCCCCCGCCGAGGACCGCTTCGCGCATTTCTCCCCGGACGGCAAGTGGATCTACTTCAGCTCACGCCGCAGCGGCGCCTGGGAGATATGGCGCATGCCGGTGGACGGCGGCGAGGCCAAGGCCGAGCAGGTGACCAGCGACGGCGCCTATTACAGCGAGCCGGCCGCGGACGGTTCCGTGTATTTCTCCCGCGATTGGACGGCCGGGCTCTTCCGCCTGAAGCCCGGCGGCAAGGCGGAACTGGTGGTGGCGGACCTGGAGCCGGAGGATTGCAGCAACTGGCGCTTGGGGCATGACCGCATCTGGTACGTGCAACGCCCGCCGCGCGGCCCGGCCTATCTCGCCAGCCATCCCTTCACGGCCGGCGGCGACGGCCAGCACCTCGTGACCCTGCCGATGCTGAGCTACAAGTCCGGCATCGGCCTCACGCCCGATGGCAAGCTATTGCTCGCCGAGATCGTCTCGGACGAATCGGACCTGATGCTACTGAGCCACTAGTCCTCAAGGCGCCAGCGGCAACTCGATGAAGCTCGGATGGGCCGCGTCCAGATGCAGGCTCACATGGGCCACCTTCGCATCCGCCGCCGTCTCGTGTCCGAGCCGGCCGCCGCCGTTGTAGTTGCGCTCCACGTAGGGATCGTCGATCGGGTAGACCACCACGCGGATGCGCGCGCCCTTGGGCAGCTGCCGCACCATGTAGTAGAACCCGTCGAACAGGTACTCATCCACGACGCCGGGTGTCACCGGCGTCTCCTTGCTTATATCCTGGCGGAAGCGTGCGCGCACCATGTCGGTGCCGAGCAGGACCATCTTCCCATCCGGCAACAGCAGCTGGAAGTCGGCCCCCAGGTCCACGTCCGGGGTGTCCAGCGCGATGCTGGCACTGATGCGGGGCCAGCCGGCCAGCATCTCGGTATCCGGCAGCGGATCGCTCACGTAGACCACGCGGTTGCCGCCGAAGGCATTGTGCTGGGTGGTCAGGTAATCATCATCGTTCATGGCCATGAGGGTTGCCGCATCCTGCAGCTTGCCGGGGTCACTCACGAAACCGTCCGGCGGCTCATCCGTCAACGGGGCCGCGACCAGCCGGCCGGCATGGTAGATGTCGTCCGCGGGGCCCGCGGGTGAGCTGAAATAGAGGCGTTTCGCATGGGAGGTCAGCGCGCCCAGGGAAGCGGCGTGGCGCCATTCATCTGCGCCTTCGCCCCAGGCGTAGTAGTTCACCTGGTCGCTCAGCGCCGTGGGGCGCTTGCCGCCCTTCAGCACCCAGTCCAGCCATGCGATCTGCAACTTGGTGATGTCGAGCACGGAGTTCTCGGCGAAGCTGAGGCCACCGAGCTGCTTCTGCGGATGTCGCGTGCCGGCATGGTCCCAGGGGCCCATCAGGAGGTAGTGGTGTGCCCGCGCATCCGCCGGCGCATAACGCATGAACTCCTGGTAATAGCGCAGTGCCCCCGGCTGGTCAGCGTCGAAATAGCCGGTGATGGTGAGGACCGGGATATGGATGGCGGCATAGTCCGCGGGCTTGGGGTTGTAAGCCTCCCAATAGCCGTCGTAGGTATGGTGATCGAGCCACTCCAGGGATGCATCGCGGTTGGTGCCCGCTGCGTCCGCCAGCGCGCTCAGGGGCTGCTGCGCCTCGTAGGCATCCACCCATTTGCCGAGCCAGAACTTGTCGTCCGTGAACACCTCCTCGGAGGTGGTCTTGCCGCTGGTGTAGGCCAGCCACTGGATCGCGTAGGGATACTCGATGCCGCGCTGCACCGGGAAGTCGAAGCCGGGGTAGACCGCGGCGGTTGGCATGGCCGCCACCAGATGCCTGGGATGCTCGGCCATCACCTGCCATTGCACCATGCCGAGGTAGGAGCCTCCCGTCATCGCAACCCGGCCGTCGGACCAGGGCTGCTTCGCCAGCCATTCGATCACGTCGGCGCCGTCCGGCCCGTTACCCCGCAGCGGCGTGAAGACGCCCTCCGAGTTGCCGCGGCCGCGCACGTCCACCGCCACGAACACGTAGCCCGCCTGCACGTACTGCGCCGCCATGCTCTGGGCGTTCTGGGACATGTAGGGCGTCATCAGCATCACGGTGGTCAAGGGCTTGGTGATGCGGGCCGGCTTCCAGATCATGGCGGCCAGATGCACTCCGTCGCGCAGCGGGATCATCTGCTGCATGTCCAAGGACATGGTCTGAGGTCCGAATGCTGCATCAGCGCGCACGACAGGAGAGACGACGAGGATGGATGCAACGGACAACGACGCGAATATCTTGGCCATCATGATGATGATTCCCTTTGGGTTGACTATTTTCTGCCCACGGCAGAGTGCATGCAGGCCTATGCACTGCATGGACGGACCAGGGGATTCGTCGGTTTATTCCGGCTTGCGCCGGCGGGTGGCGGACGCTATCAGCGTCGCGGCGGCAGACGGGTGCTGGTCTCGAGCCACCAAGTGGTCATCTTGCGCTGCAGGGGCTCGTGCGCGATGGTGAACGAGGTCTGGCCGGCGCGATTCACCGTGTCCGGGCGTGCGCCGGCGCGGATCAGGAACTCCGCCACATCCGCCTGGGTGCGCCCCGCCGCGAGGTGCAGCGGTGTGTTGCCGTTCACGTCCTGCAGATCGAGCCGCGCGCGGAAGGTGAGGCAGAGACGCACCATGGCGATGTTGCCCTGCTGCGCCGCCTCGTGCAGCGCGGTGCGGCGCGAGCGGTTCTGGTGGTTCACGTTGGCGCCGAGTTCTATGAGCACGCGCGCCAGCGGTTCCCGGTCCTTGCGCACCGCGATCAGGAAGGCCGTGTCGCCATCGTGGTTTACCGCATCCACCGGCACGCCGCTCGCCACCATGGCGCGGGTGCCGGCGGCGCTCGAACTGGCCGATTGCACGTAGGCATGCAGCACCCGCCCGCGGCGGTGGCCCGTGATGGTGTTGAGGCCTGCGGCGAGCGCGCGGCGCATCAAGGTGGTGTCGGTAGACTCGCTGCGGTCCGCCTTACTGGGCGGCGGCGGACTCTTGAACCATTTCCACACGAAATTTCCCGCCTTTGGGTGGGCTGGTGAGGGCCGATGATACCAGCCCTGCCCCTGCGCAAACGCGCCCGGCGTGGGACTCCCGGCCCGCGGTTTCCGCGGGTCCCGGGCCGGCGCTTGTAGGGCCGGAAGGCATTGGTTAAGTTGATTGCGGGGAAATGGGGAGCCACAGGAAGTGACTGGGCCATGACGGACGAACGCCGCCGCTACGCACGCAAGACCGTCCAGGACCGCGCGGTCATCCATCGCCAGGCGGTGGCGGATCCCACGCGCTCCACGCTCTATTGCACCACCGTGGACATCTCCGCCGCAGGTCTGCAACTGAAGCTGAAGCAGGCTCTGGAGTCGGGCGAGCGCATAGACATCGTGATCCACGTGCCCGGCCACAAGGACTCATTCCATCTGCGTGGCGAGACACGCTGGGCCGCACCCGCGAAGCAGGATAAATCCTTTTTGCTCGGCATCCAGATCGAGGGCGACGACTCGGAGAGCCCCGACTTGAGCGCGTGGCGCAAGCTGTTCGACAAAGACTGAGCCTCAGCCGCCCGGCACTTCGCCTTTATCCGCATCCGCCGGCGTCGGCACCACCTGCTGCCAGCCGCTCGGGCACTCGCTGATGTAAGGGTAATAGCCGTTCGCCGCCGGGCAGTAATACCAGTACTGCGTGACCGGTTGCGCGCTGCCCGCGGGCGGCGGCGCAGCGAAGCCCGAAGGGACATAAGGGTTCGGATAGGGATAGACCGGCGCGGGATAGAAGAACCACACGCCCGACACCACCCACCACCAGCCGAAGCGCGGACCGTACCAGCCATGGTGCCAGTAGCCGCGATGCCAGTAGTTCCAATCATGGTGCGGGAAGTAATGCGGGTCCCCGCCACCCCACTGGTGATGCCAACCGCCGGGCGGCGGCGCATAGCCATGCGGCGGCGCGCTGTGCGCGGCCTGGCCAGCACCCGGAGCCACGCCGCGCCACGGACCATCCTTGTGCGCAGCATCGCCGCCACCGCCATTGCGGTCCGCGACCTGCATGTGGCGCCAGCCGTGATGATCCTGCGGTCCGGCCCAAGCCGTGCCGCCTGCGGCCAGCAGCATCACACCGAACAAGCTCTTCACGAGACGCGATGACATGGGGTTTCCTGGAAGGACCGCGGGTATCGGGCCTAGGTAAGAGAACGCTGACTCGCTTCGGGCGTTTACCCTTCTCGCATTAAGTTACATGCACCTCTTGGACATATCGCAGCTTGCGGATAATCATGTGAAGTCGGTCACGGCTTACACATATTTCCGCCCACGCTGCTATTCCTGCAACACGCTTCGCCTTATATATGGCGCGGGGGAATTCGAAGCTGACGTGAGCGCGCCGCCTGCGGCGCCACTCAAGGGCTCCCCTCCATGAGCAGGCAGGTCATCCGGGGAGTCCATCATCATGCGCATCCTTTCCGCATCCTACTTGTGCCGGCTCGTGTTCGCCGGCCTCGCGCTGCTCGCGGCCGAGACCGCCAGCGCCGCCAACCACTTCTACGTGCCCTTCAGCCTCACGCTCAACACGGGCGGCAGCCAGGGTGTATGGCTCGCGGACGTCGATCACCTCGGCAACCCGCCTTACCAGATCACCAACCAGTTGCTGGACGGCAACGGCACCAACAGCAACAGCGTCGCCATCCTGGACGACTGGACGCTGGATCCGGTGACGCATCTCGCCACCAACGTGCAGCCGCAGCTCTTCGTGTACGGGACCGGCGGCCACCTCTATAAGGTGAACCTGCGCACGATCCAGCCGGTCCAGCAGTTCACGAATGGTTCTTACCAGGAACTCTGCAGCCTGAACGCCCTGGACGAGCGCCCCTACGCCGCCGCCAAGGCCTACGTGCAGGCAGTGGTGGAGCCGGTTGGCTCGCCCAACGCGTGCAGCTCGGGCATCGGCACCCAGACCTGGCTGATACCGGCCAACGCTGACAACACCGTGGCCCCGACGCTGGAGCCCACCAACTGGAGCGTGCTCGGCGCCTTCACCGACCCCACGGACGGCAGCTTCGTGCGCTGGATCGTGTGGACCGGCAACGAAGTGGATGCCTACAAGGCGAACTTCTCCACCCACAGCACCCTGCTGGTGGGCCCGCCCACCGGCCCCGCGCCCACCGTGATCGCCCGCCAGGACGGCAACGCCGTCATCGTGGCCTCGTCGGATGACGGCACCACCCACACGGACCGGGTCTACCACCTCAGCATGAGCGGATCCGGCGCGGTGACCACCTTCACCTATCCGGACAGCGCCCCCTGCGTCGCCTCCCAGCTCGTGGGCGGCTTCGAGATGGACTCCGGCGCCGGCCTGGTGGACCTGGCCGAGAACACCGCCACGGGCTACGCGGTCTACGCGATCCCGCTGAACGGCGGCGCACCGGGCCTCGCCTACACCGACGCCAGCGGCGTGAAGTGCGGCAGCATCCTGGGCGACAGCACCTCCGGCAGCTTCGCGGGCATCAACGAGAGCGACCTCTCCACCGGTGCATCCCGCGTGCTCGGCGTGAACGAAACCGGCCCCTCGACCCAGACGCCCAACGTGCTGGCGGCCACGGGCTCCAGCGCCTCCGCCACCACCCGCTACACCATCGACGGCCACTTCTGGATCACGGTGTTCGATTTCAGCGGCCCGGTGCAGACCTTCTCCACCATCGTGGCGGACGGCAACGGCACCATCGTGCAGAACTACGCCAACGCGCGCGTGGGTGACGACATCTGGGGCGGCTTCAACGCCTCCGGCGTCGCCCCCAGCATCGAGCGCGACGTGGTGTACCTGTTCAGCCCCAACGCCACGCCCTGCACCGGCGGCACCCTGACGGCGGTGGACCCGGCGGCCTTCACCACCACCAGCATCAGCGGCGTGCCGGCGGATGCCTGCAGCGCGCTCGGCTACGGCTGGCAGCCCGCGAGCGTGGGTTACGTAAGGCAGGGCACCGGCAGCTCGCCGGTGGAGATCGATCCCGTGGGCGGCAAGCTCTACTTCCTGCTGGGCACGGACCCCAACGGGCTCTTCACCAACACAGCCCTGCTCTCAGGCTATCCCTTCTTCTGAACCGAGTTCATCCCCGCTGGAGTTTGGGGCGCCGCAAGGCGCCCCTCTTTTTTGAGCCTGCGGGGTAAGCGCTGCCCTACACGCATCTCCGCCGCGGCCGACATCGCTGCACCCTGGCCCTGCGTATAAATGATGCCGGGGAACCCGAGCGCGGACCCGAGACCGCGCGACCTCCGTGTTCGTCCCACCAGAGTTTGGGGCGCCGTAAGGCGCCCCTTTTTTTCACCCGCGCGGGATAGTGCCCTGCCCGAGCTGCGGGCTCATCCCACCCATTCTCTGGGGCTTGCCTGATCTGACGGTGCCCCCGGGAGGGGGGGGTCATGTCAGTTTTGTGACAGTGAGCGATGAAGCCGCGACATCGGAGCAGTCGAACACGGCGCAGATGCGGCGTATAGCCCCTCCCTTTCAGCTTGCGGGCAGTAGCGCGGACGCCTGCGGTGCCACTTCCGACCCAACCGGTACGCGGACTTTGAACCACGTGGCGTAGAGCGCCGGCAGGAAGAAGAGCGTGAGCACCGTGGCCACCGTGATGCCGCCCATGAGCGCCGCCGCCATGGGGCTGAAGAGATCACTCTGGAGCAGCGGGATGAGCGCGAGCACCGCCGCGGCTGCCGTGAGGCTGATGGGCCGGAAGCGGCGCACGGTGGCACCCACGATGGCCTCGAAGGGCGTGTGGCCGTCGCGGATGTCGTGGTCAATCTGGTCCACCAGGATCACGGAGTTGCGCATGATGATGCCGAGCATGGCGATGGTGCCGAGCATGGCCATGAAGCCGAAGGGCTTGTGGAACAAGATCAGCGCCGCGCTCACGCCGATCAGGCCGAGCGGCGCCGTCAGCATCACCATGAAGGTGCGGGAGAAGCTCTGCAGCTGGATCATGAGCAGCGTGATCACCACGAACAGCATCACCGGCATCTCCACGTTGATGGAGGCCTGGGCCTTGGCGCTGTTCTCCACGGCGCCGCCCACTTCGATGCGGTAGCCGAGGGGCAGCCCGGCGCGGATGTCTGCCAGCTTCTTGTCGATGGCGTTGGTCACGTCGATGCCCTGAGCGTCGCCCAGGATGTCGGCGCGCACCGTGATGGTCGGCTGCCGGTCCCGCTCCCACACCACGCCGTACTCCAGCCCGTACACCGGCTTCGCGAGCTGGGCCAGTGGCACGGACTTGCCGGCGGAGGTCGGCACCATCAGGTTCTGCAGGTTGCCGAGGTCGGCGCGCTCCGCCGCCGGGGCGCGCAGGTCCACCGCGATGAGCTTGTCCGCCTCCCGGTAGTAGGTGGCGGTGTAGCCCGTGAGAGACATGCTCAAGAATGCCGCAAGATCGTCGCTGCCCACGCCGAGCAGCCGCGCCTTCTCCTGGTCGATCTGGAGGTGCACGGTCTTGCTCGCCGGACCGTCCCAGTCGAACTGGGTGCCGGTGGTGCGCGGGTCCGATCTCACCACGTCGGCCACTTGTGCGGCGATGCCGCGCACCGTGGGGATGTCATCCCCCGAGACGCGGAACTGCACCGGGAAGCCCACAGGCGGGCCGTTCTCCAGGCGCGAAACGCGGCCCTGCACGTCCGGGAAATCCTTCTCCAGTTCCGACGTGAGATCGTCGAACAGCCGGTCACGGGACTTCACGTCCTTGGCAGTGACCACGAACTGGGCGAAGTTGCGCTGGGGCAGCTGCTGGTCGAGGTTGAGATAGAAGCGCGGCGCGCCGGTGCCCACGTAGCTCACGTAGTTGGCGATGCCCGGCTGGGCCGAGAGGAACTCCTCCATGCGCTTCGTCTGCTCCAGGCTCGCGGCATAGGAGCCGCCCTCCGCCAGGCGCAGGTCCACCAGGAGTTCGGGCCGGTCCGAACCGGGGAAGAACTGCTGGGGTATGAAGGCGAAGGCGATGACCGCGAGCACGAACATGCCCGCCGCCGCGCCAAGCACCCGGCGCCGGTTGGCCACGCACCAGCCGATGAGGGCACGGAAGCGCGTATAGAAGGTGGTGTCGTAGACGTCATGGTCGTGACCATGGGTGCTCTCGGCCGGCAGCCGCGCAACCAGCTTGGGAGCGAAGCGCGCCAACCAGCCCCGCCAGATCGCAGGCTTGCGCTGGTGCGCTTCCGGCAACAGCCGATAACCCAGATAAGGGATGACCACCACCGCCGCCACCCAGGAGACGAGCAACGCGATGGCCGAGACCTGGAAGATGGAACGGGTGTATTCGCCGACGCTGGACTTGGCGAGCGCGATGGGCAGGAAGCCCGCCACCGTGACCAGGGTGCCGCTCAACATGGGGAAAGCGGTGCTGGTGTAGGCGAAGGCCGCGGCCTTCACCCTGTCGAAGCCCTGGTCCAGCTTCACGGACATCATCTCCACCGCGATGATGGCGTCGTCCACCAGGAGGCCCAGCGCCAGGATCAGGGTGCCGAGGGAGACCTTGTGCAGGCCGATGCCGAACACCCACATGAAGAATGCCGTGGCCGCGAGCACCAACGGGATGGAGATCACCACCACCGTGCCGGTGCGCAGGCCGAGGCTCAAGAGGCTCACGATGAGCACGATGAGGATGGCCTCCCCCACCGCTTCCTTGAAATCACCCACCGAGCGTTCCACCGCGAGACCGCCGTCGGTGATGGTGTGCAGGGTCAGGCCCGCCGGCAGGCGCTGCTGCAGGCCTTCCACCACGGGTTTCAGACGCTGGCTGAGCTCGATGATGTTGCCGCCGGCCTGCATGGTGACGCCGAGGCCCAGCACCGGGCGGCCCTCGAAGCGCAGCTGCTGGCCCGGCGGGTCCTGGTAGCCCATGTAGATGTGGGCGATGTCACCCAGGCGCAGCAGGCGGCCGCCGGCGCGGAAGCTGGTCTGCTCCAGGCTCGCGACGGTCTGGAACTGGCCGCTGCCGCGCAGGCTGATGTGGTCGCCGCCCACGTCGAAGGCACCGGCCGGCAGCACTGCATTCTGGGCCTGCAGGACCGAGACGATGTCCTTGGGGCCAAGCCCTAAGGTCGCGAGCTTGCGGTTGGAGATCTCCACGTGGATCACCTGCGGCTGCTCGCCGAAGTAATCCACCTTGGCCACGTCCGGCACCCGCAGGAGTTCTTCCCGCAGCTTGTCGGCGTAGTCCTTCAGCTCCGCGTCGCTGTAGCCATCCCCTTCCAGGGCGTAGAGGTTGGCGTAGACGTCGCCGAACTCATCGTTGAAATAAGGCCCCGCCACGCCCTGGGGCAGCTGGCCAGCCATGTCACCCACTTTCTTGCGTATCTGGTACCAGGTGCCGGGCACCGCGCTCGCCGGCGCGGAATCCTTGATGTTGAAGAAGATCATGGACTCGCCGGGCTTGGAGTAGCTCTGCAGGAAGTCCACGTCCTGGACCTCCTGCAGCTTGCGCTCGATGCGGTCCGTCACTTCCCGCTGCACCTGCTCGGTGGTGGCGCCGGGCCAGTAGGTCTGGATCACCATCACCTTGAAGGTGAAGGGCGGGTCTTCGGACTGGCCGAGCTGGCGGTAGGCGAAGATTCCCAGGAAGGCCGTCACCAGGATCCCGAACAGCACCAGGGTGCGGTGGTTTAGCGCCCACTCGGAGAGGTTGAAGCGCTCGCTCACAGTCCCGCCCCTTCAACCGCATGGGCCGGGGCCGGCGCGTTCACCCCAGTGGGGCTCACCTGGGCGGATTCGCCCTCATAGAGTTCGTTCACGCCCTTCAGCACCACCGTGTCGCCGGGGGAGAGCCCCGCACCGATCACCACGCCCGCATCCGTGTAGCGCAGCACTTGGACGGGTTTGAGCTTCAACTGCGAAGTCTTGGGGTCCACCACCCAGGCGGCGGTGGTGGTGTCCTTGTGATAGAGGGCGCTCAGGGGCAGCAGCAGTTCCTCCGGGTCCACCGCGTCCGCGATGGCCACGGCCGCGGTCATGCCGAGCTTCACTTCCGGGCCCGGATCCTTGAGCGCGATCTTCACCAGGAAGGTGCGGGTCGCCGGGTCGGCGGAAGCCGCGCGCTCACGCACCGTGCCGGTGTAGCCGGGGCCTTGGGTACCCCACAGGGTGACCTTGATGTCCTGCGCGCGGTCGAAGGCGCTGATGCGATTCTCGGGCACGTCGATGTACACCTCGCGGCCGGTGGACCAGGCGAGCGACATCACCGGCTGCCCTTCCGCCACCACCTGCCCTGCTTCCGCGTCCATGCTGGTGACCACGCCGTCGTGGTCGGCTTTGAGTTCCGTGTAGGCGAGCTGGTTGCCGCGCAGGTCGAACTGGCGCTGGGCCTGGCGATAGGTGGCCTCGGCGCCGGTGAAGATGTCTTGCTGATGCTCGAAGGCGGAGCGGCTCACGGCGCCGGTCTTCACAAGGGCCGCGTAGCGGTCCAGTTCCCGCTGTGCGGTCTGGTAGGTGCTCTGGGCGGCGGTCAGTGCCGCCTGGGCCGCGTCCTTGTTCAGCTCCGCATCCGCCCCGTCCAGCTTCGCCAGGAGCTGGCCCTCATGCACGCTGTCCCCCAGGTTCACGTAGCGGGCCACGATCTTGCCCGGCACCCGGAAGCCCAGCACCGATTCATGGCGCGCGTGCACGTCGCCGCTGTACTCATCCCGCGGCGTGGTGTCCGTGAGGGTGAGCTTCTGGGCGATCACGCCCTTAACCGGCGCCGGGTCGCGGCTGCCGTGGCCGCAGCCCGCCAGGGTGAGGCTGGCGGCGGCCAGGGTGAGGGAAAGGGCGCAGAAAGCCGGGAAAGAGCGGTTGTTCATGGCGGCGGCACCTAATCTTGACAGTGTTAAGTTTGGGGCGTAGAGTCTGCTCCCATGAACTTAACGGTGTCAAGATTAATGCGACTTATTTTTTATTCCCGCCCGGGGCGGGTCAGTCCGCCGCCGCGGAAGGCCTATCTATAATGTGCCCCATGCGCCTCATCAAGAACGCCTACCACCACGGCAACCTGCGCGCCGCCCTGATCCAGGGCGCGCTCAAGCTCATGGAGAAAGACGGCGAATCCTTCTCCTTGCGGGACCTCGCCAAGCGCGTGGGCGTGAGCCCCCCTGCGATCTACTCCCACTTCGCGGACAAGGACGCCTTGTTGGTGGCGATAGCCATATGCGGCTTCGACCAGCTCAAGGAGAGCCTGGAAGCGGCGATCGGCCAGGTGAAGGATCCGCAGCAGCAGTTCATCCAGATGGGCCAAGCCTACGTGAAGTTCGGCATGGACAACCCCGCCCTCTACAACCTCATGTTCTCCGGCGAGGAACTGCCCGCGAAGCGCTTCAAGTTCCCTGAGCTGAAGGAAGCCGGCAACCGTTCCTTCCACGCTCTCACCATCATGCTCACCGAGATGCAGCGCTCAGGCTTCATGCGCCCGGGCCACCTGGAGCTGGATGGCTTCACCATCTGGGCCCACGTGCACGGCCTCACGTCCCTGATCATCACGGGCCGGGTGGAGTGCATGAGCGATCACGTAGAGGGCATGCCGGTGGTGCCGATGGAGCAGCTGGTCGACCTAAGTCTTCAGAATCTCTTGCAGGGATTCAGGGCCGCCTAGAGCCCTATCAGCACAGTCAGGATGCGGCGCGGATGAGCCTCAGCAGGCTGCTGGGGTGGGTTCCCCAAGTAACGGTTTCTGTGATACTAAAATATTAGGTATGTTCCTTCGCTGGCGAGGTCTCTGCTGAGGCTACCGCCCTTGCCATCAATAAACGTGAATACAGGTCTGAAGGGAGCGGAGCATGCAGCAGCTCAAGCTCGGGCGGGAAACGCCCTGATTTCTGTTCTTTGCTGAAGAACTTAAGCATAGAATCTTCTGCAAAGATCATAATTCGCCGCTTCGCCCCTACTACGTGCAACAGGTATAGTGCGTCGCATTTTATCTTGTGAATTTTGCCTATGGCGTTGTTCCCTGTCGCGGTAATTGCGGCGCTGGTGGACACCAATCCAACTATTTCGCCATCACTACTCACCGCGTCAAAGTCAAAATTGCCGCCCCACGTGAGTCGTAGCATGCGAGGTGAAAAAAGAAGCCCGTCGAATTTTCGAGGTAGAAACTCGGCAACAATCCATCTTTCCGCTTCAAGATGTACCCGACTATTGGCCATAGTTATATCAAACTAAATTTCTAACAAAGATGTTTTATATCTGCGCCATCTCGTAAGGTCCCAGCACTAGCGCTTAGACTGATATTAAGCTTCCACCCCGCCTAAGAAATCCTTTGGCACACGCCTATTAAATAGGCGCTCCAAAATAATTTCTAGGCGAATCCTCGTGGCATATGAGTCATTTGGAGACTGATTGAATTGATCGAACTCGATGAGGTCATAATCGGCTTTCTTGAGATTGCTCTCTGCGAGCTCGCGATTCTTACGCCTTGTAACTTCAAACTTTGAGAGCTTTTGTCTTGTGACCTTTGTCGCCCAACCATCTCGGTCGGCAAGATGAAACAAATAGTAGTACAGCGTCGCCATGCCGATGTTTCTAAGGAGCGGATCGGAGTCATGAAATACCTTATTCATTCGTCCCAACACACGCTCTGAATCTGCAACAAATGGCAGACGCGCGCTCCGACTTTTGCTTTTATATTCCCTCACGAATTCGTCGAGATATACCTTTTTGGTATCAATGATCTTCCCTTCGCGCTCGATTAGCAGAAATTTCACCGCTAGATCGAAGTGCCGATACCGGGCATTGGCGAAGGGGAGTCGCTTCAAGAAGAAAGGCTCACGTGCCAGTGCTTTAATCGCGGTCGGCACCGGCCCGCCCATCGCGTTCCGCTTTTCTGGGGCGTTCAGGGTCGCAGCCTCGTTAAGCCGCGAGAACATTTCCTCGATCATGTCGATGTCATCCGTCTCGATCCAAACAACAGATAATGGGAAGCCGTCGAATTGCCCTTTCAAGTCGGGGTACCTTGGACCCAGATCTTCGTACTTCATTCCCTCAGCCTTCACGGTCGAGTCATCGTAATACTGGAATTCATCGGATAGAGCAAAGGCACCATCAATGAACTTCCAAATGGTCTCGAGGCGTTGCTTGCCATCGATTATCGCGTATAGATATTCTTTACCTGCCTTTTTCTGAGGATTGCTGAACTTGTGCAAATACAACTTCGGAACATCGAAATTATTAAGGATCGTATCGATGAGAAGCTCACGTTTATCTAACGTCCAGATGTCTCCAAGTCGCTGATACGGGGGGTCCAACAGAATGTGGTCACGCATCCGGTAAAGCTGCCATACGGTGCTATTTCTAAGTACGTTTATTTCAAATTTCACGGCAGTAGCTCCTTGCTCAAGTCGGCTACCCTGTCTAGTTCCGGGAACACGGTCAACGCTGAGACTCCAAGAATCGAGAGCTCGCGCATAACATTGCTCTTCGCTGTCGGAGGCACTAACCACCGCCAGACGTGCTTTTGCTTTCCGATTTGCTCGATCGGCGTATGAAGTCGGTGATTGATCGTGAACGTACCGAGCTGAGCCGCCATGCGTGGAGTATTCCGGGGGCCCATGATGGCGATCGGCTGGAGCTTGGTCGGATCATCCTTGACGCGACTGGGTAGATAACTTTCCAGATTCTTGTCATTGCCAAACGCGGGGATCTCCTGCTCGAAGTCGAAACTTAGATTGGCTTCGCGATTTAAGGCGACCGGGTCCAGGCACCAGACGGCGGCCACGTTCCCGGTGTGCAGGGCCTCGCTAACGGCGAAGTACATGGCGGTCAACGGGCTCTCGGTCCAGTCGAGAAGGCGGGTTGGTGCGCGGTGATGCTGCATCAGGAACATCCACTCCCATTCCCTCATAATTGCCGCCTTGAGATGAGGGGTAGCGTTCTGCATGAATCGCTTGGTGACGGCGTTCTCGGCTAGAAGGTGCGCTGGATTCCTCGCGAGCGATGGCACGAGTTCCCATGTCGATAGGCCGTGGCCGCGGAACCACACCGTCTGGCCGTCTTTCACCTGGGTCTTGAGGGCGGTGAGCATGGCGGAGATAGAGACAACCGCCCGATCCTTATAGCGCACTGAAATCCCCTTTGGAGCCGTCTTTGGGTGCCGGCACAAAATGGTACCCTCAATCCAGCCATGAAAGCAGCCCAGGGCAGTGGAAGTCCAAGATCTAGTGGCGTAATTATCGATAATTGGGTTTTCAGGGCATCGGGAACTGCCTCGCCAAAGGGTCCCAAGCCTGCAACAGCAGCGAAATTATCGTGGGTGCGGGATGGGTTTCCCATTTTTTGGCGGATTTTACATGTTGGCATGCGAATTGATGCGGCGCGAACGATCTCAACACAGGAAATTCACCAATGGCCTGCGAAGATTTTGACTTTGATCTCGGGCGGGCTGTCCTGGAACAACTGCGCGCGCAACTTGCGGATATCGAAGGAGGCCCTCTCACCGCCTTGGGACAGGTTGAAGACAGACGAGGTATTTACCAACTCATTTATCAAGACGTCCCGGTATATATCGGAAAGGCCAATGAATCCATTCTGACCCGCCTAACGAAACACCAAAGAAAGATCGTTGGGCGGCGCAACATCGATATAACCGACATGGCGTTCAAGGGGCTATATGTACATGGGAACTGGGCAGCTTCGGTGTCTGAAGACATGTTGATAAAGGACTATGTTCGCCACGGACAAGCTTCGTGGAACGGCACTGGATTTGGAATCAATGACCCGGGTCGGAATCGCGACAACACAGTCCTAGCGGCGAATCACTTCGACCGGCAATATCCAATTCGAGATGATTGGCCATGTTCTGACATAGGACCGAACAACTGGCCGGCATGGGATCTAATCCAAACATTCAAGGATCAGCTTCCGTTTCTCTTCCGTACTGGCGTAAAGGAAGCTGACGTTGCTGGCGTTCAGATCGTGGTGCCACAACGCGCGATGTCGGCGCGGGACCTATTGATTCTCTTAGCGCAACACGTTCCCGGCTCAAAAGCGACGATCTTCCCAGGCCATATGATCCTATACGTGAATGACCATCATCTTTATGATCATGGGGAAGTAGTCTGGCCGCTATAAGGAGCCCAACGACGACTACTTGTTCAGTGCTGCGGCAAGGCCGGCGGTGATTTGGTCTGTGGTTTTCGTATTTTGCTGGCACTTCT
This sequence comes from uncultured Gammaproteobacteria bacterium, assembly GCA_964584665.1. Taxonomy (GTDB): domain Bacteria; phylum Pseudomonadota; class Gammaproteobacteria; order Natronospirales; family REEB76; genus DASUBN01. The sequence continues at coordinate 75,963 of CAZPAO010000002.1, forward strand.
CCGCCCAGCCGCGACCCGGATGAATCATGTCCCAGGGCGAGCGTTGCTGGTTGTACCTACCGCTGCCCGGATCGTGATTGCCGAATCCGTCCACAACCTGATTCCAGATGGGGCTGAACATCTGGATGAGCAGCGATTCGCCGAGCGGGATCCAGATGTCGTCCACCACCAAGTAGCGGCACTTGAAGTGCGCAATGTTTAAAGTGGTTGTCGCTTGCTTGATCGACTCGGCGTGCTCGGACAGCCTGTTATGTAATACCGTCCCAGGATCCGCGTCCAAGCCGAAGCCGCCCTTGCGCGCGCCAGCTGGAACCGCCTTGCCCACGTAGATAGGTTTAACGAACTTGTCGCCCGCGTTCGCGGCCGCTATCGGCGTGTACGGTTTGAAATCACCGGCGTAGTAGATCGCATAGATGCCGGCGCCGATGAACTTTTCATCCGGCGGCAACGAGACGATGGGTTGCGCGAGGAGCGCATCCGCGACGCTGATACCAAGATTCTTCTTGTCGAGGGGGTTGTAGGGAACTTCGGTCTTCACTGAACAACCCCTCTATGTGGCTATGCTGCTCGTCGACGCCTGGTGCTCGCCACGGCTGCGCGGAGCGTGTCCCTGATGCTCGTTCCCACGAACTTTCCGAGTGGCACCGGCACGGCGTTACCGAGCTGGCGCATGCATTCCGTCCAGGAAACTGTCGCTGGGAATATAAAGTTATCTGGCAGGCCCTGCAACCGAGCCGCCTCACGTACCGTGAAATAGCGGACTTTGCCCCCACCCATGGCCATCATATTCTCGCCGCCGGGTACGCCATGGTCGCCGGCCTTTAGGGCTTTGGCGGGCTCATCCAGAAGGCTGCCTGTATGGCCCACATAAGCCTTCGCGCCTGGTTGGAACTTGTGGTTCGGGACAGTAGTTTCGACCTTCGGTTCGTCGAGGCCCATCAGGGCATCGCGGGTAGTCACCCATGGAAGCGTGTCCACAACGATCTCGCCAGCCTTGATGCGCTCCACGGTAGTGCGCTCCCTGGCCGACAACTTCGGGCGCTTAGACGCGGCTATCTTGTGACGGCGCCAATACTCACCGGTGATCCACTTTGCCTGCAGGAGGGCTTCGCGTGAATGGGTCGGGGCCGGCAATTCCCAGTCGATACCAAGGTCAGAGCGGAACCCAACCACCACAACGCGTCGACGTATCTGCGCCGCGCCATAGTCGGCAGCGTTCACGCCAGTTACAGTCACGTTGTAGCGCAATCCGTCTTCCATGCACTTGAGGTGGGCTCGCCTTAGGCGGGCAAGCTGATCCTGCCAGTCCTCGCCACGGCGCTTCACGAGTTCAGGGCGCTCTAGATGTAGGCGAATCCACGCAAGATAGTCGGCGAAAGCTGGGCGCAACAAACCGCGCACATTTTCGAACAGGAATGCTTGCGGGCGCAGTTCGCGAACGCAGCGGACAGCCTCCGGCCACATGTCCCGCGGGTCATCTGGTCCGCCATGTTTGCCGCCAATGCTGAACGGTTGGCACGGCGGACCACCCGCGCAAAGAGCCGTGGGCGAGCGACTTAGCAATGAATAGTCTACAAGCCTAGCGTCGCCATGCCTGATGGGGAAATGGCCTACATGCTCGATGCCGCGGCGCTTGTTCGCCATGATCGTCTCGCAGGCATCCGCATTCCACTCAACCATTAAAGCATGCTCGAAGCCGGCGCGAGAAAGCGATAGCGCGAGCGCTCCGAGGCCACTGAACAATTCAACACTACGCATCGTTTAAAAATCCCCGTAGCCGTTTAGTGACCCGATGCGGATCATTTGTTTGGCACTCCCAGATCACCAAGACCTTCCAACCCTGTCTACGCAACTTCGCTCGTACTCGACGATCACGCAATTTGTTATCGGATATCTTCTTGGACCAAAAGCCCACGCGCGATTTAGGCATCCGTCCTAACTTGCAGCGGTGACCATGCCAGAAGCATCCATGCACGAAAATAACCTTCGTCCGGCCCGGCAAGACCATGTCAGGGGTACCCGGAAGATCACGACGGTGCTTCCGATATCGGAAGCCCATCCGATGAACCAGTCCCATCACTAGCCGCTCGGGCTTACTACCCTTGCTCCGGATCAGCGCCATCCGAGCACTGCGTTCTTTGCGGCTTAGGGTGTCGACCACAGCCGAAAATGGGTTGTTAGCATTCCAACTAGTTTAGCCCAACCAATTGAACATACTGGGAAATTCACCAAGTACGAAGCCCGTTCAAAGAGATGGAGCAGTCATCAAGTCATTTCAAATTCTCAATGGAACTGTGTTTATATACAGCTACTCTCCTCATAAGGTCAAGCAATAATGTATGAATAAAATTTCCTTAAAAAACATGTGCTTAAAAATGATATTCAGCCCAGACCTTCTTTATCCTCTCTTACACGTCCAAATGCGTAGGCTAGCGTCCCATGACCTCCCCCAAGCCCCCTCTCGAACCCGCCTTTAAAGACCTCGGCCTCTCCGATGCCCTATTAAAGGGGCTGGCCGACGTCGGCTACGAATCCCCCTCCCCCATCCAGGCAAGAACGATCCCCCTGATCCTCGCCGGCTCCGACCTCATCGGCCAGGCCCAGACGGGCACGGGCAAGACAGCGGCTTTCGCCCTGCCGCTGCTCTCGAAGCTGGACCTGAAGGTGACGGCGCCCCAGGTGCTGGTGCTGGCCCCCACCCGGGAGCTGGCGATCCAGGTGGCTGAAGCCTTCCAGAAATACGCCTCCCATATGAAGGGCTTCCACGTGCTGCCGATCTACGGCGGGCAGGACTACTACGGCCAGCTGCAGCAGCTGCGCCGCGGCCCCCAGGTGGTGGTGGGCACCCCGGGCCGGGTGATGGACCACATGCGCAAGGGCACCTTGCAGCTCGCTTCCCTCAAGTGCCTGGTGCTGGATGAGGCGGACGAGATGCTGCGCATGGGCTTCATAGACGACGTGGAGTGGATCCTGGAGCAGACGCCGGACACCCACCAGATCGCGCTCTTCTCGGCCACGATGCCGCCGGCCATCCGCCGCATCGCGCAGAAGTACCTGGATAACCCGGAGACGGTGAGCATCGAGGTGCGCACCACCACGGCGGAGACGATCCGCCAGCGCTACTGGCTGGTGAGCGGCACCCACAAGCTGGACGCGCTGACCCGCATCCTGGAGGCGGAGAGCTTCGACGCGATGCTGGTGTTCGTGCGCACGAAGACTGCGACGGTGGAGCTGACGGAACGGCTGGAGGCGCGCGGCTATGCCGCCGCCGCCTTGAGCGGCGACGTGGTGCAGAAGACCCGCGAGAAGACGGTGCAGCGCCTGAAGGACGGGAGCCTGGACATCCTGGTGGCGACGGACGTGGCGGCCCGCGGGCTGGACGTGGAGCGCATCAGCCACGTGGTGAACTACGATATCCCCTACGACACGGAAGCCTACGTGCACCGTATCGGCCGCACGGGCCGGGCCGGACGCCAGGGCGATGCGATCCTGTTCGTGGCGCCCCGGGAGCAGCGGATGCTGCGGGCGATCGAGCAGGCGACGCGCCAGCCCATCACGCAGATGACGCTGCCGAGCACGGAGGTGATCAACGACAAGCGCATCGCCAAGTTCCACCAGAAGATCACGGACACGCTCGCCGCCGGTGAACTGCAGCTCTACCAGGAGCTGATCGAGCGCTTCCAGCAGGCCCACAACGTGCCGGCGCTGGAGATCGCGGCGGCGCTGGCGAAGCTGGCCCAGGGCTCGACGCCGCTGCTGCTGAAACCCCAGATCGAGACACCCGTGCGGGAGGCGGCGCGCTTCGATGACAGCCGCCAAAGCACACGAGGTCCGCGCCCCCATGGCACACGGGACCGCAGTCCCGGCGCCAGCGGACAGGGCCGCCCGCCGAGGGACGAGAGCCAACCTGAGGTGGGCATGGAGACTTTCCGCCTGGAAGTGGGTTTGAGCCACGGGGCGAAGCCGGGGAACATCGTGGGTGCCATCGCCAATGAGGCGGGCATCGAAGGCCGGCTCATCGGCCGCATCCGCTTATATGAGGACTACAGCACCGTGGACCTGCCGGAAGGCATGCCGGCGGACATCTTCAATGGACTCAAGAAGACACGGGTGGCAGGAAGGCCGCTGGAGATCTCACGCCTCAACGCGGATGGGAGCATTCGCGCGGAAGCGCCAGTAAAACATCGTTCGAAAGAGAACCCGCCGGGGACCAGTAAAAGAAACAAGAAGAATAAGAACAAGTTCACGAAACCCAAGCCGGAGTAACGCGGCATGTCGCGGACCGTTACAAATCATTACAAGATCGCGGGTCAACAGCCCTGACCCTATGCCGTTAAGGGGTATAGCCCCATAGAACACGGAGTTTCTTACATGAAACTGAATACCTTCATATTCGCAGGCCTTCTGGCCCTTTCCGGCGCCGCCTTCGCCGGCACCCCTGCCCCGGCCGCCAGCACCGGAGCCCAGCCCGGCATGGGCCACCATGACCACATGGACATGTGCAAGGAGCACGCCCAGGAGTGCAAGGACGATGCGGCCAAGTTCGATACCTGGTGCGCCGCCAATGCGGACAAGTGCATGGGCGTGAAGGCCTTCGCCGAGAAGCGCATCGAGTGGTGCAGCAGCCATGAGAAGGAATGCGCCGAGCACCGCAAGCAGGAGATGTCGGACATGAAGCAGTTCTGCTCCAAGGATCCTTCGAAACCCCATTGTCATGCCATAGTGGCGAGACATCAGCCGGGTGACCAGGCTCCCAGTGCCAGCAGCAGCACTCCGCCCCAGAATTGAACCGGTATCACTGCTGAACAAAAAGCCGCCCTCTGGGCGGCTTTTTCTTGGAACACGGGGTGGCTGCCACCTCCCCGACTCCCTTTTTGCTTCACTCCTGCTTCGCAAAAAGCCCAGCCCGCACATCCTTGTGCGGTCGCTCGCGGCTATGCCGCAAGCCCTGCTACGCCGGCCGGCCCGCCCGTGCTTTCCCTGCACGGTCGTCCGCGGCATGCCGCGGACCCCGATGACGCGCATTGCAAGATGATGCAGCAGAAGCACAGCGATGCTAGCGGCACGCCGCCTAAGTAAGTTGGTTCTGTCACCGCAACAAAAACCGCCCCCTGGGCAGTGTTGAAGAAATAGCGCTCCCGTAGGGCGATGCACGATCCATAGTTTTGGGAACCAATTCCCTATTCCATCAGCCATCGCCTATCCCTGCCGTCTGGGAGGGTCCGCAGCGTACGGACAAGCGCACGAAGGTGGATTGAGGGGTTGGAGCTATGTGCGCTGCCGTACCGAGGCCCTACCGACGGGGGCGTAGCCTTGTGTAATGTTGCATGAATTTCTCACCGCCAATCGGACTAGTCTAATCCGCCGCTGTCGAGCCAAGGTGGAACATCGATCCGCGTCGAATGGATCGACTGCGGATCATGAATTTGGGATACCGGTCTTTCTAGACCAGGTCATCAAGACGCTCCAGGCCGAGCAAGCATCCGAACCTGATGTGAGCCTCAAGATCTCCGGGACATCAGAGGGCGACAGTCCGGACCGATCCGAGATCGGCGTGATGGCGAAGCTGCATGCCCAAGAGTTATCGCGGCAAGGATTCTCCTTCGATGAGGTGGTTCGGTGCTATGGCGATATCTGTCAAGCCATAACGGGTCTTGCAATCGAAGACGGTATGTCGATAGATGCGTCGGAGTTTCATACCCTCAACCGCTGCCTAGACAATGCGACCGCAAATGCTGTCACAGAATTTGCCTTTCAGCAGGAGAGGTTGAAGTCCAGTGACAACGCATTAGAAAGCCAGGAACATGTTTTCGCGTTACAGGTGCGAAATCGCATTTATTCAGCCCAACTTGCTTTCAGCGCTCTTAAGGCGGGTAATGCCGGCCTCAAAGGGGCCACGAGCGCAAAATTGGACCAAAGCCTTGAATCGCTGCGAATCCTTGCAGACAAAAATCTCACTTCCCTATCGATGACACCGAAAGTGCATTCGTAGGAACCGGTCGAAATATATCGATAAAGCGAGTGGTGGGATTTAGAGGAAGATATCGTGGAATGGATATGGACATCCGCAGGACGCTGCTTTGGCTACTGGATCGACGCTGACCTGTGGACCTATCACGGTAAGCATGTCGGACGTCGTCGTGGGAATGACATCTATGCACCCACCGGCAGATATATAGGTGAACTCACGGAAAATGGGCGCTTAATCACCAACAGAGCCAAAACCGGAATGACCGCACGAATTTTCGTGCCGGCAATGCCACGTAGTTCCAAGAAGCGTCTGCCGGCCAACGAAGGAAGCCCCCCGCGGGTAGGGCACCAAGACTTTCCGCACCCGGATGATCTTTGACCCAGAAAGAGCTGCGTCCATCACAGGCACTTTAGCTGGACGGCTAGGGCCTCAGGGCGGCTTTTCTTATGGGAGTGTGCTGGTGGCCGCGGTCAGCGCCGCGGCGAAACTCCCGAAATAACGGCCATCGAGCAGGGTGAGTATCCCCGCCCGCTCGAGCTTGTGGTGCACGCGGGCATTGGCCTCGCAGAGCGCCACCCGTACGCCGCGCTTGTGCAGGTTGCTCACCGCCTCCTCCAGGGCCTGCAGGCCGGTGATGTCCATGAAGGGCACGCGCTTCAGGCGGATGATGAGGAGGCGCGGGTCGGTGTGGGTCTCGGCCAAGGCCTGCTCGAAGTTCTCCACGGCGCCGAAGAAGAACGGCCCTTCGATGGCATAGACCAGCACCCCCGGCGGCAGCGCCTCCAGGCCCTGCTCTTTCAGCTCCTGGGCGAGGTCCCCGCCTTCCTGCTGCCGCACTTCCACGCTCATGGCCATGCGCCGCATGAAATGCAGCGTCGCCAGGATGACGCCGATGTTCACCGCCACCACCAGGTCCGCGAACACGGTGAGGCCGAAGGTGATGAGCAGGATCACCACGTCCGCCCGCGGCGCGCGGCGGAGCATGTGCACGAAGTGCCTGGCTTCGCTCATGTTCCAGGCCACCACGAAGAGGATGGCGGCGAGGGCACACACGGGCACGTCCGCCGCCAGCGGCGCGAGGAACAGGATGACCACGAGCAGAGTGAGGCTGTGCACCAGGCCCGCGAGGGGGCTGGTGCCGCCGCTGCGGACGTTGGTGGCGGTGCGGGCGATGGCGCCGGTGGCGGCGATGCCGCCGAACAGGGGCGAGAGGATGTTGGCGAGACCCTGCCCCACCAGTTCCTGGTTGGAATCGTGCTTGGTGCCGGCCATGCCATCCGCCACCACGGCGGAGAGCAGGGATTCGATGGCGCCGAGCATGGCGATGGCGAAGGCGGGCGCCAGCAGCTCGATGAGCCGGGACGGCCCCAGCTCCGGCAGATGGAAAGGCGGCAGACCGGTGGGCAGGCCGCCGAACACGGAACCCAGCGTCGCCACGCCCTCGAAATGGAACACGGCCTGCAATACGGTGGCTGCGAGCATGGCGATGAGCGGCCCGGGGATGCGCCGCACGCCCGGCACCCAGGGGGTGGCCACCACCAGCAGCAGGCTGAAGAGCGCGAGCGCGGCGGTGGCGGGATGGAACTGGGGCAAGACCTGCAGGAGATGCCAGAGCTTCTCGTGGAAGTGGGCGCCGGTGACGGCGGGCAGGCCGAGGAAGGGCTGCCACTGGCCGACGAAGATGATGACACCGATGCCGGCGGTGAAGCCGAGGATCACCGGGTCCGGGATGTACTTGATGATGCTGCCGAGCTTGGCGAGGCCGAAGCACAGCAGGATGACGCCGGCCATGAGCGTGGCGGTCTGCAGGCCCTCGATGCCGTACCTGGCGGTGATGCCGGAGAGGATGACGATGAAGGCGCCGGTGGGCCCGGCGATCTGCACGCGGCTGCCGCCGAACAGGGACACCGCCGCGCCGGCGACGATGGCGGTGTAGATGCCCTGCTCCGGCCGCGCACCGCTGGCGATGGCGAAGGCCATGGCGAGGGGCAGCGCCACCACGCCGACGATGACGCCGGAGAGCAGGTTGCGCAGCCAGTGCCGCGGATGCAGCAGGCCGGTGCGGTGAGCTTCCCGGATCGCGATCATGCCGGCGGGGCCGGTTGCACTACTGGAGCCTTGCGAACAGGACAGCGATGTAGACCAGGAGCAGGAACGCGCTGAAGACGGTGTTGGCCTTATGCCAGGTCTCGTTGCGGATGGCCGCCATGGCCAGGCTCAAGACGATGAAGCAGAGGTGGAACGCGAGATTCAGGCCGTGGGGGAGCGTGCCGCCGATGACGAGGTCCTTGCAGAGACTCACCACCAGCACACCCGCCAAGAGGCTGTAGAACCAGCGGAAGTGCTCGAAGTAGGTCTTGCGCAGGTCCACGGCCTTGCTGCCGAAGTCCGGCAAGACCAGCGCCGAGAGCATGTAGACCAGGATGGTCTGCATGAGCACCACGCTGAACTGGAGGAAGGTCCAGCCGGTGAGGCTGCGCAGGCCGAACATGGCCCACCAGGACTGCACCGCCATGATGATGACGAGGCCGGACCACACCAGCGAAGGCCAATACAGGCGCACGTGCTCGCGGGCGTGCAAGAGGCCCCTGTACCCGAGCAGTATCTGGGTGATCGCTAAACCAAGGATGATGGCGATGAGGACGGAGAGATAGCCGAACTCGTCCATACGATCCCTCACCCCTGCTACGGCATATTGCGTGACGCCATAAAGCCTACTCTGCCGACGGTACGATAGCCAAAAGAAAGCCGCCCCGAAGGGCGGCTTCTGGCTGTGAATAGCCTTATCTGGACTGGATCCCGGCTTCCGCCGGGATGACAGACTCAGGAGCGGGAAGCCCGCTTAGCAGCCTTCTCGGCGCGCTTCTCTTTGAGGCTCTTGGCGGGCTTCTTCTTGTCTTCTTTCTTTCTCTCCAGGCCTTTGCTCATGGTCTGCTCCTTAGAAGGTCATGGGGTGGGAAAACGTCGTCCAATCTTAACCAGCGGGTGCCTTGGGCGCCAGCCTCAAGCCTGGAGCTTCAAGGTCCAGAAGTCGCCTGCGTACTTGGCGTCCGCGGCGTAGTCACAGGGGAGGTAGAAATACCCCTGCATGCCCCAGTTGGGGCCCCAGGAGTTGCGGATGATGAGGTGTGCCTGGGCCTCGTCATAGCCCACGGCCATGACGGCGTGGTTGCCGAGCAGCGTCTCCCCGGCCTTGGGGCTAGGCATGGTGTTGGTCTTGGCGGCTTCGGGCGCGGTGGAACCGGAATAGATGCCGATGGTGAGCACGAACGGGTGGCCGGAAGCGAGGCAGGCTTTCATGTGGGCCAGATCCTGGGACAGGCGCTCGTAGCTCATGCCGGGATAAGGGACCGCTTCCCGGTAGCACTGCTCGATTGGGGCGACGTTCACCTTGGCCGCATCGTAGGGCCAGTGGGGCTCGGGGCAATCCCCCTCCTTCGCCAGCGCCTTGATGGCATCGCGCAGGGGCGTGCCCACATCCTTGTCCACGGTGCCCAAGCGCTTGCGCGCGTTGTAATAGATGAAGAGCCGGGAGGGGGTGAAGTCCGGCGTCATGCCGTGGCGCATGCGCTCGAACTGCACCGCGGCGGCGGAAGCGTTGGCGGTGCAACTCTGGAGCGGGCGCTGGTCGTAGACGGGAGGGCACTGGGGCCGGAGGTCGACGGACTTGGGAATGGACTTAAGCTGCGCCGCGCTCGGCGTATACAGCCTGTCCCGCGCGTCCGGTGCATCGCGATGGGCGCCAAAATGATGAGGAAGTGTGATCATTCAGGAATTATAGAGCTAGACCCCCATTCTCACGCAGAGAGAAAGAGAATGATGATGGGGAAATGGAGTTGGACTGGATTCCGGCTTTCGCCGGAATGACGGACGAAATCAGAACTTGGCATTTAAAGCGTTATGAGCGCAGGCAGAGCAAGGCGCGGGAGGCGAGCCCCCGGAGTGCACTCTTGTGTGCATGAGGACGGCGAGCCGGACCGCAACGCAGCTATGCCAAGCGCAATAGCTTTAAATGCCAAGTTGCTGTGGGTCGACGCCGTACGCGCCGTTCTGGAGACACCTGTCGATCCAGAACTGCCCGCTATCCGCCCAGGGCTTGTCATGCATCATGTCCACCACCGCCGGGGACTCCATGCGCCGCTTGTCCTGGTCCAGCATGAGGGCGACGCGGGGCCGGAGCTTCTGCTGGTTCTGGGCCAGCACGACGCCGATGGCGCCGGTGTTTAGCTCGACGACGGAGCCGGTGGGGAAGGCGCCCACGAGCTGCATGAACTTCTCCACCACTTCCGGCTGGAACAGGGTGCCGCGCTGACCGTAGATGTAGCGCACCGCCTCGTGGGGCGAGCGCTCGCCGGCGTAGGGGCGGAAGCTGACCAGCGCATCGTAGGTGTCCACCACGCCGGCGATGCGGGCGAAGAGCGGGATGGCGGCGCCTTTCAGGCCCGCGGCGTAGCCGCTGCCATCGTGGCGCTCGTGATGGTGCTTCACCAGCTCCATGATGCGTGGGGTGATGCCTTCCATGCCGCGCAGGATGCTCAGGCTGTGGGCGACGTGGTCGCGCTCGAGCTTCGTCTCGGCTTCGTCCAGCGGGCCGGGCTTGAGCAGCAGGGTGAGGGGCAGCTGGGTCTTGCCCACGTCGAAGAGCATGCAGCCTAAGCCCACCTCATAGATCTCGTCCTGCTCGAGGCCGAGATGCCGCGCGAAGGCGAGGCCCCAGATGGAGGTGTTGAGGGCGTGGCTGAAGATGTAGGAATCGTGCTGCTTCATGCGCGTGAGCCAGATGAGCGCGTTGGGGTTGCGCATCATGCTGTCCAGCATGGGCGTGACGGTATCGCGGGCGAGTTCCACGTCGAGCCGGCCGCTCTGCAGCATCTGGCTGAAGATGGCCTTGGCGGCGGCGGTGGCCTCCTTGTGGATGGCCTTGGCCCGCACGATCTCCTTCTCGACGGATTCGGTGACGCTGTAGCGCTCGCCGGCGCGCGGCGCGGGCTTGGCTTCGTCGTTCCGCTGCGCATCGACGAACACGAACTGGCAGATGCGCTGGAGTTCGGCGAGGGTCTCCTCGTTCTGCACGAAGAAACCCTGGTACATGAAGCGGGTCTCGGTCCACGGGCGATCCAGCCGGTCGACATACATGCCGACCTTGAGATCGCGGACCATCACCTTCATGAGCCTGGAGGATTCCATCGCTCGACCACACCCCTCGCGCGGACCGCAGTACTCTCAGGTGCTGCCTGCGGCATGAAGGACCGGCGCTCGAAGCGCACGGCCCAGACCGGCAAGAATATGGACCCGCCCGTGCCCGGGCGGCAAGGGGTGAAATGTGACAGGCAGCGTAGGCCCGGGCCTACGCTGCCCGGGGCCCGCTAAATGCAGGGGGATTCAGAGGATTAGTGCACGAAATGAAAGTGTCCCGGCGGCTCCTCAGGGAGCCGCCGGACACCCGATCAGGACTTGGCGGGCTCGGCGATGCTGATGGTGCGCAGCGACGGCCGGGTGAGGCAGAGGAGCGCGATGGCACTCAGGCACAAGCCGGCACCGGCGAAGAGTTCGCCGAGCGATATGAACTTGAGCAGGAAGCCGGCGATGACGCCCGAGAGCGGTCCCACACCGAGGAAGGTGAAGAGCAGCACGCTCATGGTGCGGCCCATCATGGCCTGGGGCACGCGCCGCTGGATCCAGCTCATGAGCGCAACCTGGGCGACGCCGGCGAAGCTGCCGACGATGAACAGCAAGGCGGCGCCGAACGCGGTCGAGTGCGTCTGCGACAGCAGCGCGAACAGGAGGCCCGCCGCGGTGTCCATGCTGAGGATCATGATGCCGAGATAGCCGCGCACCGAACGGGTGACGACGAGCGAGAGGCCGTTGCCGGCGAGCATGCCGAGGCCGTAGGAGGTCATGAGGATGCCGAAGGCGGCCGCGCTGTTGAGGCGCTCATCCGCGAGCACGGGCAGGCCCACGCCCACCGGACCGCCAACGAACAGGGAGACGATGGCCACGTAGCTGATGAACGCGCGCAGCTGCACGTCGTCCCACACGCCCTTCAGGCCCTTCCACACGTCCGCGAGGATGCCGCCTTCCGGCTTCGGCGGGTGGTAATCGCTGTGGATGCGGATCATCCAGAGCGAGGCGAGCGAGAACAGGAAGCTCACGGCGTCGATGGTGAAGGCGAAGCCCATGCCACCCGCGTCGGGGAAACGCCCGTCGAAGGCGTGGATGTTGGCGGCGACGAGCAGGCCCGCGAGGATCGGCCCCACGATCATGGCCACCTGGCGCATGCCCATGATCATGCCGTTGGCGGCCTGCAACTGATCCTTCTCCACGAGTTGCGGCAGGATGGCGCTGCCGGCGGGGTACACGAAGGCGGTGGATAGGCCGATGCCGAGGGAGAGGACATAGACCTCCCACATCTGGATCTGACCCAGGACCACGAGCACGGCCAGCACCGCCACGAAGACGCAGTTGACGGCGCGGGACACGAGCATGACGCGGCGGGCGGACATGCGGTCCACCACTGCGCCGCCCACGAACAGGAACAGCGCCCGCGGTATGGCCTGCATGAAGCCGGCGATGCCGACCGCGGCGGGGTCATGGGTGAGCTTGAGCACGAGCCAGGGCAGCGCCACCAGGGTGAAGGTGTCGCCGATGGCCGAGACGGTGCTGCCGGAGAACAGGAGCATGAAGTCCCGGTTCGAGAACACACTGGGGCGCTTGGGGGCGGCGGCGGCCTGCTGCATGGGGGTACACCTATATATGGAACGCGCATGATGCCCTAAGGCCCGGGCGGGCCGGAAGTGGCAAATGTCATGCGCCAGAAGCCCCCTGCTAGACTTCAGGAAGGCCGGGACGGAGGCACAGACCATGATCCACAAGCTGACCGCAGGATTGCTGGCTGCCACGGCGCTCTTGGCGGCGACACCCGCCCGCGCCGCCCAGCCGGCTTACAGCTTGGTGGAGCTGCTGGCAGCCGAGACCGCCCCGGACAGCGGCGGCGCCGCACGCGGGTTCGCGCTGAACGGCTCCTATGACATCGGCCAGGGCTTCTTCGCCGAGGGCCTCTATTACCACTTGAACGACGACAGCGTGCCTGGCGGCGTCACGAGCGAGAACTATTTCCTCGGCCCCGGCTACCGGGTGCATACGGAGATCGTGGACGTGTTCCTCTCGGTGGACTACCTGCACCGCAGCGTGAGCGGCACCGGCGGCTCCGGGACCCAAGACGGCTACCGCTGGGTCTGGGGCCTGCGCTCGGCGGTGACGGACCGGCTGGAACTCAACACCGGCGTGGAGAAATCCAGCGTGGGCCTGACCGACACGGGCTTGCGCCTGGGCGAGAGTTACAAGTTCACGGATAACCTGGCGCTGCGGGCACAGTACGTCTGGTTCAGCGATGCCCACAGCTGGGTGCTGGGGCTGCGTTACACCTACTAGGAGAGACATGAACGTATCCGCCGTCCCCCTGCTGGAGACCCTGCCCGCCCACATCGCCACCGTGGGCTCCGGCATGCAGGTGCGCCGCGCCCTGCCCACCAAGCTGCGCCGCATGGTGGGCGCCTGGTGTTTCCTAGACCACTACGGCCCGGTGCCGGTGCCGCCGGATGATCCGGGCATGCGCATCGGCCCGCATCCCCACATGGGCCTGCAGACCGTGAGCTGGCTCTACTCGGGCGAGGTGTTCCACCGGGACAGCCTGGGGTCGAAACAGCTCATCCGCCCGGGACAGCTCAACCTCATGACCGCGGGTCACGGCATCTCCCATTCCGAGGAGAGCCCCAAGCCCCATCCCGCCGACCTGCACGGCCTGCAGTTCTGGATCGCGCTGCCGGAACTGCGCCGCGACGGCGACGCGGCCTTCGAACACCACCCGGCCCTGCCGGCGCTGAAGCGCGACGGGCTCGATCTCAGTCTCATCATCGGCGAGGCCCTGGGTGAGCGCTCGCCAGCGAAGGTGCACTCGCCCATGGTGGGCCTGGACATCCAGTTCAAGGACACGGGCCGGCGGCGCCTGCCGCTCGACCCCGCCTTCGAGCACGCGATCCTGCCCATCGAGGGCAAGCTAACGGTGGAAGGCCTGCAGGCGGAGCCCGGCAACCTCTACTACCTGGGCAGCGGCCGCGACGGCGTGCTGCTGGAGAACGAAGCCCGCGCCCACGCGTTCCTGCTGGGCGGCGCACCCTTCGGCGAAGAAGTGCTGTTGTGGTGGAACTTCGTCGGCCGCAGCACCGAGGAGATGCTGGCGGCACGGCAGGAGTGGGAAGGCTCGGACGGTCGGGGCGACCGCTTCGGCCAGGTGCAGGGCTACGAGGGTCCGCGTTTGGTAGCTCCGGAACTCACTACACGCCTGCGAGCACGTTAAGAGAACCGGGTGGCACTCGCGTGCCACCCTAACGCCACCTTCCCCGCTGCGCATCCTGCTCCGCGGGCGGCTACGGCCCGTGCTATCCCTGCACGGGCGTTCGCAGCTATCGCTGCTCACCTGCGCTCCCGCTGAACGAATCGGCGCCTCCAAGCCCCGCCGCTTTAGCCCCTTTTGGCGGCGACGGGACTTGGAGGCACCCCACCGGTGTAGCTCTGTTTAGGGTCCGCCTTCTTGCCTACCCTGGCGGGCGGATTCATGACCGTTTGTAACGGTTCTGGATTTAGCCCCCGGAAGGTACTATATTTCAGTAGCCATGGATGGCGGCCGAATAAATAACGGAAAAGCGGGGGTTTTCATGAATTACGACAAGACAGACCTGAGCATCCTACGGGAGCTCAGGCAGAACGCGCGCATCCCGAACAAGGTGCTGGCGGCCCGGGTGGGTATCGCGCCCTCCACCTGCATCATGCGGGTGCGACGCCTCGTGGATGGCGGCGCCATCTCGGGCTTCTACGCGGAGTTCAACCCGAAGGGTGTCGGGGTCGGGGCCCAGGCCATGATCTGCCTGCGCATGACCCGCCATGACCGGGAGGACATCGACGCCTTCCGTGCCCACGTGCTGGCACGCGATGAGGTGGTGTCCTTCTTCCACGTCTCCGGCGACGACGACTTCATGCTGCACGTGGCGGTGCGCGACGTGGAACACCTGCGGGAGTTCATCATCAACGCGCTGTCGGTGCGCCCGGAGATCGTGCACATCGAGACGCGGCTGATCTTCGAGGAACGGCGCAACCCCGGTTTCCCGGTGTACGTGCCGACGGTGCAGGAACGGCTCGCCGCCGAGGAACTCAAGACAGGCGCTTGATCAGCCCGCTCTTGGCGATGGCGTACTGGATCTCGTCGAGGCGGAAGAAGGCCGGCTCGCCGGCACCGTCGCTGAGCATGATGCAGCCGGGGACCTCTTCGCCATGGGCGGTGTCGGCCAAGCCGTGGAACATGTCGTCCAGCGGACCGTGGCCGGTGTAATCCAGCTCCAGCGGATGGGTGCGGCCTTTCAGGTAGAAGGCCACGCCGCCGTGGCTGAGCGCCGCCGGCTTCCAGTCGCCGTTCTGCTTGGAGGTGAGCTGCACGGTCTGGATCTCGCTCACGGACATGAGCATGCTGAGATCGCCGCCGATCGGAAAGAGATAGAAGGCCTGGATGTCCTTGCCGCCGGCGGAGTAACCCTTGAGGGCCGCCATGATGTCTTCGGCGTCCACTTGGCCGATCTCCACATGCACGGGCGCTTCGCGGCCATAGAACGTGACCCGCAGATACTGCTTCGCCATCCGCTCATCTCCTGCTTGGGACCATCCTTGGCAGGGATTCCGATTTTACATATCCAGCAGGAGTATAACCCTAGATCGCCCGAATACCAGGGCCAAGGGTGAGCTTCCGCTATTTGGGGTTGTGGGTGACGAATTCGATGTTGTTGCCATCAGGATCGAAGACGTAGCCAGCAAAATAGTGGGAATGTATCTCAGGTTGCAGTCGGGGCTCCCGGTTGTTGCGGCCCCCACCCGCCAGGGCCGCCGCATGGGCCGCCTGCACATGGGCCTGGGAGGGGCAGTTGAAGGCATAGTGCAACGGCCGTTCGGAAGGGCTGCCGGCCGCGATCCAGAAGTCCTTGGCCCGGGCATCGCCGAAGCCCAGCGCCCGCCCTTCCACCTTCAGCTCATAACCCAAGGGCTTCAGTGCCGCGCTGTAGAACCGGCGGCTCGCGGTGAGATCGCCCACTTCGATTTCGATATGGTCGAGCATCGTCTTCTCCTTTTCTTTCAGGCGGCCTGGTTCCAGACCTGGATACCTTCTTGCTGCAGCGCGCGCTGCACCGCCGGGCGCTGCAGCATGCGCTCCGCATGCCGCGTGTAGCCCGGGTAACCGGCGCGCATGTCCACGCCGATGCGATTGCCCCAGCGGTAGAACACCAGCAGGTAGGGGTCCACCAACGTATAGGCATTGCCCACGGCCCAGCCGCGGTCAGCCATGCGGTGCTCTATGTAGGCGAAGCCGTCCAGCACGTTGTCCCGGCCCTTGGCCTGGATGGCGCCGTGATGCGACTCGTCATCCACGAAGCGGACCGGCCGCCACAACTCGCCGAAGGCGATGGCGTGCAGCGTGCCCGAGAGCCAGTTGCACCATTCCAGGCAGCGGGCGGCCAGCAGCGGATCCCGTGGGAACAGCACCGGGTTGCCGCCCTGCTGGGCGACGTACCAGGCCACCGCCGGCACCTCCGTCAGCACTTCGCCCTCTTCCGTCACCAGCGCGGGCACGCGCCCCTTGGGGTTGATGGCGAGGTATTCCTGGGTCTGGGTCTGGCCCTCGGCGATGGCGGTGAGTTCCAGCTTGTAGGGCAGGCCCAGCTCTTCCAGCAGGATGTGGGGGACCAAGGAACAAGCTCCTGGCGAATAATAGAGTTTCAACATACGGTCACCTCAAGAGTCACTGGGGTCATCACCGATATCCGAACTAAGCGCGCGTGCCAGCCGCCTGCCGTGTGAAGCGCAGTGCGATGCCGGTCGGTCCCCAACCCTGCTCCCGCACCAGATGCACCATGAGCATCGCCACCGGTTCCAGGTAGCGGGCGTTGCGCAGAGGGCCGCTGTCGAGCCCATCCAGCCCGCAGCTCTCCAGCAGTCGCGCCAGGCTGAGCTTGGCGTCGGCATCGTCGCCGCAATACATGACGGTGGGCGCATGGCGCTGCAGCAGGGCCTCATCCGCCAGCCATTCGGCGTAGACGTGGTTGAAAGCCTTCAGCACCCGCGAGCCGGGGAGCGCGGCCGCGATGCGCTCGGCGCCGGATTCGTGGAAGCCGATGTCCAGGCTGCGCCCGTCGGGGGTCTCGGGATTGGAGCAATCAACGATGATGCGACCGGCGGTGTCACCGAGCCGGTCGAGGGCAGCGGGTGCATGCTCCCAGGGGATGCAGAAGAAGGACAGCTCGCTGGCCGCGATGGCCTGGCTGTAGCTCCCGCTCTCTGCCCGCATCGCCGCGGCCATGGCATGGGCTTTGGCGGGATCCCGCGCACCGAACATGACCTCATGCCCATGCCGCGCGCAGAGGCCGCCGATGGCGCTGCCCAAGGTGCCCGTGCCTATGATCCCGATGCGCATATGCCTTCCCTCGATGTGTGGATCAGCCTTCGGGATAGAACAGGAACAGGCGGCAACCGGTCTTGGATTGCGGCACGTGCTGCGAGCCCGCCGGGCAATGCAAGAAACTGCCGGCGGGGTAGTCGCGCTCGCCGTCGTTGAACACGCCGCTCACCACATACACCTCTTCCGGGCCCGGCTGGTGCACGTCGATGCCGGGGTAGACCGCGCCGGGCGGGATATCCACCACCTGGGCCTTGGCGCCGCTCGCTCCCTGCCAGATGTCCCAGACGCGCATGCCGCCCGGCAGCTCGCGCGCTGCGTGATCCTGGATGTTCGTCCACGTCATGTCCTGCATGCGGGCTCCTTCATGCCGTGCGGCGCAGGTTGACCAGCACCACGCTGGCGATGACCACGCCGCCGCCCAGCAGGGCCATGAGCCCGGGCTTCTCGCCCAGGAACAGCCAGGAGACGGTGAGCGCGATGGGCGCGGAGAAATACAGCGCCGTGGAGGCGCGGCCCGCCGGCAGGTGCGACAAGGCGTAGGACCAGCAGAGGTTGCCGACCGCCGTGGGCAGCAATCCGAGGGCGATGCCGGTCAGGGTGGTCCCGAAGGAGGCGTGCCGGATATCAGTGACGAGCTGCGGTGCATAGGGCAGCACGCAGAGGGCGCCGAACACGCCCATCCAAGTGGTGACCAGCAGGGGCCCGAGCCGCGTCGCCAGCGGTTTCTGGATGATGAAGCTGATGGACTGGGAGACCGATGCGATGAGCACGAACAGGCCGCCCACCTGGAGGTGCAGCCCGCCCTGACCGCCGCTCACCAGCAGCGCGGTGCCCGCGAATCCCAGCAGCACGCCGGACCAGCCCTTGCGGTCCAGGTGCTCACCCAGCAGCCACAGCGCCAGGAGCGCGGTGAAGATCGGCGAGGTGTTTATGATGAGACTGGCGGTGCCCGCATCCACGCTCTCCTCGCCATTGATGAGCGCGAGCTGGTAGGCGGCCATGCCGGTGAGGCCGAGCGCGGCGAGTCCAGCCCATTCCCGCGCGGTGAGGCGCCAGGCTGCCTTCCCCAGGCTGGCGGTGGAGAAAGCCAGCATCGCCACGGCCATGACCGCGAGACGCAGGAGCGCGAGGGAACCCGCGTGGTAGTCGCGCAGGGCATAGCGGATGCCGGTGAAGGCGGAGGCCCACAACACCATCGTGGTGGCGAGCGCCGCCAGCACCAGCAGGCGCTGGCGCAGGGGATGGGACGCAGGGGGCGCCTCTTCCAGCGCGCCGATGTTGTCCCGAGCGGCGGTCACCACCGCGTCGAGTTCGATGAGCGCGGCGCGTTCTTCGGCGCTGTCCGTCACTGCGTGAACTCCCGGCCCAGATCGATCGTCGCCGCCACCAGCGCATCCAGGTCCTCGCGTCGCGTGCGGTGGTTGGTGATGCAGACGCGTATGGAGAAGCGCCCTCTCAACACGGTGGCGGACGGCGCGGCGATGCCGCGCTCCTGCAGGGCGATCAGGATGCGCTGGTTCAGGTCGTCCAGGGCCTTCGCATCCAGCCCCGTCCCACGGTAGCGGTAGTTGACGATGTTGAGCTCGGTCGGCGCGGTGAGCTCGAGCATCGGCTCGGTCTCCACCCGCTGCGCCAGGTAGTGCGCCTGCCGCACGTTCTGCTCGATGAGCCTGCCGAACTTGTCCAGCCCCTCGGTCTGGAGCGAGAACCAGATCGGCAGCGCAGCGAAGGAACGGGAGAGCTGCACGCCGTACTCGGAGAAGTTGAAGGGGCCGGTGGCGACGCCGCCGGGCAGCGGCTTGATGTAGCTCGGCACCACCGAGAAGGTGCCGCGGTGTTCGAGCGGCCGCCGCACCAGCACGCAGCCGGCGTTATAGGGCTGGTAGAACCACTTGTGCAGGTCGAAGGTCAGCGAGTCGGCGCGTTCCATGCCGGCCAGCAGCGGGGCCACCGAAGGTGCGAGGCGCGCGGCCGCGCCGAAGGCGCCGTCCACATGCAACCACATATCCTCGCGCGCGCAGATGTCGGCGAGCGCGCTCATGTCGTCGACCGCGCCGGTGTTCACCGTCGCGGCATTGGCGACCACGCAGATGGGCCGGTGCCCGGCGGCACGGTCCTCCTGGATGCGCCTCTCGAGCGCGGCCAGGTCTATGCGGTAGTGCTCGTCGACCGGGATCAAGGCGTATGAGCGCCGCCCCAGCCCGAGCAGTTCCACCGCCTTCTGCACCGAGGAATGGGTCTCGGTGGAGGCGTACACCATCAGGCGCGGCCGGGCGGCGATATCCACTCCCTCCTCGCGCACGTCGTAGCCCGCTTTCGTGGCGCGCGCCACGGCTAGCCCCACCATGTTGCCCATGGAGCCGCCGCTCACGAGCAGGCCGCTGGCCTCCGCCGGGAAACCGAAGATGGACTTGAACCAGTTGACCACCTGCAGTTCCGCATGGGTCGAAGCCGCTTCATCGAAACCTAGGTTGATGGAGTTCATGCCCGAGGCCATGAGCGCCGCCAGCATCGTGAGTGGTGAACCGGTGCCGCTCACCCAGCTCCAGAAACGCGGATGGATGTTGCCGGTGGGATAAGGCAGCACATGCTCACGGAACCGTGCATAGACCTCATCCAGCGGCACCGGCCCACGCGACAGGCCGGCGCGGAGCGCCGCCTTGGAGGCTTCAGGCAGCGGCGTCCAGACAGGGCGCTCGCGCACGTTCTGCTGGTAGCTGAGCATGTCCTCCAGCACACGCGCAGCGAAGCGTTTGAACTCCTCCCAGTCCTTGGGATCGAGGGTCTCTTCGGCGCGCTCTTCAGGCTGGATTTTCATGATGGGCTATACCGTCGGTAATATTCACAGAACATGATTCTAGATTTGACGCCCTGAGCAATGTGCCCCATGACGGTCAAGTTTCTCGAGGGTGGCTTACTCTTCCGCGCTGTCCATCACCGCGTGAACTCCCGGGCGAGCGCCAGCACGCCGTCCACCAGCGCGTCGAAGTCGGCGCGTCGGCTGCGATAGTTGGTGATGGCCACGCGGATGGCGAAGCGTCCCTTGAGCACCGTGGAGGAAGGCGCGGCGATGCCGCGCTCCTGTAGGGCGATGAGGATGCGTGCGTTCAAGGCGTTGAGCGCCGCCTCATCCAGCCCCGCCTTCCGGTAACGGAAGTTCACGACGTTGAGCGGCACCGGCGCCAAGAGCTCCAGTTCCGCTTCGCCCGCGACCCGTGTCTCGAGATACTGGGCCTGGCGGATGTTCTGGCTGATGAGACCGGCGAAGCGATCCAGGCCATAGCTCTTCAGGTTCAGCCACACCTTGAGGGCGCGGAAACCGCGGGAGAGCTGGGGCCCGTAGTCGGCGAACGCCACCGGTGCGTTGGCGATTCCGCCTTCGAGCTTGTTGAGATAATTCGCCGTCACCGCGAAGGCGGTCTTGTGCTTCTCGCGGTCGCGGATTAGCACACAGCCCACGTCATAGGGCAGGTACATCCATTTGTGCAGGTCGAAGGCGAGCGAATCGGCCCGCTCCATGCCTTTGAGCAGGGCGCGTTTGTCCGGGTCCAACACGCCCAGTGCACCGAAGGCGCCGTCCACATGCAGCCAGAGCTTCTCGTCGCGGCAGAGGTCGGCGATGGCGTCGAGTTCGTCCACCGCGCCGGTGTTGACGGTGCCGGCGCTCGCCACCACGCACACCGGCAGGTGCCCGGCTTGCCGGTCCGCGGCGATGTGCGCCTTGAGCGCGGCGAGATCCATGCGGTAATCGGCCTGCACCGGGATGCGTGCCAGAGAGTCGGCGCCCAGCCCCATGAGTTCCACGGCTTTCTGCGCCGAGTTGTGTGTCTCGGTGGAGGTGTAGAACATGAGACGTGCATGCCCGTTGAGTCCCTCGCGCCGCACCGGGAAGGGCGCCATGGCTGTGCGCGCCACGTTCATGCCCACGAGGTTGCTCACCGAACCACCGGTGACCAGGATGCCGCCCGCCTGCGCCGGGAAGCCCATGATCTCCTTGAGCCATTCGATGACCTGCAGTTCCACGTAGGTGGCGCTCTGGTCGAAGCCCACCGCGTTCACGTTCAGCGTGGCTGTCAGCATCTCCGCCACCACGCCCATGGGCGTGCCGTTGCCGTGCACCCATCCCCAGAAGCGTGGATGGCCGTTGCCGGTGGGATAGGGCTGAACCAGTTCCTGGTAATCGCGGTACGCCGCCTGCACGCCCTCTCCTGTCCGCGGCACGCCTGCCGTGAGCCGCTCGCGCACCGCCGCCGGCACGGGCTGCCAGGGCCGCTCGCGCACCGTGGCGAGGTAATCGAGCGAGTCCTCGAGCACCTGGTGGGCGAAGCGTTTGAACTCCTCCCAATCCTTGGGATCGAGACTCTCTTCGGGGCGTTCGTCAGGATGGATTTTCATGATGAGTTATACTGTCAGTAATATTCACAGAACATGATTCTAGATTTGACGGATACCCAGTAACAAACCCTATTTTTGCATGGCTAGATGTGCAAATAACTGATAGGTAGAAACATGCGTGATCTGCCACCCCCCAACTCCCTCAAGGCCTTCGAGGCTGCCGCCCGCCATGGCAGCCTGAGCAAGGCCGCGGTGGAACTGCACGTGACCCACGGCGCCGTAAGCCGACAGGTCAAGCAATTGGAAGACTTCCTGGGCTGCGAGCTGTTCCATCGCCTGCCCCGGGGCCTGCAGCTCACGGCCCGCGGCCGTGAGTTCGCATTCGGGGTCCAGAGTGCGTTCGACCAGATACGCGAAGCGGTGGAAGCGGTGCGCGTGGACAACGACAAGCAGGTGCTCACGGTGAGCACGCTCGCCTCGCTCGCCGCCCGCTGGCTGGTGCCGCGCCTGCACCGTTTCCAGAACCAGCATCCGGAACTGGACATCCGCTTGAGCACCTCGCCCCAGCTCACGGACTTCGACCGGGACGGCATCGACTTGGCCATCCGCTACGGCCGCGGCCGCTGGCCCGGCGTCACGTCGCTGCGCCTGTTCACGCCCGAAGAGTTCCCAGTGTGCTCGCCGAGACTCTTGAAGGGCACCCATCCCCTGCGTGAGCCCTCGGACCTGAAACACGTGCCGCTGCTGCACGACACCACCCACCGTCACTGGCAGCAGTGGTTGGAACTGGCCGGCGCCAAGGGCGTGGACCCGCGCCAGGGCCTGATGGTGGAGGACATGAACGTGCTGATCCAGGCCGCCATCGAAGGCCAGGGCGTGGCGCTCGCCTCCGCGCCGCTGGTGCAGGCGGAGATCGAGGCCGGGCGCCTGGTGAAACCCTTCCGCATCAGCCTGCCGGTGGAACTCGCCTTCTACGCTGTGCATCCCAAGAGCCGCACCGGCGATGCATCGGTGCAGGCCTTCGTGGATTGGCTGCAAGCCGAGGCTAAACAGAACTGATAATCTGGCGCGGTCATATATTAGGGGGACCGATGAACCGCCTGCGCGCCGACCTCCTGCTCCTGCTCACGGCCTTCATCTGGGGCACCGCCTTCATCGCCCAGAAGGACGCCAACCAGAGCATGGGGCCCATCCTGTTCGTGGGTTCCCGCTTCCTGCTCTCGGCGCTCGCGCTCATCCCGCTCGTCATCTATGAAGCGCGCCGCAACCCCCTACCCTTGAGTCGCCGCGACTGGTTGCAGGCACTCCTGGTGGGCCTCTGCCTCTTCGCCGGCGCGAGCCTGCAGCAGGTGGGGCTCGAGACCACTTCCGCCACCAACGGCGGTTTCCTCACGGCCTTATATGTGGTGATCGTGCCCTTCATGGTCTGGGGCATGATGCGGCGCCGGCCGCGGCTGCTGGTGGTCATCGCCTGCGCCGTGTCCATCTGGGGCGCCTGGCTGCTGACGGACGATGGCAGCGAACGCCACTGGTCCCGGGGCGACATGCTGGTGGTGCTGGCGGACTTCGCCTGGGCGCTCGCCATCACCGTCATCGGCGACTTCCTGGAACGCACCCACCGGCCCCTGTTCCTCTCCTTCGCCCAGTACTCCATCACGGCGGTGCTGGGTCTCGCCGCCGGCCTCCTGTTCGAGCCCATATCCCTGCCGGGCATCGGCACCGCGATGCCCGCCATCCTCTACGCGGGCCTGCTCTCCGGCGGCGTGGCCTACACGCTGCAGATCGTGGCCCAGAAGCACACGCCACCCGCGGAAGCGGCGCTCATCATGTCCCTGGAGAGCGTGTTCGCCGCGCTAGCCGGCGCGGTGATGCTGCACGAGCGGCTGACACTGCCGGCGGCCACGGGTTGCGGATTGATATTGCTCGGCGTGGTGTTGGTCGAGGCTGGGCCGGCCCTGCTCCGCAACTTCCGCCGCGCCCCGGTGTAATAAACCCGCACGCTACCCACTCCTTGTGCGCATGGACCGACTACGCGCCGATCTCCTGCTGCTGCTCGCTGCTTTCTTCTGGGGCACCTCGTTCCTGGGCCAGAAGACCGCGGGTGATGCGCTGGGCCCACTCACCGTGGTGGGACTGCGCTATGTGGTGGCCGGCTTGTTGTTATTGCCACTGGCTCTCGTCGAGGCACGTCAGGCGACCGCGAGCCTCTCACGACGCGACTGGCGGCTGGTGGGCCTGATCGGGCTATGTGCGATCGGCGGCAACAGCCTTGAACAGTGGGGGCTCGCCAGCACCAGCGTCACCAACGCCGGCTTCCTGACGGCGCTCTACGTGGTGATGGTGCCCTTCGCGGTCTGGGGGCTGCGGCGCCTGCCGCCGACCTGGCTGGTGCTGCTCGCCTGCGTCATCTGCCTCACGGGTGCCTGGTTGCTGACTGCCCACGGCGTCGCCCAGCGCTGGGCCCGGGGTGACGTGCTGGTGGCGGTGGCGGACCTGTTCTGGGCCATGAGCATCGCCCTCATCGACCTGTTCGTGGAGAGCGGGCGACCGTTCCTGCTGTGTGTCGCCATCGACGCCATCATCGTGCTGCCGACGCTGGCCGCGGGCCTCTGGTTCGAGCCCAGCACGCTGCATGACATCGCCTCGGCCCTGCCCTCCACCCTCTATGCCGGCGCCTGTGCCGGCATCGCCGGCGGCTTGCAGGTGGTGGCCCAGAAGCACACGCCACCCGCGGAGGCCGGGCTCATCATGGCTCTCCAATGCGTGTTCGCAGCTCTCGCGGGCGCGGCCTTCCTGGATGACATGCTCACGCCTGCCGCCGCCGTGGGCTGCGTGCTGATCCTGCTGGCGGTGGTGATGGTCGAACTGGGTCCAGCCTTCTTACGCAAGCTCAATTTTGCTGCATAAAAAAGGGCGAGCCTTGCGGCTCGCCCCAATGCTCGGATGAGCTCTCTACAGAGTCTTGAGGCCGGTTCTAAGCGTCGCGAGCGAGTCCGCGGCATGCCGCGGACGCCTGTGCAGGAAAGCACAGGCGAGGCCTGCCCGCTGCACATGGATGTGCAGTGGGGAAGGTGACGCAGTCACCCAGCTGCTTCGTTACCAACTCCAGCACAGCGAGCCCTCGCGCCGCCGTTCCCGCACATCCCTGTGCTCCGCGACACGTACGCATCCCTGCTACAGACAACGCCCTGCCGAGCGCAGCAGCTTAGAACTTCACCTGGGCCCAGATGCCGAACTCCTGGGTCTTCAGGGCATCGCTGGTCAGCTTGTACTTCAGGTTGTCCGTGACCTTGTCGTCCTTGTAGGCGAGCGCCCAGGTGACGTTCTTGCTGGTCTTCCAGGCCACGCCGGCGTTGAAGTACTTGTCCTCCAGCTGCGGGTCCGTGTCCTTGTTGGGCTTCACGTCGTCGTAACGGCCGAACACGGAGAAGTCTGTGCCCGGGAAGTCGAAGGACGCGAAGGCCGAGGTGCCGTCGGACTTGGTGGTGGCGGTGCCGCTCGGGGTGAGGACGTCGTTCCACTTGTCGGCGCTGAACCACTCCACGCCCACGGTGAGACCGTCGGCCTTCCAGGCCAGCAGCAGGTCCTGGCGGCTGGCGGTGTTCACGGCCGGGGTCGCTTCCGTGTCGAGGCCGCGCTTGCCGGTGTAGAGGCCGAGGCCGACGATGAGGCGGCCATCGAGCGGCGTGATGCCGACGCGGCCTTCCACGTCCATGCCCTTGCTGCGGCTCGGGTTCTTGTAACCGCCGCCGTTCACCAGCGACACGGAGTAATTTACGAGGTCACCCTTGCCGTTCAGGTTGACGCCCCAGTCCGCGGTGTTGGCGAAGCCGCTGCGGTCCGTCATGGTGTTCTCCACGAAGCGGTAGCCATAGACCCCTTCCACATAGGAGGTCCAGGGCATGCTGGCCGCGCCGACGCGCACGGTGGCCCAATCGTTGAAATGGCCCTGCAGGTAGACGTTCTTGACGAACACCTGCGTCTCCGGTGCGTTGCCGCTGGAGCTGACGGTGGCGCCCGTGGAATCCTTGCCGCTGACCGAGAGCTTGGGGAAGTTGAAGTCGGTGGTGAGGTTCGCGGACCACACGTCGTCGAAGGTGTGGTTGACGATGAAGTAGGCGCGCTTCACATCCAGGCCGAAACCGTTCGGATCCACATCGCCGGTCTTGGCCGGGGCCTTGGCACCGGTCGGGACCACCGGCGCATCCTGCGTGCTGCTGATGCTGGTGAGGTCGGTGAACAGCAGGCCGCCGAAGGTGGTGTCGCCGGCGTTGTCGGCCTGGGCCAGGGGGGCGGCCAGGAACGTGGTGGCTGCCAGTGCCGGCAGCAGGATCTTCTTGCGCATTTCAGTATCTCCCTAGAGGTTAGTGAAGCTATCTACTGATCGGGCCACAAGCGTCGCGAGCGAAGGCAGGACGAGGCGCACGAGGCGAGCAGGAGGGAACGCACTCTTGGTGTGCGTGACCGACTGCGAGTCTGAAGTGCAACAAAGTCATGCCGAGCGCAGCAGCTTGTGGTTCAGGAATCGAAACGGTGTACGGTCCGGAACTCCACCTGCACCTGCTGCTCGGGCTCGAGCTGCAGCTGGCGGAAGCGTTCCTGGGTGAGTTCTGCCGTGACGAGCTGCTCGTCCCGCCCCAGCAACTCGATGCGCACCAGCGGGCCCGCCGCGTGGATGCGCGCGACCCTAAGTGCCTGGGCCGCTTCGGCGCCGCTCAAGGGGCGGATGTCCACGTCCGACGGGCGCACGAAGTAGATGGCGCCAAAGCCGTCGCCGTGCACGCCGTGACCCTGCTGCACCGGGCCCGGCAGACCGCCGCGGAACACGTTCACCTGGCCCACGAAGCCCATGACGAAAGCCGAGGCGGGCCGGTGGTATACCTCCTGGGGGCTGCCGATCTGCTCGATGCGCCCCTGGTTCATGATCACCACCCGGTCCGAGACCTCCATGGCCTCGTCCTGGTCGTGGGTCACGAACACGCTGGTGACATGCAGCTCGTCGTGCAGCCGGCGCAGCCAGCGGCGCAGCTCCAGACGCACCTTGGCGTCCAAGGCGCCGAAGGGCTCGTCCAGCAGCAGCACCTCGGGTTCGATGGCGAGGGCGCGCGCGAGCGCCACCCGCTGGCGCTGGCCGCCGGAGAGCTGGGCCGGGTAGCGGTCAGCGAAGCTCGCGAGCTGCACCAGCTCGAGCAGCGCGTACACCCGGTCCGAGATCACCTGCGGCGTGGGCCGCTGCTTGCGCGGCTTCACGCGCAGGCCGAAGGCCACGTTCTCGAACACAGAGAGATGCGGGAACAGCGCGTAGTGCTGGAACACGAAGCCCACGCGCCGGTCGCTCACCGGGATGCCGGCGATGTCCTGGCCCTGGAAGCGGATGAGCCCGTTGCCCGGATCGGGCTGTTCGAGACCCGCGATGATGCGCAGGAGCGTGGTCTTGCCGGAACCGGAAGGCCCGAGCAGCGCGGTCAGCTCGCCGTGGGGGATCTGCAGCGAGACGTCGTCCAGGGCGCGGAACGCACCATAGCGCTTGCTGATGTGCTCGATGTGGATGCTCATGGCGCGACCCTCGCGTGGGCGCCCTGCCGCTCGAGCCAGGTCTTCAGCACCAGGGTCACGAACGCCAGCAGCGTGAGAAGTGAGGCGACGGCGAAGGCCGCCGAGAAGTTGTATTCGTTGTAGAGCACTTCCACGTGCAGCGGCAGCGTGTTGGTCTCGCCCCGCACGTGGCCGGAGACCACGGACACCGCGCCGAACTCGCCCATGGCACGGGCGTTGCAGAGCACGATGCCGTACAGCAGCGCGAGCTTGGCGCGCGGCAAGGTCACCCGGAACAAGATCTGCCAGCCGCTGGCGCCCATCAGGCGTGCGGCCTCCTCCTCGTCCCGCCCCTGCTCCTGCATGTAGGGGATGAGTTCGCGCGCGATGAAGGGCAGCGTCACGAAGGTGGTGGCGAGCACGATGCCGGGCCAGGCGAAGATCACCTTCCAGTCGTGCTGTTCCAGCCAGGAGCCCAGCCAGCCGTTGCGGCCGAATACCAGCACGAACACGAGGCCGGCGATCACCGGCGAGATGGCGAAGGGCAGGTCGATGAGGCTGATGAGCAGGGATTTCCCGGGGAAGCGGAACTTGGCCACGCACCAGGCGGCGGCCACGCCGAACACCAGGTTGAGGGGGATCACCACCGCGGTGGTGGCGAGGGTGAGCCAGATGGCGGAGCGTGCCGCCGGGTCCGTGAAGGAGGCGAAGTAGGCGCCGAGGCCCTTGCGCAAGGCCTCGCCGAACACCGCCACCAGCGGGCCCACCAGGAATAGCAGCAGGAACAGCACCACCACGCCGAGCAGCGTGGCGCGCACCCAGTTGAAACGGAACTCGGATGGGGCGCGCATCAGGCCTCCTTCCGCGCCAGCCACTTCAGCGAGTGCTTCTGCAGCAGGTTGATGGCGAGCAGCAGGGCGAACGAGGCCAGCAGCATCACCATGGCGATGACGGCGGCGCCGGTGTAGTCGAACTCCTCCAGCTTGGTGATGATGAGGAGCGAGGTGATCTCGGTCTTGAACGGCAGGTTGCCGGAGATGAACACGATGGAACCGTACTCGCCGATGCCGCGGGCGAAAGCGAGCGAGAAGCCGGTGATGAGCGAGGGCAGCGTGAGCGGGAACACGACCCGGATCATCACCTGGCCCGGGCTCGCGCCGAGGCTGGACGCGGCATCCGAGAGTTCGCTCGCCAGCTCCTCGAAGGCCGGTTGCAGGGTGCGCACCACGAAGGGCAGGCCGATGAACACCATGGCGACGGTGACGCCGGTGGGGGTATAGGCCACCGGCCAGCCGATGCTCGCCATGAACCGGCCCAAGGGGCCTTCCGGCGCGAAGATGGCGGTCAAGGCGATGCCTGAGACCGCCGTCGGCAGCGCGAAAGGCAGGTCCACGATGGCGTCCAGGAAACGCCGGCCCGGGAAGCGGTAGCGCACCAGCACCCAGGCGGTGAGGAAGCCGAACACCGCGTTCACCAGCGCCGCGATGGCGGCGGAGGTGAAGGTGAGCCTCAAGGATGCCAGCACCCGCGGCGAGGTGAGCACCGCGCCCCAAGCGTGCCAGCCCCCGCCCAGGGACTTGAGGGCCAGTGCCGTGAGCGGGATGAACAGGATGAGGCTGAGGTACACCAGCGTATACCCCAGCGAAAGGCCGAAGCCCGGCAGCACGTCGCGGTTGCGCCGCGACGTGCTACGGGTGGTCATGGCTTCGGCGCTAGCGCTCACTGTGCGCCCGAGCCGCCGGCATAGATCTGGTCGAACACACCGCCGTCATCGAAGTGGGTCTTCTGGGCCGTCTGCCAGCCGCCGAAGGCGCTGATGTCGAACAGGCGGATCTTGGGGAAGCGCGCCAAGTCCTTCGGGTCCGCGTCCTTGGGAGAGACGGGGCGGTAGTAGTTGGCGGCGATGAGCTTCTGCCCCGCCGGCGAATACAGATACTTGAGGTAGGCCTCCGCCACCGCGCGGGTGCCGTGCCGGTCCACGTTGTGGTCCACCACCGCCACCGGCGGCTGGGCCAGCACGCTCACGGGCGGCGCCACGATCTCGAGCTTGTCGGCGCCGAGTTCGTTGATGGCGAGGAAGGCCTCGTTCTCCCAGGCGATGAGCACGTCGCCCATGCCGCGCTGCACGAAGGTGTTGGTGGAGCCGCGGGCGCCGGAGTCCAGCACCGGCACGTGCTTGTAGAGTTCGGCCACGAAGGCGCGGGCCTTGTCCTGGGCAGCCTTCACCTTGGCCGCAGCCTTGGGGTCGCTCAGCTGCTTCAGGTCGCCGCCCAACTCATGGTCCAGCACCGAGCCCCAGGCCGCGAGGTAGTTCCAGCGCGCGCCGCCGGAGGTCTTCGGGTTGGGCGTGATCACCTGCACGCCGGGTTTGATGAGGTCGGCCCAGTCATGGATGCCCTTGGGGTTGCCCTTGCGCACCAGGAACACGATGGTGGAAGTGTAGGGGGCGCTGTCGTCCGGCAGGCGCTTCTGCCAGTCCGGCGCGATGAGCTTGTTCTGGGCGATGGCGTCCACGTCGTAAGCGAGAGCCAGCGTCACCACGTCCGCATCGAGGCCGTCGATGACGGCACGAGCCTGTTTGCCGGAACCGCCGTGGGACTGGTGGATCACCACGTCCTGGCCGGTCTTGGCCTTCCAGTCCGCACTGAAGGCGGCGTTGTAGGCCTCGTAGAACTCGCGGGTCGGGTCATAGGAGACGTTGAGCAGTTCCACCGGCGCGGCGGCGCTGCTGAGGACAGGGCTCAGGGCGGCTGCCAGCAGCAAGGCGGCGGTGATGACGGTACGCAGGCGCATGTTCTTTCTCCGTGCGGATAAGGGGTGCACACCCTATACCTAGCAAGCATCGTGCCAAGTTTAAAAATCCTTTTAAAACAACTCGTTATGAAATAGCCCGCATCGAGCTTATGGATAAAAGCGGTATTTGGTTATTTTTATGATTAAATAAAACAATTCCTCTATTCATATATGACGAATATGACGACCCCAAAACCCCTGATCTTGGAACTGTGGCGCGAGGTGGGCCGGCATGCGGCCTTCGGCGATTCCGCCGCGGAACTGCTGAGACTGCTCTCGCCCCACCTGCCGGTGGAGGCGCTGGTGCTGGTGCACCTCCTGCCGGAGACCCATGCCGTCGAGGTGATGGTCCATGAACAGCGCGGCACGCCCCATACGGAAAACCGTGAGCCGCTGCGCCTCGGCGAACCGGGCTATGCCGCGCTCAAGCGCTGGTGCGGCCGCAGCGAAGTGGCGCGCTTCGGGGAGCCGCGGGACTGGCCGGCGCCCCTCGCCGCGCTCGGGCTCGGCTACGCGGAACGGGAAGTGCTGGCAGCGCCCCTGGGTGACGCCCACGCGCCCACCGGCGTGGTGCTGTTCGTGGCCGCGGCGAAGAAGAAGTTCACGAAGGAAGACGTGAAGCTCGCCGCCACCCTGCTGGATGCATTCAGCGCCGCCATGGACAACCACATCCGCCTGAAGGAGATGGCGCGCCTGAAGGACGCCGCCGAGGCGGACCGCCAGTCCCTGCTGGCGCGGCTCGGCCGCGAAGCCTTGGAAGACGACATCGTCGGTTCCAGCAGCGGACTCAAACCCGTGATGCAACGGGTCGCCATGGTGGCGACCTCGGACGCTTCGGTGCTGATCCTGGGTGAGACCGGCGCCGGCAAGGAGGTGGTGGCCCGCGCCATCCATACCCGCTCCACCCGCGCCGCCGGACCCTTCATCCGCGTGAACTGCGGCGCCATCTCGCCGGAACTCATAGATTCGGAACTCTTCGGCCACGAGAAAGGCAGCTTCACCGGCGCCGTGGCACAGCGCCGCGGCTGGTTCGAGCGGGCCGACGGCGGCACCCTGTTCCTGGACGAGGTGGCGGAACTCCCCGCCTCCGCCCAGGTGCGCCTATTGCGCGTGCTACAGGACGGCCGCTTCCACCGTGTCGGCGGCGAGAAGGAGATCGAGGTGGACGTGCGCATAGTCGCCGCCACCCACCGCGACATGGCCGCCATGGTGCAGCACCGCCAGTTCCGCGAAGACCTTTGGTATCGGATCGCGGTCTTCCCGATCATCCTGCCACCCCTGCGTGAACGGCAAGACGACATCCCGGAGCTCGCCCTGCACTTCGCGCGGCGCGCCTCGCGCCGGCTCGGCCTGCCGCCCTGCGAACCGACCCTCGCCGACATCGCCCTGCTCAAGGGCTATCCCTGGCCCGGCAACGTGCGGGAGATGTCCTCGGTGCTGGAACGGGCCGCGATCCTCGGCCAGGGCGAGCGCCTGGCGGTGGCGGCGGCCCTGGGACTGGATGTGAATCCCGCCCTGCCCGCCGGCAAAACCGCAACCGCCGGCGGTGTCGCCAGCCTGGACGCAGCCATCAAGGAGCACATCCAGGCCACCCTGCGCCATACCCGCGGCCGGGTCTCCGGTGAGCACGGTGCCGCGGCGCTGCTCAAGGTCAACGCCAACACGCTGCGCGCCAAGATGCGCAAGCTCAAGATCGAGGCGCGCGGCTTCAAAAAGGCTGGTTGAGCCTGAAAAGAAAAGGCCCACCCTCTTCCGAGGGTGGGCCTTTCTCGTCCTTGATTACTGTTTCGTGGCGAGTTGGCTCGGGATGAAGATGTCATCCACCGCCTTCTTCATCAGGTCCGGCGGCAAGAGGCCTTGGGCCAGCAGGAAGTCATTGAACTTCTGCCGGTCGAAGGCCGGCCCCAGCTTCACCTCGGTCTCGCCGCGCAGCTGCATGATGCGGGAGTAGCCGTAGTAATAGGCCGTGGCCTGGCCCGGAGAGATGAAGGTGTAGCGGTCCACCTCCGACTTGGCGAGGGCCGGCGACAGGCCCACCTCACGCTGCAGGAACTGGCGCGCCGCTTCCGGCGTCGTCATCCCCAGGTTCAGCATCGGGTCGAGGATGGCACGGGCCGCCCGTTGCAGGCGCATCTGCAGGGTGATGAGCTGGCCTTCGAGGGGCTCGTAGGGCTGCATCTCCGCCTCGGAGTAGAGGCCCCAGCCCTCCACGTTGGCGCTGTTGAAGGCGAAGAGGGCGCGGGCGATGGACACACCGTGCTCCACCATGGAGGCGAACTGCAGCTCATGGCCGGGACGCGCCTCGTGGGCGGTCAGGGTCCAGCCGGCGGCATCGAAGGTGAAGTCGTCGAACTTCTGCGGCGCCTGGCCTTCCTTGGGCGGCAGGTTCAGGGGCAGCACGAACTCGCCGTATTCCCCGGTGTTGCCGATGAGCCGCGGCGGCACCATGTGCGGGGCCGGGGTGGCGGCGGTCTCGGCGTCGGAAGCGAGGCGGATCGAGGCCTTGCGGTCCGGCAGCGTCACGACGTGTTGCTGACGGATGATGTCCTCGAGGGCAGCGAGGCGCTGCTGGTAGAAGGGCAGGATCGCGTCGCCGGTGATCTGCTGCTTCTTCAACTCGCGGATGACGTCGCGGTAGTCGGTGCTCTTGTAGCCCTTCTGCGCCGCCACCAGCGGCGCCAGCGCCTCCATCTGGTGCTGGATCTCGGTGAAGGAGAACTGCGCCATGGCCATGAGCTGCTCCGGCGCGATGTCCACGCCCACCTGCTTCAGGTTGTCGGCATAGATCGCCGGCGGCAGGCGGTTCTCCTGGCGCGCGCGCGGCAGCACGTTCTTGGTCACCCAGTCGTTGTACTCCTGGTTCTGCTTCTCCAGCCTGGCGTAGTCGTCCTGCCAGCCGTCCAGCCCGCTCGCCGTGAAGAGCTGCTTGATGCCCTGCATGTACTGGGTGGTGTTGTCGATGTTCTGCTTCACCTCCTCCACGTAGGGGCCGGTGAGCTTCTTGTTGCCGAAGCCCTCGGCGGTGCGCTGCTCGGCCAGCAGCGTGAGCGCGGTGACGCCCTTGGCGTCGCCGGCATAGAGCTTGAAGCGGGTCAGCGCCGACTTCTGCCGCTCCTTCGCCACCTGCGGGTCCAGCAGGAAGCGGATGCCGCTGAACTCTATCTGCGCCACGTCGATGTAGTTCAGCATGTAGTCGTGCTGCAGCTCGTTGCTGTGCTGGTTCTTCTCGGAGGAGTCGATGAGGATCTGCAGGTCCTGCTTCACCAGCGGGTCACGGGTGGTCTTGAAGCGCTTCTTCAGTTCCGCCAGGGCCGCTGCGCCGGCCTGCTGGCCGCGCTCGTAGACCCCGGGCTTCAGGTCGAAGATCTTGTCGTCGAGCCCGTCCACGCCGGTGCGGCCGGCGAACTCGGGGGCGAACTGGGCCGTCACCTTCAGCGGGATCATGGCGTTCTGGTTGCTCTCCTTGACCCAGGCCTGCTCGTCCGCCTGGGCGGCGGCGGCGGCCAAGAGCGCGCCGATGCAAAGGCCAAGCGCATGTTTCGTAAGGCGTTTCATGGGGACTTCCCTCAGGTGACGGTTATATGGAGACCACAGCATCGGCCGCGGCCTAGATACATAGACCGCGGGGGCGAGCCGGGGTGCCCGCATCCGGGAGGATTTTTACGCGGGGAACTCAGGTCGTGGCGTCGCCCATGTCCGCTCCGGGGGGCGGCGCGGTCTTGTGGATGCGCTTCTGCTCGTACATGGCCCGGTCGGCGATGTTCACCGCGACACGCAGGCTCGCGAGGTCGGTGTAATCGGCGCCGCCGGTGCTCACTTCCAGGGCCAGCGGCACCTGCTTCGGCGCGAACACCATCGGCGGCGTGTCGTGCAGCAACTCGTTCAGGCGCGGCGCCACGCTGGCATAGGTGGCGCCGGGCAGGAGCAGCAGGAACTCGTCGCCGCCCCAGCGGTAGAGCTGGTCGGCGGGCCGCAAGCCGCCGCGCAGGGTGGTGACGAAGTGACGCAACAACTCGTCGCCCGCCTCGTGGCCGTGGCTGTCGTTGACGCGCTTCAGGTTGTCCAGATCAAAGATGAAGACAGACCCGAAAGTGGAGCCGGCGCTCTGCAGGAACACGCCGCGGGTGAAGGCCAGCCGGTTGTAGACGCCCGTGAGGGGATCCGTGAGGGATTCGTGCAGCAGCTTCTCGTGGGCCACCGCCAGCTCCGCATGGGCGGCGTTGGTCTCGCGGCGCGCATCCTCCAGCAGCATCAGCACCATGCCGCAGGCGAGCAGGATCTGCAGCAGCGCGTCCAGGTAGCCGTTGTAGCGGTCGAGCTGGTCCACGAAGGCGCTGAGCAGCGCCGGCAGGCTGTGCTGCATCTTATATATACCGAGTCCGTAGCAGCACCAGAGCAGGCCATACAGGATGAAGGTGGTGGCGGTGACCTCCGCCCCCAGGCTGCGCCGGATGCGCGGCAGCCGGAGCAGACGGAACGCTGAATACGCGAGGCCGAGGATGCTGAGCACGCTCTGCAGGAGGAGCAGGCGCGCGAGGTCGCCGGACCAGGGCACGCTCGCCAAGGTGCAGATCAACACCGCCAGCGCGCCCTGCTGCAGGAAGCGCGGCGGCAGCTTGCCGTCCACGTATTCGAGGGTGCCGGCCAGCAGCAGCAGCAGGAAAGAGAGCTTGGAGGCTTGGTACAGGAGCAGCACTGAACCGTTGAGGAGGGTATTGGACGGGGTGAGGTGCGGCAGGCCGTAGAAGCCCACCGCGAGGAACAGGAGTGCCGCCAAGAGCGCCACCCAGCCCTGGGTCCAGAGGCGGAAGAAGCGGGAGCGACGGCCGGCATGCTGCTTGAGGAGGAAGAAGAAAAACCATAGCAGCGCGCTGATGCCGATCTGCACGCACAGACCGATCAACGCGATCAGGCTCCAAAGTTCCTTCTCTGTCACTTCCAGCACACCCCTTGAGGCACGGAAAGTATAGGCGCCAACCGGCGGAAGTGTGGGCGAGATGCCCTCCTGGACCCGGTCTATACTTGCCGGGCCGCGACCCGGGCAGGCCAGACATGACAGCCTGTCGCGACACCGGATCCGAGGGTGAAAACAAAATCTGGGGGATATACGCATGATCTCGAATATGCAGGCCCTACGCAGCATCCTGCTCCCGGCCCTATTGCTGGGCGGCAGCGTGGCCCAGGCCGACACCGGCAGTGACTGGCTCGCCAAGCTGACGGCCCCGCCCAAGACCCTGGCGGATGCCCAGGCCCAGTGCGGCGAGAACGCGCCGCATCCCTGGACCTGGGACAAGTTCTCGGACCAGATCCAGGCCGCCTCGGACAAGCTGGAGACTGCCGCGCGCGCCAAGATGTCGGACCCGAAGTACCAGCAGGAGTTGGCGGAGAAATCCATGGCCGCCTCCATGGACCCGCAATCGGCCATGGCGCAGATGCAATACGCCCAGTACATCTCGGGCCTCGGCACCTCCTCGCCCGATGTGACGGGTGAGAAGCTCTTCGATCCCCTGTACGAGAAAGCCCAGGCGGATGCCGCCGCGGCCGTGAAGGCGAACAATGCCAAGATCAGCAAATGCCCCAAGGTCCCGGGCGGCGAAGACGGTCCCTACCCCGCGCCTTTCTGCCAGAAGCCCATCGATGCGGACAGCGCCGTGAAGAAGAACGCCGTCGCCAACCAGTATCTGGCCTCCGTGGCAAAGGCCTGGCCGGGTCATCTGAAAGACGCCCAGGACTATTTCAAGAAGATCAACGTGGTGCCGGATGGGGTGGACCCGAGCAACATGAACGTGCAGATACAGCGGGACAACATCCCCATGCAGGAACTGGGATCGGTGAAGAAGATGTCTGAGTTGTCCGAGAAGGCCTGCCAGAACGCGGTCGAGATCGCCAACCTCTACGTCAGCGGCGGATGATGCCGGGACCCGTCGGCGCCACGGGGCGCCGGCGGGCCGCTCACGCGCCCTTGCGTTCCCGCTTGGCGCTGTACATGGCGCGGTCCGCATCGTGCACCGCCGCCTCCAGCTGCTCCACGCTGCGGAAATCCGCCACCCCGATGCTGGCACTGACCGAGAAGCTCAGGCCTGACTCGGAGAACTCGACGGGGGGCGCGCCGGAGATGAGTTCGCGCATGCGCTTCTCCACCACCGAAGCCACCGCCCGTGGCATCACCAGCAGGAACTCGTCTCCGCCCAGGCGGTAGAGCTTGTCGTTCGAACGCAGGCCCGCGCGCAGGATGTTGGCGAAATGCACCAGCAACGCGTCGCCGTACTTGTGACCGTGCCGGTCGTTCACGTCCTTGAGGTTGTCGAGGTCGAACACCGCCAGTGCGCCGAAGCTGCCGCGGGCGTCCTCGAGGCCGGCGCCCTCGTTGAAGGCGCGGCGGTTGTAGGCGCCGGTGAGGGAATCCAGGAAGGATTCGCGCAGGAGCTGCTCATGGGCGATGCGCAGTTCCCGGTGGGCGCTGTCGATCTCGCGGCGCGCATCCTCGAACAGCACCAGCACCATGCCGACCGCCAGCAGCATGTCCAGGATCAGGTCGAAGTAGACGTTGCGGCCGCTGAAGAAGCTCCAGGCGCCCGCGCCCACGCCGAGCTGCGGGTAGAAATGGAAAGTGAAGGCCATGAGGTAGGCGACCCACAGCAGCATGCTGAGCAGGAGCACCCCGGCGGTGGTGCGGGTGCCGAGGCTATGGCGCATGCGCGGCAACAGCAGCAGCGCGGACGCGCACCAGCCGAACATGAGCACGTTGGCGAAGGCCTGCCAGAACAGCACGCCCACCGAATCGCGGGTCAGCACCACCGACACCAGCGAGAGGGCGCTGGCGGCGGCCCACAGGTACTTGAGGTAGCGCAGCGGCGGGTCGGCGAGCCCGCCCACATAGAGCAACGTGCCCCGGAGCAGCAGGATCAGGAACGCGAGCTTGCCGAACTGATAGATGAAGTAGCAGATGCGCGTGACGATGGCATCTTCCGCGGCGGGCCCCCCGAGCAGGTGCGGCAGCAGGATGTAGCGCAGCGACAGCACCGTCAGCGCCGTCGCGAGCGCGATCCAGGAGTTGCTCCAGGCATAGAAATACGCGCGCCGGTCGGCATACCGCCTGAGCAGTACGAACAGGACCACCAGGAGCAGCACCGTGGCTGCCTGGCTGATGAGCCCCAGGTATTGGATCAGTACCTGGGTGGATAGCGGGACCGGCGCCATGCCTCCCCCCAAAATGGCTCGAAAACACTGAGGACTGAGGGCCTGCTGGCCCTTCTTGTTAAGGAGATGATGCTCCGCCGCGCCGCGGGCCTCAAGGCCGCCGGTCGGCCCCCAAGCACCGTCCGACACATACCTGGAACCACTCCATCCCCCCGGGAAATTCCCGCACCGGGATCGGCCCCGGGCTCTGGACAGGTCCCATCCCGAGCCGGCACACTGCGCGCGGATTCTTGGCAACTTAAAAAACTCCATCCAGAAGCCCGCAGAAGACGGGACGGAGGAGACCGGGAGACGTGATGGCGATAGCCACCATGGTGGACCCGCGCGTGCCCAGCCGCGATGTCGGCCGGCACGTGCAGGCGGAACTGACGAACCTGCTCTACCACAACACCCGCGGGATGCATCTCGCCGGGTTCGCCGTCGCCCTGCTGCTGATCGTCACGCTGCGCGCCACCGCACTCTCCCCCTGGCTGCTCGGCAGCTGGCTCGTCTACATGACCGCGGTGGAGGCCGTACGCGGCCTGCTCAGCCGCCGTTTCCGCCACAGCGCCATCGCGCTCGGCGACAGCCGCAGCTGGCGCCGCCGCTTCATCGCCGGCACGCTCGCCTCCTCGCTCGGCTGGGGCGCCGCGGCAGCGCTGCTGTTCCCCCAGAACGACGTGGCGCACCAGCTCTTCCTCACCATGGTGGTGCTGGGCGCCTGCGCCGTGACCATGCCCGCGCTCGCCGCGGACCTCGGCTGCTACATCCTGTTCCTGTTGCCGGCGGCGCTGCCGCTGGCGGCGCACCTCGTGGCGGAGGGCGGCGAGATCCAGCTCATCGCCGGCATCATGTCCTGCGTCGGCATCGTGCTGCTGGTGCGCATGGCCTTCGGCACCCACAAGCGCCTGGTGGAGCAGCTCAACATCCGCTTCGCGGTGGCCGACATCGCCGAGGAACTGCGCAACGAGATGGCCGACCGGCGCCGCGCCGAGGAGCAGCTCACCCAGCTCGCCAACTACGACCCCCTCACCGGCCTCGCCAACCGCACGCTGTGCGAGCACAAGCTGGGCCGCGCCATCGTGCGCGCCCGCAGCGGCGATGCGCAGCTGGCGGTGCTGTTCCTGGACCTGGACCGTTTCAAGACCATCAACGACTCCCTCGGCCACAACATCGGCGACGAGGTGCTTAAGCGCGTGGCGCAGCGCCTGCAGCGCTCGGTGACCGAGCGCGACACCGTGGCGCGGCTCTCGGGTGACGAGTTCATCCTGCTCATCGAGGACGCGGAGGACCGCGAGGACCTCACCATGCTCTCGGACCGCATCCTGCGCGTCATCGGCAAGCCGATGTTGCTCGGCGAGACGGAGCTGCGCATCACCGCCAGCATCGGCATCACGCTGCTGGCGGAGGACAGCCCGGACGTGAAGAGCCTCTTGGCCAACGCCGACACGGCCCTCTACCGCGCCAAGAAGCTCGGCCGCAACTGCGCCGAGTTCTTCACCCCCGACATGCACGAGGCCGCGCTGCAGCGCCTCAAGCGCGAGGTGGAGCTGCGCAAGGCCCTGCGCCGCGACGAGTTGAAGCTGCATTACCAGCCGCTCTACGACCTGCCCAGCGGCAAGCTCATGGGCGTGGAGGCGCTGGTGCGCTGGCAGAGCCACGAGTTCGGCCTGGTGCCGCCCTCGGAGTTCATCCCGCTGGCTGAAGAGACCGGGCTCATCATCCCCATCGGCGAATGGGTGCTGCACGAGGCCTGCCGCCAGGCGGTGCGCTGGCGCACCATCACCGGCGAGCATTTCCACATCGCCGTGAACCTCTCGGCCCGCCAGTTCACCCAGCCGGACCTCGCGGGCAGCGTCGGCCGCATCCTCGGCGAGACCGGGCTGCCGCCCTCGGCGCTGCTGCTGGAGATCACCGAGAGCGTGACCCTCGGCAACGAGGAAGGGAACATGGCCGAACTGCGCAAGCTGCGCGGGCTCGGCATCCGCCTGGCGCTGGACGACTTCGGCACCGGCAACTCCTCGCTGCGATACCTGAAGCGGTTCCCCATCCAGGTGCTGAAGCTGGATCAGAGCTTCGTGCGCGACGTGGCTCACGATCCGCAGGATGCGGCGGTGGCCCGTGCCACCATCCGCCTCGCCAACACCTTGGGGCTGCACGTGGTGGCCGAGGGCGTGGAGAACGAGGCCCAGCTCGCCTGGCTGCAGGCGGAGAGCTGCGCCTTCATCCAGGGCTACCTGCTCAGCGAACCCCTCGACGAGGAGGCCTGCGAGAAGCTGCTCACCCTCGGCGCCCAGGCCGCATCGATCATCACCAACCGCTCCCTGAACTGAGGGGCCGCCGCGCGGCGTGCGCGCGGCCCTTCTGCTAACATCGGGCCACGATCCCTTCGCGGCCGCGCATGTCATCCCTGCAACAGTACCTCATCGACTACGGCTACCCGACCCTGTTCATCGTGGTGCTGCTGGAGAGCTTCGGCATACCCGGCCCGGGCCAGGCGCTGCTCATCACCGCCGCCATCCTCGCCGCCCACGGCAAGCTCAACATCGCGGCGGTGCTCATCACCGCCTTCACCGGCACCGCGCTCGGCGGTTGCATCGGCTACTGGATAGGCCGGCGCGGCGGGCGGCAGCTCATCCTGCGCTTCGGGCGCTACGTGCGCATCGGCGAACCGGAACTGAAGCGCCTGGAATCCTCCTTCGACCGCTATGGCATCTGGTTCGTGGCCATCGCGCGCTTCTTCGAGGTGCTGCGCCAGCTGCAGGGCATCGTCGCCGGCATCGTCGATATGAGCTTCCGCCGTTTCTTCCTCGCGAACCTGGCGGGCTCGGCATTGTGGTGTGCGGTCTGGGGCTTGGGCAGCTGGCGTCTCGGCCGGCAGATCCGCAGTTACGACGACCTCAGCGAGAAAGCAGGCACCGTGTTCGTGGTGATGCTGCTCATGGTGTTGCTCGTCCTGCTCGGCATCTACGTGAAACGCCGCTTGAAGGGCCGGAACGCCAGCTGAACCGGTGCAGCCCGCGGGGGTTCCGGGCTATACTTGCCGACACAGAAATCGCGCCCCGGGGTGGAAAATGATGAAGCGACTCGCGTACCTGTCCCTGATCCTCGCCCTCGCAGCCTGCGGCAAGACCCCCGACAAGGTGGTGGCCGTGGACGCCAGCGAGAGTCCCGACGTGCAAGCCATGGTCAAGGATGCCACCAAGCAGCTCGTGACCGCCTGCACCGGGCTCAACCAATACGGCTACGACCTGCTGAAGAAGACCTGGAGCGCCTCGGTGGCCAACAACGCCGGCAACGCCTTCAACTACCGCACTGAGAAGTGGGGCTGGTCGAAGTGGGTCGAGATCACCGTGCAGGTCTCCCCCAAGGCCAAGGACCTGCCCAAGGAGTGGAACGCTCCCGGCCAGATCCTCACCTTCGATCTGGGCGGCGGCAAGACCCCGGGTATCGCCAGCCGGGACGTGCTCTCGCAGCGCATGTGCGGCAGCATGGCGATCAGCACCAATCCCGAGGATCCCTTCTCCCACCTGGATTGGCCTGACCTCGCCAGCCTCGACAAGTTGCCGTAAGCCGCCTGTCGCGTAGGACCCAAAGAAGCCGGAGGGGAGACCCTTCGGCTTCTGCTTTTTCGAGCGCCAGGCGTTAACCTATACCCATGAGCGATACACCCGTCACGCCCAAGCCGAACCGCCGCCTGCTCTCCTCCGGCATCCCGGGGACGGACTATGGCGTGTTCCTGCTGGCGACGCCGGTGATCGGCGCCATCGGCATCCTCATCACCGCCTTCGCCAGCTACTCGCTCACCGGCTTCATCTGGCTGGTGGCGCTCACCACCGTGTCCACCGCCATCATGGTGATGCTGGAGATCGTGCAGGCCCCGGCCGCCTGGGAACAGGAACCGCCCCTGAAGCCGATCCTGCGCTGGGCCGCGTTGGTGGCTTTCCTGTGGCCCGCCGGCTATCCCCTGTACCTGCGCGAGCGCAAGCGCTGGAGGCTGGACGACTGGATGAAGGCTGCGCTGGTGGTGGACGTGCTGTTCGTGGCCGCAGCCGTGGCGGGCGGGACGATCACCCTCACCGGCTATGCCAAGCCGCCGCCGAGCGCGGCGCAGGCGGCGGACGCGGAGCCGACGCTGCTCACCGCCGACCCGCACTGGCTGCCGGACGCGGATGACATCGACATCGTGAAGACCGGCCATCTCGACAATTGCCGGCGGAAGGACCTGGACCAGGAAGTGCGGGGCTACTTCGAGTCACCGCGCTGGGACGCCGGCGCCACCAAGGACGGCACCGATTTCGTGAACGTGAGCGGGATACTGACCTACCAGGACCGGCCGGCGGTGGCGGTGCTGCAGTTCATCATGTACAAGGACAAGAGCGGCTTCCGTCCCTTCCTCTTCACCATCAACGGCGTGCCGCAGCCGCTCTACGTGACTGCGTTCACCCTCAACCAGATGTGCGAGTCATAGACCTCGTCAAAAAGAATGCGCTCAAAGCGTAGCGAGCGAAGGCAGGGCTAGGCGCGCGAGACGAGCAGAGGGAGCGTACTCTTGGTGTACGTGACCGATTGCGAGCCGAAGCGCAACAACGCCCTGCCAAGCGCAGTAGCTTTGAGCTTAGTCGAGGTTCGCCAGGAGATTCTGCGCTTCGCGCATCCGCCGCTTGATGGAACCCAGATAGCCATCCTTCGCCACGTCCTTATCCGACATGGTGCGGGCATGGTAGGGGCCGCGGTTGTAGCAGATCACGCTGCGGTCCCAATCCGGCATCTGTTGCATGCAGTAGGCGAGGTAGCGCGCCGCGATGCGGATGTTGAGGCCGTCGTTGTGCTGCAGCTGGTGGGCCGCCACCGGCTTGCCATACATCAGCGCCGCCGTCTGCTGGCGCACCTGTCCGCAGCCGTAGGATTCCTTGTCCATGCCCTTCTTGTGGTGGCACAGGCTGGATTCCTGGGTCAGTACCGCAGTCAGGGTGCGGGGGAAGTCGTATTGCTCAGGCAGCGGATCGGCGTAATAGCTGCTCCCCACCACGGCGGCATAGAGCACCGCCCAGTTCTGTTGCTTGGTGAGGCCGTCGCCGGCCCAGGCTGTGGTCGAGGCGCTGAGTAGCGCGGCCAATCCCGTGGCCGCCAGCGCCATGCGTGCTTTCGCGTTCAAACCCATCTCCTGCATATCAAGGGAAACGCAATCCGGCGTCTCCAGATGACATATTTTACCCGGTCATTAATTGGTCACACAACCCGCCTGCGGCGGCGCCACAGCCGGTAGAGGCCATAACCGAGACCCGTCAGTACCAGCACCGCTGCCCCCGCCATCGCCTCCAGCTCGTGGATGGAGTCGATGATGGTGAAGCCGCCCCGGCTGCCCTGGAAGCCGTTGAAGCCCTCCAGCGCCGCCGGGAGCGCCAGCACCTCTTCCTTGCCGAGTTGCAGCGCGTGCTCGTCCGGGTGGTAGCTGGCCTGCCAGTCATAGAGCCTGCCAGCGCGGTCTTCCTCGATATGGCCGCCGAGCACGTAGCTCACCGGCTTGTCCCGTACGAAGTCCGCCACCCGCCGCGCACTCGCGCGGTATGCGTCAATATCGTCAACCAAGAGTCGTGCCGCCATCAGGAAATCCCCTGAAAACAGCAATCCTGTTACCCGGTCGTAGAAGATGAGATGGGCGGGATTGTGCCCCGGCGCCGGCAGCACGTCGACGATGCGGCCGCCGAGATCGATCACCGCGGAACCACGCGGCCAATCCTTGAAACCGAAATAGGCACGCACCGGATCGAGATGCGATTCGACGACTTGCACGCCCGGGATATGGTCAAACTGCGGATCGCCGGCGCGATGGTCGAGATGGCTGTGGCTGTGCACCACCAGGAGCGGCAACCTTCCCTGCGCGGTCACGGGCAGGAGCGCGAGCACCGTGTCCGCGAGCGGCATGAGCTTCGGGTCCGCAACATCGCCGGTGTCGATGAGCAGCGCCTGGCTGCCACCTATCAACAGATAGATGAACGGCGCCTCCCAGGTGGCGCAGAGCCCTTCGCGCAATATGTAAGTGCGCGCGTCGTAGCGGTAGAGTTCCAGCGGCGGATGGGATGCAGCCTTGCAATCCTCAGCACCCGGATCCCAATGGGCATCCAAGGGCGGCACCGGAGCCGCGACCGCAGGGCTGAGCATGCCGGCCAGCGCCAGCGACAGGAACGACATCTTCATGGGGACCCCTTAGATCAAGAAAACCCGAAGCTCAGCGGAGCTGACTGTCCTTGCTGCCGCGACGGTTGTAGAGACTGTGGCTCTTCACCTGCTTGTCCGCCTCTTCCTGGCAGGCGATGCACAGGCGCACGCCCGGCAGCGCCTGGCGGCGCGCCTCGGGGATCTCGTTGCCGCACTCTTCGCAGTGCTGGAGGCTCGGCCCCTTGGGCAGGTGGCGGCGCGCCGCCTTCACCGCATCGTCGATGCTGGCGTCGATCTGGTCCTGCACTGCGCCGTCCTTCGCCCAACCGGTGGCCATGTTCCGCTCCGAAATCCGCTGCATATCCCAGATGGGGCCGCGCCGCCCACCACACAAGACTAGCAGGCCGGCGCGGACTGGTCCCGTGACGTTTGTCACCGCGCCAGCCTGGGCGCCTATTCCGCAGTCCTCTTGACCCCCTGCAGCACCTGGCGCCAGTTCTCCTCGGAGTGCTCGCGCGCTTCTTCGGTGGCGTTGTGGTCCTGGGTCAGGGTCAGCAAGGTCCCGTCGCGTTCCTCGCGCAGGCCGTAGCTGACGGTCTTGTAGTTCTCGGGCCGGTCCGGCTCCCCTGCCATGCTGCTCCAATAGGTATGCACCAGCTTCCGCTCGGGCACGCACTCGAGCACCCTGCCCTTGTCTTCATAGGACTTGCCCTGGTAAGTCCCGGTGAAGGAGATGGGGCTGCCCGGCTTCCAGTCCGTATGCACGTCGGCGCCGAACATGTATTGCTTTATCTGTTCCGGCTCCGTCAGCGCATCCCATACCTTGCTGGGCGGGGCATCTATGTGGATCGAGGTGTTCACTACATGGTCTTTCATAATCCGAGGCTCCTTGCTGTCGTCATGGGCCAAGGATTCCCCAAAACGCCCGGCGGTTCCTGGAACTGAGACGCAGATTTGGAATGACCCCCGGCAAGCTGCTCCAATCAGGTTGTAGACGGCGGGCATGTCGCGGGCGGGACAGAAACCCTTGCCCTGCCTGGCCTGCCGCACCCTACCCGCCTGGATGGACTGGCCCATGGGATTTGTTTACCGTTTGGGCTGGGGTAGGGACACATCGCGGCCGGCGCCCCGGGAAGGCGGCCCGGACTCTAAGGACGGATACATGAGCGACGCCATCCAAGCGAGGGAAGCCAAGGGGACCCTGCGCATCCTCCACGTCGAGGATGATCCCGCGCATGCGGAACTCATCCAACGCGCCATCGGGGGCCTGGGTCTGCCCTGC
Organism: uncultured Gammaproteobacteria bacterium; assembly: GCA_964584665.1. Taxonomy (GTDB): domain Bacteria; phylum Pseudomonadota; class Gammaproteobacteria; order Natronospirales; family REEB76; genus DASUBN01. Next base: position 120,717 of record CAZPAO010000002.1, read on the forward strand.
GACATCCGCCTGACCGCCTCGCGCCAGGACTACCTCACGGCGCTCGATGAGACGCCGCCGCATCTCGTCCTCTCGGACAGCCGCGGCCTGGATTTCGAAGGCATGGAGGCCCTGCACCTGGCCCGGCAGCGTTACCCGGAAGTCCCTTTCCTGTTCGTCTCCGCTTCGTTCAAGGACCGGGATGTGCGCGCCCTGCAGGCCGCAGGTGCCACCGGCTGCCTGCTCAAGTCGGACCTGGAGGTGCTCGCGCGGATGGTCAGAGACGTGCTCTCGCAGCGGGCCGCCGCGACCCTGGATTTCAAACAGCTGTTCGAGCAGTCGCCGGACATCCTGCTGGTGCTCCTGCCCGACGCGCCCCGCTTCACCATCGTCAGCGCCACCCGCTCGCGCCTTTCCACCACCCACACGGACACGGGGCAGTACGGGCGCGGCCTGTTCGAGGTGTTCCCCGACAACCCCGACGATCCCGACGCCACCGGCACCAACAACCTGCGCACCTCCCTGGAGCGGGTGCTCGCCACCCGCGCACCCGACACCATGGCGGTGCAGAAGTACGACATCCGCGGCGAGGACGGCCGCTTCCTGTCCAAGTACTGGAGTCCCAAGAACATCCCGGTGCTCTCGGACTCGGGCGAGGTCGCCTACATCCTTCACCGCGTGGAGGATGTGACCGAACTGGTGCGCGCCAGCGAAGCCGGCGAGGAGCTGCGCGGCCGCACGCGCGCGATGGAGAGCGAGGTCATCAAGCGCAGCCAGGAACTCGCCACCGTGAACCTGGAGCTGCGGGAGGCCAATGCCAAGCTCGGCCGGCTCGATGCCGCCAAGACCGTGTTCTTCAGCAACATCAGCCACGAGTTCCGCACCCCGCTCACGCTCATGCTGGGGCCCCTGGAGGACATGCTCGCGGGACCGCCGCAGGCGCTGGCCGGCATCCAGCGCCGGCAGCTGGAGTTGGTGCATCACAACGCGTTGCGGCTGCTGAAGCTCGTGAACGCGCTGCTGGACTTCTCGCGCCTGGAAGCCGGGCGCATGCGCGCCACTTACGTGAACACCGACCTCGCCCAGCGCACCCGCGAGCTGGTGAGCATCTTCCAGTCGGCCGCCGACAAGGCCGGGCTCAAGCTCAGCTTCGATTCCGGCACGCTGGCCGAGGCCGCCTACGTGGACCAGGAGATGTGGGAGAAGATCGTCCTCAACCTGCTCTCCAACGCCTTCAAGTTCACCCTGGAGGGCGGGGTCGCGGTGCGCCTGTGGGAGACCGACGGCCACTTCCGGTTGCAGGTGCAGGACACGGGCATCGGCATCCCGCAGGAGGAGTTGCCCCACGTGTTCGAGCGCTTCTATCGCGTGCAGGGCGCGGAAGGGCGCAGCCATGAGGGCAGCGGCATCGGCCTCTCGCTGGTGCACGAACTGGTGAAGCTCCACGGGGGAAGCATCGGGGTCACCAGCGTGCCGCAGGCCGGCACCACCTTCACGGTCTCCATCCCCGTCGGCGCCGCACACCTGCCGGCTGAGGCCGTGCGGGAGGCGGATGCCGCAACCATGAGCGGCAACGCCGGACTCTATGCCGATGAGATGCGGCACTGGTTGGGCACGGAACCGGCCGGGCAGCCGGTGACCGCGGCGGCAGCCGGCGGACGTGTGCTGCTGGCGGACGACAATGCGGACCTGCGCAGCTATGTGCGCGATCTGCTGGATCCCCACTACCAGGTGGAAGCGGTACCGGACGGCGATGCCGCGCTGCGTAGCGCGCTCGCGGACCCGCCGGACCTGGTCTTGAGTGACGTGATGATGCCGAAGCTCGACGGCTTCGGCCTGCTGGCCGGGCTGCGGGCCGACCCGCGCACCCGCGACCTGCCGGTGATCCTGCTCTCGGCCCGCGCCGGCGAGGAGGCCTCCAGCGAAGGGCTGGACGCGGGTGCCGACGACTATCTGGTGAAGCCTTTCTCGGCCCGCGAACTGCTGGTGCGGGTACGGACCCATCTGGAGCATGCACGCATGCGGCGCCAGTGGGCGCGGGAGCTGCAGCAGATCAACCGCGAGCTGGAGGCCTTCAGCTCCGCCGTGTCCCACGACCTGCGCGCACCGCTCCGCAGCATCACAGGTTTCACCCAGATCCTCGGCGCCGACTACGGCGAGGCGCTGGAGGGCCCCGGACGCCGCTACCTGGACTACATCTCCGCCAGCGCGGAGCGCATGTCCGAACTCATCGAAGACCTGCTGGAACTCTCGCGCGTCACCCGCACCTCCCTCAAGCGCGAGACGGTGGACCTGACAGCGCTGTCGCAGGAGATCGTGGAGAACCTCTACCGGCGCGACCCGGGGCGCTCTCCCACCGTGACGGTCGCCAAGGGCCTGCTGGCGGAGGGGGACAGGAGCCTCATCGCCATCGTGCTGGAGAACCTCCTCGGCAACGCCTGGAAGTTCACCTCCAAACGACCCGAGGCGCATATCAATGTAGGCACCATTGAGAGTGACGGTGAGCAGGTGTTCTTCGTGCGCGACGACGGCGCCGGCTTCTCCATGGAACATGCCGGCAAACTGTTCACGCCCTTCCAGCGCCTGCACAGCGCACGTGACTTCAAGGGCACAGGCATCGGCCTCGCCACGGTGCAGCGCATCGTCGACCGCCACGGCGGCCGCATCTGGGCGGAAGCCGCCGTGGGCGAAGGCGCCACGTTCTTCTTCACGCTGGCGGCGAAAGCCTGAGCGCGGCAGCGATTGCCGCCGACGCTAAGACACAGCCTGCTCATGGGTGAAATGCATAGGCCACCTTGAGGAAAAATTGGCGCTGGTCGCCGTCGAAGGGCGGCAGTGCCTGCACATGGGCACCATTGATGCGCCAGCCTGCATAAAAATGGCTCTGGGGCGTTAACTCGTAAGCGAACTGCAACGTGGCGGAGGTGCTTTCTGTTCGCACTGCCACCGGTTGCGCGTAGTTCGCCTGGTCACGGCGGATGAGGTCATCTTCGGTGCTGAGTTCGACGTAGGCCAGGGCGCTGAAGAACCACAGCACGCGCAGCTGTTCCCCGTGCTCGTCGAAGAGTCTCGCCGAGGCCGTGGTGTGCGACACCATATCCAGCTGCTGATAACTGCTCACGAGATCGAGTTCCAAGCGGTCGGCAGGGAAGGCCTGTAGCGTAACCACCGCCAGCGGACCTCGCCCCTTCTCGCCGGTGATGAAGTCGATCGCTTGTCCGAGCGTAAGGTCGGTCTTGAGTGACACGAAGCGCGCCCCGGGGTTGATGGACAAATCGAAGGTCACGAAGTCCAGTCGCTGCAAGCCAGCCTGAGTGAGTTGCTCATCGGCGGGATGCCAGGCCAGGCTTATCGATGTGTTGTGGGTTGCGCTCAGGCTCAGTGTCGGCGCGATGGAGCGCAGCACCGTATCGCCCCGGTCATCGATGCTGCGTGCCACGACCAGCTGCGGCTCGACGTTGCTCACCCAGCTGCCTTTATCAGGGTAGAAGATGTAGCCGAGGTTGCCGCTCAGCTCGCGCACACCCACTTGGGTTATGAACCCGTCCCAGCTGCGGAAACCCTGGCCGAACCGCTGATAGATGGTCTCCCAGGCCCAGCGCTGGGCTGCATGAGTCCAGTCGGCATAGAGCGCATGATCGTCGAAGGATTGGCCTTGCCAGCCGGAATACAGGTCGGGCCGGTCCGGATCCTGGGTGGCGCTGTAAAGGTATTGCAGCTTGACCCTATCGTCGTCGTCGGGAGTCCAGACCAAGTCTGGACCCAGTGTCAGGTTATGGCTGCCATCCCCATTGCGCCGATAAGTGAACAGGCCGCCGCTCTGCCAGTCGCTGTCGAAGAGTTCGAAGCGGCCGAGCGCGGCCTGCGATTGCCCGAACTGCGGCACTAACGCGGAACCCAGCAGCCCTGGCTCGACGATACTGCCTCCGCCCTTGTCTTGGGTTGCCAGCAGTGTGTAGTTGCCATCGTCTTGCTGCTGGGTGAGGCGCAGGCCCCAGCGCGGCGCGCTGACAGTGCGCGTATAGATGGCTTGGATCGGTGTGCTCAGGAGGTTGCTGCTCTCGAGGAAGAACGGCCGTTTCTCGGGGAAGAACAACGCGAATTGGTTGTTGGCGGTAGGCTGGAAGTCGTCGGATTCCACCTGCGAGAAATCCGGGTTGAAAGCGCCGTCCACCACCGTGCCGGCATGCGGCTGCCAACTGAGATAACCGCCTATGTTGCTATGGTCATCGCTGCTGGAACCAAGATCGCCGCTGCTGCCGTCATGGGTGAGGGTGACCTCGGGAGTCAACACCAGCGAACTGCCCGCGGCTGCCGCCGGGAAGGCGTCGAGGACCACATCGCCCGCATGGCACATCAGGCAGTTGTTGTCCGGTGGGATCTTGATGCTGGCTTCACCATAGTAGTTGTCGCGGATGATGCCGCGGGCAGCGATGAGCTTCCAGGTCTGCCGCTCACCTGGCCGGTAACGAAGACTGGTGAGGGGGATGCGCATGACTGCCGTCCAGCCATGCGTATTACGGGCGGTGTAGGATTGCCAATCGAAATCCGGCGCATAGTCGGTTGCCTGGATGTCTTCATTGAAAATGCCGTCCTGCTGGGTCCCCTGCACGTTGACAGCGAACGTCTGTGCGCTGCGCCCGGTATCCAATGCATCCAAGTAGATGTGCACATAATCTTCGCTGATGGGGTCGTGGAATTGGTCGCGACGCACATAATGGTCCCGTATGAGTGTCGGGTCGGGGTCGTCGGCTTCGAAACCCACGTAGAGATACTGATCGTCATACAACAGCTTTACCCGCGTGGGATAGGCGGAAGGCACCAGCGGATGGGGGAAGACCTCGAAGAACTGATCCACCGATCGCGCAGCGGCCCACAAAGGGTCATCCAGGGTGCCATCCAGCATCGGGGGTCTGGCCACCTTAAGCGCCACCCATTGCGGGCCAGCTGCGTGGGCAGGCATCGCTCCCAAGCCCGTGGCTACGCACAATGCGAGTATCAGCCGACCGAGCGTCACTCGCCACGGCAACGTAAGGATTCGGAGGCAGTGCATGGTTCCCCTCGGTGAGCTGGGCCTGATACGGTGGAGCCACCCCTTTATGCGGACGTGCTCACTTCGCCACCGGCTAGCCGACCAGGCTTCCCCCGGTCAGTATCAGCACGATACCGGCGGTAGCCACCGCCCAGGCCACGGTACGCACCACGGGTACGCCTGATGCATAAAGCGGCACGTACAGAACCCTGCCCCAGAGATACAGCTCGGCTCCCAAGAGCACGATACCTCCGGTGTGCCCCGAGGAATGCGCAAGCCATGTTGCAGCCAAAAACAGCACGAATGTCTCAAGGAAGTTGCGTACGCAACGCTCCAGGCGACCTGCGATGCCGGCCAATGGAGCCATCGGTGCGTCCCGCGGACCCAATGCCCATCGCAGCCCTCGCTGGCGCACCATGAAGAGCGTCGCGATCAGCAATTGCGCTAGCCCCAGGACCACGGACCAAGATACGATTTCTAAAAGCGGTGTCATGTGATTTGACCAGCACTGACTGCCCGGTTGGATATTGGTTGAAAGTGTGGTCGGCCTAAGAGAGGATGTATGTAACTTATGTCACCGACCCCCGATATTGGGCAGTGCAACCTCAGCAAGAGCTGATCCGTCGATAATTTAGATACTCCGGTGAAGACAATGAACACTCTCAGTAAAGATAAAGAGCTTCTGGAGCTCTATCCGGTGCTTAAATCGCTCCCGAAGATGGAGATCGAGGACGCATTGAAGCATTCTGAAGTGATGAGCCTGAAAACCGGCGCCGTCGTATTCGAAGAACTCCAGAGCTGCAAAACCTTCCCTTTCATCCTTACCGGCAACGTACGGGTGATAAAACGATCCCCCGCGGGCAGGGAGATATCGCTCTACAACGTCACCCCTGGAGACGCTTGTGTGGTTTCGTCGGCATGTCTGCTAGGGCATAAGCCCTATAACGCTGTGGGCTTGGTCGAAGCAGATTGTGAACTGGTCATGATGCCGGCCGAGGATTTCGATTGTCTCTTGACGATCAGGGACTTCAGAGAATTCATTTTCTCTCTTTTCTCCAAGCGGGTGCTGGACCTGATGCAGCTCGTCGACGAGGTCGCTTTTCGGAAACTAGATCAGCGATTGGCGCGTCTATTAATGAGTAAAGGGCTCGTCATAGAGATTTCTCACCAGGCGCTTGCCGATGAATTGGGGACGGTCCGGGAGATGATTACCAGAACATTGAATAGTTTCGCTGACAGTGGGGTCGTCCGCTTGCGTAGGGGTTGCATCGAAATCGTCGATAGACCCGGTTTAGAACGGCTCAGCGCACTCTGAAAGCACTCTGCCTGCTGTGTGAACACCTGCAGATATTTGATAGCGCCTAATAGCGCCCAGAGATTAGATTTTAAGCTTAGCTAGGTCACGCCATCCCTGGTGCCTTCCTGCCGGCCCGCTACGCGGCACATCCTGTGCCGCTAGCGGTCCAGGGGCCTACATCCATGTAAGCCCGTTCGCCGCATGCGGCGAACCCCGGCGCCGGCGCTCGGCCTGTCGGCCGAGCCCAGAGCTGGGTGAGTCCAGATCAAAGCACAGCTCTGGCCTGGACGAACGGGCGGCCAGGATGGCTGCCCAGGAGAGGCGAACAATGCAGGGCTCGAAGCGAAGCTTCGAGCGGGCATACAGGACGTATGCCCTGGGCCGCGAGCGGAGCAGGATGCGTAGCGCTGCGGAATGCTCGCCGTGCGCTCATAAAAGTGGTTCGACTCCACGGACTTCTTAAAACTGCTGCTGAGAGCTATCTGATACTTAGGCAGCCCACGCCGTCCCTGGTGCCTTCCTGCCGCCGCTCCCGGCGCCGACGCTCGGCCTGTCGGCCGAGCCCAGAGCTGGAGTCGCCAATTGGGGTGGTTCGACTCCACCGCCAATTTTTTGACAGCATGGAAATCAAAAAGGAGCAAATTTAAGGATATTGAGTGGTGGCCAGAGGTGGAGTCGAACCACCGACACACGGATTTTCAGTCCGTTGCTCTACCAGCTGAGCTACCTGGCCATATTTTGACTAAGTCGAGTCTTCGACGCTTCGCCGCCTCTAGCGGGCTGTAAAACACGTATTAGAGACAACGAAGGGCGGCTATTAGACCGGCGAAACCCAGCCGGGTCAAGGGGTTCGGCGGATTTTTGACTTGCCGGGATGCGGCCACTACCCTGCTTGGAGCCAAGGATGAACAGCCAGATCCGCCACACGGCCGCGCCCCTCGGGGATGCGGCGCCCGAGGGACGCTACGCCGCAGTGCGTGCGCTCACGGAGGACCTGTGCCGCAGCCTTGGGCCCGAGGACATGGCCCTGCAGAGCATGCCGGATGCCAGCCCCACCAAGTGGCACCTGGCACACACCAGTTGGTTCTTCGAGACCTTCCTGCTGACGCCGCGCCTGCCGGGCTACCGGCCTTTCCATGCGGACTACACCTATCTCTTCAATTCCTATTACCAGAGCGTCGGCGGGATGCACCCGCGGCCGCTGCGCGGCCTGCTCTCACGCCCCACGGTGGCGGAGGTGCTCGCCTACCGCGCGCACGTGGACGGACATATGCAGAAGCTGCTGGGCGACCAGGGCGCGGATGCGACGCTCGCGGCGCTGCTCACCCTCGGCCTCAACCATGAACAGCAGCACCAGGAGTTGTTGCTCATGGACTTGAAGAATCTCTTCTCCCTGAACCCGCTCAAGCCCGCATGGCGCCCGCTGCCCAGGCCCGCGGCCGCGCGCAGCGCGGCGCTGAGATATGTGCCGAGGCCGGCAGGCCAAGTCTCCATCGGACATGCGGGATCCGGCTTCGCCTTCGACAACGAGACGCCGCGGCATGCGGCGCTGGTGCCGGCCCATCAGATCGCGGCGCGACCCGTGAGCAACGGCGAATACCGGGAGTTCATCCGTGCCGGCGGCTATCGGGACGCGGGAGTGTGGATGTCGGACGGCTGGGCCACCGTGCAGCGGGAAGGCTGGCAGCGGCCGCTCTATTGGAGCGAGGACCTGGGATCGGAATTCACCCTGGGCGGCATGCACGAGATCGTCTGGGACGCCCCGGTCTGCCATGTGAGCTGGTACGAGGCGGATGCCTATGCCCGCTGGGCCGGCGCGCGCCTGCCCACGGAGGCCGAATGGGAGAGCCTCGCGGCCACACAAGCCCTGAGCGGAAACTTCCTCGACAGCGGCCTGTTCCAGCCGTCGCCCGGCGGCGGCGAGGACCTGCAGATGTTCGGCGACGTGTGGGAGTGGACCGCGAGCCCCTACTCCGCCTATCCGGGCTACAAGCCGCTCACGGGCTCCCTCGGCGAATACAACGGCAAGTTCATGGCCAACCAGATGGTACTGAAGGGCGGGGCCTGCGTCACGCCCGCGGGCCATGTGCGCGCGAGCTACCGCAACTTCTTCTACCCGCAGCAGCGCTGGCAGTTCGCCGGCCTGCGCCTGGCCCAGGACGCGTGACCATGCAGATCTCCCAGGCGCTCTCCGTCACCCTGCACGACTACCACCCGCGCGTGGACGAGATGGCCGATGAAGTGCTGGCGGGCCTCAACGAACGGCAGAAGACCCTGCCCTGCAAGTATTTCTACGACGAGCGCGGCTCGCAGCTGTTCGACGCCATCTGCGAGTTGCCCGAGTACTACGTGACCCGCACCGAGCTCGGCATCATGGAGACCCACGTGGATGCCATGGCGGCGGCGCTGGGCGAGCGGCTGATGCTGGTGGAGCCGGGCAGTGGCAGCAGCCTGAAGACGCGCATGCTGCTGGAGCACCTGGCGCAGCCGGTGGCCTACGTGCCGGTGGACATCTCCCGCGAGCACCTGGTGCGGGCGGCGGACGAACTCAACCGGTGCTATCCGGCGCTGGAAGTGCTGCCGGTCTGCGCCGACTTCAACCAGGCTTTCCGGGTGCCCGCCTCGCGCAAGGCGGCGGCCCGCAGCGCGGTGTATTTCCCGGGCTCGACCCTCGGCAACTTCGCGCCGGTGGAAGCCGTGGCGCTGCTGCGCCACATGCGCCGGCTCGCGGGCCTGGATGGCGCGCTGCTCATCGGCATCGACATGCAGAAGGACCGGCAGGTGCTGGAGCGGGCCTATGACGATGCTCAGGGCGTGACCGCGGAGTTCAACCTCAACATCCTCGCGCGCATCAACCGCGAATTGGACGCGGACTTCGATCTCGCGTGCTTCCACCACCGCGCCGTGTACAACGAGAAAGAAGGCTGCATCGAGATGCATCTGGTGAGCGCGCTTGCCCAGACGGTACAGGTGGCGGGCGAGCGCTTCACGTTCCGGGCCGGCGAGCACATCCTGAGCGAGCGCTCACACAAGTACACGCTGGAGGGTTTCACGCGGCTGGCAGCCCAGGCGGGTCTCGCCATCGGTCAGCGCTGGACCGACGACCGGCAGTATTTCAGCGTGCTGTATCTGACGCCGGCCGAAGCCTGATTATTCAGGCGGTTTAAACCCTTCCGGCTTCGCCACCTCGCCTCCGCCGAACAGAAACTTCTCCATCTCTGCTTCGAGGAACTTGCGCGACTTCGGCTCGATCACCGAGAGCCGGTACTCGTTGATGAGCATGGTCTGATGGCGCAGCCACTGCTGCCAGGCAGCTTGCGAAACCTCTTCATATATCCGCTGGCCGAGAGCGCCGGGATAGACCGGCCGATCCAAACCGGGGAGTTCCTGTTTCAGCAGCACGCACTGCACCATCCGAGCCATGTCCGTTCTCCGTCCTAGTCCGTCGCCAGGGATTCCAGCAGGCGTTTCACCGGTGCCGCGAGACCGAGCCGCGGCACCTCGTCCAGGGGTTGCCAGCGGCTGCCCGCATCTTCCCGCACCGCCGCTGCGGCGGGCAACTCGAGTTCCATGGGCTCGATGTCCAGGTGGAAATGGCTGAAGGTATGGCGTAGCGGCGCGTGCGCCCGCACCGAGCGCGGCGCCTTGCCGAAGCGCGCGCGGCACCAGGCCCGCACGTCCGCATCCGCGGCGACCTCCGGAAAGCCCCACAGGCCGCCCCAGATCCCGGCCGGCGGCCGGCGCTCCAGCAGCACTGCGCCTTCCGTCACCAGCATGAGCATGCGGGTGCGCTTCACCGGCAGCGCCTTGCGCGGCTTGGGGGTGGGGAACCGCGCCTGCTTGCCCAGGATGCGGGCCTTGCAGTCCGCCGCCACCGGGCACTCGCCGCAACGCGGCCGGCTGCGGGTACAGAGGGTGGCACCGAGATCCATGATGGCCTGGGTATAGTCCGCCGCATCCTGCTTCGGCGTGAGGGAATCGGCCAGCGCCCAGAGCTTCGCCTCCACGCGCTTCTCGCCGGGCCAGCCGCTGATGGCGCCGTGGCGCGCGAGCACGCGCTTCACGTTGCCGTCCAGGATCGGATGGCGCTGGCCGGTGGACAGGGCGAGGATCGCGCCGGCGGTGGAACGGCCTATGCCGGGCAAGGCCTGCACAGAATCCATGTCCTTCGGAAAACGCCCGCCGTGGCTGTCCTGCACCACCTGGGCCGCCTTCTGCAGGTTGCGGGCGCGGGCGTAGTAGCCGAGGCCGGTCCAGAGATGCAGCACCTCATCCAGCGGCGCATCCGCGAGCGTCTTGATGTCGGGGAAGCGCTCTAGGAAACGCCGGTAATAGGGGATGACGGTCGCCACCTGGGTCTGCTGCAGCATGATCTCCGAGACCCACACCCGGTAGGGCGTGCGGCGCTTCTGCCAGGGCAGGTCATGCCTGCCATGCTTCAGATGCCAGGCGATCAGCCGCTCGGCGAAGCTCTTCTCAGTACGTCTTGCCATGGCTCCCCGCGGTGATCGGCGGCAACTGTGCGCGCTGCCGCGCCAGGCGCTCTACGCCGGCGGCCGCGCGCCTGCCTTCGGCCTTGAGGCTGCCCACCACCAAGGCCGGGCCGATGAGCGGCGGCACCCAGAAGGCGGGTTCCAGCGTCAGTTCCATGCGCATGCGCGTGCCCTCGCCTTCCGCTTCCACCTGCCAGCTGCTGTCGCCTGACTTCAGGTTGCTCTGCTCCGGTAGCACCGTGGCCGAGAGGCCGAACGGCGGGGTGCGGATGAACTTCTGCGTCTCCTGGATGTGCCGGCAGATGAACAGCGCGCAGATGCGGCTGTCGGTGTAGACCACCGCTCCGCCTTCGTCCAGGGACTGCACCACCCGGCTGGCGACGATGCTGGGCGAGATGCGCGCGAAATGAGCGTAGTCCGTGAGCACCGCGTACACCGCCTGCGGCGGTGCCGCGAGGTACACGTCGGCTTTCACCAGGTAGTGGCTGGCATCACGGGTCACTTCGAGGGCATGGAATTCGACCGCCTGGGCGGCGGCGGGCACTGCCGCGAGGCAGAGGATGAGGGAGCGTCCGCGCATCGATCCTGCCTCCGTCGCCCGACTCCCCCCTCCAGGAAAGACACGGGCGCGGCGCAGGCTATTCCCCGCCGCTGCTGCTGCCGTCCAGCACGCCTTTGAGCTTGTCCTTCAACTGGTCCTGGGCCTTCTTCTTGACGTCGTCCAGCTTCTGCTGGGCCGCGCCGCCGAGGTCCGGCTGCACGCTCAGGCTGCCCAGCGTGCCGCCGATGTGCAGCGGTACGGTAGTGCCCTTCAGGCCGGAGAGATCGGTGCCGACCTTGGGGCTGCCGGTGACCCGGCCCTTGAGGCCGTAGTCCACCGTGAGATCAGCGAGGTCGAGCTTGCCGGCGCCGGTGAGGCTCAGGAACGGCAACGAGGCGCTGAAGTCCTTGTTGTACATCACGCCGCGGGTGACCGTGGAGCTGCCGTGGATGTCCGCGAACTCGGTGCGCGGCGCGGCGGGGGGCGGCGCGGTCTGGCCCTTCACGCGCGCGTAGGCGCGGGCGATGGCGTCCCAGACGTTCACGCCTTCCAGCGCGCCATTCTTGATGGAGAAGCCGAGGTGACCGCTGACGGTGTGGCGCAGCTCGCCGATGAGCCGGCCGGGTCCGTGCAGATCGCTGCTTAGCTCCACCGTGCCCGAGAGCTTGTCGCTCTTCAGGAGATCCTGTCCCAGGCCCGTCACCTGCACGTTCTTCAAGGCCAGCGTCTCGCTCACCACCGGCGGATGCTCTTCGTTCGCCTGGCGCGCATCCACCTGCAGGTCTGCGTCCAGGCTGCCGCCGTAGAGGCTGGCCGTGAGCGGCTTCACGTGCAGCAGGCCGTCCTGCGCCGAGAGACCCATCTCGAAGTCGGTGGCCCGGACATTCAGCAGGGTGATGCTGCCCACGTGCAGGTGTCCGTCCACGTCGAAGGCCTTGAGCGTCCGCAGGGGCACGCCCACCTTGTCGATGTCCACTTCCTCGCGCGGCTTGTCGGGCGTGCCCAACTGCTGCGGCGGCAGATAACGGTCAGCATCCAGCTTGTCGACGTTGAGGTCGAAGACCAGAGCCTGGGTCTTGAAGTCCTTTATGCCGGCGCTGCCGGTGAGATGCGTGTCATCGAGAGTGAAGTCCACGCCGGTCAGGGACAGGTAGGCGGGCGTGGCGACGAAGGTGAAACTGCCGAGGGCGCTGCCGAAAGCCTTGGGGTCGCGCGTGTCCACGAGCGTGGCGTGGCCGAGGGCCTTCAAGGCGTCGCGCGGCGAGAACTGGGCGAGCTTGACGCTGCCGGTGTAGCTGCCGTCCTTGAGCACGTCGCGGCCCTGGGCCTCGAGCAGCAGATGCATGCCGTAGGCGGTCGCGTCCATGCCGTTCAGGGCCAGCGTGCCCTGGTCGGCGTTCAGCGCCACATGCTGCCAGCGCAGGATCGCGTCCACCTGGCCACCCGGCACGGCGTCGCCCTTGGCCTGCATCTCCAGCTTGGCGTCGTCGGCGCTGTAGAGGCGCCGTTCCAGGTCGGCGGTGGCGGTGCCGCTGAAGTCCACGTGGCCCTGCACGGCGGGGTTGGTGCCGGTGAAGTCGAAGCCCGACTTCACCGAGAGCGGCTTGGCCGAGGCGAAGGCGCCCAGCTCCAGGCTGAAGTCGCTGATGGTGTACTGCTGGTGCTTCTGGGCATCGGTCCAGCGCACCTGGCTGTCGGTGACGCTGACGCCGGCGACGCTGAGGTCCACGTTGCCGCCGGCCTCCTCTTCGCCGCCGCTGCCCTTAGCGGGTGCGTGGGCCATGCGCTCGCTGATGTCGTGCCAGTTGTCGTGGCCGTCCGCGTCCTTCTCCAGGTCGAGGTTGAGGCCGTCGAGCTTCACCTCGCCCACCTCCACCTGCCGGTGCAGCAGCGGCCAGAAGCGCACGTGCACGTCGGTCTCGTTGATGGAGGCGAAGGGCACACTGCCGAAGCCCTTGGCGTTGGACAGCTCCATGGGTCCGACCTGCAGGCCGAGCCAGGGGAACACGGAGAGTTTGATGTCGCCCTGGATGGCGAGTTCGCGGCCGGTCTTCTGCTTGACCATGCGCGCGATGTCGTCTTTGAAACTGTTGGGGTTGATCAGGAACGGCAGGGCCACCGCCAGCATGATGACCACGAGCACGAGGATTCCCAGGACGATGCCGGTTATCTTCAGTGCTTTCTTCATGGACTTGGGCTGCCTGCCTCTGCCCGCCGCCAGGGCGGCGGCGGATACATATATGAGCCCGTGACGGGCCCATACAGGCATGTTAGCAGCTTGTCCCCGGAGGGCCTAGCGCGCGGCCGGTGCCCCGGGTTCGCGCGGAGAGGGGTTGGCGTGCCCAGCGGCGCCCTCGAGCCGGCGGCGGAAGGCGGCGATGTCCATGGGCCGGCCGGTCAGGTAGCCCTGCATCCGGTCACAGCCGTGCACCTCCAGGAAGGCGCGCTGGGCCTCGTGCTCGACGCCCTCGGCCAGCACCTGCATCCCCAGGTTATGGGCCAGCCGGATCACGGTGTCGGTGATGGCGGCATCGGCCGGAGACTGGGTGACCCCGGCGACGAAGGACTTGTCCACCTTGAGTTCATCCACCGGGAAGCGCTTCAGGTAGGCGAGCGATGAATAGCCGGTGCCGAAGTCGTCCAGCGCGATCTTCACGTTCACTTCCTTGAGCCGGTGCAGCATGCGTTCGGCGTCGGCGGGATCGCGCATCAGCAGGGTCTCGGTGATCTCGAGGGTCAGCAGCCCCGCCGACACGTGGTGCCGCTTCAGGATGGTCTCGATGCGCTCCGCGAGGTCCGGCTGCATGAACTGTCGGGCCGAGAGGTTCACGGCGATGCGCGGGGGCGTGGCCCCATCGCGCTGCATGTCTGCGAGGTCGCGGCATACCCGGTCCAGCACCCACTCGCCTACCGTCAGGATGAGGCCGGTCTCCTCCAGCAGCGGGATGAACTCTATCGGTGGGACTTCGCCCTCCTCCGGGTGGCGCCAGCGCAGCAGGGCCTCGGCGCCGGTCATGTCGCCGGAAGCGAGATCCACCTGCGGCTGGTAGTACACCTGGAACTCGTCGCGCTCCAGCGCGTGGCGCAGCTCGCCGAGGAGCGCCAAGCGGCGCGCGGCCGGCGCGTTCATGCCGGCGTCGAAGAACATGAAGCCGTTGCGGCCGCGCTGCTTGGCGCGGTGCAGGGCCACGTCGGCGTGCTTGAAGAGGGTGTCGGCATCGGCGCCGTCGCGCGGGCCGATGCTCACGCCCAGGCTCGCGGTGACGAACACGTCGCGCGCGTCGATGCTGATGGGCTGGGTGATGTTCTCGAGGTAGGTCTGCACCAGCACCGCCAGCACGCGCTCGTCCGCGACGCCCGCCAGCACGATGCCGAACTCGTCCCCGCCCACCCGCGCCACCATGCTGCGCAGGCCGGCGTGCTCGCGCATACGTGCGGCCACCGCCTGGATGCAGCGGTTGCCGAACTCGTAGCCGAGGGTGTCGTTGATCTGTTTCATGCTGTCCAGGTTGAACAGCAGCAGCACCACCGCCTCGCCCTCGCTGCGCAGCAACGCATCGTCGAGCCGGTCCAGGAGCAGCGTGCGGTTGGGCAGGCCGGTGAGGCCGTCGTAGGTGGTCATGCGCTCGATGGTGCGCTCGGCCTGGTGCTTCTCGATGGCGATGCGCGCGATGTGGGCGAAGCGCGCCATCAACGCTACGTCACGCGGCGACGGGCGCCCCGGCTCGACGGCGTAGGCGGCGAATGTACCGAGCAGCTTGCCGCGCTGGGACAGGATCGGCAGCGACCAGCCGGCACGCACGCCCATGGCAGCCGCGTTGGCACGCAGTGCGCTCCAGCGGGGGTCGAGGGCGAAATCCTCCACCATCACCGCCTGCTTGCTCCAGGCGGCGACTCCGCAGGGGTTGGAATCGGGCCCCACCGGGGTGTTCTCGGCGATCTCGAAGAAAGCGGGGGGCAGGTTGGGTGCCGCGGCCACGTTGAGGTGTTCACCGCTCTCATCGGCGAGGAGGACCGCGTAATGGGTGTGGTGGCGGGAATGGCGTTCGCAAAGCCGGGTGATCTCATCCAGCACCGGCTTCAGGTCGGCGCCCGCTTCCATGCGCTCGAACACGCGCTGCTCGCCTTCGAGCAGGTTCGCGTCCGAGGCCACCTCCAGGGACGAAGAGGAGCCGAACGGTCCGGCTTTGGTGGGTAATCTGCGATCCATGCAGTACATCCTTGTACTTCCGGGTCTTGCCCAGGAAGCGTCAGCCGACGATCCGTCTCAAGAGCGGCATGAGTTCTTGATAGAGCTCGCTCTTGACCAGATACGCATCGGCACCCGCATCCAGGGCTAAATCACGATACTCCGGTTCAGCATGGAAGGACATCACCACCACCTTGGGAGCCTTCTCCCGGGCCTTGAGACGGCGGGTCATGGCGGCCCCGTTCATGTCCGGCATGCTGAAATCGACCAGGACCAGGTCGGGCTGCAGTTCCTCCGCAAGCTTGAGTCCGTCGCTGCCGCTATGGGCGCGACCCACGATCTCGATACCGTCATAGGTGCGTAACAGGGTCGTCAGCGCAGTCAGCAACGGCGGATAGTCATCCACCAGTATCGTGCGCATCGGTCTCTTGCCCTGGGTCTCCATTTCCTCTCCCTTAGTCCCGGAGCCCGCGCGGGTCACATCCTTTGTGCGGGGTCCCTTAACTTGCCCGCGCGTAGGCTCCAGGTACGGACCCACTGTGCGCGCGCGCGACAGAGGGGGGCATTGGGGCTTCCCTGATTCGGTCTCAGGGATTCCCTGAGATGCCTTACGGGACAAGACTTGGGGGCGCTCTTAAGGTGAGTCTAAAGGCTTGTTTAGACTCGACATCCCTTTCTAGAGGTTCTTATCCAGCCCTGCCTCCAAGCAGGGCGTTCGGCCGGCAGAGCGTCCACTGGACGCTCTGTGAAACCCCCGGCCTCACCCTTCTGAAGAGATCAGCCCCTTCTTCATGGCATACCGCACCAGCCCCACCACGTCATGGATGTCCAGCCGCTCCATGAGCTGGGCCCGGTGGGTCTCCACGGTCTTCACCGAGAGGTGCAGGGTCTCGGCGATGTCGCGCGTGCCCTTGCCCTCGGCGATGAGCTGCAGGATCTCACGCTGCCGCGGCGTCAGGAGATCGAGGCCGGAGGGGCCGCCGCGCAGGAAGTTGTCCACCACTTGCCGCGAGATGGCAGGGCTTAGATAGAACTGCCCCATGGACACCGACTTCAGCGCCATCTCCAGTTCCGAGGTGGCCGAATCCTTCAGCAGGTAACCCGATGCGCCGGCTTTCAGCGCCTGCGCCACGTATTCCTCGCTCGCGTGCATGGAGAGGATGATGATCTTGGTCTGAGGATGGATATTGTGGATGCGCTCCGCCGCTTCCAGGCCGTTCAGGCCCGGCATGGCGATGTCCATGAGCACGAGATCGGGCTGCAGGTCGCGCACCAGGCGCAGGGCCTGGCGTCCGTCCGCGGCTTCCGCCACCACTTCCATCTCAGGCAAGCGCGCGATGAGCGAAGTGAGTCCCGCACGCACCAGGGTGTGGTCATCGGCGATGAGGATACGCATGGTCCTTACACTCCTTAAGATGAAATCCTACTCCATATCCATGTGTCGACCCATCGCAGGCAAGTCTACATGGACCAGTGCCCCACCGCCTTTGGATGAGGTGATGGTGATCTCGCCGCCGGCGAGGCGCACCCGCTCCTGCATGCCGATGAGGCCCAGGCTCTTGCCCGAGAGGGCTTCCCGGCGCGCCGCCTTCGCATCGAAGCCGTGTCCGTCGTCCTGCACGTCCAGCTCGAGCCGTCCGTCCGCGTGCCGCAGCGTGACGCGCAGACTCTTGGCGCCGGCATGCTTCAGCACGTTGGAGAGGCTCTCCTGGAACACCCGGAACAGGGTGATCTCCGCCATGCCATCGAAGCGCGGCAGGTCCTCAGGCACGTCGAAAGTGACCTCCACCCCGCTGTTGGCGGCGCGGGTGCGCACGCACCAGCGCAAGGCCGGAACCAGCCCCAGGTCATCCAGCACGGAAGGATGCAAGTCCAGGGACATCTGCCGCACCTTCCCCAGCAGCTCGGCGACGATGCTGGAGGCATCGCCCAGCCTCTGCGCCAGTGGCCCCCCCGCGGCCTCCTGCTCCAGATCGCGCAGATTGAGGCGGGTGGCAGTGAGGGACTGGCCCACCTCGTCATGCAGTTCCCGGGCGATGGCGCGCCGCTCGGTCTCCTGGGCCTCGCTCAGCCGCCCCGACATCCGCCGCAGTTCTTCCGCGTGAGTGTGCTCCCGTTCCTCGGCGAGCTTGCGTTCGGTGATATCGATGACGGAAGCGAGCACGAATCGGCCTTCGGCGGTGGCGATGGGATTGAGGCCGATCTCCACCGGCACCTCGCGCCCGTCCTTGCGCAGGCCGAACAGATCGCGGCCCGCCCCCATGGACCGCATCTGCGGATCCCGGTTGTAGCCCTCTCGATGCGCCGGATGTGCCCCGCGGAGTTGTCCTGGCACCAGCATCTCCACCGGCTGGCCTATCAGCTCATCCCGTGAGTAACCGAATAGCTGTTCTGCCTGGGTGTTGACCAGCGTGATTATGCCGCGTGTGTCGGCCATGATCATGGCGTTGGGCGCCCCCTCCACCATGGAGCGGAACCGCGTCTCAGATTGCTTGCGTTCAGTGACGTTCTGCACCGTGGTCTGGATATCGCCGCTGCGCAGACGCTTGGCGCTGACCTCAACATAGATCGTACCTCCATCCTTGCGCAGCATGCGTTTCTCGATATGGATGTGCGCACCTAGTTCCAGGCTGGCCACATGCGCGATGGTCCCGGCATCCTCCGGATGCACCAGGTCAGTTATGCGCAAAGCCAGCAATTCCTCTCGACCATAGCCCAGCATCCGGCAGAATGCGTCGTTGACGAAAATTAAGTCGCCGCTGGCCTCGCGTACCATGATGCCTTCCAGGGCCTGGTCGACGAGTTCCGCGTAACGCCGCTCACTCTCGGCACGAGCCTCCTCGATGAGCCTGCGATCGCTGATGTCGTGACTGATGATCTGGACCGAACCGTCTGCCAGCCGGTGCGCACTGGCCTCAACCGGGATGGGGTGGCCATCTTTGTGACGCATGACCCGCTCCATTCGCAAGGTCTGCAGCGGCTTGAGCGCATCAATCTGCGCCGTGGTGCCCGGGTCTGCGGCGTGGATCAACTGCTGTGAATGGCTGCCCAGGAGTTCTTCGCGCGGATAGCCCAGCAGTTTGCAGGCTGCTTCGTTGACGAAGACCATGGTGCCGGAGCTATCGCGCAGCCAGATGCTGTCTGGTGCCTGTTCCACCAGTTCCGTATAACGGCGCTCGCTCTCCGCGCGCGCACGCTGCGCCTGCTTGCGTTCGCTCACGTCCAGCAGCACCGACTGGAGGTTGCCGTCGTCACGCCGCTGGGTGACGTATTGCACCTCGCGCAGAGCCCCGCCCTTGCACTTCATGAGCGTCTCGATGGTCGTGGATTCGCCTGGCTTCAGCAGACCCACCTTAGCCAGCACGGCCTGATCCACCACCATGTCCTTTGCGCTGAGATGGAGCAGTTCCTCTCGCGTGTAGCCGGTCATGCGGCAATAGGCATCGTTGACCAGCAACAGCTGGCCGCGGGCATCGCGCATCACGAAACCGGTGATCGATTGTTCCACCAGTTCCGCGTAACGCCGCTCGCTTTCGCGCACCTTGTCCTGGGCATGCACTTCCATCGCGTCGCGCAATCGCTGCTCGAACGAGTCGATCAAACGCGACATCAACAGGGTGAGGCAAATCACCACGAAAACCAGCGCCGATACCGAGAAGGCCACCGCGTAGGCCTGAGTCAGCAGGCCGTTCAAGGTGAGATACTGGTACAGGAAGCCGGTGGCATAGATCACGGCGATCGCCGCGGGGATCGCCACCCGCGCTACCCGGCCGCCGATATCCTCGTTCACCAAGGGCGCGAAGACGCCTCGTGCTGCCCGGCGCATGACGGCGAGCGGTGTCAGCAACACGAGACACAACACGCTCTGGGGCGAGGTGGGAGTCAACGAGCTCATGCCGAATAGTTCCCTGGCACCATAGACGTAACCCGACAGCAGCAACAGCACCAGGGCGATCAAGGCGAAGGCACAGACGTCGGCGACGACATCGAAGGCGTGCCTGTCTGCGCGCAGGCATAGCAACTGGACTCCCAGTAACAGAAACCCGCAGGCAGTCTGTAGCGATGTCCG
Organism: uncultured Gammaproteobacteria bacterium; assembly: GCA_964584665.1. GTDB lineage: Bacteria > Pseudomonadota > Gammaproteobacteria > Natronospirales > REEB76 > DASUBN01. The sequence continues at coordinate 140,317 of CAZPAO010000002.1, forward strand.
GCTGCTACCGGCCACCAATAATGTGTCGAAACCGGCGATCCCGCCGCGCAGGTATTCGATGAGCGTGATCGAGGCCAGCAGCAGCAGCAGGGCGCCGGACGCGCGGCTCAACCAGATTTTCTGCGGAGACCGATCCGGCGCGGAGAGCCAGAGGCTTGCCGTCGCGAGCAGGAATCCCGCGGCGGTGTTCGCTTTCATCAGGCCCCAGCCGTGGGGAAGATGCGCGCCGAGAGCGGGCAGCCACCAGCCGAACAATTCCAGGCCGGCGATGGCGGTCACGAGGATGAGACCGGCATGCTCCAGAGCCCGTAGCCCTCGCGGCGCGGCCGAGACCTGGATCGGACCGTTCATGGGACGCGGCCGGGTGCATCGACCCTGAGTACCGCAGAGGACATAGTTGTCAGCGGGGCACCGGAGTGCCCGGAATCAAGCCACTGCCATAAGCCAACTCTCGTCACCGCGCGACGACCTCCCTGGCACGGCGGTACCCCTTAAACCGGGGGCTGTGAGTATAGTCTTAGTACCGAGATAGCGTATTCCCTGCCCTCACGGGGCACTCCCTGGACGATCTGGAGCGGGTGATGGGAATCGAACCCACGTTATCAGGTTGGGAACCTGAAGTTCTACCATTGAACTACACCCGCGCGGAGAGGCCATTCTAGCGGCGGCGGGCGGGGTGTCAAAGGCCCATCCGAAAGGGGACCGCCCCATGCGGTAAAATGCCCCTTTACCACCTCCACCCTGGCCCATGCAGCTCCAAGTCAACGGCACCGCCACCGACCTGCCCCCCGGTCTCACCGCCCGTGAGCTGCTGGAGCGGCTGGAACTCGGCGGCAAGCGCGTGGCCCTGGAAGTGAACGGCGAGATCGTGCCGCGCAGCGAACATGCCGCCCGCCAGCTCAAGGATGGCGACAAGGTCGAGATCGTCCACGCCATCGGGGGCGGTTGAACCGCCTCTATCTATAGACCGGATCATCATGAGCACCGCGCAAAAGACCCAAGCACCCGCTTCCGACGGTTTCACCGTCGCCGGCAAGACCTTCCGTTCACGGTTGCTCATCGGCACCGGCAAGTACAAGGACATGGATGAGACCCGCCGCGCGGTGGAAGCGAGCGGCGCCGAGATCGTCACCTTCGCCATCCGCCGCACCAACCTCGGTCAGGAGAATGGTCAGCCCAACCTGCTGGAGGTGCTGCCGCCCTCGAAGTACACCTTCCTGCCCAATACCGCCGGCTGCTACACCGCCGAGGATGCGGTGCGCACCTGCCGTCTGGCGCGGGAGCTGTTGGACGGCCACCGACTGGTGAAGCTGGAAGTGCTGGGCGACGAGAAGACCCTCTATCCGGATGTGGGCGAGACCCTGAAGGCCGCCGAGACCCTGGTGCAGGAAGGCTTCCAGGTGATGGTCTACACCAGCGATGACCCGCTGGTGGCGAAACGGCTGGAGGAGATCGGCTGCGTGGCGGTGATGCCGCTCGGCGCGCCCATCGGCTCCGGCCTCGGCATCCGCAATCCCTACAACATCCTCACCATCGTGGAACAGGCCAAGGTGCCGGTGCTGGTGGATGCGGGCGTGGGCACGGCCTCCGATGCCGCCATCGCCATGGAGCTGGGCTGCGACGGCGTGCTCATGAACACCGCCGTGGCGCTGGCGAAGGACCCCATCCTGATGGCCTCAGCCATGAAGAAAGCCATCGAGGCGGGTCGCGAGGCCTATCTCGCCGGCCGCATCCCCCGTAAACGTTTCGCTTCGGCCTCCTCGCCTCTCGACGGGTTGTTCTTCTAATAGATCGATGACCGAGCACGTCCCCACCTTGCGGCGCGTCCGGAGCTTCGTGCTCCGCCAGGGGCGCATGACCCACGGCCAGGTCCGCGCGCTCGACGAACTTCTGCCGCTCTTCGCGGTGCCCGATGGCCCCGTCGACTTCCGCGTCCTGTTCGGACGCGAAACGCACCGCACCCTCGAGATCGGTTTCGGCGACGGGCACAACCTCATCGAACTGGCGCGCCGGCATCCGGAACAGGATTTCCTCGGCTGCGAGGTGCATCGCCCCGGCGTCGGCCGGCTGTTGCTCAGCATCGAAGAACTCTCCCTCACCAACATACGCGTGGTCCCGGATGACGCACTGCCGGCGCTACGGGAACGGGTGCCGGATGCGAGCCTCGATGCACTGCTCATCTACTTCCCGGACCCCTGGCCCAAGAAGCGCCACCACAAGCGCCGCCTGGTGCAGCCGGACACCGCCGCCCTGTTCGCACGCAAACTGAAAGCCGGCGGCAAGCTCCTGCTCGCCACGGACTGGGAGGACTACGCCCGCCACGCGCTGGAAGTGCTTTCCGCCGCGCCGGACTTCACCAACGATTCGCCGCGCGGGGACTACGTGCCGAGGCCCGCGGAACGCCCCGAGACCAAGTTCGAGCGGCGCGGCCTTCGGCTCGGCCATCGGGTCTTCGACCTCTCCTTCACGCGGCTGTAAGCCGCCACCACCCGGCCGGTATTGCGGCTCCGGCGGCCATCTTCTAGGCTGGGCATCCTTCAACGCGGGACTCAAGGACCATGGCCGAGACGCAGGCCGGACGCTTGGATGGCATCGTCGGCTGGACCGGCCGGCGCACCCTGTCGGTGGGCGCCTACGTGCTGGAACTCACCCTGTTCGTATTGCGCGCCTTCCGCGACTGGGCGAAGCGCGGCCGCGTCTTCAACCGCGCCACCCTGCAGACCCTCTACGGCCAGATCATCTTCACCGGCCTGGATGCCCTGCCGCTCGTCACCTTCCTCGGCCTCGCCATGGGCCTCTCCATCACCTCGCAGATGCTGAAGCTGGCCCAGGCGCTCGGCAGCGAGAGCGATGTGGACGTGCTGCTCACCAACATCGTGGGCCTGGAACTCTCCTCGCTGCTCACTGCCATCATCCTCATCGGCCGCTCCGGTTCCGCCATCGCGGTGGATCTCGGCTCCATGAAACTGAACGGCGAGGTGGAGGGCCTCGAACTCCTCGGCATCAACGTCAACGAGTTCTTCGTCGCGCCACGCATCATCGGTGCGGCGGTATCCCAGTTCACCCTGGCCATCTACTTCGCCCTGGTGGCCCTCTTCGGCGGCGTGTTCATCAACGACCTCCTCACCCCCGGCAGCAGCACCCATGAGCTGAAGAAGCTGGCCGAAGCCATCGGCCCCGAGCAGGTGGCGTTGTTCGTGCTCAAGAACATCCTGTTCGGCATCATCATCGCCGGCACCGCCTGCTACCACGGCCTGAAGGTGCGCACCTCGCCCACCGAGCTGCCGCAGCAGACCCAGCGCGCCATCGTCACCAGCCTGGTGCTGGTGTTCGCCACCGACGGCATCCTGGCGGTGATCTCGTGAGCGGCAAGGCCGCCTTGTTGGAAGCGAAGGAACTGCGTCCTCTGCGCGAGGACGGCGGGGCTTTCCCGCATCCCCTCTCGCTCGCGGTGGCGGCGGGCGAGACCGTGTGCCTGGTGGGCCCGAACGGCGGCGGCAAGACCGCTTATCTCAGGGCGCTGGCGGCGGTGGACCCGGCGGCGGACGGCGAGCTGGAACTCCTCGGCTTCGACACCCGCAAACTCAGCGACGTGGCGCGGCGAAACCTGCGGCTGCGTGCGGCTTTCATCAGCGAGGGCGCGCCGCTCCTGTCGGTGGTGAACGGCCTCATCAACGTCACCCTGCCGGCCATGTACCACCGGCTGGGCAATGCCACCGAGATGCAGACCGCGGCCATCGAGACCCTGAAGTTCCTCGACTATCCCGGCCGGCAGGACCTCCTGCCCGCCTACCTCAACCAGCACGAGCGGCTCTTGCTAGCCATCGCGCGCTGCCTCATGCTGTCTCCGGAACTGATATTCCTGGACGAGCCGTTCCACATGACCGACAACGCCTGCCGCGACCGCGAGGCGGCGGTATACCGCAAGATGGCGCGGGAGAAAGGCATGGCGGTGCTCATCGCCAGCCACAACCTGGACTTCGTGCGGCGGCATGCGGACAAGATCGTGTTCCTGCATCCCGGCTGGGCCGGGTGCTTCGCGGGCTGGAAGCCGTTCGTGGACTCGGGTCGCGCCGAGGTGCGCGGTTTCCTCGACACGGCGGCATAGGGGCGAGACGTGGCAGAGAAAGAACAGGTCCATTACATCCATCGCCTCGGCTACACGGCGCGCGAGCGCCTGGTGGGCGTGTTCGTGCTGGCGGCGGTGCTGCTCCTGTTCTTCACGCTGGCCTTCAACAAGCAGACCGCGCGTTTCTTCGCGCCCAAGTTCACCCTGCATGCCTACATCACCAACGCCCAGGGCGTGAGCCAGGACACCCCGGTGATGGTCTACGGCCTGGACGTGGGCAAGGTCACCAAGCTCAGCCTCTCCGACGACAACCGCATCGCGGTGACCATGGAGATCCTGGAGCGGTTCCATAGACTCATCCGGACCGACTCGACGGCCGAGATCAGCAAGCTCTCGGTGATCGGCAACGCCGCCATCAGCATCAAGCCCGGCTCGCCGGACAAGCCCGAGATCCCCACTGACGCCGAACTGGTGATGAACCAGCCCATGTCGGTGGACCAGATGCTGGCGCAGGTCTCGCCGGTGCTGGCGGACGTGAAGTCCACCCTGGCCCAGGTGAACCAGCTGGCCCACTCCATCGACCCGCAGGACTTGAACACCACGGTGAAGAACCTGGCGGTGCTGACCGGCAACCTCAAGGTCATCACCGGCCAGTTCGCCTCGCCGGAGGGCACGGCCACCACCGCCGCCGCCATGCAGAACCTGGCGACGACCCTGAAGGAGACCCAGGCGCGGCTCGCGGAGATACAGCCGCTCATCAAGAACGCGAACCTCGCCTCCGCCGACATCCCCGGCCTCGTGGCCCAGACCCGCAAGCTCGTGACCCAGCTCAACACCACCATGGGCACCGTGAACTACCAGCTGCAGGCGCTGCCGGACATGGTGGGCCGCACCCGCCAGATCCTGGACGAGACCGACGCCACCCTGCGGGCCGTGCAGAACACCTGGCCCATCTCCTCCTCGGTGGCGAAGAAGCCGGACACCACGCTCACCCCGGTCCAACCGCCGCAGTAAAAGAACATGACACGCCTGCGCCTCGCCATGCTGCTCGCTCTCTCCGCACCGCTCGCTGCCTGCGGCAGCAAGCCCGTGCAGCCGCCGGCCACCGTGAGCAATGCCCAGAGCTTCATGGCGAGCGGCATGCAGGCTTACAACGACAACCGTTACGCCGAGGCGCGCAACTTCTTCGGCCGCGCCTTCATGGAATACCGCAGCGTGGATGACCTGGAGAAGCAGGCTGACGCGCTCACGGACCTCGCCGACGCCGCCCTACAGCAGGGCGACGTGACCTCGGCGCGGGACCAGATACGCCAGGCGCGTGCCATAACCGACGCGCACCCGGTGGCGGGCTTGCCCGCAAGGCTCACGCTGCTGGAAGCCTATGCGGACCTGCAATCCCAGGACCCCGCGTCGGCCGCCACGGCACTGGACGGACTACTGAACGACGCGACGACGCCGGCGGACGTGCGCCGGGCGGCGCTCTTCGCCCGCACCCAGGCGGCCTTCGACGCCAAGTATCCCGATACCGCGCAATGGCTCGCGAAGCTGGGTGCGCCCCAGGGAGACCTGGACCAGGCACGGCTCGAACGCCTGCAGGCCCTGGCGGACACGGCCCAGGCGCCGACGCTGTATGCCGACGCGCTCAAGCGCTACCAGGCCGCCTTCTATCGCCCCGGCATCGCCGCCACCCATGAGGAGTGGGGCAATCTGTTGCTGTCACAGCAGCAGTGGAAGGACGCGCGGGACCACCTGAAGCGTGCCTTGGACATCCGCCTTTGGATGTACGATGCGAGCCGCTCCGCTCGGGTACTCGAAGAGGTGCAGCAGATAGATACCGCACTGGGTGACAGCGCGGCTGCAAAGCAGGATGCGGATTGGGCGGCCTATCTGAAAGAGGGTGGCGACCCGAGCAAGTCCCCAACCACACCGTCCGCCAGCCCCTGACTTCCCTGTCTTGTTCCGCGCCGTCCCACGGCGCGGGCGACTTTTGTCTTGGC
>CAZPAO010000003.1:0-135497 GCA_964584665.1 uncultured Gammaproteobacteria bacterium
CAAGCAAGGTTAAGACGCCGCTCGCAGGAGTATTATTTGAGCCTGCCCCGCTGACCGCCCCAACAAGACTGGAATCACCATGCTGACCGCGCTCCTCTGGCTCCTGGTGTTCATCGGCGTCAGCCTGGTGCTGGCCTACCAGCGCGTGCCGCTCTTGCTCGCGACGGCCGCCTACCTCGTGTTCCTGGTGGTCTACACCGTCGCCGGCACCGGCCCGCTGTGGCTGCAGTTCCTGTTCTGGGCCCTGTTCCTCCTCATCGCCGTGCCGCTCAACGTGCCGGCCATCCGCCGCAGCTACATCTCCAAGCCTCTGCTGGATGTGTTCCGCAAGATCATGCCGGAGATGTCCCAGACCGAGGCCGATGCGCTGGAAGCGGGCACGGTGTGGTGGGACGGCGAACTCTTCAGCGGCCGGCCCAACTGGCAGCGGCTGCTAAACACCCCGGCGCCCAAGATCAGCTCCGAAGAACAGGCCTTCCTCGACACCGAGGTTGAGGAACTCTGCGGCATGCTGGACGAGTGGAAGATCACCCACGAGTGGTGCGACCTGCCGCCGGAAGCCTGGGCTTACCTGAAGCGCCAGGGCTTCTTCGCCATGATCATCCCCAAGCGCTACGGCGGCCGGGAGTTCTCGGCCCTGGCGAACTCGGAAGTGCTGTCCAAGATCGCCACCCGCAGCGCCACCTGCGCTTCCATCGTGGCGGTGCCGAACTCGCTCGGCCCCGCCGAACTGCTGCTGCGCTACGGCACCGAGGAGCAGAAGAACCACTACCTGCCGCGCCTCGCCGACGGCACCGACGTGCCCTGCTTCGCCCTCACCGCGCCCAACGCGGGCTCCGACGCCGCCGCCATCAAAGACAGCGGCGTCGTGTGCAAGGGGATGTGGGAAGGCAAAGAGATCGTCGGCATGCGCCTGAACTGGGACAAGCGCTACATCACGCTCGCGCCCATCGCCACGGTGCTCGGCCTCGCCTTCAAGCTCTACGATCCCGAGCACCTGATGGGCGACAAGGACGAGTACGGGATCACCTGCGCGCTGATCCCGCCGCATCTGCCCGGCATCACCATCGGCCGCCGGCATTTCCCGCTCAACCTGCCGTTCCAGAACGGGCCCACCCAGGGCAAGGATGTATTCGTCCCGCTGGACTTCATCATCGGCGGCACCAAGATGGCCGGCCAGGGCTGGCGCATGCTCATGGAATGCCTGGGAGCCGGTCGCGCCATCTCGCTCCCCTCCAACACCACCGGCGCCGCACGCCTCGGCGTCTACACCACCGGCGCCTACGCCCGCGTGCGCAAGCAGTTCCACCTGCCCATCGCCCGCTTCGACGGCGTGGACGAGGTGCTGGGCCGCATGGGCGGCACGCTCTATGCCATGGAGGCGGTGCGCAGCATGACCGCCGGCGCCATCGACCAGGGCGAGGCCCCGGCGGTGTGCGCCGCCATCTCCAAGCTGCACGTCACCGAGATGGCGCGCCAGGTGGGCAATGACGCCATGGACGTGCACGGCGGCAAGGGCATCCAGCTCGGACCCAGCAACTACCTCGGCCGCGGCTACCAGTCCATACCGATCGCCATCACGGTCGAGGGCGCCAACATCCTCACCCGCAACCTGATGATCTACGGCCAGGGCGCGATCCGCTCCCATCCCTACGTGCTGAAGGAGATGCGCGCCGCCGCCGATAAGGATCACGCGCGCGCGCTAACCGAGTTCGACGACGCGCTGTTCCGCCACATGGGTCTCGCCTTCAGCAACGCGGCGCGCGCGGTGTGGATGGCGCTCACCTCGGCGCATTTCACCCGCGTACCGGTGTCGACGCCGACCGAGCGCCACTACCAGCAGATCAGCCGCTTCAGCGCCGCCTTCGTGCTGGCCTCCGACGCGGCCATGCTGACCCTGGGAGGCGCCCTCAAGAAGAAGGAGAAGCTCTCGGCCCGGCTCGGCGACATGCTGAGCTACATGTACATCGCTTCGGCGGTGCTGAAGCGCTTCGAGGACCAGAACCGCCCGCCGGAAGACCTGGCGCTGGCGGAGTGGGCCTGCCGTGACGCCCTGTACCGGCTGCAGGAATCCATGCATTCCTTCCTGCGCAACTTCCCCAACCGCTTCGTGGCGCTGGTGCTGCGCGTGCTCATCTTCCCCCGCGGCCGCATGTATTCGGCGCCCTCGGACGAACTCGGCCATGAGGTGGCGGAGATCGTCTCGCTGCCGGGCCCGGCAAGGGACCGGCTGCTGCGCAATATATACACGGGTGACCACAGCACGCCGGTGGGCATGTTCCGGGAGGCGCTCGACCTCGCCGCGCGCCTGGAGCCGGTGGAGCGCAAGATCCGCGAGGCGGAGAAGAGCGGCAAGCTCAAGCCCGCCCGCGGCGCAGTGGTCGCGCTGGCGGCGGAGGAAGCGGGCGTGATCGACGCCCAGGAAGCCCGCGCCCTGCTGCGCCTGGATGAGCTGACCGCCAAGATCGTGGCGGTGGACGACTTCGATCCGATGGATCTGGGCACACATCCGTTCAAGCCGGCGAAAGCATAAGGCATGAATCCTCTCGTCTATGAGGTGACGCTCGACATCGAATCCGGCGCCGCACCGGAGTTCGATGCCTGGCTGAAGGCACACGTGCGGGAGATGCTGGCGCTGCCGGGCTTCCACGATGCGCGCATCCTCAAGCCTGAGGGCGCCGAGCCCGGTGCCGAGCGGCGCGTGGTGCAGTACACGCTCGGCAGCCGCGCCGAACTGGACCGTTATCTCGCCGAGGACGCACCGCGCATGCGCGCCGATGGCGTGCAGCGCTTCGGCGACAAGCTGAAGTCCAGCCGCCGGGTGCTGGACCTGGAGCCCGCCGGCGGCGCCTTGGCGCTGCCGACGCTCACGCCCGCGCCCATCGGACCCCGCTGCCGCAACTGCGGCACGCCCTTGAGCGGCAAGTTCTGCATGGAATGCGGCCAGAAGAACCACACCTACGTGGCGCCGCTCTGGCACGTGCTGCACGAGTTCGCGAGCCTGCACTTCGGCTTCGACACCAAGTTCTTCCACAGCATCGTGCCGCTCCTGTTCCGGCCCGGCTTCCTCACCCGCGAGTACTGTCTCGGGCACGAAGAGCGCTACGTCAAGCCGTTCAGGATGTATCTGTTCTCGAGCATCATCTTCTTCTTCCTGGCTGCCATCTTCTGGCCGCAGCTGACGGATTTCGACTCAGGCAACAACGTGCGCGGCAGGCTGCCGGGCACGCACCAGATGACCCAGGAGAAGAAGGACCAGACCCGCTCCGACATCCAGAAGGCGCTGGACCAGATCGACGCCCAGCCGGGCGACGAGGGCGCGAAACGCTTCGCCAAGTCCATCCTGCACGAGCAGCTCGCGGCCCTGGACAAGGCGCCGCCCCCCGCTACCGCCGCAGTGGCGGCGGCCACCCCGGAGGCGGCCGGCCAGGGCCACCTCCACGTTGTGGTGCCACCTCCCACCTCCCATCCGCTGGCGGCGGTTGCAGCCGTCGCTGCGGCGGAAGAAGCGGCCGACAGGGAGAGGGACGGGGAGAAGGGTGCGGGCAAGGGCCGGGACGACGACTTCATCCAGTTCGGATCGCAGGACGAGAAGCGCAAGGCCGAGTCCTCGGACAACCGTTTCGTCAAGGCCATGATGAACGTCAACGACCACCGGGATGAGTTCAAGAAACAGCTGAAGCAGAACCTGCCGAAGATGATGTTCATCCTGATGCCGCTCATCGCGCTGTTCCTGAAGCTGTTCTACGTCGGCTCCAAGCGCTACCTAACCGAGCACTTCGTGTTCACCCTGCACTTCCACTCGATGGTGTTCGTGGTGATGCTGCTGGTGATGCTGGTGACCGCCGCCGCCAAGCACGTGGCCTGGCTCGCGCCGCTGGGCGCCAGCGCCGGGACCGTGGCCGGCTGGTACGTGGCCCTCTATGCCTTCCTGGCGTTGCGCTTCTTCTACCAGCAGGGCTGGTTCATGACGGGCCTGAAGTTCTTCATGCTGTTCATCAGCTACACCATCGCCATCGGCATCACCTTCGCCCTGGGCGTGGTGTTGACCGCCGTGGAGATCTGAGACCCGGTCCAGGGGCCCCCGCGGTGCTCCTGAGTCCATTTCGAGTGGCCCTTCCTAAGTCCCTCTCTCTTCTCGGGTTTCCTGAGGCGGGATATATGTCGTCTCTACGACTGGTACACAGTTTGGGATATTTGGCCTAAATTAACTTAATGCAGGATCATCCCGGCCCTTAAGGCCTGGGGACCGGCGCCGCAGCGGAAGCGGACCCAAACACGCGACCCATAGGGCAGGTGCCAGGCGTGAAGCTCGCCAGCGCATTCAACGGTTCTTCCAGTCTGGTGACGCTCACGCGTCTCGCGGATGACCGCTATGTGGACGTCAACGACAGTTTCGAGAAGACCCTGGGCTTCCCCCGCGATGCCCTCATCGGCAAGCAACCCGTCGAGACCGGCATCTGGGACGCATCCCGCCGAGAGCGCTTCCTGCAGGAGCTGCGTGAGCACCGCGGCATCTCCTCCCAGCCGGCCGTGTACCGGCGCCGCGACGGCGGCGAGTACCGCGGCCTGCTCAGCGCCGCGATCGTGACGCTCGACGGCGAGCACTACGTGCTCAGCATCGTGGAGGACCTGGCTCCCCGCGAGGCCAGTGCGGCGGCCCAGCGCCGCGCCGAGACCCGTTACCGCAGCATCTTCGATCACGCGGTGGAAGCCATCTACCAGAGCAGCCCCGAAGGGCGCTTCCTGGACGCGAACCCGGCCATGGCGCGCCTGCTCGGTTACACCTCCCCCCAGGAACTGATCCGTGCCATGCAGGACATCGGGAGCGAGCTGTACGCGGACCCGCAGGCCCGTGCCGAGCTGCTGCGCGTGCTGAAGCGCCAAGGCCACTTCGAGGAATGCGAGGTGCAGGTGCGCCGTCGCGACGGCAGCGCCATCTGGGTCTCGGAGAACGCCCACGCGGTCAAGACCGACAGCGGCGAACTCCTCTACTACGAAGGCACCTTCGTGGACGTGGGCGCGCGCCGCGCCGCCGAGGTGGCGCTGCACGTCTCCGAGGAGAAGTACCGCACCCTGGTGGACCACAGCCAGGACGGCGTGTTCATCACCCAGGAGGACAACTACACCTACGTGAACCAGGCCTATGCGGCCATGCTCGGCTACACCACCGGCGAGATGATCGGCACGCCCTACATGCATTTCATCGCGCCCGAGGACAGGCCGTTCCTGGAGGACATCTGGCGCAAGCGCCGCGCCGGCCAGTGGGAGCAGAACGCCTACGAGGTGCACCTCCTCAAGAAGGACGGCGAGACCCGCATCCTCGCCTCGGTGCGCTCCGGCCCCATCATGCTAAACGGTCAACTCGCCAGCACCGGCACCATCCGCGACATCACCGAGGAGCGACGCACCCAGCAGGCGCTCTTGGCGGCGGAACAGAAGTTCCGCGCCATCTTCGAGAACGCAGTCATCGGCATGTACCAGAGCACGCCCACGGGGCAGTACCTGCGGGCCAACCAGGCCATGGCCGACATCTTCGGTTACGCCGACCCCGAGGCCCTGCTCACCAGCATCAAGAACATCAGCGAACTCTACAAGAACCCGGACGACCGGCGCCTGGTGAACAGCGACCTGGAGCGCCACGGCCGGGTGACGGGCCGCGAGGTGGAGCTGCGCCGGCGCGACGGCCAGAGCATCTGGGTGTCCTTGAGCGCGCGCGTGGTGCGCGCGGAGGACGGCAGCGTGGCCTACTACGAGGGTTCGCTGCAGGACGTGACCGCGCGCAAGCGCGCCGAGAGCGCGCTGCAGCGTTCCGAACAGCGCTACCGCATGCTGGTGGATCACAGCCAGGTGGGCGTGTTCATAAACGAGAACGGTTACTACACCTACGTGAACCACGCCTTCGCCGACATGCTCGGCTACAGCGAGGCTGAACTCACGGGCTTGAGCTACCGCGACATCTTCCCGCCCGAGGAACTGACCGCTGCCGACGAGCGCTTCCAGCGGCGCCAGCGCGGCGAGGAAGTCTCCAACGACTACGAGTCGGCGCTGCTGCACAAGGACCGCAAGACCCGCGTGCACGTCACCCACAGCATCGGCACCATCGACCAGGACGAGCGGCGCTTCATGATCGGCACGGTGCGCGATGTCACCGAGCAGAAGCGTTTCGAAGCGCAGCTCCGGCACAACGCCAGCCACGACCCGCTCACCGGCCTGCCCAACCGCAGCTTCTTCATCGAGCGGCTGGCGAAGGCCATGGAGCGCAGCCGGCCGCGGGGCGCGCCGGGCTATGCGGTGCTGTTCATAGACCTGGACGGTTTCAAGGTGGTGAACGACAGCCTCGGCCATGCCGCCGGGGACGACATGCTGGTGCAGGTGGCGCAGCGGCTGAAGCAATGCCTCGGCCCCTGGGACACCCTCGCCCGCCACGGCGGCGACGAGTTCACGGTGCTGGTGGGCCAGACCCAGGACGCGGAGGACGCTGTGGAGGTGGCCGAGCGCATCCTCGCCGAACTCCTGCGCCCGGTGCGCATCGGCGATAACGAGATCTACACCAACGCCAGCATCGGCATCGCGCCGGGCCACGCCGACTACGCCACCACCGACGAGCTGCTGCGCGATGCGGACACCGCCATGTACCGCGCCAAGGCCGCCGGCAAGGCCGGCTACGTGGTGTTCGACCAGGACATGTATTCGCGGGCCCGCGCCCGCCTGCGGGTGGAGACGGAGCTGCGGCAGGCGCTGGACAACCGTGAGTTCCGCATCCACTACCAGCCCATCGTCTCCCTGGCGAACGGCAAGCTGCTGGGCTTCGAGGCGCTGATGCGATGGCAGCATCCGGTGCGCGGCTTGCTGGCCCCGGACGAGTTCCTGCTGGTGGCGGAGGAGACCGGCCTCATCCTACCCATGGGCTGGTGGCTGCTGGAGGAGGCTTGCCGCCAGATCAAGACCTGGCGCGGCGCCCATCCCCAGGCCCGGGACCTGACCGTGGCGGTGAACCTGGCCCACAAGCAGTTCATGTACACGGGCCTGCCGCAACGGGTGTCAGACGCCCTGCGCGACACCGGCCTCGACGCGGACGGCCTGCACCTCGAGATCACCGAGACCGTGTTCCTGGAGAACCCCAAGGCTGCCGAGCACACCCTGCGCCGCCTGCGTGCGTTGGGCATCGCCCTGCACCTCGACGACTTCGGCACCGGCTACTCGTCGCTCAACTACCTGTCGGCGCTGCCCCTGGACACCCTCAAGATCGACCGCAGCTTCGTCATGGACATGGAGCAGAACCCCAAGCATGCGGCCATCGTGCGCACCATCATCGACCTGGCGCGCGAACTGGGGATGAACACGGTGGCGGAAGGGGTGGAGACGCGCCAGCAGCTGCATATCCTGGACAGCCTGGGCTGCCGTTCGGGTCAGGGCAACCTGTTCGCCCCGGCCCTGGACCTGAAGCGGGCGGATGCATTGTTCGAGAGGGAGAGCCTGTCGCTGTCGGCAGGCGATGAGGTGGACGGCCTCGCGCCCGCGGGCCTGTTCAGACGCACACGCGATTTCTTCCGCCGCGCTTAGCTTCGTAGAGTTTCTCGTCAGCGGCGGCTATCAGCGCGTCCACGTCGTATGAAGGTGGCGCCGCAGCCACCCCCACACTCAAGGTGACGCTCAGGCCCGGCTGCAGCCTGGCCCAGTCGTATTCCTCCACCTGCTTCCTGATCTTCTCGCACACCGCGAGCGCGTTGTCCTTGGTGGTCTCCGGGAAGCAGAGCAGGAACTCCTCGCCGCCGTAGCGGGCGATGATGTCGATGGAGCGGCACTGGGTGCGCAGGATGTTGGCGATGGTGCGCAGCACGTCGTCACCCACCATGTGGGAATGCTGGTCATTGACGCCTTTGAAACGGTCCACGTCCGCCATGGCCAGCGCGATCTGGCGGTTGTAGCGCTCGGCACGCTTCACCTCGAAGTCCAGGCGGTTATCGAGATAGCGGCGGTTATAGAGGCCGGTGAGGCCGTCCTCGCGGCTCTGGCGCTCGAGTTCAGAGGCCTGCTGCTGCAGTCTCCCCAGAAGCTCTTCCTTCTCGCGGTTGGCGCTGCGCAGGGATTCGGTCAGCGCGTGCAGCTCGTCCTTCTGCAGCGCAAGGTCGTGGGTGCGTTCCACCACGCGCCGTTCCAGCTCGTTGCGGCCTTTCTCCAGTTCCTCGAACAGCCGCGCGTTGGCGATGGCCACCGCCACCTGGCCGGCGAAGGTGAGCACCAGCTCGAACTGCGATTCGCTGAACATGTAGGGCGTGTAGCCCTGCACCGAGAGCACGCCCAGCACGCGTTCGCGGTAGGTGATGGGCACCGCGATGAAGGATTGGGTCTGGGGTGTGTCTCCGATGTGGATCATCATGCTCTTGAACTCGCTCTCATCCGAGCCCCAGTCGCTGATGAACACCGGCTTGTTGCTGGATACCACCCAGCTCAGCACGCCCTCGCCCAGGCGGCGGCTGCGCTGCGCCTGCCGGCCGCTGCGGTTATGGTGCAGACGGATGTCCAGCTCGCGCGTGCTCTCGTCATAGAGAGCCAGCATGAAGGAATCGGACTCCAGCAGGTTCTTGCTCTCGCGGTAGATCATCTCGATGAGGTCGTCCAGCACCAAGGCGCCGGAGACCGCGCGGCCGACGCGGTTCAACGCCTCCAACTCATCCTTCTTGACCGCCAGCGTGGTCTGGGTGTCGGCGATGTGCTTGACGATCCAGATGATGAGGAACAGCACCGCCAGGAACAGCCAGAACACCGGGGTCTCGAGCCGGTTGTAGACGATGGCGGTGAATACCGCGAGCGGCACCGCGGCGATGTCCACCGCGGCGGTGAACAGACCGAAGGCCTTGCGCCAGTCGAAGCCTTCGAGCCAGGCGATCAAGGCCACGAAGCAGTTGTTCAACAACTGCATCACGATCGCGAGGCAGGCCAGGACCACCCCGTCGCGCAGGTCCAGCTGCATGAGCGGGACGTGACCATCCAGCAGCTGGTATGCCCCGCCCGTGATCAGCACCAGGAAGATGATCATCCCGGAGTTGTGGAAGGCGCGCAGCAGCGTGAGCCGCATGCTCTGGTTGCGGTTCGCGCCCCAGGGCAGGAACGGCCAGATGACGGATGAGATGCCGGCGATCCAGGCCGCCTGCAGCGTGCCGAAGATGAGGATGCTGGAGATCTGCACCACCCGGTCGAGCGACACGTGGCCCACATGGGGCGCCGGGAAGCCGAACAGCACCACCACGATGCCGAACAGGGTGAAGCCCACCACGGCCGAGACGTTCGCCACTTCGAGCTGGGTGTGCACCGATAGGTAGACGAGCAGGGAGAAACCCGCCAGAGCCAGCAGAGCGGCGTAAACGACCGAGACTTGCCGTGCGTTCTTCATGTGAGGCGTGAACTTCCTGCCATTGCAGCCCTGTTGTTACATGCCCCTTCCCGATGGCGCAACATATTGTTTGTATACTAAGCGTTTCACCGGGAAGTCCGCCAAAAGGGCCATGTTAGACTGACCCCATCCCCGCGAGGCATACCGTCATGAAGCTTGATTCCAAAGGCTTTTTCACCCGTCTCCCACTGCTGGCCCTGGGCACCCTGGCCCTTCTCCTGGCCGCCTGCTCTCCGCGCGTGTATGTGGAACAGGATGACAGCGCCGCCCTCCAGGGATACCACAGCTTCGCCTGGGTGAGCCCGCCCCCGGGCCCGGTCCGGGATCCCATCCTGGACAGCCAGATCCTGGAGTCCAGGGTGCACAAGGCCGTGGCCGCGGACCTCGCGAGCCGCGGCTTCCAGGAAGTGGCGGCGGATGCGAACCCCGACTTCATGGTGACCTACCACACCGCCGCCAAGCAGAAGATCGAGAGCAGCGGCGCCTCCTTCAGCTTCGGCATCGTGGACGCCTTCCCCCACGGCTTCGGCGCGGTGGGCTTCCCCGTGGGTCCGGACGTGGAATCGCGCGACGAGGGCACGCTCATGCTCGACGTCATCGACGGCAAGAGCAAGCGACTCGCCTGGCGTGGCTGGACCACGGGCCTGCTCAACCAGGACAACTACAGCGACAAGTCCGTGAACGACGCGGTCCAGAACATCCTCGCCAAGTTCCCCGCCAGCCATTGAGCTGACGCCGCGCCATGTCCCTGCCGGCGCGGCTCATCGCCCATGTGGACATGGATGCGTTCTACGCATCCGTGGAACAACTCGATAACCCGGAGTTGAAGGGCAAGCCCGTCATCGTCGGCGGCATCGGCAACCGAGGCGTGGTGAGCGCCGCGAGCTACGAGGCCCGCGTGTTCGGCGTGCGCTCGGCCATGCCCATGTACGAGGCGCGGCGACGCTGCCCCCAGGGCGTCTACATCCAGGTGCGCATGTCCCGCTACAAGGAGATGTCGGAACGGGTGTTCCAGGTGTTCGGCGACTTCACGCCCACCATCCAGGGCCTGTCCCTGGACGAAGCCTTCCTGGATCTCACCGGCGCCATCGGCAGCGAAGACCCGCTGGCCTTGGGGAGGCGCATCAAGCAGACGATCCGCACGGCCACGGGCTTGACCGCTTCGGTGGGGCTCGCACCCAACAAGCTCGTGGCCAAGATCGTCTCCCAGCAGTGCAAGCCGGACGGCCTGCAGCTCGTCAAAGCGGAAGAGGTGCAGGCCACGCTCGACCCCCTTCCGGTCACCGCCATGTGGGGCATCGGCCCGCGCTCCGGCGACTCCCTGGCGAAGGCCGGCATCATGACCATCCAGGACTTGAGGCTCGCGCCGGAAGCGAAGCTGAAGGCGCTGTTCGGCAACCAGGCGCTGCATTTCCGTGCGCTCTCGGAAGGCCGCGACGAACGAGCCGTCGACGGCAGCGGCGGCGAACGCTCCGTGAGCCAGGAAACCACCTTCGAACGGGACCTCACGGACATGGGCGACCTCGACCCCATCCTGCGCACGCTCACCGAAGACCTCTGCCGCATCCTGCGCAAGAACGACCTGAAGCCCCACACCCTGGTACTGAAGCTGCGCGAGGCGGATTTCACCCGTCATACCCGCCAGCGTCGCTTCACGCCGCCGGACGCGAGCTATGGCGCTCTCTACCCCATCGCCCGTGCCCTGCTCTCCCGCTGGCTGGAAGAGCACCTGCACCGGCCGCTCAGGCTGCTGGGCGTGGGCGCCCGGGACTTCGCGGAAGCCGGCCAATTTGACCTATTCGACGAGGGGCGTGCGCGGCGCGAGCGGCTGGAGGCCGCCTCCGACGCGGTACGGGAGAAGTTCGGCGACGGCAGCCTGAAGCGCGGCATGCCGGGCGAGGACGGTTGAGGCATCATGTAGCCCATGTACGCCAGCTATTTCGGCCTCAGCGACAACCCGTTCGCCATAACGCCGGACCCGCGCTTCCTGTTCTTGTCGGCGCGGCACACCGAGGCGCTGGCGCACCTCTTGTATGGGGTGACCGAGAGCGGAGGCTTCATCCAACTCACGGGCGAGGTGGGCACCGGCAAGACCACCCTGGTGCGGACGCTGCTGGAGAAGCTGCCGGACAACGTGGACGCGGCGCTCATCATCAACCCGCGGGTCTCGGTGCTGGAGTTCCTGCGCAGCATCTGCCGGGAACTCGGTCTCGACTGGAAGCAGAACCAGACACCCCAGGACCTCATCGACTCCCTTAACGCGCAGCTGCTGAAGGCCCATGAGAAGGGCCGGCGCGTGGTGCTCATCGTGGACGAGGCCCAGGGCCTCACCGCCGAAGTGCTGGAGCAGGTGCGCCTGCTCACCAACCTGGAGACCCGCGAGCAGAAGCTGCTGCAGATCATCCTCGTCGGACAACCGGAACTCCGGGAACTCCTGGCGCGGACGGAACTAAGGCAGCTGGCACAACGCATCACCGGGCGCTATCACCTGACGCCCCTGTCGGGATCCGAATCCCGTGCCTACGTGAACCACAGGCTCACGGTCTCCGGCGCCATGTCGCCCATCTTCACCACCTCCGCCGTACGCGCACTGCAGCGCGTCACCGGCGGCATCCCACGGCTCATCAACATCATCTGCGACCGGGCCCTGCTCGGCGCCTACACCCACGAGCTGCGTCAGGTAGACGCCGCCCTGGTGCGGCGCGCCGCGCGGGAAGTGCTGGGCGAATCGCCCCGCTCACGCGTCCCCTGGCAACGCACGGCGCTCGCTGCCGGCGTGGTGGCGACGCTGATCGTGGCCGGCGTGGTGAGCGGCGTCTTCTGGAGTCCGGCCATGCCTGGCGGCAGCGTGGCGCCGGCTGCGGAAGCGGCCGCAGTGACCCCCAAGCCCGACGCACCCAACCTCGCAGGGTGGCTGGCAGATCCTAGCCACCCCAGCGACACGGACGCTGCCTTCGGCACGCTCTTCTCCCTGTGGGGCCCGGCTTACGCGCCCGGCGGCAGCGGCAGCGCCTGCCGCGAAGCGACGGACGCGGGGCTGCGCTGTCTATATAGACGCGGCACCTGGAACAACCTGCGCGGCTTCGACCTGCCGGCCATCGTCACCCTGACGGACGCCCACGGCGCCGCCCACCAGCTCGTCATGACGCGCATCGACGACACCGGCGTGACCCTGCGTGCCGGCGGCGCCAGTGCGCGCTTCCCTTTGAGCGAAGTGGAACCCATGTGGTACGGCGAGTTCCTGATACTGTGGCGGCCCGACAGCCACGCGCCGGAACCGTTGGCCCCCGGCATGGTGGGGACCGGCGTCGCCTGGCTGCGCAGCCAGCTCGCCGCACTGCAGCACACCGATGACTCCGGCAGCACCAGCTACGATGCGGCTTTGAGCGCCGCGGTGCGGCGCTTCCAGACGGAACAGCACATGAAGGCCGACGGCATCGCGGGTGAGGAGACGCTGGTGCGCCTGTCCTCGGTGCTGGATGCGCCCGGCACGCCCGTGCTGAGCGGAGGCGGCTGATGTCACTCATCCTCGACGCACTGCGCAAATCCGAGCGCACCCGTCAACAAACTCTGACAGGGCAGTTAGGTGCGGGTGAGACGCCGGTGGGCGTGAGCCGTCTGCCGGTGCCCTGGATACCCCTGTTCGGGGCACTGCTGGCGGTGAACGGGGTGCTCCTGTTCTTCTTCTGGCCCCGCGCCGAGCGCCCCGCGCCGGCGCCCGCTCCCGTGGTCGCGCCCGCCGCCTACCATCCGGACGTGCGTCCGCTCTCGGAAGAGGCCACCGACGGCGGCGTGCCGGTCCCGGCACCTTCGCCCGCTTCGCGCTTCGTGCCACCGGGCAACCCCTCCCTCGCGGCGCCGGTGGCGGCACCCGTGGCGCGCGCCTACGGCAACCAACCCGCTGTGCAGAGCCTCGACGAACTCGCGCCGGACGTGCGCCAGGGGCTGCCGGTGCTGCATCTCGACGTGCACGCCTACAACAAGGATCCGGCCGAGCGCTTCGTGGTCATCAACCTGCAGCGCTATCACGTGGGGGACCAGCTGGCCGAAGGGCCGAAGCTGGTGGACATCCTGCCCCAGGGCGCGGTGCTGGAGTTCCACGGCGTCACCTTCCTCCTGCCCGCTTCCTGACATGCCGGCCGCCTGAGGCCTCGCGCGCGTCGGGCTCCATATAGAGATACGGATCCAAACCACAGGAAAAAGGGACTCACCATGCGCCTAGCCCTCGCCTTGCTCTTCGCCCTGCCGTTGCTGGCCTCCGCCACGGAACCGGTTTCCTTCAGTGAAGCCAAGCTGCGTGCCAGCATCCAGACCCTGTCCTCCGATGCCTTCGGCGGTCGCGCCCCCGGCAGCGCGGGTGAGAAGCTGACCCTCGACTACCTAACGGGCAAGTTCAAGGAGTACGGCCTCGCGCCCGGCAACGGCAAGTCCTACCTCCAGGAGGTGCCCATGAAGCAGATAACCGCCGACCCCAGGACCGAACTGGTGATAGGCGGCGCCGGTGCTCCGTTGAAGTTCGCCTACGGCGATGACATGGTGGTGAGTTCGCCGCGCACCGACGCGACGGTGACCCTGAAGAAGAGCCAATTGGTGTTCGTGGGCTACGGTATCGTCGCACCGGAATACAACTGGAACGACTACGCGGGCGTGGATGTGAAGGGCAAGACCGTGGTGGTGCTGGTGAACGATCCTGGTCACGCGCATGACGACCTCTTCACCGGCCGGACCATGACCTACTACGGCCGCTGGACCTACAAGTACGAGGAAGCCGCGCGTCAGGGCGCCGCCGGCATCCTGCTGGTGCACGACGACGACATGGCCGGTTATCCCTGGGAAGTGGTGCGCGGCAGCTGGACCGGGCCGCTGGAAGAGCTGCCGCCCGGCAAGGGGCATCAGCTCTCCATGCAGGGCTGGGTCTCCCGCACCACGGCCCGCAAGATCTTCGACGCCGCCGGTATGCAGCTGAGCGACGTGCTGCCGAACGCGGCGCGGCCCGGCTTCAAGGCCATCCCCATGCGCGTCGATGCCAGCATCACGCTGCACGACAAGGTGAAGGACATCGTCTCCCACAACGTGGTGGCCCTCGTCAAAGGCAGCACGAACCTGGCGGACGTGGTGGTCTACTCCGCCCACTGGGACCACCTCGGCACCCGCACCGGCGAAGACGGCAAGACCGAGATCTTCCACGGCGCCATCGACAACGGCTCCGGCACCGCGGGGCTACTGGAGATCGCGCGGGTGATGGCGGCGAGCCATCCGCAGCGCAGCGTGCTGTTCGTCGCCACCACTTCCGAGGAGCAGGGCCTCCTGGGCGCCGCCTACTACGCCGCGCACCCGCTGTTCCCGCTCAAGGACACGGTGGCGGACCTCAACATGGACGTGCTGGATACCTTCGGCACCACCCATGACGTGACGGTGCGCGGGCACTTCATGTCCGGCGTGGACGACGTCTTCGTGGCGCAGGCGAAGCAGCTCGGTCTCGCGGTGGAGGAGGACTCGCAGCCGGAGAAAGGCATGTACTTCCGCGCCGACCACTTCGAGTTCGCCAAGGCCGGCGTGCCGGCCATGAGCATCGCCCTCGGCACAGACTATGTGGGGCATCCCGCCGGCTGGGGTCTGGAGCAGCAACGCGGTTACACCGCCCAGCGCTACCACAAGCCCGCCGACGTCTATGACCCGGGCTGGGACCTCTCCGGCATGCTGCAGCAGCTGCAACTCATGTACGCCACCGGAATCGCCCTGGCGGATAGCCCAGACTGGCCGGCCTGGAAACCCGGCACGCCTTTCAGTGCCAAGCGCGAGGCGACGAGACCCTCCAAATAGCCCGAAAACTGCTGGAAGACCCGCTATGGGCGGGGGTTCTGCTACCCCCGCCCCCCGGCCCTAGGTAGAATCCCCAGGGTCGGGGTCCCAACACAACATGCACATCCTCATCGTCGATCACTCCAAGGTCGTGCGCACCGTCTGGAACAAGATGGTCGCGGACCTGGGGCACCAGAGCCTCACCGTCTCCAGCGCCGAAGAAGCCATGGATGTGCTGCACGGACAGGAGGTGGAGTTCATCTGCGCCTCCCTCTCGCTGCCCGGCGCAGACGGCATCGCCCTCTGCCGTCAGGTGCGCGCGCTCACCAAGCATCACAAGACGCCCTTCATCCTGCTCACCTCCACCCAGGACAAGACCATGCGCCAGGAGGCCTTCGAGGCCGGCGTCACGGAGATCCAGGAGAAGATGGACAAGGAGCAGCTGGAGGCGCGCCTCAAGCAGTACTTGTCGGAGGAGCAGCAGGAACTCAGCGGCCGCGTGCTGTACATCGAGGACAGCATGGTGGCCGCGCACATCATGATCAAGATCCTGCGCCACATGAACCTCCAGGTGGACCACTTCCGCAGCGCCGACGAGGCGCTCGCCTCCTTCGAGAAGTACGACTACGACCTGATCGTGAGCGACATCCTGCTCGAGGGTGTGATGAGCGGCGTGGGCCTGGTCAACCGTGTGCGCAGCTACCTCTCGGACAAGCGCCGGGTGCCGGTGCTGGCGCTTTCCGGCATGGACGAGACCTCGCGCCGCATCGAGCTCTTCCGCCTCGGCGTCAACGACTACATCGCGAAGCCGCCGGTGGAGGAGGAAGTGCGCGCGCGCGTGCGCAACCTCATCTTCAGCAAGCAACTGTTCGACCGGGTGCAGGCGCAATCGCGCCAGCTCTACCAGCTCGCCATGCAGGACCAGCTCACGGACCTCTACAACCGCACCGGCCTGAACGAGTTCGCGCCCAAGTACTTCACCGAAGCCAACCAGTACGACACGCCCTTGAGCCTGCTCATCATCGACCTGGACCACTTCAAGAACATCAACGACGGCCACGGCCACATCGTCGGCGATAAGGTGCTGGCCAAGGTGGGCGTGATGCTGAAGCAGGCCTGCCGCGAGGGTGACTTCGCGGCGCGGGTCGGCGGCGAGGAGTTCGTGCTGATCCTCGACCAGTGCACCGTAGAGGAAGCCGGGCGCCACGCGGAGAAGATCCGCAAGTACGTCGAGAAGCTGCGGCCGGACGGCATCGCCGTCACCACCAGCATCGGCGTCACCGCGCGCCCGCTGGGCAAGCAAGTGAGTTTTGACGACCTGTTCAAGGTCGCCGACCGTGCGGTGTACGAGGCCAAGAACCAGGGCCGCAACCGCGTGGTGACGATGCTCTACAGCTAGAGGCTGGACCCATCAGGAGCCGTGATGAAAGAACCCAAGACCCATTTCGAGACCACTTGCGTCCACGCCGGCCGCGGCATCGACCCCGCCAGCGGGGCGCTCTCGCCCCCCATCCAGCTCTCCACCACCTTCGAGCGCGGCGCCGACGGCAGCTATCCCTACGGCTACAACTACATCCGCGGCAGCAATCCCAACCGCGGCCAATTGGAGACCTGCCTCACCGCCCTCGAGGGCGGGGCCGGCGCGCTGGCCTTCGCCTCCGGCAGCGCCGCCGCCTCGGCGGTGTTCCAGTCCCTGAAACCCGGCGACCACGTGGTCTGCACCCGCGACGCCTACCACGGCATCCTGCGCATCCTGCGGGAGATCATGGTCCCCTGGCAGCTCAAGGTCACGTTCGTGGACGCGAGCGACCTCGACGCGGTGCGCGCTGCGTTCACCCCGGCGACGCGCCTCATCTGGATCGAGAGCCCCTCCAACCCACTGCTCAAGATCACCGATATCGCCGCGGTGGCGGAGATCGCGCACGGCGCCGGGGCACGGGCGGTCTGCGACAGCACCTTCGCGACGCCGGTGCTGCAGAATCCGCTGGCCCTCGGCATGGATCTCGTCATGCACAGCACCACCAAGTACATAGGCGGCCACAGCGACGTGATGGGCGGCGCGCTCATCGCGCGCGAGACGGGTCCCTGGCTGGACCGGCTGCGCTTCCTGCAGGGTTCCGGTGGCGCGGTGCCGTCACCCTTCGACTGCTGGATGCTGCTGCGCGGCACCGCCACGCTGGACGTGCGCGTGCGCGCGCAATGCGAACGCGCCCTGGCACTCGCCCGCTGGCTCGCGGCACATCCCAAGGTGGAGAGCGTGTTCCACCCCGGCCTCGAGTCGCATCCGCAGCACGCGCTGGCCCGCAGCCAGATGCGCGGTTTCGGTGCCGTGCTATCCTTCTGCGTCCACGGCGGCGAAGCCGCTGCCGCTCGCGTCGCCGGCCGGGTGAAACTTTTCACCCGCGCCACCAGTCTAGGAGGGGTGGAGAGCCTGATCGAGCACCGTGCCTCGGTGGAGGGCCCTGAGAGCCTCACCCCCAAGAACCTGCTGCGGGTCTCGGCGGGGTTGGAACACCCCCAGGACCTCATCGCCGACCTCGACCAAGCTCTCTCCTGAAAGCCATCCATCTTCGATAAGGGAAACGCCATGCTGTACCGCCTCTCCGCCCTGCTCCTCGGCGCCCTCGCGGCGCTGCCGGCCCTGGCCGCCACCGACGGTCCCGCTGCCACCCAGGGCGTGACCTTAGAGCAGATCATGGCCGCCCGTGACTGGATCGGTAACCCGCCGGAGGACGGCTACTGGAGCTATGACAGCAAGAGCGTGCTGTTCCGCCAGAAGCGCGACGGCAGTCCCTTGCGGGACCTCTACCAGGTGGACCTGGCCGGCGGCGCGCCGAAGAAGCTCGCCGACGCGGACCTGGCCGACGCTCCCGCGCCGGCCGGAGCCTACAACCGCGCCCGCACGCAACAGGTGTTCATCCGCGACAACAACGTGTTCGTGCGCACCCTCGCTTCCGGCGCGCTGCGCCAGCTCACGCGTGACAACACGCCCAAGAATGGCGAGGACTTCATGGCGGACGGCAACCGGGTGCAATGGCACCAGGGCAACGACGTCTATGTCTATGACCTGTTCAGCGGCCTCACGGCGCTCGCCGCCGACCTGCGCCTCTCCGACGACCCGTCCAAGCCGGCCACGCCGGACAACTACCTGCAGGCGGAACAGTCGCGCCTCTTCGATGCCCTGAGCACCCGTGCCGCCAACAGGCAGGCGCAGCAGGAGCAGCAGGCGGCCCAGCAGGGAGCGGATGCGACCCGCGTGGGCGCGCCCTTCTACCTCGGCAAGGGCGTCGACGTGGTGGCCACCGCGCTCTCCGCCAACGGCCGTTGGCTCGCGGTGGTGACCCAGCCCAAGGGCTTCGAGGCCGGCGACCCCGGCGTCATGCCGAACTACGTGACCGACAGCGGCTACGTGGAGACGAGCAAGGAGCACACCTATGTGGGCCTGAACCCGCCGGCGCCGCAGCAGGTGAAAGTGCTGGATCTCTCCAGCCACAGCGCCTTCGACCTCGACCTCTCGCAGCTGCCCGGCATCAAGGACGACCCGCTGGCGGCCTTCCGCAAGACCGCGTCCGACTGGAACAGCAAGCACGGCATCGCAGGCGATGCGCCCAAGGCGCCCGCCGTGCGTGAGGTCTCCGTGAACGGCTTCGCCTTCAGCGATGACGGCAACGGGCTGGCGGTGCAGTTCATAGCCAACGACTTCAAGGATCGCTGGCTCGCCACGGTGGACTTCGCCAAGAAGGCGCTCGTCACCCAGGAACGGCTCAGCAATCCGCGCTGGGTGAACTGGACCTTCAACGACTTCGCGTGGATGCACGACAACCACAGCCTCTGGTACCTGTCCGAGGCGGACGGCTATTCGCACCTCTACATCAAGGACCTGAACGCCAAGGCCGCGCGCCAGCTCACCAAGGGCGAGTTCGAGGTCAACTCCGGTCTCTTCCTCAGCCACGACGATGCCTACTTCTACGTGAGCGCCAACAAGCCCGCGCCCGGCACCTGGGAGATCTACCGGGTGGAGGCCAAGAGCGGCGCCATCGAAGCGCTGACGAACCTCGGCGGTATCAACGGCGCCCAGCCGGCGATGCACGATGGCGAGAGCTTCCTGCTCTCACCCGACGAGAGCAAGCTCCTGGTCTACCACTCCAGCACCGACCGGCCGCCGGAGATCTGGTCGGTGGACGCGAAGCCCGCTGGCCGCGCGGTGCAGCTCACCCATACCATCTCCAGCGCCTTCAGCGGCATCGGCTGGGTACAGCCACAGATCGTGCAGGTGCCTTCCACGCACCAGGCGCGCCCGGTGTATGCCCGCCTCTACCTGCCGAAGGACTACTCCGCCTCCAAGCTCTACCCGGCGGTGGTGTTCGTCCACGGCGCCGGCTACCTGCAGGACGCCCACAGCGGCTGGTCCTACTACTTCCATGAGTTCATGTTCCAGACCTTCCTGACCCAACACGGCTACCTGGTGCTGGACATGGACTACCGCGGTTCCGCGGGCTATGGCCGCGACTGGCGCACCGCCATCTACCGCAACATGGGTCACCCCGAGGTGGAGGACATCACCGACGGCGTGCACTGGCTTTCCCAGAACTACCATGCGGACCCGAAGCGCATGGGCGTGTACGGCGGTTCCTACGGCGGCTTCATGACCTACATGATGATGTTCCGCGCACCGGACCTGTTCCAGGCGGGCGCGGCCCTCAGGCCGGTGGGCGACTGGGCCGACTACAACGACGGCTACACAGCCGCCATCCTCAACCGCCCCGACGTGGACCCGCAGGCCTACTACGACAGCTCGCCCATCAACTATGCGGGCGCCCTCAAGGGCCACCTGCTGATCCTGCACGGCATGGAAGACGACAACGTGTTCTTCATCGACACGGTGCACATGGTGCAGAAGCTGCAGGAACTCAGGAACCCGAACTTCGACGTGATGTTCTATCCCACGGAGCACCATGACTTCCACGAACCGGCCAGCTGGCTGGATGAGTACCGCCGCATCTGGCGGCAGTTCGACACCTACGTGGACCCGCGCTGAGCAAGCCGGGCCCGGCCTGATAAGATGGACCCCGCCTCAAGGCGGGGTTCGTTTTCATGGCACCCAGGAATTTCACCGATCCGGATCAGTGCGCCGAGGCCATCATCGCCAAGGTGGGGCCGCGCCTGGTGGTGGGCGCGCCGCTCGGCATCGGCAAGCCCAACCACCTCATCAACGCCCTGTTCCGCCGCGTGGCCCGTGACCCGAAGCTGCATCTCCGGCTGGTCACCGCGCTCTCACTCGAGCGTCCCGTGCCCAAGAGCGACCTGGAACGGCGCTTCCTCGTGCCCTTCACCGACCGGGTGTTCGGCGACTACCCGGAACTGGAATACATGCGGGCGCTGCGCACCCGCACGCTGCCGCCCAACGTGGAACTCTCAGAGTTCTACTTCAAGTCCGGCAGCATGCTGGGGGTGGACGCCGCGCAGCAGAACTACGTGAGCAGCAACTACACCCACGTGGCGCGCGACATGCTGGCGGCGGGCGCCAACGTGGTGCTGCAGGCCGTGGCCATGCTGCCCGGCCCGCGCTACAGCCTCTCCTCCAACCCGGACGTGACGCTCGACATCGCCCCTGGCCTGCGTGAGGCCGAACAGGCGGGCCGGCCCGTGGCCATCGCCGGCATGGTGAACCGCAAGCTCCCTTTCATGTTCGGGGCGGCGGAAGTGGCGCCGGACTTCTTCGACTTCGTGGTGGATTCCCCCGAGCTGGACCACCATCTCTTCGCCGTGCCCAACATGGCCATCGATCCCGCGGCGCACATGGTCGGGCTCTATGCCAGCACGCTCGTCAAGGACGGCGGCACCATCCAGGTGGGCATCGGCTCCCTGGGGGATGCCTGCGTCTACGCGAGCCAGCTGCGCCACGGCCGGAACGCGGACTACCGGGATGCGCTGGAGAAGACCGGCGCGCTCGCGAAATGCGGGCCGCTCATCGAAAGGCTCGGCGGGCTGGAACCCTACAAGGAGGGCCTCTACGCCGGGAGTGAGATGTTCGGCGATGGCCTGCTGCATCTCTACGAAGCGGGCATCCTCAAGCGCCGCGTCTATGACCACGCCGGACTGCAGGCACTGCTCAACTCCGGTCGACTCTCCGAGAGCGTGGGGCCGGACACCCTCGGGACCTTGCGCGATGCGGAAGTCATCGGCACGAAGCTTTCGGCGGAGGACGTGGCCTTCCTGCAGCGCTTCGGCATCCTGCGCCCGGACGTCATCTACGCGGACGGCGCGCTCGCGCTGGAAGACGGCAGCCGAGTGCCCGCTGACCTGGGTGACCGGGAGGCGCTGAGACGTATCAACGCAGGCGCGCTCTGTGCGCGCCTCAGGGGCGGCGTGCTGGTGCACAGCGCCTTCTTCCTGGGCAGCCAGTGGTTCTACGATGCGCTGCACGCTATGCCGGAACCGGAACGGCGCCTGTTCGCCATGGAGGCGGTGTCCGCCGTGAACGAACTCTTCAGTGACGTCGAGCTGGAGAAGCTGCAGCACCGCCATGCCCGTTTCCTGAACATCTGCATGAAGATGACGCTGCTCGGCTCCGCCGTCTCGGACTCACTCGATGACGGGCGGGTGGTGAGCGGGGTCGGCGGCCAGTACAACTTCGTGGCGATGGCCCATGCCCTGAAGCAAGCCCGCTCGGTGCTGATGCTGCGCAGCACTCACAGGAGCCATGGCAAGCTCGAATCCAACATCGTCTGGGAGTACGCCCACTCCACCATCTCCCGTCACCTGCGTGACGTGGTGGTCACGGAATACGGCATCGCCGACCTGCGCGGCAAGACCGACAAGGAGGTCATCGCCGCCATGCTGAACGTGGCGGACTCGCGCTTCCAGGAGCACCTGATGGCGGAGGCGAAACGCGCCGGCAAGCTGCCGCAGGACCACGCCATCCCCGAAGCCTTCCGCCACAACACCCCGGAGCGGCTGCAGGCGGACCTCAAGCCCTTCCGCGCCGCAGGGCTGTTCCCGGACTTCCCTTTCGGCAGCGACTTCACGCCGGAGGAACTGGCGCTCGGCAAGGCCTTGAAGCGCCTGCAGGCCCAGAGCGGCAGCCTCATGGGCAAGCTCGAGCTGGGGCTCTCCTTGCTGCGGGCACCCTCGCCCGCGGCCGCACCCTATCTCGCGCGCATGGGGCTGGGGAGTCCGGCGACGCTGAAGCAGGCCGTCTTCGCCCGGCTGGTGGCCGGCGCTCTCAAAACAAGCGGGGCGCCGTAGCGCCCCGCTCATGATCCCAAGTGGCTTGCGTATCAGTCCCGACGGCGGCGCAACCACAGACCCAGCAGCAACGGCAGCAGCGGCAGGGCGAAACCACCCAGGAATCCGCCGTTACCGCCCGAAGACGAGGTGGTATTGGCCGCCACGGTGACGGGGATGGTGCTGATGTTGGAGAGTTTCACGCCATCGCTGGCTTGGAACTCGAAACTATCGTGTCCGACGAAACCGGTGTTCGCCAAGTAGACGAAACCGCCGTCGGGACTCGATGCCACGACACCGCCGCTCGGGGGTGACACCACGCCGAAGCTGAGGGCGTCGTTGTCCTTGTCGAGGCCGTTCAGGATCCCGGGCACGGGCGTATTCCCGTTGGGCACGAAGAAGGGCGCCCCTTTCACGGTGGGCGCCGTATCGTCCGCCACCACTCCGCGCACCTGCTTGAGGATGTTGAGATTGTCGCTGCCGCCGTTGACCACTGCCAGGTCCGGCTGGCCGTCCTCGTCGAAGTCACCCACGGTCAGGCCACGCGGATCGATCTCCACCGGATAGGGGTTGCCGATGAAGGCGC
Source organism: uncultured Gammaproteobacteria bacterium (assembly GCA_964584665.1). Lineage (GTDB taxonomy): Bacteria > Pseudomonadota > Gammaproteobacteria > Natronospirales > REEB76 > DASUBN01. Next base: position 23,013 of record CAZPAO010000003.1, read on the forward strand.
CCTTGCCGTTGCCGAGCATGACGCCGATGCTGCTGCTGCCCACGCAGGTGACCGTGAGGTCGAGGTTGCCATCGGCGTTCAGGTCGGCGAATGCCATGTCGGTGGGGCTGGTGCAGGTGGAGAAGTCCACGGGCGCCGGACTGAACAGGCCCTTGGGCTGGCCCAGGAACACCGCTATCTGGCTGTTGCTGTAGTCAGTGATGACGATGTCGAGCCGGTTGTCGTGCCTCAGGTCCGCGAGCGCCACGCGCACACCGATGGCGGGATAGACCTCGTCGCTTGTGCCATCGTCGTTAAGGACTATTGTCTTGAGGCCGCCGGCGCCGTCGTTGTACAGCACCGCGACGTTGCCCCCCACCGTCACCACGTCGGGCATGCCGTCGCGGTCCACATCGCCCGCGGCCAGGGCATTGATCTGGCTGCCGGCCGGATAGGCCTTGCCCGCCAGGAAGCCGCCGGCGCCGTCGCCGCGCAGGATGCTGACGGTGTTGACCACCGAGTTCGCCACCACCAGGTCGGGCTTGCCGTCCTGGTCCATGTCCGCGATGGCGAGGTCGACTGGATTGGCGCCCGCGGGGAAGCTGCGCGCCGATTGGAAGGTGCCGTCGCCGTTACCGAGCAGCACGCTCACGGTCGCATCGCCGTTGTTGACGGTCACCGCATCCAGCTTGCCATCGCCATCCAGGTCCGCGAGCAGGACCCGTTGCGGGTGGCTGCCCACCCCGTAGGTCTGCAAGGGGCCGAAGGTGCCGTTGCCCACGCCGAGCCGCACGCCCAGCGTGCCGTCGGCGGAATCGATCTCCACCAGGTCGGCATGGCCGTCCCCGTTCAGGTCGCCGTTGGCGACATCGCTCGGTATGTGGCCGGTGGCATAGGAATTCGGCAGATGGAAACCGCCGCTTCCGTCATTGTAGAGCACCTGTATGAAACCGGCGCTGGAGTTGACCGCTGCGATGTCCGGCTTGCCATCTCCGTCGATGTCGGTGGCGACGAATGCCTGCACTCCCAGCCCGCTGTTGATGCCCGATGCCGGATAGTCCTGGGGCTTGCCGAAACCGCCGTGGCCATCGCCGAAGCGCACCCGCAGGGTCGCATTGGTGAAGCTGCCCATGATGAGGTCGAGGTTGCCGTCGCCATCCACGTCGGCGGCCTGGAGATAGCGCACGACTAGGCCCGAGAGGATCGATACCGGCGCGCGGAAGGTGCCGTCGCCCTTGCCCCGGAGGTAGACCACCGTCTCGCCGTTGATGTCCGTGGTGGTGCTCACCACATCCACGTTGCCGTCATGGTCGAAATCACCCACGACCAGCATCTGCAGCGTGGTGGTCGCCGGGACCGCGCCGAAGGCAGTCAGGGTCTCGGGTTTAAAGGTACCGTCGCCGTTGCCGAGCAGGACCCCGAGCGTGGCGTCGGAGCTGTTGCTGACCAGGATGTCGGGCTTGCCGTCCCCGTTGAGGTCCGCCACGGCCACGAAAGTCGGACCGGCGCCGACCGGGATGGTGGTGGCGGCACGGAAGGTGCCGTCGCCCTTGCCGCTCAACACGCTCACGGTGCCATCGGCGAAGTTGGCGGTGATGAGGTCGAGCTTCCCATCCCCCGCGAGGTCAGCCACCGCGATGGACTCCGGCGCGCCGCCCACCGTGTACTGGGGAGCCGCCGTCCCCTTGCCCGCCGGGCTCAAAGCCACGAAGGTGCCGTCGCCGTTGCCCAGCAGCACGCTCACGGTGCCGGAGGTGCTGTTGGCGACAGCGATGTCCAGTTTGCCATCGCGGTTGAAATCGCCCGCCACCAGCGCCACGGGCAGTGCGCCCGCCTGGTAGTAAGCCTTGGGCAAGCGGAGATGTCCGGGATGAGGGCGGTTGAGCAGCACCGCCACGGTCCCATCCAGCCCGACCTCGGCCAGATCCGTGTTGCCATCGCCGTTGAAATCCGCCGCCACCACCGCAGCCGGGCTGTTGGCGGCCGATGCGAACTGGATGGGGTACAAACCCTGGGCGGAGACCAGGCCGCAATAGGCGAGGGCTGCCAGCCCGACGGCATAGCCGGGCAAGTGTCGTCTGCTGTGCATGCTGTTCCTCAAAAAGACCGGGCGCTATAGATCTGAAAGCTCAGGCCCGACCGGCAGTGTGATGGGCGGGGTCCCTAGACGTGGTCATTATACCCACAAGCCCCGGCGGAACCGGCGGGGCCATCCGGGAGAGAACGCTTGCCGGCCTGTCCGGATGACTCAGCCGCCGGTCGCGGGGGCGGGGGCCGGGATGAAAGCGCCGGCCGGGCCGGGGAACACCACCGGGCTCTCGAAACCATCGGCCGAGATCGCCGCCACGCCGAAGAACCAGTCGTCGATGCTCACGTCCTTCAGCAGATAGTGCTGCACCGGACCGACGTAACGGCCCTGGCTCCAGCGGGGGTCGGTGGTGGCGCGCCAATACAACCGGTAGCCGGCGGCGCCAGGCACCGGCTTCCAGTCGAACACCGTATCGGTGCCGCCGGAGAGGCCCGGCGCCGGATCCGAGGCGATGGCCACGCCCTGGGGCGGGGCCGGAGCCCATGCCATTGCCGCGAGCGCGATGGCGTTGGTGGCCGCCACCTTGGCGAGATAGGGGAAATCCACCCCCGAGAGCACGTCGCCGTAGTGCACGCCGCCTTCGGTACGCACGTCCTGGTGCTGGTGCGTGAAGTCCTCGTGGGACTCGGTCAGCCGTACCGCCGGGAAACCGAGCGCATTGAAGGCCGTGTGGTCGCCGCCCCGCCCGTAGCGGTCGGTGCGGTAGACCAGCATCACGCGCCAGTTGGGGATGTAGGTCTCACCGAGCTGCTGCACGTAGCGCGCGATGTTGCGCGAGGGTGAATCGATCTCGCCGCCGTGGTAACGGCGGTCGTTGGCTTCCTTGGATGTCTCCAGCGCGCGGGTCCCTTCCGAGAACACGCGCACCAGGGTGTCGTCGGACACGCCGTTCTGGCCGTGGCTGTTGCCGACGATGTCGTCATTGAGATCGGCCTCCACGTCCCAGTGGTGATCCGCCGCATACTGCGCGATGACCTTGCCGCCGAAGAGGCCCTGCTCCTCTCCGCTGTCCACCGAATAGACGATGGTGGCGGCGAACTTGTACTTGGAGAGCACCCGCGCGGTCTCCAGCACCGCAGCCACGCCGGAACCGTCGTCGTCCGCGCCCGGGGCGTCGGACTTCGCATCCATGACGTCACGCACGCGTGAATCGATGTGCGCCGTCATCACCACCACACGGCCGGGGTCCGAGGCGCCCTTCTGGATGGCCACCACGTCCATCACCTCGGCGCCCTCCTTGGGCATGCGCTCGCCGGAGAACACCTGGGAGGGCGTGATCACCTCGAGGCAACCGCCGCAGTCCTTGGAGAGTTGCTGGAAACGGCCCTGCACCCAGCGGCGCGCGGCGCCGATGCCGCGCTTGTCGGATTTCGTGTCCGAGAGCGTGTGGCGCGTGCCGAAGCCCACCAGGGTGGTGAGGGTGGCCTGGAGTTGCGCCGGATCCATGGCCTGGGCGATCTCGCCCAGCACTGGATGTTCCTGCGGCGGCACCGGCGGCATGTCTCCGGCAAAGGCCGGGGCGGCAAGGGCGAAGGCGAACAGCATCGGTAGCGGGCGCAGGGACATGGGGGATACTCCCGATAGGCGGCTTCGTGACCGGCCGCTATTCTGTGGCGCAGCAGGCAGCCAAGGGAATAGCCGCACCACCATATATATGTTTCTTACTGTATCCGGCCCACAGCCATTCCGGCCTTCGCGCTATAAATAGTCTGTCGTCCTGTACACCCCGCCGCCCCTGCCGCGCTTACCGCCCAGGCCGGAAAGCGGCCCTCTCCCCAACATTAAGGCCACGCCATGCGCCATCCGCTCAAGACTGCCGCCCTCCTCTTCATGCTCGCGGCGCTGGCCCTGCAGTCCGGCTGCGGCGGCAAGAGCGGGAATAGCGCCCCTGTCAGCGGCTTCACCATCACGGTCACGCCGCCCACTGCCTCGGTGGTCGTCGGTTCCATCCGGCAGTTCAGCGCCCAGGCACGGGATGCCAACGGTCTCGTCATCGCCGGGGTCACCTTCGCCTGGGCCTCGTCCGACAGCCGCATCGCCCTCAGCCTCGGCAACGGCGCCTTCAGGGGCGTGGCGCTCGGCGGCGTGAGCGTGACAGCCACCGCCACCCTCGGCGGCGGCGTGACCCATACCACGCCCCAGATCATCACCAGCAACGTCGCCACCCTGTCGGTGGTGACGGCGGTGGAAGGCACTGCGGCCGAAGGTGCGCCCATCACCGGCGCTAGCGTCAGCCTGCGTGACGCAGACGGCCAATACGCCGCAGGCGGCACCGATGCGGCGGGTCATTTCCACATACCGACCGACGGCATGACCGCGCCCTTCCTGCTCAAGGTGACCGCCGCCGACGGCCACGTGCTCTACGGCATGGCCGTGGCACCCGGCACCGCCAACCTCGACCCCTACAGCGATCTCCTGGTGCGCGATGTCTTCGCTCTGCGAGGCGCCGATGCGGACCAGGCTTTCGCCGGCCGCGGCGGGCTGCCGGCTGCAGCCGATCTCGACGTCATGGACCGGGCGCTGACCGGTATCCTCCGGAGCGAACTCACCGATGTCGGCCTGGATGCGGGCCGCTTCAGCGTGCTCGGCACGCCCTTCGCCGCCGACCACACGGGCTTCGACAAGGTGCTGGACGAGTCTGAAGTGGATACCGCCGCCGGCCGTATCCGGGCGGGAGGCGAGACCACCCTAATCGGGCTAGACCGGGCTGGAGCCAGCCTGAGCTGGGAGACCTTTGGCGGGCCCCAGGGCAGCCTGCGCCTGCCCTGATGTTTCGGCTGACTTCCAACTAAACCTCTGCCCCTTCCACGCCGTCCAAGGGTCATGGCAGCCTATTGGCTGCCGGACCCCGCCTTGAAATCAGCCGGGGATGTGTTATAGTAAGCTAATACACCAATACGCCCACCGCAGGGCGCATCCGATAGGAGCCTCCTATGTCCCCGCGCATCCCCGCCCTCATCTGCCTGGCCGCCCTCACGGCCCTCGCCGCCGGCCCCGTGGCCGCGGCCCAGAGCTTCGAGAAGAACGACAGCTACAAGAACCCGGCCATCAAGGCCGGCGGCAGCCTCACCCTCACCAACATGCTGGGCCACGTCAGCGTGGTCGCCGCCACCGACGGCGTGCTAACGGTGGACAGCAAGGTGGTGACAGCCGCGGGCAGCGATGCCGACGCCCAGGCGCTCGCCGCCAAGATCAAGTTCGAGACCACCAGCACCGACGGCGGCAAGGGCGTGGAGATGATGACCAAGTACCCGCTGGATGAGTCCACCGACTACTACTACCACGGCTACGGCTTCAACTTCGGCATGAGCACCACCAGCACGAGCTACGACGGCGAACGCGTGCACATCTCCAACGGCAGCTTCGGCTCGGGCCTCAACCTGCACGTGGACTTCGTGGTGCACGTGCCGAAGGGCGTGCACGTGACGGTGGACAACAAGGTCGGCATGATCGAGGCCAGCGGCGTGGATGCGCCCTTGAGCCTCAAGAGTTCCTCCGGTGACATTAAATCCGACAAGGGCGCCGACAGCTTCAGCGCCGACACGGGCTCGGGTGACGTGACCGTCACAGACCAGGCCGGCAAGGTCGAGATGCACAGCGGCTCCGGCGACCTGATCCTCACCCGCCAGAAGGGCGGTGACGTGACCATCAAGACCGGCTCGGGCGATGTGAAGCTCAAGGACGTGGCCGGCACCGTCAACGGTGAGACCGGCTCGGGCGACGTGACCGTGGACGGCTACACCGGCACCGGTGCGGAACTCGAGACCGGCTCGGGTGACATCATCCTCACCGGCGCCACCGGCTCCATGAAGCTCAGCACCGGCTCCGGCGACATCCGCGGCACCGGCATCAAGGCCGGCCAGGTGGTGAGCACCAGCACCGGCTCCGGCAGCGTGAACCTCGACGGCGACTTCGGCGACGTGATCCGCCTCAACGCCGACAGCGGCAGCGGCGACATCGTGATCCACACCAGCCGCGTGCCCTCGCTGCATATCAGCGCCACCTCAGACTCAGGCGACGTGGACGTGGACCTGCCGGGCATGTCCAACGTCTCGGCCCATTCCCACTCGATCCGTGCCGACGTAAACGGCGCCAAGGGCTCCGCCGAACTGGAAGCGGGTTCCGGCGACGTGACCTTTACCAAGAACTGACGCATCCACCAGTGCAGGTCAGGCGGGGCCAGGGAGACCTGGCCCCATTTTTTTTCCGCCATATGCGCCACCTAGACCTGGTCTTGTGGGACTCTTTTCCCGCCTCAAACGCGCGCTTGACTCATCGGGCTCACGGGCCGACCATCTTCCGCGCCCCGCGGCCATCGCGGCTGCGGACATCGAGGGGGCCTTGGGAGAGACGTCGCTTTCCCCGAGGCCGATATACAAGATCAATAAGGAGTCACTGCATGAAATCCCGTATCTCCATCGCTTCGTTGCTGCTCGCGATCAGCCTGCTCGCGGGCTGCGCCAGCGTGCCCATGTCCACCCCGGCGGAGGACGCGAGCGCCAAGCAGTTCGCCCCCGTGGACGGCAAGTCCGTGCTCTACGTCTATCGCAACGAGACCTTCGGCGCCGCCATCAAGATGGACTTGGACGTGGATGGCAAGCCTGTGGGTGAGACCGCCTCCAAGACCTACTTCCGGTTCGTGCTGGATCCGGGCCCACACCATCGACTCCCAGAAGGGCACTGCCAAGCTTGATCTCGACACGGAGGCCGGCAAGGTCTACTACGTCTGGCAGGAAGTTAAGATGGGCATGTGGGTCGCCAATTCGGCGCTGCATCTCGAAGACGCCGGCAAGGGCCAGGCGGACGTGAAGGAATGCAAGCTCATCAAGTCCAACTGATCCCGTCCTGACCGGGGCCGCGCCGGGTCCGCCGGCGCGGCTCCTTCCTGTAAAGATTGACGCGGCGGCGGCCTTGCGCGAGATTCGCCCCATGCACCCCGCCCACTCCGCGCCGCCCATCGTCCCCTACATCAGCATCCCGCAAGCCCGCGCCCGCCAGGAAGCCCTGCGCGGACTGGTGCGGCGAGAGGGGAAGCTGAAACTCCAGGACGTGCGCTACGTGGCGGGAGTGGACTGCGGTTTCCCCAGCGCGCACGAAGGCCGCGTGACCCGCGCGGCCGTGGCGGTCTTGAGCTTCCCCGGCCTGGAACTGCACGAGCACGCCGTCATCGAGCGGCCCACGGATTTCCCCTACATCCCCGGGTTCCTCTCCTTCCGGGAAGTGCCCGCCATCCTGGAGGCGCTGAAGCACCTCAAGACCCGGCCTGATCTCCTGATCGTGGACGGCCAGGGCTACGCCCACCCCCGCGGTTTCGGCATCGCCTGCCATCTCGGGGTGGAGACGGGCCTGCCCAGCATCGGCGCCGGCAAGTCGCGGCTTGTGGGCGAACACCGCATGCCGGCCGAGACCGCGGGCTCGCGTACGCCGCTCACCTACAAGGGCGAGACCGTGGGGACGGTGTTGCGCACCAAGGATCGCGTCAATCCGCTGTTCGTATCCGTAGGCCACAAGCTCGACCTCGACTGCGCCGTGGACTGGGTCTTGGCCTGCACCCGCGGCTACCGCCTGCCGGAGACCACCCGCTGGGCCGATGGCCTCGCGGGCGATCCCATGTTCCGCATCCGCCCGCGCAAGCGCTGACGGCCCGCCGTGAGCCCCGCTGTGGGATAAGATGGGGCCATACCCATAAGAAAAGCCCCTCAGCATGCCCGGTGAACTGCGCTTCATCCTCGATTTCGACAGCACCCTGGTGCGGGTCGAGACGCTGGAGGTGATGGCGGACCTGGTGCCCGGCGGTTCCAAGGTGCGCGCGCGCATCCGCGAACTCACCGATGCCGCCATGGGCGGACGCATGCTGTTCCAGGAGGCGCTGCGCGAGCGCCTGAAGCTCCTCCACATGCACCGCGAGCAGCTCACCCAACTCGGGGCGCAGCTGCGCGAGGAGACCACGCCTTCCTTCCAGCGCAACCGCGCCTTCCTCGCCGCCAACGCCGACCACATCTACGTGGTGACGAGCGGCTTCCGCGAGGCGGTGATGCCGGTGGTGAAGAGCCTGGGCCTGCGTCCCGACCACGTCTACGCCAACACCCTGCACTTCGACGGCGACGGCTACATCGACGGCGTCGACTGGCAGAACCCGCTCGCCGCCGACGGCGGCAAGGTGAAGGTGGTGCGGGGCTTGAAGCTCGACGGCGAAGTGGTGATGGTGGGCGACGGCTGGAGCGACTATGAAGTCTTCGCCGCCGGCGCCGCGCAACGCTTCTACGCTTTCACCGAGAACGTGCAGCGCGAGGAGGTGCTCAACTCGCGTGAGGTGCGGATCGCGCCAAACTTCGACGAGGTGCTGTTCGACTGCGGCCTGCGCGCCGCGGTCTCCTACCCCAAGAACCGGCTCAAGGTGCTGCTGCTGGAGAACATCCACCCCGAAGCAGTGGCGGCCTTCGAGCGCGAGGGCTACGCGGTGGAATCCCTGAAGGGCAGCCCTCCGCCGGAGGAGCTGGCGGCAAGGCTGCAGGACGTCTCCATCCTGGGGCTACGCTCCAAGACACAGATCGACAAGCGCACGCTGGAGGCTGCCAAGCGGCTGCTGGCGGTGGGCGCCTTCTGCATAGGCACCAACCAGATCGACCTCGCCGGCTGCGAGCAGCGCGGCGTGGCGGTGTTCAACGCGCCTTTCAGCAACACCCGCTCGGTGGTGGAGCTGGCCCTGGCCGAGATCATCCTGCTGCTGCGCGGCATCCCGGCCAAGCTCAGGCTCATGGAGCACGGCACCTGGGACAAGTCCGCGGAAGGCTCCCATGAGGTGCGCGGCAAGCGCTTGGGGATAATCGGCTACGGCAACATCGGCATGCAGCTCTCGGTACTGGCCGAATCCCTGGGGATGCAGGTCTGCTTCTACGACGTGGCGGAGAAGCTCGCCCTCGGCACCGCGCGCCGCTGCGACACGCTGGATGAACTGCTGGAGACCTGCGACGCCATCACCGTGCACGTGGACGGCCGCAAGGAGAACACCAGCCTCATCGGCCCGCGCGAGTTCACGCGCATGAAGGAAGGCGCGGTGTTCCTGAACCTCTCCCGCGGCCACGTGGTGGACCTCACCGCCCTGCGCAGCCACCTCATGTCCGGGCACCTCGCCGGCGCCGCAGTGGATGTGTTCCCGGAGGAACCCCACGGCAACGGCGAGCGCTTCGAGCACCCGCTGCGGGACGTGCCGGAGGCGCTGCTCACACCCCACGTGGGCGGCAGCACGCTCGAGGCGCAGCACGACATCGGCCGCTTCGTCAGCGGCCGCATCATCGACTACATCAACACCGGCAGCACCGAGAACAGCGTCAACTTCCCGGCCATCCGCCTGCCGCCCCAGGAACGGGCGCACCGCCTCATCCACCTGCACCAGAACGTGCCCGGCATCCTGGCGCGCATCAACCAGGCGTTGGCGGCCGCCGGCGCCAACATCTCCGGGCAGTACCTGAAGACCAACGAGCGCATCGGCTACGTGATCACGGACATCGAGGGCAGCTACTCCGACTCGCTGCTGGACGAGATCCGCCGCATCCCGAGCACCCTGCGCTTCAGGGTGCTGTACTGAGATGAGCGACAGCGCCTCAGGGATGACCTGCTTCCTCACCCGCGATGCCCCGCTGGGGCACCGCAACACCTTCCGCGTGCCGGCGAAGGCGCTGCGCTACACCGAACTCAGGGTGGCGGCGGCCCTGCCGGAAGTGCTGCAGCGGCGCGAACTCAAGACCATGCCGCTGCTGGTGCTGGGCGAGGGCAGCAACCTGCTCTTCACCCAGGACTATCCCGGCCTGGTGCTGCACATGGCGACCCAGGGCATCCAGCTGCTGGAGGACGGCACCACCGCGCGGGTGCGGGTGGCGGCGGGCGAGAACTGGCACGGCTTCGTGCGCTGGTCCCTGCAGCACGGCTTCGCGGGGCTGGAGAACCTCGCCCTCATCCCCGGCACCGTGGGGGCCGCCCCCATACAGAACATCGGCGCCTACGGCGCCGAGGTGCGCGAGTTCATCGCCATGGTGGAGGCCTTCGACCGCAAGCAGGACGCCTTCGTGCAACTGGACAACGCCGCCTGCGCCTTCGCCTACCGGGACTCGGTGTTCAAGCGCGACCCGCAGCGATTCATCGTCACCGCCGTCGACTTCCTGCTGCCGCGCAAGCGCGAGCTGCGCCTGGACTACGCGGGCGTGCGCCAGGAACTGGAAGCCATGGGCGTGAAGGATCCGACCTCGGTGAACGTGGCCCACGCAGTGGAGACCCTGCGGCGGCGCAAGCTGCCGGACCCGGCCATCACCGGCAACGCCGGCAGCTTCTTCAAGAACCCCATCGTCCCCGCCGAGCGGGCCGCCGCGCTGGTGTCCGCCCACCCGGCCCTGCCGAACTGGCCCGCCGGGGAAGGGCTCACCAAGCTCTCCGCCGCCTGGCTCATCGAGACCTGCGGCTTCAAGGGCGTGCGCGACGGCGATGCGGCGGTCTCGGACCGCCACTCGCTGGTGCTCATCAACTGCGGCCACGCCACCGGCGCTCAGGTGTGGGCGCTCGCCACCCGCATCCGCGATGCGGTGTCGGCGCGCTTCGGCGTCAACCTCGAGCCCGAACCCATCATCCTCTGAGGCCTGCATGACCTTCCGCGTCGAAGGCCCGCGCCTCTACGTCCGTCCCTGGGAGCCGGCAGACCGGGATGTCTTCGTGCGCTGCTTCGCCGAGGACCCGGAGATGTTGCGTTACATCAGCTTCGGCCGGCCTTGGGAGGCAGCCAAGACCGATGCCTACTTCGAACGCCAGAAAGCCTTCCTCGCCAGCCATGGCTGCTGCGTGGGCGCGGTGGTGCTGAAGGGTACGGGCGAAGTGGTGGGTGGCGCCGGCATCCAGCCCCAGGACCTCTCCGGCGACTTCGAGTTCGCCTGGTCCATTTGGCGTGCGCACTGGGGCAAGGGCTATGCCACCGAGGCGGCGGCCGCGCTCAAGCAGCAGGCGTTCAGTGTCATGGGCCTGCCGCGCATCGTCGCCATCGCGGACGTGCCCAACCTCGCGTCCATCCGCATCATGCAGAAGATAGGTATGCGTTTCGACAAGGTGGTGAACGCCAAGGACCTGGCGGCGCGCTATCCGGACGTACAGGTGGCGCGGTATATTGCGGACAATCCCCGGGACTGAAGGCTCCGTCATGCGCCAACTCGCGATGCTGCTGCTCTGCTGCCTCTGCCTGACCGCCGCCTGGGCGGAGGACGAAGACCCACAGGAGCAGCTGGCTAAGGCCGCGGCCACGGAGGCCGGCTCCGGTTGGATCTTCGGCGGCGGCGTGGCGGTGACGGATCCGGGTTACGTGGGCTATACGCGCCAGGTGACGCCGCTGCCGCTGGTCTTCTACCACAGCGGGCGCTTCTTCTTCGCGGGCTTCAGCGCCGGTTACCTGCTCTCCAACGGCGAGCATTACCGGTTCTCGCTGGTGGCGGTGCCCCAGATCAACCGCCTGAGCGCGGACGATTCGCCGCAACTCGCGGGCATCCAGACCCGCCGCTGGTCCATCGCCGGCGGCGCGAACCTGGACCTCTTCGGCGACTGGGGCCGCTTCAACACGGGCATCTCCCACGACCTGCTGGGCCGCAACGACGGCACCGCCGCCAACGCGGGCTACCAGTATTCATTCCATCTCGGGGATTGGGCTTTGACGCCCGGCGCGGGCCTGCGCTGGGAGAGCGCGGCCTTGACCAAGTATTACTACGGCGTGAGCCCCGCGGAAGCGCGGCCGGGACGGCCGGCCTATGCGCCGGGCAGCGCCAGCAACCCTTACGTGAGCCTGGGGTTCTCCACGTCCATCAGCGAGCACTGGCAGTTCCGCAGCAACATCCAGTACACGCGCTTCGGCGCGGCCATCCATGACAGCCCCATCGTGGACCGCTCCGGCAGCACCACCCTCTTCATCGGGTTCATCTACAACCCGCGGGATGGAGCCCCTCAGGGTCTTTGATGCTTCGAGAAGAAATCCCAGATGGTGTCAGTCGCATCTAGCGCCTGACTCGGCTTGTCCAGGAAGCTCGCGATCTGCTCGCCGCCGGGCCAGGCGTGCTTCCCATCCTTGATGACGAAGAGCCGCACGTCGGTCTTCTCCTCGCAGGCGCCGTAATCCACCATGTCCACGTCAGGCTGCTGCGAGCGCACCGTAACCGAGCAGCCGTCCTGCTTCACCCAGAAGTCGATGCTGTCCTGCACCGGCGGGCGCCCAGTCTTGCCTTCCTCGTCCACCGCCTTCCGGCCCACGCCGCCCTTCAGGGGCACGTTCTCATCATCCGCGCCGTGGATGTGGAACACCGAGACCGGATGGGCGGGCTTGCACTCCTTCAGGTCCTGCACGGCCGAGACCGGCGCGATGGCGGCGAACATGTCGCTGGCCTCGCAGGCCAGGCGGTAGGCCATCATGCCGCCGTTGGAGATGCCGGTGGCGTAGACCTGCTTCGGGTCCGCGCCGTTGTCCTTGATCACTTCCATCACCACGGCGCGGATGAAGGCCACGTCGTCCACGCCGTTGTCCCGGGCGTAGCCGCAGCAGTTGCCCGCGTTCCAGGTGAGGAAGCCGGGCTTGCCCAGCATGTTCATGAGCGGGCGCACCTTGTCGGTACCTTCCGGGTACACCACGATGAAGCCGGCCTTGTCCGCCATGGCGTCGAAGCCGGTCATGCGCGCCGCGCTCTCGGCGCTGCCGCCGCCGCCGTGCAGCACCACCACCAGGGGCAGAGGCTTGTTGGGCAGGGGGTCCGGCAGGTGCAGCAGGTAGCTCCGGTCCGCGCTCCCTGCCTGGATATCCATGGAAGGGTCCGTCGCCGCCTGGGCTAACAGGGGCAAGAACATCAGGGTCAGGGCGAATAGGCTGCGCTGCATATGCAGAGTGTCTCCCAATCGGGTACGCCTGTCAGTAACGCGCGTCACGCCCCGGAAGGTGACATACACTAAGCTTAAGTCACATCGCCCCGGGGGAAGCCATGCTGCACCGTAACACTGTCCGGTCTGCCGGTCGCCACGCCATCGCCCTGATCGAGGATTTGGGGCTGGTCCTCATCCTCATCGCCACCGCCGTGGCCATCGCTCAGGTGGCCTGGCACATGGTGGAGGCGCGGGAGGTGCAACTCGCGGACCTCCTGCTGATCTTCATCCTGCTGGAGGTCATCACCATGGTTGAGAACTACTGGCGGGTGGGCAAGCTACCTGTGCGCATACCCCTCTACATCGCCATGGTGTCCATGGCCCGCTACCTCATCCTGGACACCACCGACGCCCACGACGCGCATGCGCTCTTCATCACCGGCGCCATCTTCATCCTGGCCATCTCGGTGTTCGTGGTGCGCTTCGGCCACCTGAAGTTCCCCTATACGGAACAGAACGAGTCGGCGGATTACTAGAAACGGCGCATGGACGCGGTACGGGACAATACGGACTTGCAGCGTTTCGAGCTGGAACGGGACGGCGTGCTCGCGTATTCCACCTATGTCCGTGCCAGGGACGTGGTGGACATCCAGCACACCCGCGTGCCGAAGGAAGCGGAGGGCAAGGGCATGGCCTCTGCCCTCATCCGCGGCAGCCTGGACATCCTGCGGGCCCGGGGCGATAAGCTCATCCCCACCTGCCCCTTCGTAGCGGCCTACCTGCGCAAGCATCCCGAGGCCCAGGACCTCCTGGAGGACCCGCAGTACCTGGAGCGACACCCGCCGGAGCATAGGCCGTGAACCCACTCCCCTTCCTGAAGCGCGAACCGTTCTTGCTGGTGAGCATCGTCTCGGCGCTGCTGTTCCTGGTGTTCGGCGGGGCCTGGCTCGCGGACCTCTCGAGCCCCGCCTGGTTCGGCTTCATGTTCGCCTGGCTCTTCCTCGCCATCCTCTCCTCGGCCTTCGCGGTGGTCCGCCACGCGGAGGGCATCGCCGTGATCCTGGGGGAACCCCTGGGCACCCTGGTGCTCACGCTATCCGTCACCGGCATCGAGGTGATGGTCATCGCGGCGGTCATGTACACGGGTCCTGCCGGCTCGACGCTCGCGCGGGACGCCATGTTCGCGGTGATGATGATCGTGCTGAACGGCATGGTGGGACTCTCGCTCCTCTTGGGCGGCTTGAAGCATCATGAGCAGGCCTACAACCTGCAGGGGGCGAACGCCTTCCTGGCGGTCATCCTGCCGCTCGCAGTCTTGAGCCTGGTACTCCCCAACTACGCCAGCGCGGAACTGGGTCCCGTGTTCTCCACGCCCCAGGCCATCTTCCTGGTGATCATGTCCGTGGGCCTGTACGCCGTGTTCCTCGCCATCCAGAACCTGCGGCACAAGAACTACTTCATGGGTCCGGCGGAATCCAAGGCGGAGTCGGAACACCACGGCCATGAATCGGTGTCCCTGCCTTATCACTTCGTGCTGCTGGCCCTCTATCTATTGCCTCTGGTGGTCCTGTCCAAGAAACTGGCGCTGCCCATAGACCACGGCATCCGGGTGCTGGGCGCACCATCAGCCCTGGGCGGTTTCCTGGTGGCGGTGCTGATCCTTTCGCCGGAATCCTTAGGGGCAGGCCGCGCGGCCCTGGCCAATCAGCTGCAGCGTTCCGTGAACATCCTCTTAGGCTCGGTGCTCGCCACCATCAGCCTCACGGTGCCGGCGGTGCTGGTGATCGGCTTCATCACCCACCAGAGCATCGTCTTGGGTCTGAGCAGCGTGGACACCATCCTGCTGCTGCTGACGCTGGTGCTGAGCACCCTCACCTTCGCCAATGCGCGTACCAACGTCCTGCATGGGGCGGTGCACCTGCTCCTGTTCCTCGCCTACTTAATGCTAATTTTCGAAAAGTAGTCTGTCATGAAGTTCATTCGTGAAATAGCGCGTGGTGGCTTTGGAGTGGTCCAAGAAGTATCAGTAGACGGTAAGAGCCATGCTTTAAAATTGTTTGACCCGCAAAACGCAGCTAAAGGCACCGAAAGATATGAAACCTTTTTGAAGCGTTTTAAACGAGAGGTACGAACTCAATCGGCATTTGCGAGTCAATTTATAATACCTATTGTGAAATTTGACTTAGAGTGCGCACAGCCTTGGTTCTTAATGCCTCTGGCGGAACGCGATTTATTAACTGAAATACAACAATCCAGAAAATCTGGTGAGATACCTGTAAAGGCGCTAGCTGATGTGCTCAATGCATTAGAAGAACTCCATAATCTCGATTATGTGCATCGAGATTTAAAACCACAGAATGTTTTGTTACACGAGGGCGTCTGGAAGCTTTCTGATTTAGGGTTGGTGCTGCCGCCCGAAGGTAAGACAACGGTCTTAACTCAAAAAACAGCATGGGGTACGCAAGAATACGCGGCGCCTGAACAGGCAATGGATTTTCATAGCGTTAAGAAGTTTGCTGATATTTATTCATACGGCTGCATACTTCATGACATCTTTGGAAGAGAAGATCGGGTTCCATTTTCTCAGCATAGTGCTCCTGGCCCTGTTGGTTGGGTAATTGAAAGATGCACACATAAGGATCCGGAAAAAAGATTTAAATCAATAAAGAGTCTGCGCGAATCGCTTCTATCGGTCCTGGCTGACAGTGCTTCTTCAGTTTCTTTAAGTTCAGAAACATCAGAATGGGAAGCTCAGCTTAAGCAATTTAAGGAATGGGACGTTCAGAAACTGAATGACTTGGCACGCTACATTGAAAAAGCTGAGAGCGACCAACGTTACGCCATACTTCAATCCATAGATGAAGAGCAGATACAGCACTTCTTTAGCATCGATTACACATCTTGGCGTCGCGTCGCCTTAATCTACTGCGAATGGGCTCGCGACTCTGGCTTTCAATTTGAATTTTGCGATGTCGTAATCGGCCGCCTAGAGAAAATTTATGAGCTTGGCCAGCTTACCGAAAAGTCTGAAGCCCTAATTGCGGCTGCGGTGCTAGCGAAAGATCACAATCGATTCTTTGTTATGCAACGTGTTTTATATTTGTGCGGAAACACAATGTCTGATGAACTTGCAAAACGACTTGTTATAGATATTCGTGCTTCTGAAACAGAATATGATTTTATTATTTGCGCTTCTGCTTTGCGTCGTGACATTTCAGCTTATCACCCTAGAATTTATGCTTTATTAAAGGAAGAGTAGTTCGGGCATAGGTCCAAATCTTCTTTTCCTTGTTCCATAAATAAAGATCATCAGTAATTTTCTTTCTTGCTTTTATTGCGTATAAGTATACACTGTATACATGGATGCCCCTAATACCGCCCTGAAGATCGCCGCCGCCGCCCGCCGGCTCCTGGACAAGGAAGGCGTGGAGGCGGTGAGCATGCGGCGGGTGGCGGAGAAGGTGGGCATCACCCCCATGGCCATCTACCGGCACTACCCGGACCGGTCGGCCCTGCTGAACGCCCTGGCGGACGAGGGCTTCGCGGAACTGACGGAGCAGCTCCAGGCCAAGCGCCTCTCCGGCGACATCGAGCACAAGCTGCTGCAGCTCGCCGACGTCTACGTGGAGCACGCCCTCGCGAACCCGCGCCTCTTCGAACTCATGTTCTTCAGCAAGCGCGAGGGCGCGCGCCAGTACCCCCAGGACTTCAAGGCCCGCCGCTCCCCCACCGCGCGCATCATGATGGACGTGCTGGCCGAGAGCATGGCGAAGGGGGAACTGAAGCAGGACGACGATTGGGAGATCGCTTTCGAGATGGGAGCCCTGTTCCAGGGTCTGCTCATGCTCTATCTCGGTGGGCGCATGGACGTGACGCCCGCCGCTTTCCGCGCCCTCTACCGGCGCTCCTTCCGGAGATACCTCGATGGCATCCGCGATTGATACCCAGGGCCTGACCACAGGCATCCTCGCCGCCCTGATGACGGCGACGCTCATCTGGTGCGGCACGGGCTTGGAGCCCTTCTGGCTCTTCACCTGGTTCGCGCCCCTGCCGGTGCTCTTGTTCGCGGCGGAGACCTCCTGGTGGGCGGCGGCTCTCGCCGCCTTCTTCGGCATGACGCTCGGCCTGCTCAACCTCTGGGGGCTCTTCTACGGCGCGCTGCACGCGCCCTTGGGCATCGTCGTACGCATCTACGCCATCGAGGGCATCGTCTTCGCGCTGGCAGTGCTCTTGTGGCGCGCGCTGCTGAAGCGCGGCGCCCACTGGAGCGCGGCGCTGGCCTTCCCCGCGCTGCTGGTCTCCTTCGAGTGGCTGATGAACCTCACCTCGCCCCACGGCACCGGCGGCAGCCTCGCCTATTCCCAGCTCGCCTTCCTGCCCTTCCTGCAGCTCGCTTCCCTCACGGGACCCTGGGGCATGAGCTTCCTGTTGCTGCTGTTCCCGGCGGCACTGGCCATCGGCTGGCAGCTGCGGGATACGGCGCGCAAGCAGGTTTACCGGGTCGTGGGCGTGACGGTGGCCGTGCTCGCGGCGGTGCTGGTGTTCGGCGCGGTGCGCCTCATGCTGCCGCCGCCGGCGGGCAGCATGGTGAAGGTGGGACTCGCGACCTCCGACACCCAGGCCAACGAAGACGTGGCGGATGACGGCGCCCCCACCGCCCAGCTGTTCCAGGCCTATTCGGAACAGATCGGCGGCCTCGCGGCCCAGGGCGCCCAGTTGGTGGTGATCCCGGAGAAACTCGGTGTATCCGTGGTGCCGTCGCAGGATGCGGACGGCATCCTGCAGAACGCGGTGGACCGCAGCGGCGTGATGCTCGTGGCCGGTCTCATCTCGGTGGTGCCGCCCCTGAAGTACAACGAAGCGCGGGTCTACCGGCCCCATGCGCCGGTGCTGCACTACGACAAGGAGCACATGCTGCCGCCCTTCGAGTCCAACCTGACGCCCGGCACGGACCTGCTCACCTTGCAGCAGTCCTCGGCCTTGTGGGGCGTGGAGATCTGCAAGGACATGGACTTCACGCAGCTCGCGCGCAGCTACGGCAAGCAGGGCGTGGGCCTGATGCTGGTGCCGGGCTGGGACTTCTTCCTGGACTACATCCAGCACGGCCACATGGCCATCATGCGCGGCGTGGAATCGGGCTTCGGCGTGGTGCGCGCCGCCAAGGGCGGCTCGCTGTTCGTGAGCGACAACCGCGGCCGCATCCTGGCGGAAGTGAAGGGCGATTCCGCGCCCTTCACTACCCTGGTGGCGGACGTGCCGGCAGCCCATGACCGGACGCTCTTCCTGTTGTTGGGAGACTGGTTCGCCTGGGTGGCGCTGGCGCTGCTCGCGCTAAGCCTGGTGCAACTCGCGCGCCGGTGGCGCTCGGTCGGGTAGGTCCGACATATTTATCAGGTGAATCCCTTGGACATAAAGGGGTTTAACCCCGATGTGAAGCACCGGGGCACGACCGGATAATGGCCCTACCCCCAAGGATCAAGCCCCCCAGGCAAGGTAGCCATGACGCCCCGCACCGTTCCCCCGACCCCCCATCCCCTGCTCAGGATCACGAGTTCCGCCCAGCTTGAGCTGAGGAGCCGCATCCTGGCGGCGGCCAAACAGCGTTTCACCCGCTTCAGCCACGAGGACACCACCCTCACCGACATCGCCCGTCTCGCGGGCATGGCGGAAGACGTGGTGCGCCAGCATTTCGAGGACACCCTGGCCCTGATGTGGGCCCTGCAGCGGAGCCTGGATCGGGGCAAGCGCGCGAACCGCAGACCCGGTGCCAGCCGCCCCAGCTTCCAGAAGACGGAAGCCACCACGCATCGTTTCGTCTAACGTCCGACGCATCGTGAGCGAAGGTCAGCCGCATGCGGCTGACGGCCCGCCATGTATGGTTCAGTGGGCCGCTCACGCACATCCCTGTGCATCGCGGCAGGTACGCATCCTGCTACAGACGAAGCTATGCCGAGCGCAGTAGCTTTTGTGCCGCGGCGTAGATCTCTTCTTCGCTGAGGAGGATGAGGTTCGCGGCGGAAGCGAGAGGGATGTAGGAATCCTTGCCCGCCACGCGCCTCTTCGGCACGCCCGCCGCGTGCTCTTCCAGTTGCGCGAAGATCTCCTCGGCGATGCCGCCGGTCTCGCGCCCCTCGTCCACCACCAGCACCTGGCCGCACTCCTTCGCGTGCTTGCCCATCCACTCGGCGTTGAGCGGCTTCAGCCAACGCAGGTCCAGCACCCGCACTTTCTTGCCGGTCTCCGCTTCCAGCTTCCTCGCCACGCGCAGTGACATGAGCACGCCGTTGCCGTAGCTGATGATGAGGAGATCCTTCGCCTTCGGCTCATACACGCGGCCCTCGCCCACGGGGATGGCGCGGTCCGGTGCGGGATACTCGAACAGCCACTGGTTGTCCTTGGGTTCGTGCAGGTCCTTGGTCATGTAGAGGGCGATGGGCTCCATGAAGGCCACCACGCGCCCGTCCACTTTCCCCAAGGCCGCGCAGGTACGCAGCATCATGGCCGCGTCGTCGCCGCGGCTGGGGCAGGCGATCACGAGACCGGGGATGTCGCGCAGCGCCGTGAAGCTGTTGTCGTTGTGGAAGTGCCCGCCGAAGCCCTTCTGGTAACCCAGGGAGGCGATGCGCGTCACCATCGGGTTCTTGTACTGCGCGTTGGAGAAGAACTGCAGGGACGCGGCTTCGCCCCGGATCTGATCGCAGGCGTTGTGGAAGTACGCGAGATACTGGATCTCCGGGAAGGGCAGCATGCCCATGTAGGCCGCGCCCTGGGCCATGCCGAGGATGGTCTGCTCGTCCAGCAGCGTGTTGAACACCCGATGACCCTTGAAGGTCTTGTAGAGGCCGGAAGTCACGGTATAGACGCCGCCCTTCTGGGCCACGTCCTCGCCGAAGACGGTCATCTCCGGGTACTTGGCCATGAGGTCGAAGAGCGCGCGGTTGATCTGGATGGAGAGGTGCTTGGGTGCGCTCTTCTCAGGCAGCGCATCCTCACTGCCGAAGGCGGCGACGCGGGCGGCGTGGTCCGCAGCGCGGGTCGCTTCCTTGTTCACCTTGTCCGCGTGGTAGGGCGCCAGCGGCGCCATCACCTGTTCGGCGGTGGTGAGCTTCGGGCGCGTGGCGGCTTTCTTGGAAGCGGCCTGCACCCGGGCGCGGCAGGATTCGTACTTCTCCAGCAACTCCGCCGGCGTCAGCAGCCCCGTCTCCAGCGCGGTCTCCGCCGACATCAGCAGCGGATCGCGGGCCTCGGAGGATTCCAGGTCTTTGGGGTCCCGATATTCGGTCTCTGCATCCGTGCCCGCGTGGCCCAGCAGGCGCACGAGCTTCAGGTGCAGGAAGGTGGGCTGGCGGGTGCGGCGGCAGTGCTCCACCGCTTCGCGGGTCTTGTCCCAGGTGTCCACCAGGTCGAGGCCGTCCGCCTGCACGTAGTGCATGCCGGCGCGGCCCTTGAAGTTCGCCTCCACCCAGCCTTCCGGCGTGCGCACGGAGATGCCGATGGAGTTGTCCTCGCAGACGAAGAGCACCGGGCAGGCGAGCTTCTGGTGGGAGGTCCACTGGGCGGCGTTGAATGCGCCGAGAGCGGTGGAATGGTTCGAGCTGGCGTCGCCGAAGCTGCACACCACCACGCTGTCTTCCGGGATCGGCGGCGTGAGCCCCAGGCGCTTCGCCTGGGCCAGGGCCACGGCGGTGCCCACGGCTTTCGGGAGATGGCTCGCGATGGTGGAAGTCTGGGGCGGCACCCACAGGGGCACCGAACCCCACACTTTGTGGCGGCCGCCGGAGATGGGGTCTTCGCTGGACGCGGCGAGCGAAAGCGCCGTGTCATAGACCATGTCGATGTCGAGCTTGCGGGCCCGCTCCTGCATGAAGGCGCCGCTGCGGTAATGCAGGAAGGCGATGTCCGTGTGGCGCGTGACGCGGCCGACGACGGCGTTGATCTCATGGCCGGAGCTGCCGATGGTGTAGAAACCCTCGTTGCGCGCGCGCATGGCGCGGGCTTCGATGTCCTGGTGGCGCGAGAGCATCTGGGACTCGAACAGCTCCAGGAAATCCCTGCCGGTGAGCGCATGGCCCCGCCGCAGGGGCGCGTCCAGGCCCGGACGTGGAGCTTCGTCCGCCCAGCCCTTCACGAAATTGATGAAGTTGGAATCCACGATCTCCGCGCGGTTGATGCTGCGGGTGGCGGCTTTCGCTAGACCGGTGGCTTTGGGTTCGGTGGACATCTCTACTCTCTATTAAGCGGCGTGGGCCATGGCGCGGTGCGCCGCGGCGAAGTCCGCCATGCTGTCGAAACGGAAATGGGGCCGCACGTCTTCGTCCGGCACGCGGGTGGCGCCGAAGCCCGGCTGGGCGTGGCGCCGGTAGATCCAGTTGCTGGCTAACCCGAGCTTCTGGGCCGGCACGTGGTCGTGGTACAGGCTCTCGGCGGTGTGCAGTATCTTCTCTTTGCGCAGGCCCGCCTCCGCCAGCCTGTCCACCATGTAGTGGAAGTTGCGCGGGTCCGGTTTGTAGCTGCCGATGTCCTGGGCGGTGAAGATGTGGTCGAAGTCCACCCGCAGCCTCGCGTTGGAATGGCGGAAGCTCTCGCGGTCGATATTGGAGAGGATGACGAGTTTGTAGTGCTGTTTCAGATACTGGAGCGCCGCGGTCGAATCCGGGAAAGCAGGCCAATCTCCAACGGAGCGGCCAAATGCGAGCGTCTCGGTTTCGGTCACGTCCACGCCCCACTCCGCCGCCATGCGCTTCAGCACCCGTGCCAATATCCCCGGATACGGCATGTCCGGCGTCTCCGTCTCTTGCACCCACTCGTGGCGGCCGAAGGCCTCCACGAACTGATCGTCGTTGACCTGGATGCCGACCCGCTCGCGCCAGGGCTTCAGCGCCGCGCGGATGCCGCTCTCCCAATCTATCAACGTGCCATAGCAGTCGAAGGTGAGGACGTCGAAGTCGGTGAGCTGGACCATGATAAATCTCTCAGGCCATCTCAAAAGCGTTACGAGCGCAGGCAGGACGAGGCGCGCATACCGGAGCGTACTCTTCTGTACGTGAGGATTGCGAGCCGAAGCGCAACAAAGTCATGCCAAGCGCAGTAGCTTTTGGGATGGCCATCAGAAGGCGTTCACGCCCGTAAGTTCCTTGCCGATGACGAGCTGATGCACGCTCTCGGTGCCTTCGTAGGTGATGACCGATTCCAGGTTAAGCGCGTGGCGGATCGGGCAGAACTCGGTGGTGATGCCGGCGCCGCCGAGGAGATCGCGCGCGTCGCGGGCGATGTCCATGGCCATGCGGCAGTTGTTCCACTTGGCCAGCGACACCTGGGAGGGGCTCATCTCGCCCTTGTCCTTCAGGCGGCCGAGCTGCAGCGAGAGCAGCTGCGCGAGGGTTATCTGGCGCGACATCTGCGCCATGCGCAACTGAGCCAGTTGGTTGTTGTCCAGCGGGCGGCCGAAGAGCACGCGGGTCTTGCTGTAATCCAGCACTTCCTTGAGGCAGGCCTGGGCCGCGCCGATGACGCCCCAGGTGATGCCGTAGCGGGCCTGGGTCAGGCAGCCGAGCGGGCCCTTGAGGCCTTCCGCCTTCGGCAGGCGGTTGGCTTCCGGGATCACCACGTTGTCGAAGTAGAGGGCGGAGGTGACGGAGGCGCGCAGCGACATCTTGTGGTGCACTTCCGGGGCGTCGAAGCCCTTGGTGCCCTTCTCCACGAGGAAACCGCGGATGCCCTGCTCGGTCTGGGCCCAGACCACCGCCACGTCGGCGATGGTGCCGTTCGTGATCCACATCTTGGCGCCGTTCAGGACCCAGTCGCCGCTCGCGTTCTTCTTGGCAGTGGTCTTCATGTTGGAGGGGTCGGAGCCGCCGTGAGGCTCGGTCAGGCCGAAGCAGCCGATCTTCTCGCCGCGGGCCATGGCCGGCAGCCACTTCTGTTTCTGCTCCTCGGAGCCGTAGCTATATATGGGATACATCACGAGGGAGGACTGCACGGACACGAAGCTGCGCAGGCCCGAGTCGCCGCGCTCCAGCTCCTGGCAGATGAGACCGTAGGAGACGCCGTTCAGGCCGGCGCAGTCGTAACCCTGGATGGAGCTGCCAAGCAAACCGAGGGAAGCGATCTCCGGGATCAGCTCCTTGGGGAAGCGGCCGTTCTCGAAGCACTCGCCGATGATGGGCAGCACCTTCTCGTCCACGAAGCGGGCGGTGGTGTCCTGTACCAGCTGCTCCTCTTCCGAGAGCAGGCCGCGCACATCGTACAAGTCCATCGGATTCAGGGCTTTCACAAAACTCTCCCAGGGCGCCTCGCGCGCGTAAGTCTTTGCTGTCAGTGGTATTTCCGCGGTCATCGGGGTGCCGCAGGGGGCGCATATGATACCGTAACAGGCCAAGCGACGCAGTCGCTGGGCACGTAACCCCAGGAAAACCATGAGAATCCCGGAGATATTGCTCATCGAATCCCAGCACCGGCCGGGCAGCCTGGCCAAGGTGCTGGCCGTCATCGGCGAGGCCAACCTCGTGGTGGAGCACCTGCACGCGGTGCGCCGGCACCAGGACAGGACCGTCTGGGAAGTGACCATCGAGATGGACGAGGATGCGGATCGCAGCCTCTACGACAAGATCAACGCCCTCCCCAACGCCAAGATCATCGGCAAGTCGGACCGGGTGTTCGACCGCCACAAGGGCGGCAAGATCGAGATGGTCTCCAAGGTGCCGCTGGACGCGATCCAGCAGCTGCGGGACCTCTACACCCCGGGCGTGGCCCGCGTCAGCCTCGCCATCCAGAAGGATCCCGCCAAGGTCTGGGAATACACCAACCTCGGCAACACCGTCGGCATCATCACCAACGGCACCGCGGTGCTGGGGCTGGGGGACATCGGCGGGCTGCCGGGCCTGCCGGTGATGGAAGGCAAGGCGATGATCTACGCCAAGTTCGTGGGGCTCTCCGGCATCCCCATCCTGCTCACGGACAAACAGCCGCGCAAGATCATCGAGACGGTGCTCGCCATCGAATCCTCCTTCGGAGCCATCCATCTCGAGGACATCGCCGCGCCGGAATGCTTCGAGGTGGAGGAGGAACTCATCAGGCGCCTGGACAAGCCGGTGCTGCACGACGACCAGCACGGCACCGCGGTGGTGACGCTGGCGGCGCTCATCTCCGCCACCCGCCGTGTGGGCCGCGACCTCAAGGCCAGCACCGTGGGCCAGATCGGCCTCGGCGCCGCCGGCATCGGCATCGTGCGGCTCCTGCACCAGTACGGCGTGAAGAGGGTGCTGGGCGCTGACCGGCGCGAGGAAGCACTCGCGCGGGTGGAGAAGATGGGAGGCAAGCGCGCCACGCTGGAACAGGTGATGCAGCAGTCGGACATCGTCATCGCCACCACCGGCGTGAAGGGCCTGATACTCCCCGAGATGGTGCGCAAGGGCCAGATCATATTCGCGCTCTCGAACCCGGAACCGGAGATCAGCGCGCGCAAGGCCTTGGAGGCCGGCGCGGCCTACGCCACCGACGGACGCAGCGTGAACAACGCGCTCGGTTATCCAGCGCTCTTCCGCGGTGCGCTGGATGCACGCGCCAAACGCTTCACGGACGCCATGTATTTCGCCGCGGCCCATACCCTGGCGGAACTCGCGCCCGCCGAGGAACTGCTGCCGGATCCGCTGGACAAGACCGTGCACATCGCGGTGTCGGATGCGGTGAAAGACGCCGCGATCAAGAGTGGGGCCTGCAAGTAAGATAAAAAACGAAGAGGGGAATCCAAGATGAAACGTGCCATCGCATCGGTGTTCGTCTCCATCACGCTCCTGTCCGCCGCCGCGGCCCATGCCGAGGGCGATGCTGACTGCTCACCCAAGAAGTTCCCGCTCAAGCCCGAGGAGAAGACCTTCTTCTCGCACTTCACGGTCCTCCGCGCCGCGGTACCGAAGCCGCCCGCCGGCTGGCAATACACGGATGACAGCAAGGAAGCGCTGGCCAAGAACTACAAGTACCTGCCTGCATCTGAATGCGAGATCAACAACTACTACATCAGCCTGGATGTGGGCTATAGCCGGCCCATGAGCCAGGCGGACATGGACAAGGTGACCTCCGCCATGCAGGCGAAGCCGGATCCCGCCAAGCAGAAGAAACTGGACGGGCTCATGGCCCAACAGCAGGCGCTGATGCAGAAGCTCATGGCCGCCGCCCAGAAGCAGGACAGCAAAGCCATGGAGAGCCTGGGCAAGCAGAACGACGCGCTCACGGCCCAGATCAACGCCATGCAGCAGGACATGAACGCCGGCAGCCAAGGCGCAATGGACGCGGCCCAGCGCGACCGGAAGGCCAAGGTCAGGTTCGCCATCAACGATGCCGCCGACGACGTGAGCTGCTTCGGCAACCCCCAGTTCCTGAAGATCCCGGGCGCCGTGGCCTATTCCTGCGAGAACCCGGCCACCTACTCCTCGCCGGGCGAGACCTCGGATGCCCCCAAGGGCCACATCGTGGTGGTGTTCGGCAAGGGCATCCAGGCAGACGTGGAGGAATGGGTCTGGAAGGATGCGGGCGACAAGGAGCACAAGGACCATTCCGTCAGCATCAAGACACCGCTGGACCCCGCTGTCGTCATCGGCGTGCAGTTCGTCACCGTGGACATCGAGGGCGACGACCTGGCACGGGCGCAATCCTTATATAAGCAGATGAACCTGGCGCCGCTGGCTGCACTCGTCAAACACTGACAAAAGCTACTACGCTCGCTAGGGCGGTGTTGCGCTTCGGGCTCGCAGTCGGTCACGTACATCAAGAGTACGCTCCCTCCTGCTCGCCTCGTGCGCCTAGCCCTATCGTCGCTCGTCACGCTTTTGTCGCTATCTTTTACCTAAATAAAAGGCAGGCCCGCGCTTCAGTAAACGAACCCTAACCTCTTATACGCGTCAGCGAGAAGCCAGATGGGGCCGATGAGCAGGAACTGCAGATCCTTGAAGAAAGAAGGCTTGCGGCCCTCGATCTTGTGGCCGATGAACTGGCCGACCCAGGCGCCGGCGAAGATGGCGAGTGAAGTCCAGAACAGCGGCCAGGGCAACTGCATAAGGAGTTCCAGCACCAGGCACATGCCTAAGCTCACCAGCAGCATGCCCGCGGCCAAGCGCACGGAGAGCATGAGGTAATAGATGAGCGAGAAGAGGATCAGCAACGTCGCCCAGTTGAGGTAAGGACTGACGGTCAGGAAGAACGCGGGCCGCGGGATGCTCCACATCATGCCCAGGGCGCTCAGCATGATGAGCGGCACGCATACCCAATGGATGCGTTTGTTGGTGGGGTCCTGGTGGCTGACACTGTATTCATCCAGCCAGCTCTGAATAGTCCGCATGCCTAATTCCCCGCGCAGGACTAGAATGTAGCCAGGGAGAAAGTATGGGCTTGCTCAGGTTCATTTCCAACCTCAAATTCCTGCCGGAGGCGCGGCGCCTGGAACTGTACCCGCCGTTCTTCATGATGCGGGTGAAGGTGCTGGAGATCAGCGGCGGCTGGCGCAAGGTGCGCATGCGCCTGCCCCTCAACGGCGTCTCCCGCAATCCGGGAGGCGTGATGTTCGGCGGCTACCAGGCCTCGCTGGCCGACCCGGTGGCGGCCATCGCCTGCTCGCGCATATTCCCCGGCTATTCGGTGTGGACCCGGGCCATGACCGTGGACTTCCAGAAGGGCGGCAGCACCGACCTGGAGCTGCGCTTCGAGATGAGTCCGGAGCAGGAAGCCGCCGTCGCGGCGGAGCTGAAGCAGCGCGGCCGCGCGACCCCGACCTTCGAATACGGCTACCACCTCACGGACGGCAGCCTCTGCACCCTCATCAGGAACACCGTGGCCATACGGCCCAAGGGCTACAAGAAAGCCACCACCCCGCCCGCCGGCCTGGACGGGCTGTGAGCGACGGGCGCTGATTTGCGCTAGTCTTAATACCCCTTCCCGCCCCAAGAACAAAGCGAGTCCCCATGAAGGCCCTGAAACCCGCCCTGGTGCGCGAACTCATCGGCTATGCCGAGAAGGGCGAGCTGGACAACGTGGTGGGCATCCTGGTGCGGCTCGAACAGGACCAGCTGGCCGAGCTGAAGGCCATCCTGTGGCTGGGCCGCGACGGCCACACGCCCAAGCACTGGGAGGCGCTGGTGATCCAGGCCCGCGCCAAGCTCGACAAGGAGACGGTGCAGTTCATGGCCGAGGAGAAGAACCTGGGCGCGGACCTGCACAAGGGCATGGACCTGCTGGAGAGTTCCGGGCGCATCTAGGTTCTCCCCGCCGGCCACGTCCCGCATAGTCCCAATACTAGAGACCTAGTAGACCGGTCATCTCCGGTCTATGCTTGTGGCTGCCCCGCTCTCCTAGGAGTCGACGATGCGCCGCACTGCCCTGGTGTCCCTGATCCTTTCGTCCCTGATGCTGTATGCCGCTTCCGCTCCGGCGGACAAGCTCGCATACCCGGCCGCGACCCGCGCCGACACGGTGGACGACTACTCCGGCGTGAAGGTGCCGGCGCCCTTCCGCTGGATGGAGGACCTGGACAACCCCGATGTGGCCAAGTGGGTGGACGCGGAGAACAAACTCACCTTCTCGTATCTGGACAAGATCCCCGAGCGGCCGTGGATGCAGCAGCGCCTGAAGGCGCTGTGGAATTATGAGAAAGTGTCCACGCCCTACCGTATCGGCGGCAAGCTGTTCTTCACCAAGAACAGCGGCCTGCAGAACCAGTCCGTGGTCTACATGCAGGGACCGGACGACAAGCAACCCACCCTCCTGATGGATCCGAACGCACTCTCGCCGGACGGCTCGGTGGACCTCGCGTTCTGGGTGCCTTCCAACGATGCACGCTACTTCGCCTACGCCCTGTCCCAGGGCGGTTCCGACTGGGACGAAGTGCACGTACGCGACCTCGGCACCGGCAAGGACACTTCCGACGATGTGAAGTGGCTCAAGTTCTCCGGCGTGGCCTGGACCAACGACGGCAAGGGCTTCTTCTACTCGCGTTACCCGGCACCGGCGGAAGGCAAGGCCATCTCCTCGGAGATCAAGGACCAGACGCTCTACTACCACGTGCTGGGCACGGCCCAGAGCACGGACAAGCTCGTCTACGCGCGTCCGGACTTGGGTGCCTGGATCGTGAGCGGCTCGGTCTCGGAGGACGGCCGTTACCTCTACATCGTCCTCAGCAACGGCAACGACGCCCAGAACGAACTCTATTACGCCGATCTCGGCGACCCGAAGCGTCCGAACCTCGCCGCCACCGTCAAGCCGCTGTTCACCGCCAACGATGCGCAATACCAGCCGCTGGACGACATCGGCGACACGCTCTACCTGCAGACCTCCCGCGGCGCGCCCAACCGCAAGGTGGTGTCGTTCAAGTTCTCTGACCCGGAGCACTGGAAGACGGTGGTGCCCGAGAGCAAGGTTGTGATCGAGGGCTCCTACCTCATCGGCGGCCAGGTGGTGGTGGAATACCTGAAGGACGCCCACAGCCAGGTGGACCTCTACGCCACCGATGGCAAGCCCAAGGGCGAACTCAAGCTACCCGGCTTGGGCGCGGTGCAGGCCGTGAGCGGCCGCAACGACACGCCCGAGATCTACTACAGCTTCGCCTCGTTCCTGTATCCCAGCACCATCTACCGTCATGACATGAAGGAAGGGACCACCGGCACCTTCTTCGCACCCAAGGTGCCCTTCGATCCGTCCCAGTACGAGACCCGCCAGGTCTTCTACCCGTCCAAGGACGGCACCAAGATCCCCATGTTCATCACGGCGAAGAAGGGCCTGAAGTTGGACGGCAGCAACCCGACGCTGCTCTACGCCTACGGCGGCTTCGACATCAGCGTGACGCCTTCCTTCAATCCCATCGTGCCGGTCTGGCTGGAACTCGGCGGCGTGTACGCGGTCGCCAACCTGCGCGGCGGCGGCGAGTACGGCGAGGCCTGGCACTCCGCCGGCATGCTCGGCAAGAAGCAGAACGTGTTCGACGACTTCGCCTGGGGCGCCAAGTACCTGGTGAGCGAGAAAGTCACCTCCGTAGCGCACCTCGGCATCTCCGGCTACTCCAACGGCGGGCTCCTGGTGGGCGCGAGCATCACCCAGAACCCGCAGCTCTTCGGCGCGGCCTACGGTGGCGCGGGCGTGATGGACATGCTGCGCTACCAGAAATTCTCCGGCGGTGCCCTGTGGAGCCCGGAGTACGGCGCCTCCGACGACCCGAAGGCCTTCAAGTGGCTCGCCGCCTACTCGCCGGTTCAGAACGTGAAGCCGGGCACCTGCTACCCGCCCACGCTCATCACCACCGCCGACCACGACGACCGGGTGGTGCCGAGTCACTCCTACAAGTTCGCGGCGGCGCTGCAGGCAGACCAGGCCTGCGACAAGCCGGTGCTGATCCGCATCGAGACCAACACCAGCCATGGCTACATGCCCACGGACAAGCGCATCGCCCAGACCGTGGATGTGTGGGCCTTCCTGGCCTACAACCTGGGCATCACTGCCGCGCCCAAGTGAGGGGCGCCCCTGGCAGACGGGAGATACATCGCACACTAAATGATGCGATGCCCTGTCCGCCTGGGGGCTCTGGCCATAGCATTCCCTAGGCGATGTGACATAATAAAGGGGATGTAAAGGTCAGGGGTGTTTAGTGGACGACGCCGAGATCGAGCGCCAGCGCGCCCGAAACATGAACAAGGTGACCCAGCGCGCGCTGGACGCCTGCCTCAAGGACAACGAGGCCTCGAAGGTGGAACTCGACATCCTCCTGGCGGGCCCCCACGCCCAGGCCTGCGTGCTCGCCATACTCGACGTCTCCGCCGCCGCCCAGATGTCCATGCGCCGGGCGCTGCCCATCTGGAAGCCTTTCGGCCCCAAGGAGAACTTCCTCTACGAGCTGGTGACGGACCGCACCGACCAGGGCGTGCGCCGCGTGAAGAACCTCTTGGACGCGGGCTGGAACCCGAACCTGACGGTGGAGGGCACCAACCGCACCGCGCTGATGCAGGTGACCAACTCCTGGAACCCGGTGAACCGCGACTACGCGGCCATGCTGCTGGCGGCGGGTGCGGACCCGGAAGCCCGCTCTGCGGGCGGCCAGACCGCCCTCGACTTCGCCCCAGTCTCAATGCGCAACTTCGTGCAGAACTTCGTGCGCGACATCGCGCAGGAAACCACGAACCGCACCGGGAACATCAAGGACGCGATCTGAATTGAATATCTGAAAATCCATCCATGGGTTTTCAGACTCGGCGGACCCGGTACACGCCCGAGCCCGCCTCCGCCTAATCAAACGCAGACGCGTTTGATTCGCGTGCAGCACATCCCTGTGCCGCATCCAAATTCTACTTATATCTCTATCAATCCGTCCGATAGCTCGTCCGTGTCGTCCGGCTGCGCCGGATAGTGCTCCGCCATGGCCTCGCCGATGGCGCCGATGGCTGCGACGAAGCCCTCAGTCACCGCTCCGCCCCGCACTTGGTCAACGAAGCCGGCGACGATCCTCTGCCAGGCCTCATCCCCCACCTTCTCGTGGATACCCTTGTCCGCCACTATCTCCACGTAACGCTCCGCCACCGAGACGAAGAACAGCACGCCGGAATGGCCGCGGGTGAGCTGGACTCCCTGCTCATAGAACTGGGCATGGGCGAGGCGGCTGGCGCGGGCATGGCGCACCGCTTTCGACACCAGCGCGAGATGCAGCCCCGGCACGAGACCTATGCAGAGCAGCACCACGATGAAGCTGGTGAGCTGCAACTGGTAGATGTGCAGGAAGCGGATCTCCACCGGCAGCAGCAACAGCACCGCGGGCAGCAGCAGCGCGAGGCCAGCCGCCCACAGAAGCGCGACGGAGAAATAGGGATCGCTGCGCCGCGCTACCACCGCCACGAACTCGCCGCTGGTGCGCTTCTCGGCCGCCTGGATCGCCGCGGTGATCTTCTGCTTGTCCTGCGGGCTGAATTTGATCATGTCACCAGCCCCCTGAGGCGCCACCGCCTCCAAAGGATCCGCCGCCACCGGAGAAGCCGCCGCCTCCACCACTGCCGAAACCTCCCCCACCCCAGCCGCCGCGGCCACCTCCTCCGCTGTTGAGGCTTCCCAGAAGCCACCATAGCCAGAACAGGCGCCCGCCGGTGCGGGAACCGAAGCCGGCCCGCAGCACGTTCAGCAGGATGAACATGACGAAGATGATGAGGAACAGCGTGGAGAAGCCGTCCTTGCGCTTCTGGTGCTGCACCTCGTCCGCATGGCCGCCCAGCACCTGGAGGATCGCATCCACGCCATCGCTGACGCCGCCGTCGTAGTCGCCCTGCTTGAACTTGGGCGCGATGGCGTTACGGATGATGTCGTCCGAGAGCGCGTCCGTGAGGGTGCCCTCCAGGCCATAGCCCACTTCGATGCGCAGCTTGCGCTCGTCCCGGTCCACGATCAGCAGCGCGCCGGTGTTCTTGCCCTTCTGTCCGATGCCCCAGTGGCGGCCGAGTTCATAGCCCCAGTATTCGATGGGATAGCCGCTGAGCGTCGGCACCGTCACCACCACCAGCTGGTTGCCGCTGCCCTGGTCGTAGGCCATGAGCTTGTCGGTCAGCTGCCGGCGCATATCCGCACCGAGGATGCCGGCCCCGTCCACCACCGGACCGGTGAGTTCCGGCAGCGGCGGCATGGAAGCGTCCGCCGCCGATGCGGGAGAGGGCGCAAAGAAGACCGCCGCGCTGATGAGCGCGGCGGCGAAGGACTTCAGGCCTGCGTGCATCTAGTGGTCAGAACTGCACTTTGGGAGCTTCTTGGGCACTGTCTGATGCAGTGAAGCTCTGCATGACTTGCTTATCGCCATAGAACATCGAACGGTACCAACGACCCGGGATGGTGGTGAGCTCGGTGTTGTACTGCTGCACCGACAGGATGTAGTCCCGGCGCGCCACGGTGATCCGGTTCTCGGTGCCTTCCAGCTGCGACTGAAGCGCGAGGAAGTTCTCGTTGGCCTTGAGGTTGGGGTAGTTCTCGGTCACCACCATCAGCCGGGAGAGAGCCTGGGTCAGCACACCCTGGTTCTGCTCGAAGGTCTTGAAGGCCTGCGGGTTCGTCAGGATGTCCTTGGGCACCTGCATCTGCGCCACCTTGGCGCGGGCCTCGGTGACCTCGTCCAGCACCTTGTCTTCATGGGTGGCGTAACCCTTCACGGTCGCCACCAGGTTGGGCACCAGGTCCGCGCGGCGCTGGTATTCGTTCTGCACCTGGGCCCAGGCGGCTTTCACCTGCTGGTCATAGCGCGGGATGTTGTTGATGCCGCAGCCCGAGAGGGTGAGCAGCACCCCGGCGAGGGCGCCGGAGAGGAGGACGCGGGCGGCGGTACGGAGGCTGGCCATGATGTTCATCCCTATATTAGGTAAGAAGCGCAGGCGGCTGTCATCATAACGCGACCCGCCCCGCGGGACGCCACGCCTGCCAGGCCTTAATATGTCTGTCAGGCGTGTTTTCAAGTCCCTTCCCGCCCCCAAGGAGCCGCTCGCGCATGGCCGCCCAGAAACGCCTCGTCATCCTGGTCCATGGCTGGAGCGTGCGCGACACCTCCACCTACGGCGGCCTGCCGGAGCGCCTGAAGCGCGAGGCCAAGCGCGTGCCGGACCTCGACCTGGACGTGCGCCAGATCTGGCTCTCCGAATACATCAGTTTCCACAACGAGGTGGGCATCCCGGACATCGCCCGCGCTTTCCAGGCGGCGCTGGAGAGGGAGATCGGCGATGCGCTTAAAGCAGGCCGGCGCTTCGCCTGCATCACCCACTCCACCGGCGGCCCGGTGGTGCGCAGCTGGCTGCAGCACTACTACCTGGACCAGGGCCTAACCCAGACGCCCATGAGCCACCTCATCATGCTGGCGCCCGCCAACTTCGGCTCGGCGCTGGTGCAACTCGGCCTCTCCAAACTCTCGCGCCTGCGCACCTGGTTCGATGGCGTGGAAGTGGGCACCGGCGTGCTGGATTGGCTGGAACTCGGCAGCCCCTACAGCACCGCGCTCAACCTGCAGTGGCTCGCCCACGGCGCCGCCCTCATCGGTCCCGCCGGGACTTTCCCCTTCGTGCTCGCCGGCCAGAGCCATGACCCGCACCTCTACGACTTCGTGAACAGCTACACCGCGGAGACCGGCTCCGATGGCGTGGTGCGCGTGTCAGGCGCCAACCTCAACTTCGCGCACCTGCGCATCGAACAGCAGCCGCCGGTGCCGGACAAGAAAGCCCGTCTCGGTTTCAGCGCGCCCATGCTCACCACCGGCGCGGCCGAGGTCTCGCCGGCGGTGCCCATGGCGGTGCTGCCGGGCGTGTGCCACTCGGACGAGCGCATGGGCATCATGCGCAGCATCCCCGCCACGGCCGCGCCGCACCCTACGGTGGGCGCCATCCTCAGCGCGCTCACGGTGAAGGACATGGCGGGCTACGCCAAGGCCTTCGACGCCTTCGCCGCGCTCACCGCGACGACGCAGGAGCAGGAACGGGTCGAGGACCGCAGCATCATCGGCCCCTTCGACCACCAGGTGATCCACGACCCCTGCTGCATGCTTCAGTTCGGGGTGCGGGACGACCAGGGCAACCCGATCAAGGACTTCGACCTGATCCTGACCGCGGGTCCCGACAACAACCCCAACCACGTGCCGCCGGGGTTCTTCATAGACCGGCAGCGCAACCACCTGGACCCGGGCAGCATCACCTACTACATCAACGCCGCGCGCATGCTGGGCGCACCCGCGGTCATATATAAGGGGAAGGAACTCCGTCCGGCGCTGCCCTCGGCCACGAGCTTGGGGCTGCACATCATCCCGTACCCGCAGGACGGCTTCGTGCTCTACCAGCCTGCCACGCTGAAGACCGACGCCGCGCACCTCACGAGCCTCATCCGGCCCAACCAGACCACGCTCGTGGACATCGTGCTGAAGCGCATCGTGCGTGAGGGCGTCTACCGCATGACCCGTAGCCCCTCGCCGCAGGACTTCACCAAGCAGCCCCCGGGGTTACCGGTGACCTGAGGTCTCAGGCGGCGTTTCTCTGCATCGCTTTCTTGAGCGGGAACAGCAGTACGAAATACATGAACGGCCCGGCCAAGGCGCAGAAGAGCAGCCAGGCCACGGCGCCGTGCAGGGTGTAGCCCGCCAGGGCCACGATGCTCCCCCAGAAATCCGCCTTCACCATGGACACGATCTGGCTCGCCGAGAGCGGCAACGGGGGTTGGCGGAACAGCCATTGCCCCGCCTGCACGAAGGGTATGAGCAGGAGGAGCTGCAGCGGATAGACCAGGTTGTTCGCGATCTGGATCAGCACCAGGTTCAGGCGCAGCGCCAGCGCCGCCACGGTGCAGGAGACGATGGTGGTGCCCAAGACCGGCGCGATGCCGAGCAGCACCCCCAAGACCACCGCCAGGGCGATCTTCTGGGGCGTGATGCCCTCCTTCAACAGCGCCAGGATATGGCGCGTGAGCTTGTTGTCGCGCAGGTTCAAGCGGCGCGACGCTGCAGCAGGTTCCAAACGGGCTCCTCGGGCTTAAGCCGGAACAGTTCCTTGAGCATGTAGACGGACATGGCCACGTTCCCCAATCCCATCACCAGCAGGAACCACAGGCCGCGGGACCAGAGGGTGCGTTCCTTGTAGGCCACCCACACCCAGAAAGTGAGGAAACCGCAGTAGGCATCGTACAGGGTCGCCACGGCCCAGGGGTTGGCGCCGAACAGCGGGAAGGAATCGCGGATGTCCATGGCGAGCGCCGCCCGGAGGTTCACCGCCACCATCACGACGAAGATGGCGGCGAATAGGAGCTTGAGCGCGGTCTTCATGCAGAACCTCTCCCATATGGCGGATGTGTCTGCATGCAGATACGTCCCCGGGCGGTCCGCAGATTCATGCAAGGAATGCCATTTTCGCCGAATTCAATTCGTCGCGTATTCTGTCAAAAACCCCTGGGATTCCAAGGGGGTTTGTCTATATTCATGCGCTGTGGCCGCTTCCCGTTTCGGCGGGACCCAGGCAAGAGTCAGGAACCCAAGGATTGGGTCGGCGGCCACAAGTCATGGCTCCGTTCATCAGCCGGGACGCGCCTTCGGCGTTCAGGATGCAGGGGTCTTGTGTGTCCATTCCGGCCACACCCCCGCGGGGCTGTTTGTAGCTCGCGCCGCCTTCATCTGCCGCCACCCGCGGGAAAACGGGTGTGCGGGACGCGGACGGCGCACATACCACTCGGGGGTCTTATGAACCGTTCCCTGTTGAAGACCGCTGTCGCCGTAGCCCTGTTCGGGCTGGCGATGGGCAGCGCCGTCGCCGCTGGCGAGACCGCTGCTTACATGCCGATGAAGAATGCGCCGCGCTTGAGCACCATGGACCACGTGAAGGGTGCGCTCTCTATGAGCCAGCCCCTCTCCGTCGTCGTGACGCTGAAGCTCCGCGACCAGGCCGGCCTGGACGCCTTCCTCGCCGATCCCAACCACGCGATCCTGACGCCGGAGCAGTTCACCGAGCGCTTCTCGCCCACGTTGGCCCAGGCCAAGCAGGTGGCGGAGTACATGGTGCGTTCCGGCTTCCGCAACGTGACCATCTCGCCGAACCGCCTGATGGTGACCGGCGACGGCACCCCGCGCGAGGCACAGAGAGCCTTCCAGACCAAGATGGTGCGGGTCCTCACCCATGACGGCCGCGATGCCTATGCCAACTCCACCGATGCCATGGTGCCCGCTTCGATGCGCGACACTGTGCAGGCGGTGCTCGGCCTCCAGACCGTGCATGTGATGCACACCTTCGCCCGCGTGCTCCAGGCCGACGGCGCGCACACGCTCGCCATCACCGGCCACGGCTCGACCCAGTTCGCGCCGATCTACAGCGCCACCGGCATGCCGGCGGCCACCTCGGTGCCGGTCGGCATCATCACGCAGGGCAAGCTGACCAACGTCATCAACGACATCAACAGCTTCACCTCCCAGAACGGCCTGCCCACGGTGACCACCCAGACGGTGAACACCAATGGCACCAGCACCGACACCAGCGGTGACGGCGAATGGGACCTGGACGCCCAGGACATCATCGGCATGAGCGGTGGCGTGCAGAAGCTGATCTTCTACAACATCCCGACCCTCTCCAACGCCAACCTGACCGCGGACTTCAACACGGTGGTCAGCGCCAACGCGGTGAAGGTGCTCAACGTGTCCCTCGGCGAGTGCGAGACCAGCGCCCATAGCGACGGTTCCGCGGCTTCCCAGGACACCACCTTCCAGCAGGCCGTGGCCCAGGGCATCACCATCTCGGTGTCCTCGGGTGACGACGGCGCCGACGAGTGCGGCAACGGCGGCGTGACCCCGAGCTGGCCCGCCAGCTCCAAGAACGTGGTGGCCGTGGGCGGCACCAAGCTCGATGCTTCCACCACCACCTGGAACAGCGAAGTGGTGTGGAACGAGCTTTCGATCAGCGAAGGCGCCACGGGCGGCAGCCCCAGCACCTTCGAGGCCATGCCGAGCTGGCAGTCGGGCGTGGGCAAGAACGTGGGTCACACGACCCGCGGCGTGCCCGACATCGCCTTCGACGGCGACCCGGAATCCGGCGCCACGATCATCGTGGACGGGGCTTCCCAGCAGATCGGCGGCACCAGCCTCTCCTCGCCGCTCTTCGTCGGCATGTGGGCCCGCGTGATCGCCTCCAAGGGCGCCACGGTGGGCTTCGCGGCTCCGTTGATCTACCAGGTGGCGGCCGCCCATCCCGGCGACTTCCATGACGTGACCTCGGGCAACAACAGTGGCGAGACCGCCGCGGCAGGCTGGGACTACACCACCGGCTTCGGCAGCATCATCGGCACCTCGTTCCTGACGGACCTGGGCGGCGGCGGCGGTGGCGGTACCAACCACGCCCCGGTGGCCACCAACGGTTCCGTGACCACCTCCGTGAACACGGCGGTGAACGGCACGCTGGCGGCGACGGATGCTGACGGCAACGCGCTGGTGTTCAGCGTGGTGACCGCGCCGGCTCACGGCACGGCTACCATCACCAACACCGCGACGGGTGCCTTCACCTACACGCCGGCCTCCGGCTACTCGGGCAGCGACTCGTTCACGTTCAAGGCCACCGACAGCGGCAGCCTGGCGTCGAACACCGCGACCGAAAGCGAGACGGTGAACGCGGCCTCGGGTTCCTGCGCCACGGGCTACACGGCCTACACGGGCAGCATCACTGCCGGTAGCGACGTGTACGAGCCGAACAACACCTACTACATCACCACGGTGACCGGGACCAACTCCGGCATCCTGACCGGCCCGGCCGGCAAGGACTTCGACCTGTACCTCTACAAGTACAGCTCGAGCCGCGGCTGGCAGGTGGTGGCTTCCTCCACGGGCACGACCGCCAACGAGACCATCAACTACAGCGGCTCGGCCGGCGACTACGAGTGGGACATCTATGCCTACTCTGGCAGCGGCACGTTCCAGCTGTGCCTGAAGCACCCGAACTAACCGTTCGGTAACCACTTAGGATCGTCTTGATCCAGAGGCCCGCGGCGAAAGCTGCGGGCCTCTTTCTTTCCGGCGGCCGCAAGGATGCCGGTTACGGCGGCTGATTTGGCCCGTGATATCATCTTGCCCCCCGCGCACCCCGCACCCCTCAGGCCGGCATGAAAGCCCTCTCAATCCAGAAACTCGTCAAGACCTACAAGAACGGCGTACAGGCCCTCAAGGGCATCGATTTCGAGGTGGAGGAAGGCGAGTTCTGCGCCCTGCTCGGCCCCAACGGCGCCGGCAAGACCACCACCATCGGCATCACCACCTCGTTAGTCACCAAGACTTCGGGTAACGTGTCGGTGTTCGGCCACGACATAGATAGCGAGCTAGAGGCGGCCAAGTCCTGCATCGGCCTCGTGCCGCAGGAACTCAACTTCAACCAATTCGAGCGGGTCTTCGACATCGTGGTGAACCAGGCGGGTTTCTACGGCATCCCGCGCAAGCTCGCGCGCGAGCGCGCCGAGAAGTACCTGAACCAGCTGTCCCTGTGGGAGAAGCGCGACGCCATGTCGCGCACCCTCTCCGGCGGCATGAAGCGGCGCCTCATGATCGCCCGCGCGCTGGTGCACGAGCCGAAGCTGCTGATCCTGGACGAGCCCACCGCCGGCGTAGACATCGAGATCCGCCGCTCCATGTGGGAGTTCCTGCGTCAGATCAACAAGGACGGCATCAGCATCATCCTAACCACCCATTACCTGGAAGAGGCCGAGAACCTCTGCCGGCGGGTGGCGATCATCGACCACGGCGCCATCATCGTGCAGGGCTCCACCAAGGAGCTGCTGGCGAGGCTGCACACCGAGACCTTCGTGCTCAACCTGCGCAATCCATTGGCGAAGCTCCCCACCGTCGAGGGCTACGCGGTCACGCGGGTGGACGAGACCACCCTCGAGGTGGAGGTGAACAAGGAGCAGGACATCAATGCGCTCTTCGCCAGCCTGTCCAAGGCCGGCGTGCAGGTGCTCTCCATGCGCAACAAGGCCAACCGGCTCGAAGAACTTTTCGTGCGCCTCACCGAGCGCAAGGGAGACGGCCGATGAACCGTTTCCGCCACAACATCATCGGCTTCCAGACCATCGTCAACCGCGAGATGTCGCGGGTGCTGCGTATCTGGGTGCAGACCCTGGTGCCGCCGGTCATCACCGCCACGCTCTACTTCATAATCTTCGGCAGCCTCATCGGGCGGCGCGTGGGGCAGATGGGCGGCTATGACTACATCGCCTACATCGCGCCCGGCCTCATCATGATGCAGGTGCTGACCAACGCCTACACCAACGTGGTGTCCTCGTTCTTCGGTGCCAAGTTCGGCCGGCACATCGAGGAGCTGATGGTCTCGCCGTTGCCCAACAGCTACATCATCATGGGCTACGTCGCCGGCGGCGTGCTGCGCGGTCTGCTGGTGGGCGCATTGGTGACGGTGGTGGCGCTGTTCTTCACCGACCTGCATATCCAGCATCCGCTGATCACGTTCTCGGTGGTGCTGCTCACCGCAATCGTGTTCTCGGTGGCCGGGCTCATCAACGCGGTCTACGCCAAGAAGTTCGACGATGTGACCATCATCCCGACCTTCGTGCTCACGCCCCTCACCTATCTGGGCGGCGTGTTCTACTCCATCCATATGCTGCCGGACAGCCTGCAGGCCGTGTCCCGCGCCAACCCGATCCTCTACATGGTGAACGCCTTCCGCTACGGCATCCTGGGGGAGTCGGACATCAGCATCTACACTGCCTTCACCATCATCCTGCTGTCCCTGGTGGTGCTCTATCTCTTCGCCCTGTACCTGTTGAACAAGGGCGTGGGGATGCGCAGCTGATCATGCGCCCCGGCCCTCTCCTAGTTTCCCTGCTGCTGGTGAGCGCCTCCGCGAGCGGTGATATCACGGTGGCGCAGCTGGTGGCCGGCGGCAAGGTGCTGGACCACAAGGACCTGATCGTCGAGACGCCTAACGCGCATGAGGCGGACACCTGCCGTGGCTTCGACCTCACCGACAGCCAGATCCGGGATTTCTTCCGCAAGGCCGCGCCCATGACCGCGGAAGCGCTGCACGCCAACTTCAAGTGGGCGCCCTGCCAGGTGCTGGGCCATATCCTCTACCAGGACCAGAAGCTGCAATTCGTGATCACCGCGGCTTCCACCGGCCAGATCGAGGTGGCACCGGGCAATGTGATCCAGTTCGGCTGCAACAGCAGCTGCGCCGAGATGTTCGCCTACGGCTACCCGGTGCCTCCCGCCGCCACGGCTACGCTGCCTGCTTCCCGGGACCCGCACTGAGATATCGCATCCGCCATAAAGAAAGAGCCCCTCGCGGGGCTCTTTGCTTTGGACCGGTGCTGACCGGTCTCAGCCGGCTTTGATGGTCGCGGCGTAGTAGCTCTTCACCTTCGCCGGGGCGATGCCGGTGGCCAGCGCGATGTAGAGGATCACCAGGCTGAACACCGCCACGGTGAACATGCCGTCGAAGATGCCGAAAGCGCCGGTGCCGCCCATCTCGACGGGGCCGAAGAAGCTCAGGATCCACATACCGGCGAAGTAAGGCACCAGCCACCAGGCGTGCTGCAGGTCCTCGTCCGACTCCTTCCCCTCGATGTAAAGATAGATATGGCGCAGCGTGTAGAACGCCATGATCGCCGCGATGATCGCGAACAGCACGTTGACCGTGCCGAAACCGGCCCAGTACATCACGAAGTTGGAGCAGATGAAGGCTGCCGGCGCGATGGCCCAGGCGTTCCACAGACGGAACGGGCGTTTCAGGTCGGGCATCACGCGCCGCATGCGCAGCAGCACCACGCAGCCGAGGCCGTAGGACAGCACGGTGGCCGAGGAGGCGTAGTTCACCAGCTTCTGCCAGCTCGGGAATGGGAAGAAGAACACGCAACCGACGACGAAGGAGAGGATCAGCGCGGTCCAGGGCGTGCCGTTCCGGTTGATGTCCCGCAGCTTCTCCGGTGCGTAGCCCTCCTCCGAGGCCGCCATCACCACCCGCGCGGTGGCGGTGGTCCAGATGTAGCCGCAGGCCGTGGGCGAGATGATCGCATCGGCATAGAGCGCCATGGCCCACCAGGAGACGCCGAGGGTGAGCAGCAGCCCCACCATGGGGCCGGAGGCGAGGATGGGGTTGGCGGAAGCGCTGCCGAAGTTCAAGCCAGCCCAGCCCTCTTTCGCGAGGAGTTCCGGCGGCACCGCCGCGACGAAGGAATACTCCACCAATATGTAGATGATGGCCGAGAGCACGATGGTGCCCACCACCGCACGCGGGATATTGCGGGCCGGATCCTTGGTCTCGCCGGCGAGCTGGATGGCCTGGGTGAAGCCGAACAGCGAGAAGAACACGCCGGCGGTGGAGATGGCCAGGAACATGTTGGTGATGTCGCCGGTCGCGTGCGCCTTCACCGAGAAGTTCTCCGGGTGATGGGCGCTGAACATCAGCACCAGGATGGTGCCGATGGGCGCGCAGATCTTGATCCAGGTGGCGATGGTGTTTAGCAGGAGGATGAAACGCAGGATCAGGAAGTTGAGCAGCACGAAGGTGCCCAGCACGAACACCGATACCACCATACCGGTGCCGGTGAGGAGACCGGTGGAGGTGTCGATCATGCCCGGCAGGTAGCCGTTGGCGTAGGTCACCACCGCCATGGCTTCCACCGGCGCGATGGTCACGTAGGCGAGGAACAGGATCCAGCTCCACACACGGCCCACCAGGCGGCCGTGGCTGATGATGCTGATGTGCATGAGGCCGCCGCTGCGGGGGAACAGGGGCCCCAACTCCGCGTAGACCATGGCGATGAGGCCGACCACCAGGGCGGCGATGGCCCAGGAGCCGACGCTCAGGGGGCCCGCGATCTGCGCCGCCTTCATGGGGCCGAACAGCCAGCCGGAGCCGATGGTGGAGCTCAGGCCCGCGAATAGCAGTCCGATGAGGCCGGCGTCTTTGCGCAGCTTGCCCTGTGCCACAGTCGTCTCCTTATAAGAGGTTGCGAGAGGCTATCAGACCCGGCTGAACTTGACGAGGCGCGCCGTGAGCAGGACTGCGGCCACGGAGAGGCCGGCGATGAAGCCGGCCCAGATCATCTGGGGACCCAGGTGCAGGGGGATGCCGAACACCCAGGCCAACGGGAACCCCACACCCCAGTAAGCCAGCACGCATATGAGCGTGGGCACGCCCGTGTCCTTGTACCCGCGCAATGCGCCCATGGCGCTCACCTGGATGCCATCGGAGATCTGCATGATGGCGCCCATGTAGAGCAGACTCACGGCGATGCCCGCCACCGCCGCATCGTGGGTATAGAGACCGACGATCTGGTGCGGCAGCAGCGCCATGCTCCCTGCCGAGAGCACCTCGAAGCAGAGGCAGAGCGCGATGCCGGTGAAGGCGGCGAGTCGCGCCTCCGCCCGGTCGCCCCGCCCCAGCGCGTGGCCGACCCGCACCGAGATGGCGAGCGCCACGCTCATGGGCACCATGAACACGAAGGAAGCGTAGTTGAGCGCGATCTGGTGCG
The DNA here is from genome assembly GCA_964584665.1 of uncultured Gammaproteobacteria bacterium. Classification (GTDB taxonomy): domain Bacteria; phylum Pseudomonadota; class Gammaproteobacteria; order Natronospirales; family REEB76; genus DASUBN01. Next base: position 64,939 of record CAZPAO010000003.1, read on the forward strand.
CCGCCACGATGTCCGTGCCGAGCGTGCCCATCATGAGACCGACGCCGGAGAACAGGCTCGCCTCCATGAAGATGCCCACGGCGATGGGCAGGCCCAGGAACAGGAGTTCCTTGAGCTTGTGGAAGTCAGGCCAGTCCAGCGCATGGAAGAGGTCCAGCGCCCGGTAATGCTCCCGGCGCCACATATAAATGAGCATGCTGAAGAACATCAGCCACTGGGTGGTGGCGGTGGCGTAGCCGGTGCCGGTGGCGCCGAGGGCGGGCATCCCCAACTTGCCGTACATGAAGATGTAGTCCAGCACGCCGTTCACCGTGAGCCCGCCGATCGCGATCACCAGCAGCACGCGGGTGCGGCCGATACCCTCGCTGGTGAAGCGCAGCACCTGGTACAGGCACAGGCCGGGCATGCCCCAGGCGATGGCCCTGAGGTAACCATCCGCCACCGGGATGATCTCCTGCTCGATGTGGATGGCCTGCATGAAAGGGACGGTGTGGCGCAGCAGGAAGAATCCGCCCCAGCCCATGAGCTGCGAGATCCACACCATCTGGCGGGCGTAGCGGCCGATCTCGGAGTAACGCCCCGCGCCGTAGAGATGTGCCGTGGTCGGCGACTGGGCCATGATGAGGCCGAGGGAGAACAGGAACACCGGCGCCCAGGCGCTGGAACCCACGGCCACGCCCGCGAGGGTCTGGGAACCCAGCAGGCCCGCCATGATGGCGTCCGTTAGGCCCATGCCCACCAGTGCCAGGTTGTGCACGATGATGGGCAGGCCGATGGCAAGCATGGCGCGCGCCTCCATCTTGGCGGCTGGCCAGCGTGCGGTGAGGGCTGAAGGGCTCATGCGGTGCGGGGCTTAACAGTGGGCGTGCCGCATCATAGCAAGGGGCGTCCCGAAGTGGCATGATTGAAGGGCCTTGCGCGCCCACGCGCCGCCCCCATAAAAGACCTCGAAACCCTTGGAGTCACCCATGGCTCAGAACATCCGCCCCGTCGCAATCGTCGGCAGCAATAGAATCCCCTTCTGCCGCATCTTCACCAACTACGCCGAAGTCGGCAACCAGGAGATGCTCACCGCCGCCCTGAAGGGCCTGGTGGACAAGTACAACCTGAAGAACGAGATCCTGGGCGACGTGGTGGCGGGCGCGGTGATGAAGCATTCGCGCGACTGGAGCATGGTGCGCGAGGCGGTGATGTCCAGCGGACTCAACGTTCACACACCCGCCCACAACTCCGACCGCGCCTGCGGCACCTCCGTGAGCACCGCGGCCGAGATCGCGGCGCGCATCGCCATCGGCGAGATCGACTCCGGCATCGCCGGCGGCGTGGACACGGCGAGCGACGTGCCGATCGTGTTCGGCCGCCACTTCCAGCAGATCCTGCTGAAGAGCAGCCGCGGCAAGAGCTTCGGCCAGAAACTCTCCCCCTGGTTCGGCTGGCGCCCCAGCGACCTCAAACCGCACCTGCCCGGCGTCACGGAATCCCGCACCGGCCTCAACATGGGGCAGTCCTGCGAGATCATGGCGAAAGAATGGGGCATCACCCGCGAGGCCCAGGACCAGCTCGCTTACGAGAGCCACATGAAGGCCGCGGCAGCCTGGAAAGAAGGCTTCTACAACGACCTGGTGACGCCCTTCAACGGCGCCAACGTGGACAACAACGTGCGCGGCGACACCTCGCTGGAGAAGCTCGCGAAGCTCAAGCCCGCCTTCGACCGGACCAGCGGCAAGGGCACCCTCACCGCCGGCAATTCCACGCCGCTCACGGACGGCGCTTCCGCCGTGCTGCTCGCCTCCGAGGAATGGGCCAAGGCCCATAATCTGCCGGTGCTCGCCTACCTCACCCACACCGCGACCGCCGCGGTGGACTTCGCCGGCCTGCAGGGCGCGAAGGAAGGCCTGCTCATGGCGCCCACTTACGCGGTGCCGAAGATGCTGGACAAGGCGGGCCTGAAGCTGCAGGACTTCGACTACTACGAGATCCACGAGGCCTTCGCCGCCCAGGTGCTCTGCACCCTCAAGGCATGGGAGTCGGCGGACTACTGCCGCGAGAAGCTCGGTCGCAAGGAGCCCCTGGGTTCCATCGACCGCTCCAAGCTCAACATCAAGGGCGGCAGCGTGGCGCTGGCCCATCCCTTCGGTGCCACCGGCGGCCGCATCATCGGCACCCTGGCCAAGATCCTTGCCCAGAAAGGCAAAGGACGCGGGCTGATCTCTGTTTGTACCGGTGGTGGCATGGGTGTGACCGCGATCCTCGAGCGCTGACCGAAATTGCTGCGCTTATGAAAAAGCCCCGTGAGGGGCTTTTTCTTTTACTTCAGCTCGGATGTGCAGTTCGGACAGCGCGTCGCCTTGATGCTGATCGTAGTGAAGCAGTAGGGGCATTCCTTATTGGTAGCCGCCGCCTCGGGATGCTTCTCGAGCCGGTCCCGCAGGCGGTTCATGGAACGGATGAGCAGGAACACCGAGAAGGCGACGATGGTGAAGCTGATGACGTTGTTTATGAAGAGGCCATAGCTCAGGGTCACCGCCCCCGCGGCATGGGCATCCGTCAGGTTGGCGTAGGGGCCCGCTGCCTTGCTGCCTTCTTTCAGCACCACGAACAGGTTGGTGAAATCCACGTTGCCGAGCAGGAGGCCGATGGGCGGCATGATCACGTCATCCACCAGGGATTTCACGATGGTGCCGAAGGCACCGCCGATGATGATACCCACGGCCATGTCCACCACGTTGCCACGCATGGCGAATTCACGGAATTCCTTCAGCATGGCGTCTCTCCCGGATGGCTTGCCTGAAGCATAGCACCGCGGGCGCGGCTTGCTAGAATGCGTCCATGGGGAACGCGGCCAAAACAGGCGTGCTGTTGGTGAACCTGGGCACGCCGGACGCGCCCACGGCGCCAGCGCTGCGCCGCTATCTCGCCGAGTTCCTGGCGGACCCGGACGTGGTGACCCTGCCGCGCCTCCTGTGGCTGCCGCTCCTGTACCTCGTGGTCCTGCGCACCCGCCCAGCAAAATCCGCGGAAGCCTACGCGCGCATCTGGACGCCGGAAGGTTCCCCTCTGCTCGCCAACAGCCGCGCCCTTGCCATGAAACTGCAAGGGGCCTTGGGCGGCTCCGTCACGCTGGCATTAGGTATGCGTTATGGCAATCCCTCCATCGATACCGCACTGACGGAGCTGAAACAGGCGGGAGTCACGCGTCTCCTGCTGCTGCCGCTCTACCCCCAATATGCCGCCGCCACTACTGCGTCCAGCTTCCGCGCCGTAACCCGCGCACTGAAGCGCATGGGCTGGGCGCCGGAGGTGCAGACGCTCCACGACTACCACGACCATCCCGGCTACCTCGATGCACTCGCCGCCAGTGTGCGGGAGCATTGGTCGGCTGAAGGAAGAGGCGACAAGCTGCTCATCTCCTTCCACGGCATCCCGAAACAGGTCTCGGACGCGGGAGATCCTTATGCGAGCCAGTGCGCCGTGACCGCCGCCGCGCTGGCGCAGCGGCTCGGTCTCGCGCAAGGCGCATGGCAGATGAGCTTCCAGTCCCGCTTCGGTCCCGCCGCCTGGCTTCAGCCCTATACCGACGAAGTGTTGAAGGAATGCGCGGCACGCGGACAGAAGCGGGTGGACGTGATCTGTCCCGGTTTCGCGGCGGACTGCCTGGAGACCCTGGAGGAGATCGCACTGCGCTATGCCGAAGGCTTCCACGCCGCGGGCGGTGAGGCGCTGCGCTACATCCCGGCTCTAAATGCCCGTGATGGTCACGTGCGCGCGCTCGCGGAGCTTACGCGGATGAAGTTGAGTGAGGCGCCCTGATGCTCGGCGATTTCCTCGAACTCAGCCTCAGCACGTCCGACATACTCGGGTCCATCGAGTTCTATCGCAAGCTCGGTTTCCAGGAAGCCTCCGTGGGCGGGAGCTGGAAGCATCCTTATGCGGTGCTCACGGATGGACGCGTCCACGTGGGTCTGCACCGGCGCGAACCCCAGGCACCGGCCTTGAGCTTCGTGCTGCCGGAGCTGCGCCGGCAGATGGCAGCTTTCGAATCGCTGGGCGTCGAGTTCAGCTATACCAGCATCGAGCTGCATCACTTCAACCATCTCGGTTTCGAGGATCCGGACGGTGCGGCTATCGTACTCCTGGAGGCGCGCACCTATTCGCCGGTGCATGAGTCACTGCTCAAGCCTTCCCTATGCGGTTACTTCGTGGAATACCGCCTGCCGGTGAGCGATGTAGCCGCCAGCGCCCGCTTCTGGGAATCCCTGGGGTTAATCGTCGAATCATCGGAAGACGGCCGCTATGCCCAAGCCTCCTGGGCCGGCATCAACCTGGGGCTGCAGCAAGCCTGGCCGCGGGCAAGGCCCACCCTGGTGTTCGCCAACGGGAACCTGGGGGAGACCGAAGCGCTGCTGGAGATGCGCGGTCTGCCGATACAAAAAGATACCCGTGGTCTGCACGTGGCCTCGCCGGAAGGCCTTAGTCTATTGCTGCAACCGGAAGGGTAAGGGGTAAGGGACCATGAGCTACGGCTTCGATCCACAGCATCTCGTCGGCACCGTCATCTTCATAGCCTTCGTGCTGTTCATCCTCTACCGACGCTTCCGCCGTAACTTCGGCAAGCAGAAACTCCGGCGCGGCTACCTGATATTCCGCATGGTGCTCCTATGCGTGGTGGGCGCGTTGCTGCTCATCCCCACGTTCTTCTCCACCGAACTCGCGCTGGTGACTCTCGCCGGCGCCGCCGTCGGCGTGGGGTTGGCCATCTGGGCGGCGAAGCACACCCGTTTCCTGAGCCAGGACGGCGTGCTCTATTACATCCCCCATACCTATGCCGGCATGGTGGTCACGGCGCTGTTCGTGGGCCGGCTGGGTTACAGGATCTTCGTGATGTCCCAGCCTCACATGATGGGCGGCACCACCATGGACATGAACCCGGGCATGACGGACTTCGGGGGCTTGAGCGCCATCTACCACAACCCCTGGACGCGGCTGGTGTTCTTCATCCTGATCGGCTACTACGTCTACTACTATTGGTTCGTGCTGCACGAATCCAAACACCTGAAGCCGGGAGACATGGAGAATTCCGCGGACAAGCCGGGCGGTAATACAACTTAAACTAAGTTATTCTTGAATTTGCAGAAAGCATTTTATTTAATGATTAATTTAACCGACTTACCGTCACTCTTAATTAAATCTATAAGACCTTCATCCCCGCATAAGTGCAATGCTCCGACTCCAACCAATACGCGCTTACCCGAGCTTATCAGTGATTGTATGCGGGGCATCCACGCATGATTTCGCTTTGTTATAAACGCTTCTCGTAGTGCCTGAGACCGCCATATATTAGATTCTGCAATACTCCTTTTTATCCCATCCAAATCTCCGCAAATCCATGCGGCGTGTAATTCGAAAAATTTATCACGTATATATTTTTCGTTATTTATCATGAAGTGAATTTCTTTTGCATATACATCATTACTAACTATATCCAGGTTGCTGGCTACGTCCTTAAAGGATTCTAAATAAGTAATGAGTCTTGGATGCTTACTTGCCCTCCAATTCCAATATTGTTCGACTCCACCTGAGGTTTTCCCTATGGGTGATAAGAAAAACATTGCCGCCCAAGGCTTAAGTGAGGAAATTTTTTCAATTCTGTCTGTATTGACGTAATGCTTAACTAGATCTTCCCATAGCTTTTCTGGAATGTGATTTCTAAGATGATCTCCATCTTGCAGAGACATATATGAAAATATCTCTTCTAGCTTGTGCTCCGTTATTATTTCTTCACTCCAGTCATATGCTTCATCAACCCATTTTGGAAAATTTGAGAAATCTGCTGGAACCAGATGCATAGTTCCAGCTATTCTTAATTCATCACTTCCCACAGAAAAATACATTTTCTCTCTCCTCGCAATTAATAGTGATTGTCCTCCGTAGCGCGAGCCGAGCACTGGACTGAGCAAGCATAGCCCGAAGGGGCGAAGCCAGGATGGCGAGCCTACCCACGCGGCACAAGGATGTGCCGTGTGGGGAGCTGCGCAGCGAGGGAAGAGCGCAGGGCAGGCGCCGTTTCGGCGCCCCGCGCTGCGGGAGAGTGCTTTTGGTTACTTTTGGCACGCCAAAAGTAACCCGCCGCCCGGAGGCGGCGGAACAGATTTCGGCAGGGATGCCGTCTTACTCTTAAATCCTTTTGGGAAAATCAGGCCGATTTTCGGTCTAGCCAGACGGCTAGACCCTTTGCATCCAAGTCCACGTCCATCTCCAGCCAAGTATCGACCATAGCCTGATCCAGCATGCAGCCATGTGCTCGCGCGCGCTGCGTGAGATAGGCGTGCAACTCGCGCTTCATCTTCTCGATGCGGACCTCGCCCGCGCCCTGCAAGCTCTCGGCGATGCGCACGAACCCGTCCAGGCACTCGTGCATATCTTTCGATAGACGTTCCAGGTCCTCCACGCGTCCGTAGTGGGTGAGGAACACGGCCTTCGGCCTATAGCTCATGATGCGGTCGAGGGAAGCATGAGCCTGCACGGGATCGAAGTGCACTGGCGTCGTGGCCGGGAAGATGAAAGGACCTCGCGCCGTATCGAACACCCGGTAGGAGATGCCGAAGGTGTCGCCGGTGAAGACGCTCTCGCTGTCAGCATCCACGATGCAGTAGTGGTGGAGCGCATGGCCGGGCGTGTGGATCAGCTCGAACTCGCTCTGTCCCAGCTTCAACCGCATGCCGTCCGTCGCTTCCACCACCCGCTCCGCTGCGATGCCGGGTATGGCGCCGTAGAGCCGCTGGAATTCCGCCTCGCCGTAGACGGCGATGGTGCCGGCGATGAGCTTGCCCGGGTCCACCATGTGGGCCGCACCCCGCGGGTGCACCACGGCCTTGGCATGGGGCAGATGCCGCATGAGTTCGCCCGCCCCGCCCGCATGGTCTAGGTGCACGTGGGTGAGGAAGACCCAGTCCACCTGTGCCGGCGCGACGCCCAGTTCCTCCAGCGCCGCCAGCAGGCCCGGCACCGAGTGGCTGGTGCCGGTGTCCACGAATGCGGCATGCCCGTCCCGGATCACGATGTGGCTCGCGTCCAGCTGCGGGCGCACGTAATCCGTGTCCACGGCGCTGATGCCGTGGCCGTAGCGGGTGATGCTTGGGGTTCGCGTCATGGGGTCTGGGCTCGGTTCGGAAAGGCATTGTAGCGGGCACCCCATAAGCCTTGTGCAGCATGGGGCAGCGGGCTAAGCTTTACATAATCTTCTTCACGGACACCGCATGCAGCGCACCCGGCTCATGGCGGCGATGGGCCTCGCCCTCGCCTTCGCTCTACCCGCCGCCCGCGGGGACGACACCGCGCCCGTGTCCGCGCCCACGCGCCCGGCCAACGGGCAGGAACAGGCGCAGGCAGCCCAGAGCAAGGGCATGGAGATCACCTGGGACAAGGATCCCTATTACTCCGACGTGGACCTCAACATCCCGCTGACGGACAAGCCCATCCCCACCATCAGTTCCGACAGCGAGACGGTGATCTACCGCGACCTCATCGAGGGCTCGCTGGTGCCGCGCTACATGCTGCTGGAGGCGAGCGTCTATCCGATGCCGATCCTCGGCACCTACATCCACTCCCATTCGCCCAGCCTCTACGATGAGGGCGAGATCAGCCACACCGGCGTGAACGTGATCGAGTCCGCCACCGCGGGTTTCCAGGAACCCTGGGCCCTCTCCGCCTTCTTCGGCAACATCGCGAACCTGGAGCGCCCCGGCCAGGAGCAGGGCAACAACAACCTAGGCTATACCGGCTACCTCATCAGTGCCGGCGCCCAGCACATCAAGGACAACGTGCTCATCCAGGACAAGTGGTATGAGCTGGAATGGAAGATCAAGGGCGACCTCAACGACAAGGGCCAGAAGCTGCAGTGGAGCTTCCGCTTCGGCGGCAAGTTCAACGCCAACCCCTACATCACCGACGTGATGTACGTGGGCATCCACCGCAACAACCTGGACTTCAACCAGCCTTTCCTCAGCTGGTTCAAGAACTCGGACGTGGATGTGCAGGTGTCCTTCTCCCAGCACGGCGGACAGGTGCTGCGGGAGGAACTGGTGTTCGGCAAGAAGTATCCGTTCCCGGAGAAAGGTTTCTCCCTCACCATGGATGTGGGTTTCATCTGGGACAGCATCGACGAATACTCAGGCCCACTGCGCACCGACAAGAACAGTTCGTTGACGCTCGTCTTACGGCCAGGGCTTGAGTTCTAAAAAGAAGGGGCCGCAAGGCCCCTTCTACATAGCGTAATTTGACCGGTTATTTAGGCTGATAGGGCCAAGGGCGCGAAGCATCGCTTCGCGCGGCCCGCCATGGATGGCGGGACTGGAACCAATACCAGGGATGGGTCCGCGAGCTTCAGCAGACCCCTACTTAGGTTGATAGGGCCACGGACTCATTAAAGGAGACACCTTCGCCACCTTATCCGCCAAGGCCTTCGCATCCTTCAACGACGCCACCTGCCGGATCACCAGCCGGTGCCATTCCTGACCCTTGATGGTCACGGTGATGTCCTCGGAAGGGTAACCCGCCGCCGAGAGCTTCTTCATGAGCCGCGCCGTGTCGGCATCGCTGGTGGAGGACACCAGCGCCACCACCCACTTGCCGTCGTCCGTCATCACGCCGGTGCCCGCCGCCACGTCGGTCTGGGCGGCCCAGTCGGCGACCTTGTCCGGCGTCACGTCCTGGTCCATCTTCATGTCCGCGCCAGTGGTGGCCATGGTCATGTAGTGCATGGGCTTCTCCATCATCATGCCGGTGTGCCCTGGCATGTCCATGGAGACCTTGCCTTCCAGCAGGGCCACCAGCGAACCGTCGTCGCCGGCACGGCCCCACACGTCGGTGCCGCGCACGCCGATGGTGGCGACGCCCACCTGGATGTCCACCTGGCGGCGCTCGCTATGGCCCACGAGGCTGGTGGTGAAGCGGAACACACCCTTCAACACGTGCAACACGCCCTTGAACAGACTGCCCTGGTCGTCCTTGGTCATCTGCATGGTAGGCGTCATGAACTCGGTGTTCTCGCCGAGCTTCACGGTGCTGTGCTCGGGGAGCTGCAGATAGACGCGGCCGCCGGCGGCGGTGCGCAGCTTGTCGCCGTCCGCCACGGTCATGCCGGGCTTCAGCGGCGTCACATCGTTGCCATGCACCAGCCAGGCGGGGGACTGCACTGCGCTCACCACGCTGCCGGCGGGCGGGTTGGCCGGCGCGGGCGCATCGGCGGCGAAGGTGGAGGTGCACAAGATGCAGGCGATGGCCGCCGCGAGCGCGATATTGTGGTGCTTGGACATGGGCTTACTCCCTCAAAGCGTTCTTGGAATGCATTGTCTGGCGATTATACGCAGAGCCGACATATCCGGATGCAGGCCGTAGACCCCTGCAATCCCTGGGTTTAGTCGTCTTCGAAGAGGGAGACCCGCCGGCAGGGCGGCTTATTTCAGGCCTGGCTCAGACGAGCTTGGCTTCCAGGTCATGCTCGGCGCAGGCCAAGACCTTCACCTTGGCGAACTGGCCGGGCTTGAGCTTGGCGCCGCCGCTGACGCGCACCACGCCGTCTATCTCCGGCGCGTCGGCGAAGCTGCGGGCGATGGCGGTGTCCCCATCGATCGCGTCCACCAGCACCTGCAGCTCGCGGCCCACGAGCCGGGCGAGACGCTTGCGGCTGATCGCGGCCTGCGCTTCCATGAAGGCGGCGCGGCGTTCCTCCGCCAGCTCCTCCGGCACCCAGTCGGCGAGCGCGTTGGCATCCGCCCCTTCCACCGGCGAGTAGGCGAAGCAGCCCACCCGGTCCAGCTCCGCTTCCTGGATGAAGCTCATCAATTCCTGGAAGTCCGCCTCCGTCTCGCCGGGGAAACCGACGATGAAGGTGGAGCGGATGGTGAGGTCCGGGCATATCTTGCGCCAGTCCTGGATGCGCTTCAGGGCCTTCTCGCCCGCCGCGGGGCGGCGCATGGACTTCAGTATGCGCGGGCTCGCATGCTGCAAGGGTATGTCGAGGTAGGGCAGCACCTTGCCCTCCGCCATGAGCGGGATGATCTCGTCCACGTGCGGATAGGGATAGACGTAATGCAGGCGTGACCACACGCCGAGCTCGCCGAGCGCGGTGCAGAGATCGGTCATGTGGGTGCGGCGCTGCTTATTCCTCCACTCCCCACCGGCGTAGCGCAGGTCCACACCGTAGGCGGACGTGTCCTGGGACACCACCAGCAGCTCCTTCACGCCGTCCTTGACCAGCTTCTCGGCCTCGCGCATCACCTCGTCGATGGGCCGGCTGTCCAGTTTGCCGCGCAGCTTGGGGATGATGCAGAAGCTGCACTTGTGGTTGCAGCCTTCGGAGATCTTGAGATAGGCGTAGTGGCGCGGCGTGAGCTTGATGCCGCTCGCCGGGATGAGGTCCACGTAGGGGTTGCGGGTTGGCGGCGCCAATTGGGCATGCACCGCCTTCATCACGGCCTCGTAGTCGTGGGGGCCGGTGATGGCGAGCACGTCCGGGTGATGCTCGCGGATGAACTCTTCGCGCATGCCGAGGCAGCCGGTGACGATCACTTTCCCGTTCTCGGCTAAGGCCTCGCCGATGGCGTCCAGGGATTCCTGCTGCGCCGCTTCGATGAAACCGCAGGTGTTCACCACCACCACGTCGGCCTCGCCGTAACCGCCCACCACCTGGTAGCCCTCGATGCGCAGCTGCGTGAGGATGCGCTCGGAATCGACGAGCGCCTTGGGGCAGCCGAGACTCACGAAGCCGACGCGGGGCGCTGTCTGCGCCAATGTGCTGGGATGGGCCATGGGGACCGAAGGACCGTCGAAAGGGCGCGTATGCTACCGCCGCACACCCGCATAGGCAAGAAAGCCCAGTCTCGTCAGGGCTTTATATATGACCGTTGACCAATTCATCCGCGAGGGCAGTCATCCCATAGACCTTGCGCAGGGCCGCCAGGAGCGCCCGGTTGTCCAGGGCCACGGCCCGGTTCTGGCCCGGGTCGTACCAGAAGTCGCCCCCCAGGGAATGGATGTTGCCGTCGAACACCAGTCCCACCACCTTGCCATCCCGGTCTATCACGGGGCTGCCGGAGTTGCCGCCGGCGATGTCGTTGGTGGTGACGAAGTCGAGGTGGGTGGCGGGGTCCAGCTGCGGTTGCGCCTGCACCCAGCTCGGGGGCAGGTCGAAAGGCGCGTTGCCGGTGGCGCGACCATAGAGGCCGGCGAGGTCCGTGAAGGCCGGCACCGGGGCGCCGTCCTCCTCCCAGCCACGCACCTGGCCGTAAGAGAGCCTGAGCGTGAAGGTGGCGTCCGGATAGATGCCGGTGCCATCGCGGGCGAAGCGCGCACGCGCGATGACCTCGCCTTCCCGGGTGATGACCGAGAGTACGTCCTCTTCATAACTCTTTCGCACCGCCCGCGCTTCCTTGTCCACCGCCGCCGCCAACGCGATCAGGGGGTCGTGGGAGATCTCCAGATAATCCGCGTCGGTCCACATGCGGCGGCGCGTGGCGGAAGAATCGAGCTGGGTGGCGTCCACGAGGCGACGCGCCACTTGTTCCGGCGAATCGCGCCCGAGCACACGCTTGATCAAGGGATCGTCCGCGCCCAGTGTGGCTCGCAGCTTGCCGAGGGACCAACCGAGCATCAGCTCCTCGTAGTCCGCCGAGACCGGCGCGTTGGAGAAGAGCGCCTGCTCCACCAGCGGCAGGTTCGCATCGCGGTATTCCGGCAGGCGCCGGCCGTTGGCCTTGTCCCGTTCCGCCACGCCGCGCACCAGCAGGCGCGCGTAGTCGAACAGCCGCGACTCGAAGCCCCAGGCCTGCTCCAGCATGCGGTAGCGGCTGACGAGCGCGTGGTAGCGCTTCTCCGCCGCGGCGACGGCGCTCCAGGGATCGCCGTACTCGGCGCGGCGCGAGGGTTCGGCCATCACCCAGCTGCGCAAGGCATCCTCATCCGCCGCCTTGCGGTCCAGCTGCACCTGGTCCTGCAACGCCTCCAACTGGCCCTGGTGCGCCTTGATGAGGTTGTCCACCCCCGCGAGGTTGGCGTAGGCCATGCGCCTCTGCTCGGGACCCTCGTGGGCGTAGCGCTCGAGGATGCCGCGCAGCTCCGCGTAATACACCAGCGCGGGGGTGATGTCGTCGTCACGCAGCGACTTCAGCTCCGCCAGCGTGCGGCCCCGCTCGGTGGCGCCGGGGTTGCCGGCGGTGAACACCAGCTCGCCGTCGCCGGGGTCGCGCTGGGAGAACCCTAGGTAATCGCCCTGCACCGGCTTGTCCCGGTCATAGGCACGCAGCAGCGCCACGTCCAGGCTGTAGCGCGGGAAGTTGAAGTTGTCCGGATCGCCGCCGAAACCGGCGATGGAGTATTCCGGAGTGAACACCAGGCGCACGTCCTGGTAGCGGCGGTACTTGTAGAGTTCGTAGCGGCCGCCGTGGTAGAGGTCCACCACCTCGCAGCTCCAGCGGCGGGTATCGCCGTCGGCGCAGCCCTGCTCCAGCTTGGAACTCACGTCCCTGAGCGCCGCGGTGTAGTCGTCGCCGCTGAGGCCCTTCAGGCCCTTGCCCATGTCCGCGGTGACGTCGCGGGTCTCCATGAGCTGGTCTATCTCGAGTTCAGGGCAGCGGGTCTCCTCGGCCGGGGCACGGGCGTAGAAACCGTAGAGGGTATAGTCCCGCTTGGGCGTGGATATCTGCGCGATGCACTCCGCCACGCAGTGCTGGTTGGTGAGGATGAGCCCGTCACCGGATACGAAGGCGGCGGAGCAGCCGTCCTTCAGGCGCAGCGCGGCATGCTGCACATGTTCCAGCCAGTCCGCGGAGGGCGTGAACTGGTACTGGGACTGCATCTCCTTGAGCGGGAGATTGTCGAAGGTCCACATGCCCTCCTCCGCCGGCGCCGTCACGGCGAAGCCGGCGCAGGCGAGCAGCGATGCGAGCATGACGATCGTCTTCATCCCGCTCCCCTCACTGTCCTGTCCCCTCGATCCCTTATAGGGCGGCTTGTATGTCGGCTCTCAAGGATCTGTCCTCGGGTTCCATCTTCGGCGAGTAGCGCTTCACTATGCGCCCGTCCTTGCCGATGAGGAACTTCTCGAAGTTCCACTGGATGTCCCCGCCGCCGGTCTCACCCCTGAGCCATGCGTACAGCGGATGGGCACCGGCGCCGTTCACTTCGATCTTGGACGTGAGCGGGAAGCTCACATCGTAGTTCAGGCTGCAGAACTGCTTGATCTCCGCCTCGCTGCCCGGCTCCTGGGCTCCGAACTGGTTGCAGGGCAGGCCGAGCACCACCAGACCCTGGTCCCTGAATTCGCGGGAAAGTTTCTCAAGACCCTTGTACTGGGGTGTGAGGCCGCAGGCGCTGGCCACGTTGACGAGCAGCACCGGCTTGCCCTGGTAGTCCTTCAAGGACTTGGGCTGGCCGTCTATGGTCTTGACCGAGAAATCATAGAGGGTGGACACGGTCGCGCTCCTGGATGATCCGGACTTGGAACGATACGCCAGCAGGAGGCTCACGGCCACGACGGCAGCCGTCGCGAACTGCCAGGGCCAGAGGAGCTGGGGGAATAACAGCAACAGGAAGCCGGTCACCCCGGCGCCGATGGCGGGATAGAGCAGCCGCGCCCGGGGCAGGAACACATCCGCCAGGGCGAGGGCCGCCGCGAGCTTCCACCAGTCGAGGAAGCTCAAGGACAGCAGGAAATACAGGAGAGGGTTCAAGGCCGGCGGACGCGCTTACGCGGATTTCCGCAGGGACCGTTTCTTGAGATGGATCGTGAGCAGCGAGATGGCCGCGGGCGTGAGGCCCGGGATGCGCGCCGCCTGCCCCAGCGTCGCGGGCCGCACCTGTTCGAGCTTCTGCCGCACCTCGTTGGAGAGCCCGGAGACGGCGGCGAAATCGAAGTCTACCGGCAAGGGCGTCTCCTCCTGGTGGCGGGCCTTCTCCACTTCCTCCCGCTGGCGCGCGATGTAGCCGGCGTATCGGGTCTGGATCTCCACCTGCTCCGCCACCTCCGGTGCCACGCCGGCGTCGCCCACTACGGCGAGGGACGTCAAGGCCGCATGGCTCACTTCCGGCCGGCGCAGGAGTTCCCGCGCATGGGTCTCGCGCGCGAGGGGCGCGCCGAAGAGCTGCGCGGCTTCCGCTTCGGTGAGGTCGGAAGGCCGCACCATGATAGCCTCGAGCCGCGCGCTCTCCCGCTCGACGGCCTCGCGCTTGGCACTGAACTTCTGCCAGCGCGCGTCGTCCACGAGCCCGAGCTTGCGGCCCTGCTCCGTGAGACGCAGGTCTGCGTTGTCTTCCCTGAGCATCAGGCGGTGCTCGGCGCGGCTGGTGAACATGCGATAGGGTTCCGGCGCGCCGCGGGTGATGAGATCATCCACCAGCACACCTATATAGGCTTCATCACGCGCTGGGCACCAAGCGACTTCGTCCAGCACTAAGCGCGCGGCGTTGATGCCCGCCAGCAGCCCCTGGGCCGCCGCCTCCTCGTAACCGGTGGTGCCGTTGATCTGGCCGGCGAAGAACAGTCCGCCGATGGCCTTCGTCTCCAGCGAATACTTCAGGTCCCGCGGGTCGAAGTAGTCGTATTCGATGGCGTAACCCGGTCGCGTGATGTGCGCCTGCTCGAATCCCTTGATGGAGCGCACCAGCGCGAGCTGCACGTCGAAGGGCAGGCTGGTGGATATGCCGTTGGGGTAGACCTCGTGTGTCTCCAGCCCCTCCGGTTCGATGAAGATCTGGTGCGATGCCTTGTCAGCGAAGCGCATGACCTTGTCTTCCACCGAGGGGCAGTAGCGCGGGCCCACGCCTTCGATGACGCCGGTGTACATGGGCGAACGGTCGAGACCCGCCTTGATGATGGCGTGAGTGCGTTCGTTGGTGTGGGTGATATGGCAGGCGACCTGGCGCGGATGCTCCGCGCGCTCCCCCAGGAAGGAGAACACCGGCGTGGGCTCGTCGCCCCACTGCTCCGCGAGGCCTGTGTAGTCGATGCTGCGCCCGTCGATGCGCGGCGGCGTGCCGGTCTTGAGGCGCCCGACGCGGATAGGCAGTTCCCGCAGCCGCTCGGCGAGGCGCTGGGCCGGCGGATCGCCGGCGCGGCCGCCCGCGTGCTGCTCCAGCCCCACATGGATGCGCCCGGCCAGGAAGGTCCCGACCGTCAGCACCACCGCCGGCGCCTGGAACTTAACGCCCATGGCAGTGACCACGCCGGTGACACGGCCGTCCACCACGCTGAGATCGTCCACCGCCTGTTGGAAGATGGTCAGGTCCGGCTGGTTCTCGAGTATCGAGCGGATCGCTCTCTTATATAAGACACGGTCCGCCTGGGCGCGGGTCGCCCGCACCGCCGGTCCCTTGCTGGCATTGAGGATACGGAACTGGATGCCGCCCCGGTCCGCCGCGCGGGCCATGGCGCCCCCCAAGGCATCGATCTCCTTCACCAGATGTCCCTTGCCGATGCCGCCGATGGCCGGGTTGCAGCTCATCTGGCCCAGGGTCTCGATGTTGTGGGTGAGCAGGAGCGTGCGCCGGCCCATGCGGGCCGCAGCGAGGGCGGCCTCGGTGCCGGCGTGGCCGCCGCCGACCACGATCACGTCGAATGTCTCAGGGAAATCCATGGGAATGGGCCAAGGCGCTTCGGTAAAGTGCGGCTATTTTATGCCCAATGGCTATATTCCCCAAGCCGGGCCCGCTCCGGCATGCTGGATACCATGCACGCCATGTGGCTCTTGTTCGCTTTCTCCGGTCCGGTGCTCTGGGCGCTCTCCACCCACGTGGACAAGTACCTGGTGGAGCGCTACTTCAAGCAGAGCGGCGTGGCGGTGCTCCTGGTGTTCACCGCCCTCATCGGCCTGGTGATGCTGCCCTTCATCGGGGCCTTCGACCCGCAGGCCCTTACGCCGGGCTGGAGACCGGCTGTGGCAGTGGCTTGCTCGGGCCTCCTCTACATGACCGGCATGTATTTCTACCTGAAGGCGCTGCAGCGGGAGGAGGCGTCCGTGGTGGCGCCCTTCTTCCAGGCGGCCCCGCTGTTCGGCTACGGCCTGGGCCTCTTGGTGCTGCATGAGACCCTCACGGGCCGGCAGCTGGGCGGCGGCGGCTTGATCGTGCTCGGCGGCGCGCTGCTCTCCTTCGACTTCGGCCGCCGGCACCGCTTCCGCCTGAGGCTCATGCTGCTGATGCTGGCGGCGGCCCTGGCGCTCGCCATCAGCTCCGTGATCTTCAAGGCCACGGCGGAGGACACCGCCTTCTGGACCACGGCGTTCTGGAGCTACGTGGGCGAGGCCGCCTTCGGTCTCGGCGTGCTGGCGCTGTCCGAGCCGCGCCGCGAGTTCATGGGCCTGTTCAAGCGCCATCCCGGCGCCATGGTCTCGGTGAACGCCGCCAACGAACTCATCAACCTCGGCGGCAACCTGGGCGCGCGCTACGCGCTCATGCTCGCGCCCTTGAGTCTGGTGCAGGCCATCAGCGGCACCACCACCCTCTTCGTGTTCGGCTTCGGCGTGCTGCTGACCCTGTTCCTGCCGAAGTACGGGCGCGAGGACCTCTCGGCGCGCAACCTCGTGCAGAAGGGCATCTCGGCCCTGCTCATCACCGCGGGCGTTATGCTGGTGGGCGGCAGCGCACAGGGCTAAGCGCGCGTCAGACCTGCCGCCACTCTCTGCCCATGCCAAAGGGGCCGCTACGCTTCTCTTCCGGCAAATGCTTGCGCAGTTCCTGTGTGAACGAGCTCCTGTCCTCAAGGCAAGGGAGCACGAAAAGCTGCCCGTTCTTGAGCCTGAGCACTACCGTCAGCGGACCTTTGGGCCGGTCTACCCTGAAGGCGGCCATGTCCGAGAACTTTAGTTTCAGCTTATGGTGCGAAACATTGTCCATCTCGGAAGGGGCGATGAACATGAGGCCCTCTGATGTGACCGAAAGAGTGGTCGCCACCAAACCGTCCATGGAGGACTGCACGCGTCGTCCGCGCAGATACCAGAAACCGAATGCACCGAGAGTTACTGCTGAAAACAGCCAGAGTTCAAGGGCCGACGGTGATCTGTTGCGACCGAAGGTCCCTATGACTACGAAGAAGATGAGGAGAATGCCTCCTCCCAAGTCATTGCGGGCGTAACGGATGTTGGATCGGGAGAACCTAAAGTCCATGGCTCAGCTGTGCGTCTAGTCCGTCAGGGTGCGGTAGCCGACTCGGGAAATTCCCGGGCCACCGCCGGATACTGCTGCTGCAGCATGATGCGGAAACCTGCCGGATCCTGCACCTGGTGGTTGACGATGGTCTCGCCCTCCACCCGCGGTGCGAGGGTGCCGCTGTAGGAGAGCGCGCCGGCCTTCACCTTGAAGCAGGTCGGCTCGCTGCCCTTCTTCGAGGTGAAGGTCCATTGCCTGAACTGGAACCGCGTCAGGCAATACTCACCGACGGGAACCGGGAACAGATAGATGTGCTGGCCAACCGGGACGGAGACGATCTCCAGCCGGGTGAAGCCGTGCGCATCCGCGATGGCCACGTGATCTAGGGGATCCAGGGTGTCGAGGGTCACCGCCGCCAGCCCGTCTCCGGCGGGGAGCTGCACGGCCTGGTCCTGCTGCAGGGGCGCGACGGTGCAGGCAACTAACAAGGGAATCAGGATGCCGGTAGAAACTCTGGTGAATGTCCTTATTCGCATATGATTTCTACATTCAGGAATACGATCTCGGTACCGTCTCCGCAGAGAGATACAGCCGTATGCTCTTCGCGCTTCCCAAGCTTGTGCTTAGAACAAAGCCGATCTGCGCGCACGCCTATGTATTGTTCCAACAAGTCAGTGAGGCTAGCAGAAGCTTGATACCCAAGCCCATAAATGTCATCGCCGGTCTCTTTATTTTCATGGCGCTCTTCCCAATAGCTAAAATGAGGATCATCGATTAGTTGCCCGAAACTGCCGGTAGGGTAGCTTTTGAGGGAAGTGTTTGGTTGCTCCGCACACCCACTTAACGTGAGTGTCATCCATGTCAGAAAAATCAAACCGACTGTGTATCTCACTATTATTTCGCTGCCGCGTCCGCCTGCATCATGCCGAACAGGTTGCCTTCCGTATCCTTGCAGTAGGCGAGCCAGCCGACGCCGGCCACCGCCATGCGCTCGCGCGCGAGTTGCCCACCGCTGGTATGGACCTTCATGAGGTAGACCTCGAGGTCCGTGACCGCGATGGTACAGACGAACGCAGTGGTGCCGACGCCCTCGAACTGCACGTCGCGCCGCAGGAGGCCGCCGTCGATGCCCGGCTGGTCGGACTCCCCCGTCTTCACCACCCAGTAGTCGGTGAAGGCGTTCGGGAACTTCACGAACTCCCAGCCGAACACGGAGTGATAGAAGCGGATGGCCCGCTCCGGCTCGTCCGCGTGGATCTCGAAATGTATGACCCGTGGCATCGTGCCCCCTCTGGCTCCAAGGATAACGGGCCGCGCGGCCCTCAGGCCACGCGGGCTTGGGGCTTTACGGCAGGTATATATAATGTCTGCTATCGTTGACTAAAAGTCAAGATAACTTGACATTCTGTCAGGTATGTTCTACTTTTAGTCCATGAACAGCACTCGCCCGAATCCCGACGCCGCCTTCCGCCACCACCGCCGCAGGGTGTGGATCGCCATGAGCATCTACGTGGCAGCCATCCTCATCTGCGTGAAGGTCATCAAGCACACGCCGGAGGGGCCGCTGCACTATGTGCTGGCCCTCCTCCCCACCCTGCCTGTGATCTGGTTGATGTGGTCCCTGTACGTGTTCCTGACCCAGGCCGATGAGCTGCAGCGACGGGTGCACCTTGAGGCGCTGGCGCTCGCCGCCGGCGCCACCGCTTTCCTGAGCCTGACCTACGGTTTCCTGGAGGAGTTCGCCGGGCTGCCTCACATCGCCGCCTGGTGGACCTTCGTGCTCATCGACATCGTCTGGGGTGCCACCAGCTGCGTGCTGTGGCGCCGCTACAAGTGAAGAACCGCATCCACGTGCTGCGCGCCGAGAAGCGCTGGACCCAAGCGGAGCTGGCGGAACGTCTCAACGTCTCGCGCCAGACCATCAATGCGCTGGAGACGGAGAAGTACGACCCCAGCCTGCAGCTCGCCTTCAGCATCTCGAAGCTGTTCGGCAGGCCCATGGAAGAGATATTCCAGTTCGAGGCGGAAGACGCCCCGACCCAACCCTGAAGAGTATGGATATGCCCATGCCACGCGCACGCTTCATCCCCACCGCTGGCCTGCTCTACGGGCTCGCGGCCATCGCCGCGGTACCGACCGCATCGGTCCGGCAGCACGCGGCGGCGCCGTCCTTCACGGAATGCCAGATCGGCGCCGCCGACGCCGCCCAGCGCCTGCAGGCCCGCTGCGCCAGCTTCACGGTGCCGGAGGACCGGGAACATCCGGAGGGCAAGCAGATCGACCTGCACGTCGCATTGCTCAAGGCCCGCAGCAGCAGCCCGAAGCCCGATGCTTTCTTCTTCATCGCCGGCGGCCCCGGCCAAGCCTCGACCGAGGCTTTCGTGCAGGAGAGCGCCGCGTTCGACCGCATCCGTAGCGAGCACGATATCGTGCTGGTGGACCAGCGCGGCACCGGCGGCTCCAACCGCATGGATTGCCCGAAGCTCACCGCCGACTTCGAGCCGACCGACGCCGTCATCGCCAAGGCGGCCACAGACTGCGTGAAGCAGCTGCCGGGCGACCCGCGCTTCTATACCACCAGCGTGGCGGTGCAGGATCTCGATGCGGTGCGAGCCGCCATGGGTTACGCCAGCATCGACCTCTACGGCATCTCCTATGGCACGCGGGTGGCCTTGCAGTACCTGCGCGCCTATCCCGACAGCACCCGCAGCGTGGTGCTGGACGGTGTGGTGCCGGCGGACCTCGCCCTCGGACCCGGCGTCTCGCTGGACGCGCAGCGGGCGCTCGGTCTCATCTTCAGCCGCTGCGACGAGGATGCGTCATGCCACAAGGCCTTCCCGGACTTGAGCGCCACCTTCGCCGGCCTGCAGCGTGACCTCAGCGCCCATCCCGCGCGCGTGACGCTGCGCGACCCGCTGGACGGTTCGCCCCGCACCGAGACCCTCACCTGGGAAAAAGTGGCGGGCGCCGTCAGGCTCATGAGCTACCAGAGCGAGACCGCGTCGCTCCTGCCGCTGCTCATCCACCAAGCCGGCACCCAGCACGACTACACGCCGCTCATGGCGACGGCGCTGATCTTCACCGGCGAGATCCAGGAGGGCTTCGCCGAAGGCATGGAGAGCGCAGTGCTCTGCACCGAGGATGCACCTTATATGGATCGCTCCCACGACGCCGCCCTCAAGGACACCTACCTCGGCAGCGCCACGGTGGAGGTGATGGTGAAGTCCTGCGGCTACTGGCCGCGGGGTGTGATGGCAGCTGACTTCAAGCAGCCGGTGAAATCCGCCAAACCCGTGCTGCTGCTCTCAG
Source organism: uncultured Gammaproteobacteria bacterium (assembly GCA_964584665.1). Taxonomy (GTDB): domain Bacteria; phylum Pseudomonadota; class Gammaproteobacteria; order Natronospirales; family REEB76; genus DASUBN01. The sequence goes on from CAZPAO010000003.1 coordinate 85,387, forward strand.
GCGAGGATGACCCCATCACCCCGCCCGCCAATGCCGAGCGTGCCGCCAGGACCCTCTCCAACAGCCTCTCCCTGGTGGTGCCGGGCCAGGGCCACGGCAACGTGTTCCGCGGCTGCGTGCCGCGGGTGCTGGCGGACTTCGTGGATGCCGGCGCGGTGCAGGGCCTGGATACGGCCTGCATCAAGGACATCAAACCCTTCCCCTTCTTCATATCCTTCTCGGGACCCAAGCCATGATCGGGGAAACGGATCTTTTGCCCGCTGGCGGCGTTGCGCTTCGACTCGCAGTCGGTCACGTACATCAAGAGTACGCTCCCTCCTGCTCACCTCGCGCGCCTAGCCAGCGGCCAAAATCTCTCGTTCCCTCGCACAATCTTCATACAGAGCAGCAAACATGATTGAAGTAAGCAACCTTAAGAAGAGCTTCGGCCCCGTGCAGGCAGTGCGCGGCGTCAGCTTCAGCGCGCCGGACGGACGCATCACCGGCCTGCTCGGCCCCAACGGCGCCGGCAAGTCGACGACGCTGCGCATCATCTCCACGGTCATCAAGCCCGATGCCGGGTCGGTGCGGGTGGACGGAGTCGACGCGCTCACGGATAGCAACGGCGCGCGCATGGCGCTCGGCGTGCTGCCGCATCAGAGCGGCCTCTACCCGCGCCTCACGGCGCGGGAGAACATCCGCTACTACGGCGAACTGAACGGCATCACCGGCGAGGCGCTGAAGCGCCGCATCGCCGAGCTGGTGGAGCTGCTGGAGATCGGCGAGTTCGCCGACCGGCCCGCCAAGGGTTTCTCCCAGGGGCAGAAGATCAAGGTGGCGCTCGCCCGCGCCATGGTGCACGGCCCGCGCAACCTGGTGCTGGACGAACCCACCAACGGTCTTGACGTGATGGCGACGCGCGCTTTGCGCGCGCTCATCCGCAAGCTGCGCGACGCGGGCCATTGCGTGCTCTTCTCCAGCCATGTGATGCAGGAGGTGGCGGCGCTCTGCGACAGCATCGTCATCATCGCCGCGGGGCGCATCGTGGCCGAGGGCACGGTGGATGAGATCCGCAGGCTCACCGGTGAGCAGGACCTGGAGGACGCCTTCGTCAAGGCGGTCACCGCCCACCAGGAGGCCGCCGCATGATGCGCAAGTTCCTGGCCATCTTCGTCAAGGAAGCAGTGGACAACCTGCGCGACCGGCGCACGCTGCTCACGGTGCTGGTGTTCGGCCCGCTGTTCGGTCCGCTCTTCTACATGGTGATGATGAACACGGTCATCAACCGCCAGGTGGCGGACCTGGACCAGAGCTACACCCTCGCGGTGCAGGGCGCCGAGTACGCTCCCGGCCTCATGGACTACATCCACCAGCACAACATGAAGACCGAGGCCGCGCCCGCGGACCCGCGCGAGGCGGTGAAGACCGGCAAGCTGGACGTGGTGCTGCTGGTGCCGAAGGATTATTCGGAATCGTTCGCCGCCGGCAGGCCCGCGGACGTGCAGCTCGTCATCGACAAGTCCCGCGACTCCGGCGCCAAGAACGTGGACCGGACCCGCGACGTGCTGGAGGACTACTCCCGCGCCGTGGCCTCCTTGCGGCTGCTGGCCCGCGGCGTGGATCCACGCGCGGTGGTGCCGGTGGTGGTGGAGAACGCGGACGTCTCCACACCCCAGTCCCGCGCGGTGCTGCTGCTCGGCATGATGCCGTACTTCCTGCTGTTCGCCGCTATCCTCGGCGCCTTCTACCTCGCCATCGACTCCACCGCCGGCGAGCGCGAACGTGGCTCGCTGGAGCCGCTGCTCACCACTGCGGTGCCGCGGAGCACACTGGTGCTGGGCAAGCTCTCGGCAGTGACGCTGTTCTCGGCGGTGTCCCTCGCCATCGACATCGTGGCGCTGGTCTGGTGCCAGGGGCTGATCCCGGCGGCCAAGGTCGGCATCTCGGTGGAGTTCACCCCGGCGAACGCGCTGGTCACGTTCCTCGTCTGCGCGCCCTTCTGCCTGTTCATCGCCGGACTGCTCTCGGTGGTGGCCTCCTTCACCAAGAGCTACAAGGAAGCCCAGACCTGGCTCTCCTTCATCATGCTGGTGCCCATGGTGCCGGTGCTGGGCATGGTGATGTTCCCGGTGGAGCCCGCCTGGTGGATGATGCTGCTGCCCTCCATGAGCCAGGACGTGCTCATCACCGCGCTCATCAAGGGCGAGGCATTGAAGCCCTTGTTCGTGGTGCTCTCGGTGGGCAGCACGCTCCTCTGCGGCATAGGCCTCTCGGGCCTCGCCATCTGGCTCTACCGCCGCGAACAGATCCTCGGTTGAGGTACGCATGCAACGCAGACACTCGTTGATACCCGCACTGATGCTTGCGGCCGGCATGCTGCTCTCCTGCATGCTGGCAGTGCAGCGGTCGGACTGGCTGGTGCTGGCGGCGCCTTTCGCACTCGCATTCTCGGTACTGGCGGGTGACGCGCTGGACGGGCGCTTGCGCGGGCTGCCGCCCCGGCCTTCGCCCTCGGCGATGATACTGGCGGCCTCTTTCCTGCTGGCGAGCCTGATTGTGGCGCTGAAGGATCCGGGCCTGCTCAAGGGACTCATGCCCCTGCTCGGCACCCTCGCCGCCGCGACCCTGCCCTGGCGGGGCAGGCGCGACCATACCTGCCTGGAAGCCCATCGCCCCTGAGAACTGCGGGATTCTGTCAAATCGTCCGCCGGACGGTATCAATCCAGCGACGGACTGCACTGGCCATGCGGCGGCCCTATGGCAACCTGAAGCCTGGAAACTCAAGGTTTCGGAAGGTCCCGTGGGCTTCAAACTGCTGCCGGAGGATGCCAAGCAGGCATTGCGGATCAAGCGCTACTTCATGGCGGCGCTGTCCTACGTCATCTGGATATCCCTCACCTTCTATTGCTGGTCGCTGGGCCTGGTGGACGTCTCCGCCGGCGGCTTCGCGCTGGCGGCCGGCCTCGCCTTCGGCTGCAACCTCATCTTCTACGGCCTGCTCCGCTCCGGCCTCAACCGTTACTGGCCCGACCCCAGCCTCACCCTGCCGCAGATGGTGGTGGCGACCTTCTGGGTGATGCTGCTGATGGCGCTCGCGCCCAAGGTGCGCGGCATCCTGCTCCTGCTCTACGTGGTGGTGTTCCTGTTCGGCGTGTTCCGGCTGCGCCGCCGCGAGTACCTCGCTCTCACCGCGCTCGTGATCACCGGCTACGGTTTCGTGGTGCTGCGGGATGCCTACGCCCACACCGGCATCCCCATGACGCTGGAGGCGCTGCAGTTCGTGGTGCTCTCGGCCACGCTCATCTGGATCGCCTTCTTCGGCAGCTACGTGGGCAAGCTGCGCGAGACCGTCTCCAAGCGCAACGCCGAACTCGGCTCGCTGCTGGCCAAGAACCGCCGGCTCGCCATCCACGACGACCTCACCGGCACCTACAACCGCCGCCACATCATGCAGATCCTGGAACAGGAGCAGCAGCGCGCGCAGCGCACGGTGCGCGGCTTCAGCATCTGCCTCATGGATCTCGACCACTTCAAGGAAGTGAACGACCGCCATGGCCACCTCGGCGGGGACGAGGTGCTGCGGCAGTTCGCCATACGCGTGCTGGCCGAGATCCGCACCCTGGACCGGGTCGGCCGCGAAGGCGATGGTGACGGCGGCGAGAACTTCGGCCGCTACGGCGGCGAGGAGTTCCTGCTGGTGATGCCCGAGACCGACCTCGACGGCGCCCACATCTGCGTGGACCGCATCCGCCGCCGCGTGGCGGAGACGCCCTTCCAGGTGTCAGGCGCGCCGGTGCCGCTCACCGTCTCCTGCGGCCTCGCCGCCTACCGGCCGGGCGAGGACCTGCGCGCCACCCTGGCGCGCGCCGACCAGGCGCTCTACCAGGCCAAGGAAGCGGGCCGCGACCGGGTGAAGGCGGCGGTCGCCTGACGACATGTCTGGGGTAAGCACCTCATTTGAGGATCGCGTCATCTGTGCGACACTCCGGCGACAGCCATGCCGGGAGCCGCTCGCCTTGAACTCCGTCGCCCAGACCGAAGACCTGCTGTTCTCCATCCTGCTGCAACTCATCGTCATGATCCTGGCGGCCAGGCTCATGAACACCGTGGCGCGTAAGCTCGGTCAGCCGGGGGTGGTGGGCGAGATCGTCGCCGGCCTGATGCTCGGCCCCTCCCTGCTCGGCCATTTCTTCCCGCACCTGTCCCAACTCCTGTTTGGGGGCGCCCCCAGCGCCATCACCCTCATCAGCCAGATCGGCCTCATCTTCCTGATGTTCCAGATCGGCATGGACTTCGAGTACGCGCACCTGAGCGACGCCCAGAACGCGCGCGGCGTGCTGCGGGTGGCCTTCGCCTCCATCGTGGTGCCCTTCGTGCTGGGCCTCGTGATCGGTTATGCCGCGGCGGAGCTGCTGGTGCCGGGCGCGGACCCGCTGCCCTTCAGCCTATTCTGCGGCGTGAGCCTTGCCATCACCGCGATGCCGGTGCTGGGGCGCATCATGCGCGAGTTCGGCCTCTCCAGCACTGAGATGGGCGTGGTGGCGATCTCGGCGGCGGCCATCAACGACGTGGTGGGTTGGCTCCTGCTCGCGGGCATCACCACCTACACCACCGCCCGCTTCTCCGGCGAGCACGTGCTGTGGCAGCTGGTCGGCCTCGCCCTGTTCGTGATCCTGATGCGCTACACGGTGCGCCCCTTTGTGGGCTGGCTGGTGCGTCGCCGCGCCATCGATGGCGGTGAGATGCCCTCCAACCTCATGGCCATCGCCATCTGCCTCATGTTCGCCGCAGGCATCTGCACGTATAAGCTGGGCATCTTCGCCATCTTCGGCGGCTTCGCCGCGGGCATGCTGTTCCAGCGCTATCCGAGCTTCGTGGACGCCTGGCGCCGGCAAGTGGGGCAGTTCGTGATGGTGTTCTTCCTGCCGGTGTTCTTCACCTACACCGGCCTGCGCACCGACATCACGGGCCTGGCCACGGCTTCCGCCTTCGCCTGGCTCGGCGCCTTCATGGCGGCGGGCATCCTTGGCAAGATCCTGCCGGTCTACCTCGCGGGGAAACTCTCGGGCTTCGACTGGCGCCAGTCCCTGCTGCTGGGCGCGCTCATGAACACCCGCGGCCTGATGGAACTCATCGTGCTCAACGTGGGTTTCGACCTCGGCGTGCTGCCGCGGCAGGTGTTCACCATGCTGGTGATCATGGCCCTCGTCACCAACATCATGACCGGGCCGGTGCTTAGGGTATTGCTGCCGCGCATGGGCCACGCGGTGCCGAAGGGGATCGAAGCCTAGACCAGCCGGCTCATTCCCCGCTCCCCGCGGGCAGATCCACCACCACCAGGCACAGGCTCTTGGTCACGCGCTGCACGGGCGTCAGCTTGGCGAACGCGGCCGAGGCGGCATGCGGGATGTCCTTGACCAGGGGATAGAGGTAATAGGAAGACACCGCGAAGTTCACGTTCTGCGGCATCACTCCGGTCGCGTGGTAGAAGGCCTGTACCGCAGCGGTCGAATCGATGACGCCGACCACCCTTCCCTTCGTATCTACCAGCGGCCCGCCGGAGTTTCCTGGCTGGATGGGCACCGTGATCTGCATCAGGCTGCGTGTGTCGCCGAAACCCGAGAGCGAGCTGATAGCGCCGTCCGTGTACTTGGGAGCGATGCCCAGCAGGTCCGGCGTCGGGAAGCCCATGGTGAACACATGGTCCCCCGGCGCCGCAGAGTCGCTCGGCGCGAGTTCCAGGAATGCGGGCGCACCCAGACTGGAATGCAGGACCGCCAGGTCGTTGTTCGTGTCCACTGCGGCCACCGTGGCCGGGGCATCCTTGTCCGGCCCGCAATGCAACATGATCTTGTCGCCGCCGGCGATGACATGCCGCGCCGTCACGTAGGTGTTGGGTGAGTTGGTCGCGAACGCCGTGCCGAACGCGGTGCCCCCGCCCTCGGCAGGCGCGGTAGCTTGCTCAGCCGGCCCAGGCCCTTCGCGCACCATGGACATCCTCGGCTCGATGTCGCTCAGCTGGTTATCGAAGGCCTTCACCGCGGTATGCATGAGCGTGGCGATCACATCGTGCTTGTCGGGAGCGGACTGGGGCCGGCTGTTGCTGGCCACGGCCCGCAGGATGATGGCCTCGTTCTGCACCAAGTAGACGGATATCTTCAGCTCGTTGGGGGTGTCTGAGTAGACGAACTGCAGCTGCAGTGCGCGCGGGCCCTCAGCCTTCCCGATGTTGAAGCCGCGGGATACGAGCAGCTGCTCGAACCACGGCACGTAGTTCTGGAGTTCCTTGGGGACGTCCGCGGGCGGGTTGACTGTCTGCAGGACGATGAAGTTGCCGTCTTCGTTATAGCTGTCTATATGGTTGGCGCAGCCCGCGGCCACGAAAGCCAGCACCACGGCCAGACCGAGACGCTTGTGACCCTTCCATCCCATGGCTATACCCCTTTTATCCTGCGCCTAAGTATAGACATGCCGTCCGCCAGGGTGAATGCGCCTGCCTCGGTCGGCCGCTACTTGCCTATGCAGAAACTCGCGAAGATCTTCCCCAGCAGGTCGTCGCTGGTGAACTCGCCGGTGATCTCGTTCAGGCAGAGCTGAGCCAGTCGCAGCTCTTCGGCGATCAGCTCGCCGGCCCGGTGCTCCACGTGCTGGCGCGCTTCCTCGAGATGGCCGCGGGCGCGCTTGAGTGCGTCGAGATGCCGGCGCCGCGCCGTGAAGCCATCCTCCCCCATCTGCTCGAAACCCGCGATGCGCTTCAGGTGGGCGCGCAACAGCTCCACGCCCTGCCCCGTCTCGGCCGAGAGCCAGAGGCTGGGTGTCCCATCCAACTCGTCTTCCGCCGGACGCTGGGCCGTGAGGTCTATCTTGTTGTAGATGACCGTGGCCTTGAGCGCGCGCGGCAGCCGCTCCAGGATGTCCCGGTCCTCGGCCGTCAGCCCCTGGGTGCTGTCCACCACCAGCAGCACCCGGTCCGCCCGCTCCATCTGTTCCCAGGCCCGGCGCACGCCTTCCTGCTCCACCGCGTCACCGCTCTCCCGCAAGCCCGCGGTGTCGGTCAGCTGCAGCGGCAAGCCATCTATGTCTATGCGTTCCCGCAGCACGTCGCGGGTGGTGCCGGGGATAGCCGTGACGATGGCGGCAGCGTGGCCCGCGAGCCGGTTCAGGAGACTGGACTTGCCTGCATTGGGCCGCCCGGCGATCACGACCGTGAGGCCTTCGCGCATGAGGCTGCCCTGGCGCGCGGCGGCGGCCAGCGCTTCGAAGTCCGCGCGGATGGCGCCGAGCCGGCCGGCGACATCGCCTTCGCTCAGGAAATCCACTTCCTCATCCGGGAAATCGATGGCAGCTTCGACGTAGGCCCGCAGCACCACCAGCGCTTCCGCCAGGGCTTCGACGCGGGCCGAGAACTCGCCTTGCAGGGAACGCAACGCGGCACGCGCCGCCTGTTCGGAGCCGCTGTCGATCAAGTCGGCGATGGCTTCCGCCTGGGCCAGGTCCAGTTTGTCGTTGAGGAAAGCGCGTTCCGAGAACTCGCCCGGCCGGGCGAGGCGCGCGCCCAGCTCCAGCACCCGCCGCAGCACCATGTCCAGCACCACCGTGCCGCCGTGGCCGTGCAGTTCCAGCACGTCCTCGCCGGTGAAGGAATCCGGCCCCGCGAAGAAGAGCACCAGTCCGGAATCCAGGACGTCTCCGTCTTCATCCCGGAAACTCCGCAACTGCACCCGCCGATGCTTGGGCGCGTGGCCCGTGAGTTCCCGGGCGATGGCCGCGGCTTCGGGCCCCGAGACCCGCACGATGCCGATGCCGCCCCTACCTGGCGGCGTCGCGATCGCGGCGATGGTCTCAGTCAGGTTCATTTGTGAAATAAACGCTTCAGGAACACACTCTTCCCATCATACCGTCACCGAGTGCGCCCCATGCCTGGTATGCCCCTGCGCTTCCCCAATGCCGACGGCCGCATGCTGGCCGGACGGCTGGACCTGCCCGCCAACGGCCGACCCCGTGCCTACGCCCTCTACGCCCACTGCTTCACCTGCGGCAAGGACGTGCGCGCCGCCGTGAACATCAGCCGGGCCCTCGCCAGGGAAGGCATCGCCTGCCTGCGCTTCGACTTCACGGGCCTGGGCGAGAGCGAGGGGGACTTCAGCGAGACCACCTTCAGCGGCAACGTGGCGGACCTGAAAGCCGCGGCCAGGTTCCTGGCCGAGAAGTACGAGGCGCCCAAGATCCTGGTGGGGCATTCGCTGGGCGGCGCCGCGGTGCTGGCGGCGGCGGCGGACATCCCGAGTTCCGTGGCGGTGGCCACCATCGGCGCCCCGGCCAACCCGGAGCACGTGGCGGCCCTCCTGGGTGACGCGCGCAAGACCATAGAAGAAGACGGCGAGGCGGACGTGGTCCTGGTGGGCCGCAAGTTCCACTTCAAGCAGGCCTTCCTCGACGATCTGGGCCAACATCCCTGGCGCACCAGCCTACGCAACCTGCGCAAGGCCCTGCTGGTGTTCCACTCCCCTGCCGACAAGACCGTGGACATCTCCAATGCCGCTGAGATCTTCGGCGCCGCGCTGCACCCGAAGAGCTTCATCAGCCTGAACGAGGCGGACCATCTGCTCACCCGCGAGACGGATTCCGAGTACGTGGGGCTGATCCTCGGCGCCTGGGCCAGCAAGTACCTGGGGGAACTCGGCATGCAGCCGCTCTCGAGCCCCGCGAACGGCGGCGAGACGGTGGTGCGCATGGGAGAGGAGCATTACCGCTGCGACGTGTTCGTGGGCCCTCACCATCTCGTCTCCGACGAGCCGCGGGACGCGGGCGGCACCGATGCGGGGCCGGATCCTTACGGGCTCCTGACCGCGGCGCTGGGTGCCTGCACCGCCATCACCCTGCGCATCTATGCCGACCGCAAGGGCCTGCCCCTGAAGGGCATCACAGTGAACCTCAGCCACGACAAGGCCTACGCCCAGGATGCGAGCGCCTGCGCGGAGACGGGCAAGGAAGTGAAGATGGACGTCTTCACGCGCGAACTGCGGCTCGAGGGGGACTTGAGCGAGGTGCAGAAGCTGAAGCTATTGGAGATCGCCAACAAATGCCCGGTGCATAACACCCTCGGACACATCTCCAAGATCGATACCCGGTTAAAAAGCTGAGCATTGCCCTATCGCGCGCAGCAGCTTTTAGCGATCAAGACTTCAGAGACCACTGCATCTCGTTGGTGCTGATGAAGCCCAGCTTCGCGTAGAGCGGCTTGCCCATCTCGGTGGCATGCAGGATGGTGAGACTGAGCTTGCGGTCGCGCGCTTCCTGCATCGCGAGCTGCGTCAGTCGCTTGGCGATGCCCTGGCCGCGGTGCGTGGGCTCGGTGTAGACATTCAGTATGTAGCCGCGCTGGGCTTCGAGATGCAGGGGATGCGGCGGCCAGTCAAGCACCATCATGCCGAGCCCGGAGACCACCTGGCCCCCCTCCTCCGCGAACCAGCCGAAGTAGTGGCCGGACTCGAGCCGGGGGCGCACCCACGCGAGGAAAGCATCGCTCATGGCGCGCAAGCTCGCATCGTCCGGTTTGCCCGCATCCACGAACATGCGGAGGCGGTGCTCGGTGATGCGCGCGGCATCAGCCGGGGTGACGGGACGGATGCTGATCATGGCGCCTCCGCCCGGTTAGCTCTTCTTCGACTCTCTCTCGATGAGCTTGTTGATGTAGCGCTGCTGGGCGATGGTGACGATGGAGTTCGCCAGGTAGTACAGCACCAGGCCCGATGGCAGCACCGCGTACAGGAACACGAGCGCCAGCGGCATGATCTTCATCATCTGCGCCTGCACCTTGTCGGCGGGCTGCGGCTGCAGATGCGTCTGGATGAACATGGCCACGCCGTAGACCACCGGCAGCACGTAGAACGGATCCGGCGCCGAGAGGTCGTGGATCCACAGCATCCAGGGCGCGTGGCGCAGCTCGATGCTGTCCGTGAGCACGTAGTACAGGGCGAAGAAGATCGGGATCTGGATCACGATCGGCAGGCAGCCGGTCGCGGGGTTGATCTTCTCCTTCTTATACAGCTCCATCATCGCCTGGCTGAGCTTGGTGCGGTCGTCCTTGTAGCGGTCCTGCAGCGCCTTGATGCGCGGCTGGGCCTGGCGCATCTTCGCCATCGAGCGCCCGCTGATCTCGTTCAGCTTGTAGGTGACGGCCTTGATCAGCAGGGTCAGCAGCAGGATGGACCAGCCCCAGTTGCCGACGAACTTCTCGATGTGCTCCAGCAACCAGAACAGCGGCTCCGCCAGGATGGTGAGCTTGCCGTAGTCCACAGTGAGTTCGAGCTGCGGCGCCACGGCCGCGAGCTTGGTCTGTAGTTTGGGGCCGACGTAGAGCGTGGAAGCGAAATCGGCGCTAGCGCCGGGGGCCACGGTCTGCTGTGCGCTGACGCTGCCGGTGACGTATTGGCTCTCGCCGGCGGGCTTGCTGTAATAGAGGTTCTTCTGTTTACCGCCCGGGATGATGGCCGCCAGGAAGTAGTGCTCCACCACGGCCACCCAGCCGCCGTCCTCGGTGACGGACACGGGTTGCTCGGTGACCTTGGGGAAATCCAGCTGCTGGTAACCGTCGGTGCCGCGCATCGCGAAGCGCTGGTACTCGTAGCGGCCGGCACCGCTGAACAGCCCGTTGTGGGGCGGCGTGTAATGGCTGCGCCACTGCAGCCAGGCGCTGCCGGTCCAGGGCGCCTTGGCGTCGTTCTTCACGTTGTAGTCCACGGCGATCTGATAGCTGCCGCGGCTGAGCGCGTAGGTCTTCACCACCGTGAGGCCGTGGCCGTCGCTCCAGCTGAGCGCCACCTTGAGGTCCTGGGCGCCTTCGGCGAGCAGGTATTCGGACTGGGGCGCGGTGTAGATGGCATCGGCACCGGGCCCTGCGCCCTGGTCCGCCTGCAAGCCACCCTGCAACACCATCAGCGTCCCGGCGCCGTCGTCCAGCAGCTTCACGTGCTGGCCCGGATCCTTCAGTGTCTCGGGATACTGGATGAGTTCAGCGCGGCGGATGTCACCGCCGGCGGTGTCCAGCGTCAGGTCCAGCACGTCGGTGCGCACGTGGATGGGCTGGCCCTTGGGCAGCGTCGCGCCGGCGTTGGGCGCGGCGGGCGCGCCCGCACTCGGGGCCCCTGCCCCGCTGGTCGCCACGGGCGCCCCGGCGGTGTTGGCAGGCGGTGCGGCGGTGACCGCGGCAGGCACGGCGCCGTCTGCACCCGGGCGCGGACCGTAGTCCAGCATCCAGGCCTGATAGACCGCGAACACGATGATCGCGAGCGCGGCCAGGAGGAATATGCGGCGGTTATCCATGACGATGCTCCGCGAGCTGCGGCACCGGATCGTGCCCGCCGGGATGGAAGGGGTGGCAGCGGCCGAGGCGCCGCGCCGCGAGCCAGCCGCCCTTCAGGGCGCCGTGCTCACGGATGGCTTCGATCGCATATAAGGAACATGAAGGCTCGAAGCGGCAACGGGTGCCGAGCAGCGGGCTCAGGGTGTAGCGATAGAGCTGGATGAAGAGGATCAGGAGTCTTTGCATCGCTTGATCACTTCCTGCCAATGCCGGTCGAGGCTCGCGCGCAGATCGGCGGCTTCGCGCTGGCGTGCCGCGCCGCGCGCCTGCACCACGATGTCCACCGCCGGCAAGAGCCCCCGGTTGAGGCGGAAGCTCTCGCGCACCGCGCGCTTGATGCGGGTGCGTCCGGCGGCGCTGGCCACGGCCTTCTTCGCTACCGAGATCCCGAGCCGGGCTTCCGCTCCGCCGTTGCCGCAAACGAGCACCACAAAGCACGCATCGCTGCTTCTCGTGCCGTCGCGGAACACATGGTTGAATTCCGAAGGCAGGCGCAGGCGCGCCGTGCGCGGGAAGGATGCGGGACGCATGGTCGTCCCAGCCAAACGTGTTACGTGGGCGTGAGGCGCTTGCGGCCTTTGGCACGCCGCGCGTTCACCACCTGGCGGCCGCGCTTGGTGGCCATGCGCGCGCGGAACCCGTGGGTACGGGCACGGCGGACTTTGCTCGGCTGATAAGTTCTTTTCATGACACGGGTCCAATATACAAATGTGTACTGCCCGGACCGCACGGCCCAGGCAAAGGGGCGTTATTAGACGTGTTCCGGTGCATCTCTGTCAACTGGCGCGGTTCATGCTTGCGGGGACGTGTCATGCGCAGGGTGTGGATAACTCCTGGAGCCCGGTATAGACTGCCTCCCGGTCCTCGCGCAGCGCGTCTGCGCTGCCAATCCTAAAGACAATAGTTTTCGTTCGGGGGTCTTCGGAGCCATGCCATCGCTTTGGACGCGGTGCGTCAGCCATTTGGAGCATGAACTCTCCGAACAAGAGCTGAACACCTGGATACGCCCCCTGCACGCCCAGGAGGAAGAAGGCGGCACCCTGCGCCTCTTGGCCCCCAACCGGTTCGTCATGGACTGGGTCCGGGACCGCTTCCTGCCGCGCATCTCCAACCTGGCCCGGGAACTGGCCGAGGACAAGCAGCGCCGGGTGCTCCTGGAAGTGGGCGCCACGGCCGAGTCTCAGGCCCCCTCTATCCCCCTCCCCGGGGCGCCGGCGGCCCCCGCCATCCCGACCCCCGGCAGCGGCCTGAACCCCCTCTACACCTTCGAGGGCTTCGTCGAGGGCAAGTCCAACCAGTTCGCCGTGGCAGCGGCCCACCAGATCGCCGAGAACCCCGGCCGGGCCTATAACCCCCTGTTCATCTACGGCGGGGTCGGCCTTGGCAAGACCCACCTGATGCACAGCGTCGGGCACCTGATCCTGAAGCGGAACCCGAAGGCCCGCATCGCCTATGTCCATTCCGAGCGCTTCGTGAACGACATGGTGCGGGCCCTGCAGCACAACACCATCAACGAGTTCAAGCGCCAGTACCGCTCCGTGGACGCCCTGCTCATCGACGACATCCAGTTCTTCGTGGGCAAGGAGCGCTCCCAGGAGGAGTTCTTCCACACCTTCAACGCGCTCCTGGAAGGCCAGCAGCAGGTGATCCTCACCTGCGACCGGTACCCCAAGGAGGTCGAAGGCCTGGAAGAACGCCTGAAATCCCGCTTCGGCTGGGGTCTCACGGTGCCGGTGGAGCCGCCCGAACTCGAGACCCGGGTGGCCATCCTCATGAAGAAAGCCCTGGTGGAAGGGGTCGAACTCCCGAGCGAGGTGGCGTTCTTCGTCGCCCAGCGGGTCAGTTCCAACATCCGCGAGCTGGAAGGCGCGCTGCGCCGGGTGATCGCCAACGCGCGCTTCACCGGCCGCGCCATCACCATGGAATACGCCAAAGAATGCCTCAGGGACATCCTCGCGGTCCAGGACCGGCAGGTTACCCTCGAGAACATCCAGAAGACCGTGGCCGACTATTACCGGGTGCGGGTCAATGAGATGCTGTCCAAGAAGCGCAGCCGCTCCATCGCGCGCCCACGCCAGGTGGCCATGGCGCTCGCCAAGGAACTGACCAACCACAGCCTGCCGGAGATCGGCGACGCCTTCGGCGGCCGCGACCACACGACGGTGCTGCACGCCTGCCGCAAGGTGCAGGAACTGAAGGCGGCGGACAGCAAGTTGAGCGAAGATTACGCGGCCTTGTTGCGGACCCTGACGGGCTGAAAAGGCCTGTTCAGAACCGGGCAGGGCGCCTGTGGATGATTTGTGGGTAAAATCGGAACCCGACTTATCCACATTCGGTCCACAGGCAGAAGCCCTGTGACCGAGAGTCAGTTAACAAGGGCGTATTGTCAGTAGGTATTTGAAAAATAAGGGTTAAAACCCCTTATCCACAAGGCGGTAGGGTCTTTACTGCTACTACTATTGGTTTAAGTCTCTCTAAGATCAAATCCAAGAAGACAGGTGGATAAATGAAGTTCGAAGCGCTGCGGGATACCTTGCTGAAGCCGGTGCAGGCGGTAGTGGGCGTGGTGGAGCGCCGCCAGACCATGCCGATTCTGGCTAACGTGCTGCTCACGGTGAGCGACAAGACCCTGTCGGTCACCGCCACGGATCTAGAAGTGGAACTGGTGGCCCAGGCCGAAGTGGACGTGAAGGAGAAGGGCGAGGTCACGGTGCCGGCCCGCAAGCTCCTGGACATCTGCCGCTCGCTCCCGGAAGGCGCGAAAGTCTCCCTCAGCCTGGAACGGGATCGCGTCACCGTGAAGTCCGGCCGCAGCCGCTTCCTGCTGGCGACCCTGCCGGCGGCTGAGTTCCCCGCAGTGGAGGACATCAAGGCCCAGCGCAGCGTAAACCTGGTGCAGAACAAGCTGCGCGGGCTCATCGAGCAGACCCATTTCTCCATGGCCCAGCAGGACGTGCGTTATTACCTGAACGGCCTCCTGTTCGAACTCTCCGCCAAACGCATCCGCGCCGTCGCCACCGACGGTCACCGCCTCGCCATGTGTGATCTCGACGCGGACGTGGCGGATCTGCCGGCCCAGCAGGTCATCGTGCCGCGCAAGGGGGTGCTGGAACTGCAGCGCCTGCTGACGGACAGCGAAGAGCCAGCCAAAGTCTCCTTTGGCACCAACCACGTGCGCGTGGAACTGCCGGGCCTGCGCTTCACCTCCAAGCTCATCGACGGCCGCTTCCCGGATTACGAACGGGTGGTGCCGAAAGCAGGGGACAAGGACATCATCGCGGACCGCCAGGTGCTGCGGGATGCCCTCGGCCGCACGGCCATCCTCTCCAACGAGAAGTACCGCGGCGTGCGCCTGCAGCTCGCTCCAAACCGCCTCAAGGTCATGGCCCACAACCCCGAGCAGGAAGAGGCCGAGGACGAGGTAGAGGTGAAGTACCAGGGCGCCGAACTCGAGATCGGCTTCAACGTCTCCTACCTCATGGACGCCCTGAGCGTGCTGCACACGGAACAGGTGCGCATCACCCTCACCGACTCCAACAGCAGCTGCCTGATCCGCAAGCCCGACCAGGATGACTGCCGCTACGTCGTGATGCCCATGCGGCTCTGATGGCCCTGTCCCGCCTCACGCTGCGGGATTTCCGCTGCTTCGCCGCCCTCGAACTGGATCCGGCGCCTCGCGCCAACCTCGTCCTAGGGGACAACGCCTCCGGCAAGACCAGCTTGCTGGAGGCGATCTTCTTCCTGAGCCGGGGACGCTCCTTCCGCACTTCCAAGGCCGACAACCTGGCCCGCCATGGGGCTGAAGGCTTCCTTCTGAGCGCCCAGGTCTCAGACGCTTCCGGCAACGTGGCCCTGGGACTGGCGCGAAAGGGCGGGGTCCTGGAAGCTCGGGTGGCGGGCGGCCCCGCCAAGGCCCTGGCGGAACTCACGGAACGCCTGCCGGTGCAGCTCCTGGATTCCAGCGCCCATCAGCTCATCGAAGGCGGCCCCCGGCACCGCCGGCAGTTCTTGGATTGGGGGGTGTTCCACGTGGAACAAAGCTTCCTGCCTGCCTGGCGCCGCTACCAGCGGGCCCTGAAACAGCGAAACACCCTGCTGCGTCAGAAGGCTCCGGAGGCCCTGCTCAAGACCTTCGAGCCGGAGCTGGCCTTTGCCGGCGAATTCCTGGACCAGCACCGGCGCCAATACCTGGCGCAGCTCCAGCCCGTGGCCCTGGGCTGGGCCGAGCGGCTCCTGGGGAAACTGGACCTGAATCTCCGGTACCTGCGGGGCTGGGGGGAGGGGAAGACCCTGGAGGAAGCCTTGGTGGCGAACCGCCCCGTGGAGCGGGAGCAAGGGGTGACCCGGACCGGCCCCCACCGGGCTGAGATGGTCATCGAGATAGGCGGCTTGCCTGCCCAGCAGCAGGTATCCCGGGGTCAGCAGAAGGTCCTGGCGGGAGCCCTGCTCCTGGCCCAGGCGGCCTATCTCCGGCAGGCCACCGGGCGGCATTGCCTTCTGCTCCTGGATGATCTGGCGGCAGAACTGGATGCCAGCCACCTGGGGCGGTTCCTGGAACTGGTGCGGGAGACGGAGGCCCAGGTATTCCTGAGCAGCGTGGAGAAGGCCCGCCTGCCTGCCTGGGAGGACGCCCGTTTGTTCCACGTGGAACACGGGAAAATCACCAAATTGGTATAATGATAAATCACAGAAAAAGACCTCCCCATGGCCGATACCAAGCGCTACGACTCCACCAACATCAAGGTCCTGAAGGGCCTGGACGCGGTCCGCAAACGCCCCGGCATGTACATCGGCGATACGGATGACGGCACTGGACTGCATCACATGGTGTTCGAGGTGGTGGACAATTCCATCGATGAGGCGCTTGCTGGCTATTGCAGCGAAATAGAGGCCATCATCCACGAAGATGAGTCTATCTCCGTTAAAGATAACGGCCGCGGGATCCCGGTAGACATGCATAAGGAGGAGGGGCGTTCCGCCGCCGAGGTCATCATGACCATCCTCCATGCCGGCGGTAAGTTCGACGACAACTCCTACAAGGTCTCCGGCGGCCTGCACGGCGTGGGCGTGTCCGTGGTCAACGCCCTCTCGGAGCACCTGCACCTCTTCATCAAGCGCGACGGCAAGCTCTACGAGCAGGAGTACAAGGACGGCGTGCCCCAGTACCCGCTGCGCGTCATCGGCGACGCCGAGGGCACCGGCACCGAGATCCGCTTCAAGCCCGCGGCGACGGTGTTCACCCACATCGAGTTCAACGCCGAGATCCTGGAGCGCCGCCTGCGTGAACTCTCCTTCCTCAATTCAGGCGTGCGCATCCTGCTGCATGATGAACGGAGTGATAGGCGCGAGACCTTCCAGTACGAGGGCGGCATCAAGGCCTTCGTCGAGCACCTGAACCGCAACAAGGAAGCGCTGCACCCCAGCGTGTTCCGCTTCATCACCGAGCGGCAGAAGATGACGGTGGAGGTGGCCTTGCAGTGGAACGACTCCTACCAGGAGACCGTCTACTGCTTCACCAACAACATCCCGCAGCGGGACGGCGGCACGCACCTGGCCGGCTTCCGCGCCGCGCTCACGCGCACGCTCAACACCTTCATCGAGCAGTCGCCGCAGTTCAAGAAAGAGAAGATCCCCATGACCGGCGACGACGCCCGCGAGGGCCTCACCGCCATCGTCTCGGTGAAGCTGCCGGACCCGAAGTTCTCGAGCCAGACCAAGGACAAGCTGGTCTCCTCGGAGGTCAAGGGCGTGGTCGAGTCGCTGATGGCGGAGAAGTTCCAGGAGTTCCTCCTGGAGAAGCCGGCCGAAGCCAAGATCATCGTCAACAAGGTCATCGACGCCGCCCGCGCCCGCGAGGCCGCGCGCAAGGCACGCGAGATGACGCGCCGCAAGGGCGTGCTGGACATCGCCGGCCTGCCCGGCAAGCTAGCCGACTGTCAGGAGAAGGACGCCAGCCTGTGCGAGATCTTCATCGTCGAGGGCGACTCCGCAGGCGGCTCCGCCAAGCAGGGCCGCGACCGCCGTTTCCAGGCGATCCTGCCGCTGAAGGGCAAGATCCTCAACGTGGAGAAGGCTCGCTTCGACAAGATGCTCTCCTCGCAGGAGGTGGGCACGCTCATCACCGCGCTCGGCTGCGGCATCGGCAAGGGCGAGTTCAACCCGGACAAGCTGCGTTATCACCGCATCATCATCATGACCGACGCGGACGTGGACGGTTCCCACATCCGCACCCTGCTGCTCACCTTCTTCTACCGGCAGATGCCGGAGCTGCTGGAGCGCGGCCATATCTACATCGCGCAGCCGCCGCTCTACAAGGTGAAGCGCGGCAAGGCCGAACAATATGTGAAAGATGATGTCGAGCTGAACACCATGCTCCTGAAGTCCGCCCAGGAAGACGCGGCCCTGTACGTGAAGGAAGGCGCCAAGCCCATCAAGGGCGCGGCCCTGGAAGCACTGGCCGGCAAGTACGTGGAAGTGATGGCCATGATCCAGCGCTGGGCACGCCGCTACGACGCGCACGTGCTGGAGAAGCTGATCTATACCCGCCCCCTCACGCCGGAGAGCTTCGCCGACACGGACAAGCTCGAGCAGTGGGCCAAGGACCTGGACGCGCGCGTGAACGCTGACGACGGCAGCGGCACCCGCTACAGCGTGTCGCTGCAGAAGGACGCCGCCCGCGAGGTGGCCAGCATCAAGGTGACCCGTGTGCACCACGGCCTGTCCGTGGACAAGCTCATGCACCGGGAGTTCTTCGGTTCCGGCGAGTACAAGAGCATCGCGGCACTGGCCGAGCAGCTGGACGGGCTGATGGGCGCGGGCGCCTACGTGACCCGCGGCGAGCGCCGCCAGGACGTGGTTGGCTTCAAGCAGGCCATGCAGTGGCTGCTGGACGAGGCCAAGCGCGGCCAAGCCATCCAGCGCTACAAGGGCCTGGGCGAGATGAACCCGGAGCAGCTCTGGGAGACCACCATGGACATGACCTCCCGGCGCCTGCTGAAGGTGCGCATCGACGACGCGCGCACCGCCGACGACGTGTTCACCACCCTCATGGGGGACCAGGTGGAACCGCGGCGCGAGTTCATCGAGAAGAACGCGCTGGAAGTCGCCAACCTCGACGTCTAGCGAAAAGCTGCTGCGCTCGCCGGGGCGTTGTCTGTGGCAGGGATGCGTACCTGCCGCGGAGCACAGGGATGTGCGAGAGCGGCGAGCGCGAGGACTCGCCTTTTAGCCCCGCATCCTGCTCCGCTAAAAGTCCACGGACAGACTTCCTTTCCGCCGGTTCGGCGCATGCGCCGAACCCTAGCCCCAGCTTCGCTCGCGACGCTTTTGGCCCAGCCCCGTCGGTCCTCAGGAAGAGCTCTACCCAGCCGCGCAGGCGGCTCACGTATGCAGCCTTAGAGCGCTATGGACATGCCCAACTGGATGAAGCGGCCCAGCATGCGATAGACCTGACCGTCTCCGATCTCGCTCGCCGCCACCGGATCGCGGCGGTCCGTGAGATTCTCCCCCCGGACATATACCGCGATGCGGTCGAAGCCATAGCGGAACAGGCAGTCATAGCTGGTGAAGGCCCCCGCCCGTACCTGGTTCTGGGGGTCGAGGAAGCGGGCGCCGCGATATTCCGCCGACAGCGCCGCGCTGAAGCCGGACAGCTGGCCGTAGTGCAAGCCCATGCTCATGACCGATTGAGGCGTCAGGGGCAGGCGTCTGCCCGCCAGCTGCACATTGTCACCGTCATCGTCCACGAAGTTATAGTCGAGATAGCGGGCATCCACGTATTCGTAGCCGAACTTGAGCTGCCAGTCGCGGCCCAGGCGGTAATCCAGATCCAGGTCCACATCCTCGAAGCGGTCCGAGCCGCCGTTGCGGGATACCGGCAGCCCTCCCACGGCTTGCGTGACCACGGCGTCACCGAAGTCCACCCGCGCGGCGGAAAGCTCCCATTCCAGGGCCTCGGCAATACCACGCACTCCCAGCTGCCAGGAACGGGCGGTCTCGGGCTGCAGCAGCACGGCCTCGTCCGGGTCTGGGCTGAAATCGAATTGCGCCGGCTGGAAGCTATTGGTATAGGCGACGTAGGGCGTTACGCTCCCTTGCGCACCTTCCCAGGCATGCCATTCGAGCAGTGCGGACTCGGACAACCGGGTATCGCGCTGGGTCTGCAGGCTCGGGTCATCGTCCTCATCGCTGTCGTCGCCATCCGCGGTGAGGCGGCGCTCGTCGGTGAGATTTTCGCGCAGCCCCAGGGCGAGGTTGAAGTCCGGGGCGAAGCGCCAGTGGGACTGGGCATAGAGGCCGGAGAATACGCGCCAGTCATGGGAGTAGGCGGCGATACCCGAGCCATCATCCCCATCATCATCGTCACTGGAATGCATGGGTGCTCGGCCCCCGGATGAGGCCCGGTAATCGAACGACGTACTGTGCGCGTTGCCGTTTCCATACATGGCATTGACGCCCAGGCTGATGTCGAACGTGGTTCCCCACTGGCGGTACCAGTGGCTATCGAGATAAGCCTCGTTCAACCGGGTCCCCTGGGAATACCCTATGGCATCATCGCCCGCCGCATCCGGCGCGTCCGTCAGGAAGCCCTGCAGGGCGGATCTGTCGGTATGGACGAATGCAGCCGAACTCTGCCAGCTGCCGCCGGTGACCGGCAGCGAGTAATCCAGGTTCACCTGCGAGCGGTGTTCGTCGAGGTGCGCGCCGGCCGGGTTCTGGTTGGAGTCCACCGCCACACCGGCGTCCAGTCCGCCCTCGGTCACGGGCGTAGGTGACAAAGGGGCCTGTCGCAAGTCCAGGAACGAGACGTCCAGGCTGAGCACACCGCTCCCTGCCTGCGCGCTGGCACGGTACAGCAACTGGTCTCGCCCGACGCTGGCGCGGGGGTCGCCGTAACCCTGGCTGGAGGCGGTCACGCTCAAGGAATGCTGCAGTCCGCCCGGCGAGGGCAGCGTCACGGAGGCATCCACGCTCCGGCTGCCATGGGAACCGAGGCTGAGGTCCGCCTGCTGCGAAGCTTCGCCTGCAGGATAGTGGTAGATGTAGATGGCGCCGGCGAACGCGGCGCTGCCGAAGACGACGGGATCCGGACCCCGGCGGATGACGATCTGCTTCACATCTGCCAGGGAGACCGACTCGAACGGCGGGGCAGTGGTGCCCCCCAGCGGGATGCCATCCACCACCAGCAGGTAGTCATCGGCTTCGCGCGCACCGGTGAGTCCGGGCAGCAGGCCGGCGGGACCCGCGTCGCCGCCACGCGCCGGCGTCGTCCCCGTCACCAGCGCCAGCACATCCGCCAGATCCGCCGTGCCCCAGGCGCGCATGTCGTCCGCATCGATGACCACCAGCGGCAGTCCGGAGCTTGCCTCACGCTCGGAGCTGAGCATGATCTGCCCCAACTGCACGGGTTCGTCGGCCCAAGCCGGCAGGCTGAGGGATGTGAAAGCGGCCAGCAGCAGCCCCTGGTGCAGCCGCGATGTGGTGTTGCAAGACATCGGGATCTCTTCCGTCGCTACTCCGACGTAAGATTCCCGGGGAGGCGGCAAAGTTCCGCTATTTCAAGCCAGGTCCGGAGAGAATCTCGGGGGAAGAGTTCGAAGCCGCCAGCACCGGACGCGAGCCCCCGTAGCCGCGGCTGGCGGTGAGTTCAGAGGCGGACAGCACCACCTCGTTGCTGGCGGCGCCGCTGCCGGCGTCGTTCACCGCTATCACCTTGTAGTAGTACTGCAGCACCGAGGCGCCCAGGCGCCGGTCGGTGAAGGCGGTCTTGCGGCCGGTGACGGTGGAATACTGGCGTTCCTTGCCGGGGGCCGTGCCCCGCAGGATCCGGTAAGCCCGGATGTCCCCTTCCTGGAGCGGGATCCAGCTCAGCCGCGTCTCGTCCACTCCGCGCCGGCCCTCGAGTTGAGGCGCCGCCGGGGTTCCCAAGTCGGGTGCGGAGGGAAGCGCCGCGACAGCGGCCGCATCCCCGGCCGGGCCCGGGACCAGTTCTATGGTCACCTGCAGGTCCTCGTCGCCCGGCGCATAGGGCACCACCTTCACGGTGAACCGGTGGTTGCCGTCGGCGGCCGGCAGGGCCGTCATCTCCGGATCAGAGGATGTGGCGGACTCGCTGAGGGCCGCCTCGGAACCGTAGGTGGTGGTGATGTCGCCCGGATAGACGTAGAGGTCATAGTCCGAGTTGCCGTCACCGGCCCAGCTCAGCTGGATGCGGATGGACGCGCCCGGGTGGGCGGCGGCATAACCCTGGGGCAGCGACACCTTGAGCGGGAAGTCGTGGCAGGGCTGCTGCGGGTTGCTGCATTCGGGACCGGAGTCCAGCAGCGGGATGGGGGTCGGGTTGGCGACGGTATAGGCGCCGGCGCTATAGGTTATCGGGCCCGAGGTATCGGTGAGTATGGCGGTCCCTGCGTGGCTGTCCTCCGCCTGGAGCAGGACGGGGACGGAGCACGACGACAGGGCCACGAGCGTTAAATAGAGTCCTTTCATGATGCGCGCCTTCCAGCCCGGCGGGCCGGTGGATAGGGCAGTCCCTTGCCCAGGCGGAAGTGTCGCGGAGACGTGCGTTCAAAGCACTCGGGGAATCACACCAAAGCGACGGGGAAAATCCCCGCCTTGCGACATAACTACTTGCGGGGGCGGCCTTCCAGCACCATGCCGGCGTAGCCGGGGCTGATCTCACGCATCTGGGCCTCGATCCAGTCCTGCACTTCCCGGTTCATGTCTTCCGGTTTCATGCCGTGGGGATAGACCGGCTTGCCGACCCGCACCCGGATGGTGCCCGGGTACTTCAGGAAGGCGTTGCGGCGCCAGAAGTCGCCGGCGTTGTGGGCCACCGGGACGATGGGCCGGCCGGTCTTCTCGGCGAGCAGCGCGCCGGAGATGCCGTAGCGACGGGTGGTGCCGGGCGGCATGCGCGTGCCCTCCGGGAAGATCATCACCCAGAGCTTCTCTTCCAGCAGACGGTGGCTGCCCATGGCGAGCACCTGGTTCACCGCCGTGTGGCCGGACTTGCGGTTGATGGCGATGGGTTCGATGGCGAGCAGCGCCTGTCCGATGATGGGTATCCACATGAGTTCGCGCTTCAGCACCCAGGACTGGGTCGGGAACACCAGCAGCTGCGCCAGGGTCTCCCAGGCGGACTGGTGCTTCCAGTAGGCGATGGAAGGCTCCGCCGGGATGTTCTCGGTCCCCTCGATGCGCCAGTCGATGCGGCAGATGTGCTTCAGGGACCAGAAGGCGAAACGCGCCCAGGCCACCGCGATCACGTAGCCGATGTGGCGGTTGAAGGGCGCGAACAGCGCCACCGGGATGGCGTAGAGGGTGACGCTCACCACGTACACCACGTTGAACAGTAGGGAACGCAGGAACAGCATCAGTGATGCTCTTTCAACAACTTGGCCGTAGCCGCGGCGAGGTCGTCGTAGACCTCCACGTCGTCGTGCTCATGCTCCAAAGTCTTCTGCCCATTACCGGTCTTCACCAGGATGGGCCGCGCACCCACCGCCCGCGCCGCCGCGAGATCGCGGCCCGAGTCGCCGATCATGGGCACATCTTTAAGGTCCACCTTGTAGCGTTCCATGATCTGCTTCATGAGTCCGGTCTTGGGCTTGCGGCAATCGCAGCCCGCGTCCGGCGCGTGGGGACAGAAGAAGATGGAGTCGATCTTGCCGCCCGCCGCCTCGACCTCGCGCCGCATGCGGCCGTGGATGGCGGCGAGGGTGTCCAGACTGAAGAGGTTGCGGCCCACGCCCGACTGGTTGCTGGCTACCACCACCTTGTAGCCGCTCTTATATAAGCGTGCGATGGCATCGATGCTGCCGGGCAGGGGTACCCATTCCTCAGGCGATTTGATGAACGCGTCCGATTCCTTGTTGATCACGCCGTCACGATCGAGGATGACGAGGCGCACCGCTCAATCGACCTGTATTAGGGCTAGATCGGCGGTCTGCAGGAACAGCGCGCTCAATGAGGCGAGCAACGCCAGCCGGTTGGCCTTCACCGCCGCATCCGGGTCCATGACCATCACCTGGTCGAAGAAGGCATCCACCGGTGCACGCAGTGCCGCGAGCTTCTTCAGGGCCTGGGCATAGTCGCCGGCGCCAGCCAGGGATTCCACGTCACGCCGCAGCTGGCCGATCTTCTCCTGCAGCGCGATCTCCGCCGGCAGCCTCAAGAGCGCCGGGTCCACCTCGCCGTGGGTGCCGCCGCCCGCCTGGCGCAGGATGTTGGCGATGCGCTTGTTGGCGGCCGCCAGCGCGGCCGCTTCCGGCAGCCTCAGGAACTCGTTCACCGCCTGCACCCGTCGCTGGAAATCCACGGGACGGCGCGGCTGCTTGGCGCGCACCGCCTCGAACACGTCGGCGCGGATGCCGGTCTCCAGGTAATAGGCCTTGAGCCGTTCCAGCAGGAACTCGTAGACCTCCTCGGGCGAGGCCTTGCCCTGCACCGGCTGGGCTGCGAGGGCCGCCCGGATGAGGTCCACCAGATCCAGGTCCAGCTGCTTCTCCAGCAGGATGCGCATGAGCCCCAGGCCGGCGCGCTTGAGGGCGAAGGGGTCCTTGTCGCCGGTAGGCTTCTGGCCGATGGCGAAGATCCCGCAGAGGGTATCGAGCTTGTCCGCGACAGCGAGTGCCTGGCCAGTCTTCGTTTCCGGGAGGCGGTCGCCGGCGAAGCGCGGCAGGTAATGCTCCTCGATGGCGCGGGCCGCTTCCGGTTCCTCGCCGTTGATGCGCGCCACGTGCATGCCGATGCTGCCCTGCAGCTCCGGGAACTCGCCGACGAGGTTGGAGAGCAGGTCGCATTTCGCGAGTTCGGCACCGCGGCGCGCTAGTGCCGGGCTGCCGCCTATCCTGCGCGCCACATCCTCGGCCAGCGCCGCCACCCGCTTCTGCTTGTTGGCGTAGGAGCCGAGCTCCTTCTGGAACACCATGGTCTCCAGGTCCTCGACCCGCGTGTCCAGGCGCGCACCCTTGTCCAGGTCCCAGAAGAACATGGCGTCCGTGAGCCGCGGCACGATCACCCGCTCGTTGCCGCGCTTGACCTCCTTCGGGTCCTTGCTCTGCACGTTCGATATGGTGACGAAGTGGGGCAGGAGCTTGCCGCCCGTGTCACGCAGCGGGAAGTAGCGTTGCTGGCCCTGCAGCACCACTTCGATCACCTCTTCCGGCAGCGCCAGGAACTTGGGATCGAAATCACCCACCACCGGCACCGGCCATTCCACCAGGGCCGCCACTTCCTCCAGCAGCGCCTGCTCGAGCCGCGCCTTGCCCTTCATCTTGGCGGCCGCCTGGGTCACGAGCTTGCCGATGTCCTGGGCGAGAGTGCCGTCACGGTCTTCCACCCGCACCTTGCCGGTTTTCTCCAGCAGCTCGCGGTACTCTGCCGCGCGCTTCACGGGGATGGCGGCGGGATGATGGAAGCGGTGGCCGCGGGTCTTGTCGCCGGTGGCCACACCCAGGATCTCGGTCTTCAACACCTTGTCGCCGAGCAGCATCAGCACCCAGTGCACCGGGCGCACGAATTCGGCCGTGCCCGCGCCCCAGCGCATGCGCTTGCCGATGGGAAGCTTCGCCAGCGCCTCCTGCACCATGCCGGGCAGGAGCGCGGCGGCGCTCTCGCCCTTGATCTCGAGCATGAACGCAAGGCGCTCGCCCTTGTCGGTCTGCTTGCGGGCGAGCTTGTCCACCGTGGTGTTGCAGGACTTGGCGAAACCCTCGGCGGCCTTGGTGGGTTGGCCGGCGGCATCGTAGGCGGCGGCCGCGGCGGGGCCGAGCTTCTCCTCGCTCCGGTCCGGCTGGCGCGGATACAACGCGGGCACCGAGAGCGCGAGGCGCCGTGGGGAGAAGAGCACTTCGTTGTGGCTGCCTGCGGGGAGCAGGCCCTTCGCCACTGCCTGGGCCTCGAAGTGCTCGAGGAAAGCCAGCGCGAGCTTGCGCAGGCTCTTCGGCGGAAGCTCTTCCGTGCCGATCTCCACCAGGAAGGACTGGGTGGCGGGTGTCTTCACCTTGGACGCGGGTTTCGTGGTTTTCTTCTTCTTGGCCGCGCTCATGACTTCTTACCGTTGAGCATAGGGAAGCCCAAGGCCTCCCGCGCGTTGAAGTAGGCCTGGGCCACGCCGCGCGCGAGGGTGCGCACACGCAATATGTAGCGCTGCCGTTCCGTCACGGATATGGCGCGGCGCGCGTCCAGCAGATTGAAGGTGTGGGAAGCCTTCAGCACCTGCTCATAGGCAGGCAGCGGCAGACCGAGTTCCAGGAGACGCGAACATTCGCGCTCGCACACGTCGAACCAGTTGAACAGCACTTCGGTGTTGGCTTGCTCGAAGTTGTATTTGGACTGCTCCACCTCGTTCTGGTGGTAGACGTCGCCGTAGGTCACCTTGCCCAGGGGCCCGTCGGTCCAGGTGAGCTGGTACATGTTCTCCACACCCTGGAGATACATGGCCAGGCGCTCGAGGCCGTAGGTGATCTCGCCGGAGACGGGTTTGCACTCCAGGCCGCCCACCTGCTGGAAGTAGGTGAACTGGCTGATCTCCATGCCGTTCAGCCACACCTCCCATCCCAGGCCCCAGGCACCGAGGGTGGGCGATTCCCAGTTGTCTTCCACGAAGCGGATGTCGTGCACCAGCGGATCGATGCCGAGGGCCTTCAGGGAACCTATATAGAGGTCCTGGAAATCCGCCGGCGAGGGTTTGATGATCACCTGGAACTGGTAGTAGTGCTGGGCCCGGTTCGGGTTCTCGCCGTAACGCCCGTCGGTGGGACGGCGCGAGGGCTGCACGTAGGCTGCTGACCAGGGCTCGGGTCCGATGGCGCGCAGGAAGGTGGCTGGGTGGAAGGTACCGGCACCCATCTCCATGTCGAAGGGCTGCATCAGCACGCAACCCTGACCGGACCAGTAGGACTGGAGGGCTAGGATAAGCTCTTGAAAAGTAGCGGGTTTTTTTGAAGGCATCTGTTTTTCTTCAGGGCCGGCGGCCCTTTCCCGCGGATGGCGCAGTATAGCGGCTCATAGCTTTGGCGCCACTGGAGCGCCCAGCCGGTCTGGGCTCCCAGGGCATGCACCATTTTGGTGCATATAATCTCATTCTCAGGCAGCCTGCCCCGCGCCAACACTGGGCCCAGAGTTGGCACGCCGCATGCATATACATAGGCATCGCCCCACCCACTTTTCCGGAGCCCGCCATGACCACCAAGAACGGCAAAGACGTCCTCGACCTGATCGCCAAGGAAGGCGTGCGTTTCGTGGACTTCCGCTTCACCGACACCAAGGGCAAGGAACAGCACGTGACCGTGCCCGCCCACAGCGTGGATGACAAGCTGTTCGAGGACGGCAAGATGTTCGACGGCTCCTCCATCGCGGGCTGGAAGGGCATCAACGAGTCGGACATGATCCTGATGCCGGACGCCACCACCGCCGTGCTCGACCCCTTCTTCGAGGACAAGACCCTCAACCTGCGCTGCGACGTGATCGAGCCCTCCACCATGCAGGGTTACGAGCGCGATCCGCGCTCCCTCGCCAAGCGCGCCGAGGCTTACCTGAAGTCCACCGGCATCGCCGACACCGCCTACTTCGGCCCCGAGAACGAGTTCTTCATCTTCGACGACATCCGCTGGGGTTCCGACATCAGCGGCGCCTTCTACAAGATCGATTCGCAGGAGGCCGGCTGGAACTCCGAGCGCGCCTACGCGGACGGCAACTTCGGCCACCGTCCCAGCGTGAAGGGCGGCTACTTCCCGGTGCCGCCGGTCGACGCGCTGCAGGACATACGCTCCGCCATGTGCTCCACGCTGGAGGAGATGGGCCTGAAGACCGAGGTGCACCACCACGAGGTGGCGACTGCTGGCCAGTGCGAGATCGGCGTGGCCTTCGGCCACCTGGTGCAGAAGGCGGACGAGGTGCAGATCCTGAAGTACGTGGTGATGAACGTGGCGCACGCCTACGGCAAGACCGCCACCTTCATGCCGAAGCCCCTCGTCGGCGACAACGGCAGCGGCATGCACGTGCACCAGTCCCTGGCGAAGGACGGCAAGAACCTGTTCAGCGGCAACCTCTACGGCGGCCTCTCCGAGACCGCGCTCTACTACATCGGCGGCATCATCAAGCATGCCAAGGCCCTGAACGCCCTCACCAACGCCGGCACCAACAGCTATAAGCGCCTGGTGCCGGGCTTCGAGGCGCCGGTGATGCTGGCTTACTCGGCTCGCAACCGCTCCGCCTCCATCCGCATCCCCTACGTCTCGAACCCGAAGGCGCGCCGCATCGAGGTGCGCTTCCCGGATTCCAGCGCCAACCCCTACTTCGCCTTCTCGGCGCTGATGATGGCGGGGCTGGACGGCATCCAGAACAAGATCCATCCCGGCGACGCCATGGACAAGGACCTCTACGACTTGCCGCCGGAGGAGGAGAAGAACATCCCGCAGGTGTGCTACTCCCTCGACATGGCGCTGGATCACCTGAACAAGGACCGGGACTTCCTCAAGAAGGGCGGCGTGTTCACGGACGACGTGCTGGATGCCTACGTGCAGCTCAAGATGCAGGAAGTGACGCGCATGCGCATGACCACGCATCCGATCGAGTTCGATATGTACTACAGCCTCTGACCAAAGCTACTGCGCTCGGCAGGGCGTTGTCTGTAGCAGGGATGCGTACGTGCCGCGGAGCACAGGGATGTGCGAGAGTGGCGGCGCGAGGCGCCTAGCCCCATGCGCTACGCTTCCTGCTTCGCGCATGGCCCAGTGCGTACATCCATGTACGCCCGCGCGGTGCATGCACCGCGCCCTTCGCTCGTCACGCTTTGGTCCTAGCGCTTTTTGCATGAGACGTTTGGAAACTCGGCCGCCTTTTAAGGCGGTCGAGTCATTTTAGGCGCGCAGAAAAAAGCCGCCGGCCTGATGGCCGGCGGCGGGTCGAATAGAAAAGCTGGCGGGCCGCGGGGATGGGGTAAAGAACGACCCGCCAGCAATGGACCGGGAGTGGGGTGACTCCCGGGCAGCTCCGCAGGGAGGGCGGAGCTGCGGTCACGCGCGGGGAGCGCGTGATTCGGCCGTGCGCATCGGCGCACGATTCATGAAAACGTCGGTCTCCTGACAATGTGGACTGGACCGTCTAGTCCACTAATAATATAGTCCTGCGCTTGGGTATTTGCAAACTCTAATTGACCATAAGTCATTTAAGCTTGAGGACGCCCGATCATTGGAATAGGCTGGAACCCATGCGCCGAATCCTGCCCCTGCTCCTCGTACTCCTCTCCCTCACCTCCATGGTGACGGCGGATCCCCTTTACAAGTGGGTGGATGACCAGGGCAACGTCCATTACTCGGACAAGCCCCAGCCCGGGGCCAAGAAGCTCAATCTCCCGCTGCCATCCACGTTCACCCCGGCTGTGCCCGCCGCACCGCCGGATAATCCGGTGAACAGCGATACCCGGTTCCGCAACCGTCATTCCGATGCCAACAAGTCGGGCGACGGCAAGCAGGCCACGGCTTACAGCGATTTCGTGATCACCGCGCCCCAGGCTAACCAAGTCCTTTGGAACGTCACCAGCGTCAGCGTGAGCGTCTCGGTGAAGCCGGGTCTGCAGCCTGGCGACAGAGTGACCATCACCCTCGACAACAAGGTGGTGGGTCCCCAGGAAGATGCCAACGCCAGCTTCGATGACTTGGACCGGGGTGAGCACACCGTCAGCGCCAACCTACAGACCGCGGATGGCGCGGTATTGGTGGCCCAGCCCATCACTTTCTTCATCCAGCGCGGAACTCAGAAGAAGCCTACGCCCTGATTCGGTGCGGTTGCACTATAATGGTGCAAACCGTGAGGATCAGATGGCTTCGGGCCTATCACAGCAGAGCATCCTGGAGAACCAGACCACCGCCATCCTGTGCCTGGATGGGGTGCTCCGCCTCACTTACCTCAATCCCGCCGCCGAGACCCTGCTCCGGCTTGATGCCCGCAAGGTCCTGGGTCGGCCTATCGCCGAATGCCTGCCCGAAGCGGGGGAATTCGCACTGGCCCTGGCCCGGGCCGCCGGCAGCCGCGAGACCTTCACCCAGCGTGAGCTGAGGTTGCCGCTCGCCGACCGGGATGTGGTCACGGTGGACTGCACCGCCACGCCGGTGGCGGAGGGGGAAGGCGAGACGCCGCTCCTGGTGGAACTGGCTCCGCTGGACCGCCACCTGCGCATCAGCCGCGAAGACGCGCTCATCGCCCAGCATGCCGCGAACCGCGTGCTGGCCCGCAACCTCGCCCACGAGGTCCGCAACCCATTGGGCGGCCTGCGCGGCGCCGCGCAGTTGCTGGAGCGGCGGCTGCCCGACGAGAAGCTGAAGGAATACACCGGCGTCATCATGAAGGAGGCGGACCGGCTCACGGCGCTGGTGGACGCCATGCTCGGGCCTAGCCGGCCCTCGCAGCTTGCCGCGGTGAACATCCATGAGCTGCTGGAACACGTGGCGCGGCTCGTGGAAGCGGAAGCGCCGGCGGGACTGGAGCTGAAGCGCGACTACGACCCCAGCCTGCCGGAACTCTCCCTTGACCGGGACCAGATCGTGCAGGCCCTGCTCAACATCGCGCGCAACGCGCGCGAAGCCTTGGGCGCGCGCGGCACCCTCACCTTCCGCACCCGCATCCTGCGCCAGTTCACCATCGGCCAGAAGCGCCATCGCCTCGCCGCCTGCGTGGACGTGGCGGACGATGGCCCCGGCATCGAGCCTGCGCTGCTGCCGCGCATCTTCGCGCCGCTCGTCAGCGGCAAGCCCGGCGGCACCGGTCTCGGGCTCTCCATAGCCCAAGAACTCGTTAACAGACACGCCGGGCTCATCGAATGCACGAGCGCGCCCGGCGCCACCGTCTTCTCCGTGATATTGCCCCTGGAAGGAGCCCATGAACGCGAACACGCCTGAGATCTGGGTGGTGGATGACGACCCGGCGCTGCGCTGGGTCATGGACAAGGCGCTCACGGAGGCAGGGTACGCGGTACGGTTGTTTGCGAGCGCTGAAGAAGTGCGGCAGGCGCTCACGGTTGCCGCGCCGGCCGCGCTGGTGTCCGACGTGCGGCTGCCGGGGGAGAGCGGGTTCGAACTCTTAAAAGCCTTGCGCAAGGAGCATCCCAAGCTGCCCGTGATCGTGGTCACGGCACACGCGGATCTGGAGAGCGCCGTGTCCGCCTACCAAGGCGGCGCTTTCGAATACCTGCCCAAGCCCTTCGACGTGGACGAACTGGCGGCGCTGGTGCAGCGGGCCCTGCAGGCCCAGCCTCCCGCCCAGGCTACGGCCGCCCCGGTGGATGAGGACCAGCTCATAGGCGAGGCCCAGGCCATGCAGCAGGTGTTCCGCGCCATCGGCCGCCTCACCCGCAGCCACATGACCGCACTCATCACCGGCGAGTCCGGCACCGGCAAGGAACTGGTGGCCCGCGCCCTGCACCGCCACAGCCCGCGTGCACGCCAGCCCTTCATCGCGCTCAATACCGCCGCCATCCCGGCGGAACTGCTGGAATCGGAGCTATTCGGCCACGAACGGGGCGCCTTCACCGGCGCCACCGGCCGGCGTCTGGGTCGCTTCGAGCAGGCCCACGGCGGCACGCTCTTCCTGGACGAGATCGGCGACATGTCCCCCGCCCTGCAGACCCGGCTCCTGCGGGTGCTGGCGGAGGGTGAGTTCTACCGGGTCGGTGGCCATGAGGCGGTGAAGGTGGACGTGCGCATCCTCGCCGCCACCCACCAGGACCTGGAGGCGCGGGTGGAGGAGGGCGCCTTCCGCGAAGACCTATTCCACCGCCTGAACGTGGTGCATGTGCACATGCCGGCGCTACGGGAACGGCGCGAAGACATCCCGCTCTTGCTTGAGCACTTCATGGACGCGGCGGCGCGGGAACTGAACGTCGCAGCGAAGCGTCTCACCGCCGATGCGCTCGCCGCCTTGAGCGAGCGGCTCTGGGCCGGCAATGTGCGGGAACTCAAGAACTTCTGCCGCCGCCTCATGCTCATGGCTCCCGGCCGCATCGTGCACAAGAACGACCTGGGGCCGGTGCTGGAACCGATGCGCAACTCAAGGGAGATCGTGTCCGGCGACTGGCGTGTCGCGCTGCGCAACTGGGCCGAGACGGAATTGGCTGCCGGCAACGACGCGGCCCTCGCCGGCGCGGAAGCGGAGTTCGAGAAGATTTTGATGGACGCGGCGCTCGCGAAGACCGACGGTAAGCGCCAGGAAGCGGCGAAGCTCCTGGGCTGGGGCCGGAACACGCTCACGCGCAAGCTCAAGGGCGCGCGTGAGACATGATGACATGTCGTCCGTGCATGGACTTACGTCAAGCCAAAAACTGAAATCAGCCCCTACTGCTTAGAATGG
The DNA here is from genome assembly GCA_964584665.1 of uncultured Gammaproteobacteria bacterium. Classification (GTDB taxonomy): domain Bacteria; phylum Pseudomonadota; class Gammaproteobacteria; order Natronospirales; family REEB76; genus DASUBN01. The sequence goes on from CAZPAO010000003.1 coordinate 117,080, forward strand.
ATGCACACCCCTCAAGCAGGCAGGACGCCATGTTGATCGAAGCATCCGTAGAGAATTGGGACCAGCACCACGCCGCCGTGGTGGCCACCAACGACATCGCACGCGAGCTAACCGTGCCGCCCAGCGGCAACGGCACCGGGTCCAGCGTCACCGGTTCGGAGTTCCTCTGCCTGGCGGTGGCCACCAGTTATTGCAACGACATCTACCGGGAAGGCCGCGATCGGGGCATCGAGGTGCTGCGGGTGAACGTGGATGTGCGGGCGGACTTCAGCGGTACCGGTGAACCCCTAAGAGGTTTGAGCTACCGGGCGCGGGTGGCGGCCAAGGGCGAGGAGCAGGAGATCCGTGAGCTGATGCTGCACACGGACCGGGTGGCGGAGATCCAGACCACCCTGCGCAAGGGCATGGAAGTGAAGTTTGAACCGGCAGAAATAATAGCGGAGGGCTGATCAAAACCTGCTGCGCTCGGCAGGGCTTTGTTGCGCTTCGGACTCGCAGTCGGTCATGCACACCAAGAGTGCACTCCCTCCTGCTCGCCTCGCGCGCCTAGCCCTGCCTTCGCTCGCGACGCTTTTGAAACGACATCAACCGGCGGCGCAGGCTTCGGTGGCAAGCTTCTTGCCCGGCACGTTCAGGCTACCGGTGAGTTCCGAGACGCTCTTCATGTTGTAGCGGGACAAGTGGTCCGCTATGCCGGCATTCAGTTTCTTGCACACCAGCGGATCGTAGAAGAGCGCGGTGCCCACCCCCACGGCGGTGGCGCCAGCGATCAAGAACTCCAGCGCATCCTGCACCGTAGTCACGCCGCCCTGGCCGATGATGGGGATGTTATGGGGCTTCGCCACTTGGTAGACCTGTTGGGTCTTCAGCAGCGCGATGGGCTTGATGGCCGGGCCCGAGAGGCCGCCCTGGAAGTTGCCGATGACGGCGGAACGCTTCTCGACATCTATAGCCATGCCCATCAGGGTGTTGATGACGGCGAAGCCGTCGGTCCCCGCCTCGATGCAGCGCCGCGCGTTCAGCGCGATGTCCGTCTGGTTGGGCGAGAGCTTGGTGATGAGGGGTTTCCTGGTCACGGCGCGGCAGGCGGCCACCACCTGGGCGGACATGTCCGGGTCGTTGCCGAACTGCACGCCGCCTTCCTTCACGTTCGGACAGGAGATGTTGATCTCCATGGCGTCGATGGGCGAGTCATCGAAGCGGCGCGTGACTTCCGCGTACTCTTCCACCGTCGAGCCCGATACGTTGGCGATGAAACGGGTCTCTGAGAAATCCAGCATCGGCAGGATGTTCTTCACCACGTGATCCACACCCGGGTTCTGCAGGCCGATGGCGTTCAGCATCCCCGAGGGAGTCTCGTACACCCGGTGGGCCGGGTTGCCGAGGCGGGGCTTCAGGGTGGTGCCCTTCAGGCATACGGCGCCGGCGTCCCGGTTGGAGAAGCCCGCCACCCGCGTGTATTCTTCGCCGAACCCGACGCAGCCCGAGAGCAGGACCAGCGGCGAGTCGAATCGCATGCCGCAGAAGTCGAGCTTGAGGGAGCCGGGGAGGGGAGCGAAGTCGGTCATATGTTCCACATCATCCTCTATCAACCTGAGATACCGCCCAACGCGGGCAATATCATACGCCTGTGCGCCAACACGGGCGCCGCGCTGCACCTGGTGCATCCCCTGGGCTTCGATCTCTCGGAGTCGAAGGTGAGGCGCGCGGGCCTGGACTACCATGAGATGGCGAACGTCACCGAGCACGCGGACTTCGAGTCCTGCATGGCGGCGCTCGCTGCGCCGCGTCTCTTTGCCCTCTCCACCCGCGGCACGCGCCGTTACACCGAGCCGGAATACCGGGACGGGGACGCCTTCCTGTTCGGCCCTGAGACCCGCGGCCTGCCCCAGGCCCTGCTCGACTCCCTCCCGCCGGTACAGGTGCTGCGCCTGCCCATGCGGCCCGGCAACCGCAGCCTCAACCTCTCCAATGCCGTGGCGGTGATGGTGTTCGAGGCCTGGCGGCAGCAAGGGTTCGTTGGCAGCTCCTAGAAAGCATTACTTTTCCAGGGTTTTGACCGGCTTGACGCGACGGTCCATCTTGTATATTTTACCAAAAGGTTAATTAACCTATTGGTGTAGTACCATGCAATCCGATCACCTGAGTGCCACCTTCGCCGCCCTGGCGGACCCCACCCGCCGGGCAATCCTCGCCCGACTGTCCCTGGGGGAGATCTCGGTGACGGAACTCGCCGAGCCCTTCGAGATGAGCCTGCCGGCCGTGACCAAGCACCTCAAGGTACTGGAGAAGGCCGGCCTCATCACCCGCGGCCGGCACGCCCAGTGGCGGCCCTGTCGCCTGAAGGCGGCGCCGCTGCAGGAGGTCTCGGACTGGGTGGAGCATTACCGCCGCTTCTGGGAAGAGCGGCTGGATCGTCTGGGCGAATACCTGAAGGAGCTGCAGGCCGAAGAGGCCGTCGGCACACCCAAGACCAAGGAGAAGAAGCATGACCGCAAGAAGTGAGACACAGCACGCCAGCTTCACCATCGAGCGCCACTATGACGCGCCGGTGGCCCTGCTCTACAAGGCCTTCTCCGACGAGAAAGCGAAGAGCCGCTGGTTCGGCGGCGGCGGTGAGTGGGTTCTGGTCGACAAGAAGTTCGACTTCCGCGTCGGCGGTCACGAGCACCTCTCCGGCAGATGGAAGAGCGGCATGGTGTCCGCCTTCGATGCCACCTATCACGATATCGTGCCGGAGCAGCGCATCGTCTACGCCTACGACATGCACCTGGACAACAGGCACATCTCCGTGTCCCTGGCCACCCTGCTCTTCGCTGTGGACGGCGCCGGCTCCAGGCTCACCATCACGGAACAAGGTGCCTTCCTGGACGGTTATGACGATGCGGGCTCCCGCGAGAAGGGTACCCGCGGCCTGATGGAGCGCATAGCCGATTCGCTGAAGGGCGACGATATCCAGGACCTGCCGACCCCTGACCCGAAACTGCGGAGAGACAGATGAGCATCGCGAAGCATTACGACAACCGCTGGCTGGCAATGGCGCTATTGTGCGCTGGCGCGCTGATGATCGTGCTGGACGTGACGATCGTGAACGTGGCCCTGCCTTCGATCCGGGCGGACCTCAAGTTCGACGATGCGTCGCTCGCCTGGGTGGTGAACGCCTACATCCTGATCTTCGGAGGTTTCCTGCTGTTGGGCGGGCGCCTCGGAGACCTCTTCGGCCACCGCAAGGTCTTCCTCTTCGGCCTGGTGCTCTTCAGCGGCGCGTCTCTGGCCTGCGGCCTAGCCGGCTCCCAGACCTTCCTCATCGTGGCACGCAGCGTGCAAGGTCTGGGCGGCGCCATCGTGGATGCGGTCTCCCTCTCCCTCATCCTCAACCTGTTCACCGAGAACAATGATCGTACCAAGGCCATGGGCGTGTATGGTTTCGTCTGCTCCGGCGGCGGCTGCATCGGCGCGCTCCTGGGCGGCGTGCTCACCGGCGGCTTCAACTGGCACTGGATCTTCCTGGTGAACGTGCCGGTCGGCCTCGTGGTGTTCCTGCTGTGCTGGAAGCTCTTGCCCAAGCACGCGGGCGAGGCGGAAGGGCGGCGCCAGCTGGACGTGGCCGGTGCGGTCACCGTGACGCTGGCGCTGCTGCTCGCCAACTACGCCACCATCAACGGCAACCAGAACGGCTGGACCTCACCGCTGACCCTCGGCATCCTCGCCGCCGCACTCGTAGTGTTAGGCGTATTCCTGATCATAGAAGCCAAGGTGAAGAAGCCCCTGGTGCCGCTCGCCATGCTGCGTCTGCGCAACCTCTCGGTCGCGAGCATCTGCGGCATCCTGTGGGCGGCGGCCATGTTCTCCTGGTTCTTCCTCTCGGCGCTCTACATGCAACTCGTGCTCGGCTTCACGCCCATGCAGATCGGCATGGCCTTCCTGCCCTCCAACCTCATCATGGCGGTCATGTCCCTGGGGTTCTCAGCCAAGCTGGTGATGCGCTTCGGCATCAAGGGCCCCATGTTCGTAGGGCTGTCGCTGGCTGCGTTGGGTCTGCTGCTCTTCGCACGGGCGCCGGTGGACGGCACCCTGGTGCGGGACATATTGCCCGGCATGCTGCTGCTCGGCTTGGGCGCCGGGATCGCCTTCAACCCGGTGCTGATGGCGGCCATGAACGGCGTGCCCGAGACGGAATCCGGGCTCGCTTCCGGCATCGTCAACACCGCCTTCATGCTGGGCGGCGCGCTCGGCCTCGCGGTGCTGGCGAGCGTGGCGGAAGCCCGGACCAGCAGCCTGCTGGACGCGGGCAGCGCCCATGCGGAGGCCCTGGCCGGTGGCTACCAGGCGGCCTTCCTCTGCGGTGCGGCCTTCGCGCTGCTTGCTGGCGTGCTGGGGGTCGTGTTCCTACGCACCTCGCCCGTATCCGCTACGCCGGCAGCTGCGCACTGATTACATAAATCCAGGAGAAACCTATGGATACCAACGAAGAGTTCGTCACCAGCCGGGTGTTCCCGGTCGGCCGTGAGACGGTGTTCGATGTCTGGACGAAACTGGAACATCTTAACAAGTGGTTCGCCCCCAAGGGGTTCGACATCCTGGGGGGCAAGCTGGACCTGAAGGTCGGCGGCATCTACCACTATGGCCTGCGCGCGCCGGACGGCATGGAGATGTGGGGCAAGTGGACCTTCCTGGAGATCAAGCGGCCCGAGAAACTGCAGGTGATCACCTCCTTCTCGGATAAGGACGGCGGCGTCACCGCGCATCCCGGCAGCCCCAACTGGCCCAGGCAGACCCTCTCCACCACGACCTTCGAGGCCCAGGGCGAGCGCACTCTTTTGACATTGCGCTGGGCGCCCTATCAGGCCACCGAGGTGGAGCGGCGCACCTTCATCGAAGGTAAAGCTTCCATGGAGCAGGGCTGGGGTGGCACCATGGAGCTGCTCGAGGATTACCTCAAGAGCCTCTAGCCAAGGACATCCCGGATGAAGAAGCCCAGTTCAACCCCGCACCGCGAGCTGTACATCAGCCGCGTCTACGACGCCTCGCGCAACCAGGTGTTCCGCGCCTGGACCGAGGTGGAGCATATGTGCCGCTGGTGGGGACCGAAGGACTTCACCAACCACAGCTGCGAGATCGAGGGCCGCGTGGGCGGACGCCTCAGCATCGTCATGCGCGGGCCGGACGGCCAGGACTACCCCATGCGCGGCACCTTCACCGAGTTCAAGGTGCCGGAGCGCCTCGCCTTCGACTTCGAGGCCCTGGATAAGGAAGACAAGGCGGTGCTGCGCGGCCGCCTCACGCTCATCCTGGCGGATGAGGGCGGCAAGACGCGCCTGAGCCTCAGCACCTACGCCGAGGGCGACGGCGACGATGCCGCGCAGAAGCTCGCCGGCATGGAGACGGGCTGGAACCAGAGCCTGGAACGGCTCGCCGCGACACTCAAGATCTGAAACATCAACTGGAGAATCGAATGCGTCCGATGAGACTGCCTCTCGCCCTGCTCGCCTGCCTCGCCACCGGCACAGCCCTCGCCGCGCCCGCGGTCTACGACGTGGACCCCACCCACACCCATCCCGTGTTCGAGACCGACCACTTCAATGGCATGTCCGTCTGGCGCGGCCTGTTCAAGAAGAGCCGCGGCACCATCACTCTCGACAAGGCGGCCAACGCCGGCAGCGTGGACATCTACGTGGACACCTCCAGCGTGACCCTCGGCGTGGACAAGCTGGACGAGGAGGTGGCGGGCACCGGTTATCTCGAATCCAACAAGTTCCCGGAGGCCCACTACACCGGCAAGCTCGGCGGCTTCGTGGACGGCGCGCCCACCCTGGTGGACGGCCAGCTCACCCTGCACGGCGTGACCAAGCCCCTGCAGCTAAAGATCCTGAGCTTCAAGTGCGCCACCCATCCCCTCTACAAGCGCGACTGGTGCGGCGCCGACGCGCTCGGCAGCTTCAACCGCGACGATTTCGGCATCGATGCCGGAAAACCCTGGGGCTTCAAGATGGGCGTTACCCTGCGCATCCAGGTGGAAGCGGTCCTGCACCAGTAATACCGCTTTCGGAAAAAAGAGAAGGCCGGGTGCGCGAGCACCCGGCCTTCTTTCTGTCGCAGGTATCTGAGACTTACTTCTTGAGCAGGGCCGTGGCCTTGTCCAGCTCGGCGCTGTACTTCGTCAGTACGTCGGCGTCGATGCCGATGTACTTCCCGGCCGTATCCCACTGCTGCTGGTCGATGGCCTCCCGCACGCCGGGCATGGTCTTCGCGCCATAGCCCGTGTAGAGGCCGGGGGCGTAGATCATGTGCTTGAACCAGTCCCGGCCCGGCAGGCCGCCGGAATACTGGAGGTTCTGCTCCATGCCCTGCAGCTGCCTGTCCAGGGCCTCGCGCTTGCCGGAGGCGAGCTTGAAGTCGCCGGCCGCCGCCGCCGCGAAGGCGGTATCGTAGGCCGCGGCGCTGGCCTTCAGCTTCACCAGCGCGTTGTCCAGCGGCGCGAAGTTGAGGTAGGGCGCAGGCTGGGCCGCCGGAGGCGGGACGTAGGTCTGGGTCGGATCTGCAGCCAGCTTGAAGGCGTCGGTGCCGAGCAGTTTGTCCTGCTGCTGGTTGCGCTCGCGGATGCCGCCGGCGAGCTTCTGCAGCTGGTCCACGTACTTGGCCACGGTGTCGGCGAAATCGCCGAAGCCGTAGGGCAGCACGTCCGCGTCGGCGAAGCGCAGCACCGTGTGGCCCGCGGCCTTGGACAGGGCTACGCCGTACTTGAAGCCAGGATCGCCGAAGCGGCTGTAGTGGTCGAAGGAGTCGTACAGCGAGTGGTAGTCGCCGCCGTCACCCTCGCCGTCGAAGCCTAAGTCCATGGACGGGATGCCGAGGTGATCCTCGAAGGCGGTGTAGTCGGAGCCCGAGCCCAGCGCGAACAGCGGCAGCTCCTGGTCCGTGGCGGCGATCTCCGCCAGTTCTACGTCGTCGCCGGAGGCGTCGCGTGAGAAGCCCTGCACGCGCAGCCCGGCGCGTTCACGCGCGTCGATGCTCACGCCCGTCTGCGGGTCGGTGACGCCCTGCGCCACTTGGTTGAGGGTGGTCTGCAATACATGCGAGCCGCCGGCGAACAGGAAGCCGCGGTCGTTGTTGTCGGTGTTGAGGTAGAGCACCGCCTTCTTCTGCAGCTCGTCCGCATGGGTCTCAGCCCATTCGGTCGAGCCCAGGAGGCCCGGCTCCTCACCGTCCCAGCTCGCGTACACCAGCGTGCGCTTCGGCTTCCAGCCCTGCTTCACCAGGGCGCCGATGGCCTTCATCTCGGACATCATGGCCACGTTGCCGGACAGGGGATCGGCCGCGCCGAAGACCCAGCCATCGTGGTGGTTGCCGCGCACGATCCACTCGTCCGGCAGTTCGCTGCCCTTCATCACCGCGATCACGTCATACACCGGCTTCTGGTCCCAGTTGCTGAGGACCTTGAGGTGCACCTTCGTGGCGCCGGGGCCGATGTGGTAGGTCAGCGGCAGGCCGCCGCGCCAGCCGTCCGGCGCCACCTGGCCGCCGAGCGCCGCCAGCAGCGGCTTCGCGTCGGCGTAGGAGATGGGCAGCACCGGGATCTTCAGCACCGTGACCGCGTCCTTGAGCGCGAGGCGCTTCGCGCCCTCGGTGGCGCCGCGGCCTGGGGTGAGCGGGTCACCCGGATAGATGGGCATGTCCGCCACGGATCCGCGCTGCACCGCGTCCTCGGGGCGCCAGGCACCCTTCGGGTACACGTCGCCCTGGCGGAAGCCGTCGTCGGCGGGATCGGAATAGATTAGGCAGCCCACCGCGCCGTGCTGCCAGGCCAGCTTCGGCTTCAGGCCGCGCCAGCCGGCGCCGTAGCGCGCGATGACGATCTTGCCCTTCACGTCCACGCCGTGGCGTTCCAGCTCCTTGTAGTCGTCCGGCATGCCGTAGTTCACGTACACGAGATCGGCGGTCACGTCGCCGTCGGCGCCGTAGGCGTTGTACGGGGGGAGCACGTTCTCGGTGATGGTGGAGGTGCTGTCTCCCGCCACCGGCGGCTCATGCAGCGCGGCCTTGAACTGCGTCGGCGCGGTCATCTCCACCAGCTCTTCCTTCGGCGTCGGGTAGAGCACGTAGAAGGTCTCGATGCGCGCATCCCAGCCCCAGGACTGGAACAGCTTCAGCATCATCTCCGCGTTGGCCTTGTCGTGGGGCGTGCCTACATTGTTGGCGGCGGAGGACATGTCCCGGTTCCAGTCGCTCTGGTCCTGGGCGTTCAGCAGCGCATCGAACTTCTGTTCCAGCGCCGCTTGCTGCGAGGCGTTGCCGCTGGAGAAGCCGAGCATCGCGGGCCGGTCATCGCCGGCGGCGAGCGCGCTCAGGGAGAGGGTGCCTGCCAGGGCCGAAGCCAGGAAGACAGGTAGTTTCGCGGACCACGGACGACGCATGGGCAGACCTCGCGATACGGGGATTGATGGATAGGAAGGGTTAGATGATACGGCCAAACTTAAGTTCAAGACCGGCTGGAAACAGGCCATTTCTGCCCCGGGGGACGGGCTTATTCTGCTTTGAGGCTGCGCCTCATGAGGGTCTCGACCGCTGAACGCGGATCCAGGCCCTCGTAGAGGATGCGGTAGATCTGCTCGCAGATGGGCATCTCCACGTGCAGGCGCTGGGCCAGCACATGTACCGCTTCGGCGGCATAGTAGCCTTCCACCACCTGGCCGATGTCCTGCTGCACCTGCTCGCGGCTCTTGCCGGAGGCGAGCCCCAGGCCCATGCGCCGGTTGCGGGATTGGTCGTCGGTGCAGGTGAGCACGAGGTCGCCGAGTCCCGTGAGGCCCTGGAAGGTCTCCGTGCGCGCGCCGAGCCTCAGCCCCAGGCGCGTGATCTCCGTGAGGCCGCGGGTGATGAGCGCGGCACGGGCGTTGGCGCCGAAGCCGAGGCCATCGCTGATGCCGGTGCCGATGGCGACGATGTTCTTGACCGTGCCGCCCACTTCCACGCCGGTGAGGTCGTCGGAGGTGTAGGCGCGGAACACGGGACTCGCCACCGCCTGCGCCAGGTCATCGGCGAAGCGCTTGTCATTGGAGGCGATGGTCACGGCAGTGGGCATGCCACGCGCCACTTCCTTGGCAAAGGTGGGGCCCGAGAGCACCGCGAAGGGGATCTTGTCGCCCAGGGTCTCGCGCGCCACCTCGTGCAGGAGCTTGCCGCTCTCCAGCTCGAAACCCTTGGTGGCCCAGGCGAGGCGCAGCGCCTTCGGCTTGCACTCCGCGATCAGCTTCAGCGTGGCGCGGAACCCGTGGCTCGGCACCACCACCACCAGCAGGTCATCGCAGTCCGCCACGAGCCGGGCGAGGTCGAACTCGATGGCGAGAGGATCGGGGAAGCGGCAGCCCGGCAGGAAGCGCTTGTTCTCCCGGTCAGCGGGCAGCGGCTCGAGTTCGCTCCGGTCCACGGACCAGAGCTTCACCGCGCGGCCGTTGCGCGAGAGCGAGATGGCGAGCGCGGTGCCCCAGGAGCCGGCGCCGACGATGCCGATGGGCTTCAGGGCGCCGCTCATGGCGTGCTTACTTGGCCGCCCCGGCTTCCGCAGCCAGGCTCTGGGCGAACACCGCGTCGAAGTTGACGGGCTGCAGCAGCAGCGTGGGCATGCCGCCCTTGGTGGCGAGGCTCGAGATCACCTCGCGGGCGTAGGGGAAGAGGATGCTGGGGCAATAGCTGCCGAGGACCGCCTTCTCTTCCAGGTCCACGAAGCCCGTCACGGTGAAGGTGCCGGCCTGGTGCACTTCCGCCAGGAACAGGCTGCGGCCTTCGCTGCTGGCCTCCACCGTGATGGTGAGCACCACCTCGACCTCGTCGCCCTCGATCTTCTTGGCGGCGCTGCGCATGCTCACCTGGAGTTCCGGGTCCATGGGGGAGGCGAACACCTCCGGGGACCGCGGCGACTCGAAGGAGCAATCCTTCACGTAGATGCGGGTGAGCGTCACGGATTTCTGGGGGGTATCGTTCTCGGCCATGGGATCCTCAGATCTTTGTATATATAGGAGGTCGGATAAAGGTTTCAGCCGTCCGCCAGCAGCGGGTCGAGCCTGCCGTCGCGGTCCAGCGCATAGAGTTCGTCGAAGCCGCCCACGTGGCGCTCGCCGATGAAGATCTGCGGCACGGTGCGCCGGCCGCTCTTCTGCATCATCTCGGCCATCTTGCCCGGTTCCCGGTCCACCCTGATCTCGGTGTAGGCGACGTGCTTCCCGTCCAAGAGCGCCTTGGCCCGCACGCAGTAGGGGCAGACCTGGGTCGAGTAGAGGGTGACCGGCGCCATGGCGTCAGCGCCGCTCCACCGGGAACTGCTGCTGCTGCCAGGCGGCAAGGCCGCCCTTCAACACATCCACGGGACCGAGGCCGCGCTTCACCAGCTTGTCGGCGGCCTTGCCGGCGTCGCTTCCGCTATTGCAGTAGAGCAGGACCGGCTGGCCCTTGAGCTTGTCCAGCTCCGCGGTCCGGTCGTCCAGCTCCGCCAGCGGCAGATTGCGGGCATTGATGATGTGGCCGGCGTCGTACTCGGCATGGCTGCGCAGGTCGATGACCGCCGCGCCCTTATTGATGAGCAGCACCGCCTGGGAGGCGGCCAGTTCCCGGTACTTGCGCATGCGGCGCAGGGCTTCGTCCACCGCCAGGGCTAGGATCGCGATGACCACGAGGCCGATGAGGAGGGGATGGTGCTGGCTGAATTCGAGCAGGCGTGACATGGCTTGTTATATGGGGCCGGATGGCGGCTTGAAAAGGCTGCGTAGTATACCAGCGTGGCCGCAAGCCTTTGAAACACGGGCCAAAAGCGCTCGGCTCCGCACTGTGGGCGGGACGGAGTTGCTAGAATCGGGTCCTGCCACTCCCCATCCGGACCTCCAGCATTGCCAGCCCTGTCCGCGCCACCCCCATCCCGACGCACCGGCTCCCGGCTCATGTTGCTGGCGCTAGCGTGCCTGGCCGGCGGGGCCCAGGGGGCTGACAGCGCCGATAAGCAGCAGCAACTCGACAAGCTCAAGGCGAAGCTCACCAAGGTGCAGCAGGCCCAGGAGCAGGCGCTGCAGAAGCGCGGCGCGGTGCAGGTGGAGCTGCGCCAGAGTGAACGCGCCATCGCTTCCGCCAGCCACGACTATGCGGACCTGGACCGCCAGGTGGGCGCCGCCGAGGCGCAGCTCGCGGACCTGCAGCGGCAAAAGGCCGCACGCCAGTCCGCGCTGGATGCGCAGAAGACCGCGCTCGCGCAGCAGATGCGCGCCGCTTATCAGGAGGGACGTGATTCGCAACTGCGTCTCCTGCTGGACGCGCAGGATCCGGAGACCGTGGGGCGGCTGCTCGCCTACTACGACTACATCAGCCAGGCGCGCGCCGCGCGCATCGGCGCGGTGCGCCAGGAGCTGGCGGCGCTGGACCAGGTGGATGCTCGCATCCAGGATCAGCTCGGCTCACTCAAGACCCTGCGGGACGGGCGTGCGAAGATGCTGAGCGAGCTGCAGTCCCGCGGCAAGACGCGCCGGCAGCTGCTCGCCAACCTGGATGCAGGCATCAAGAGCCGCAAGGCGGAGATCGCGCGGCTCGACAAGGACCAGCAGGCCATGCAATCCCTGGTGGACAGCCTGCACCAGGCCCTCACGGACGTGCCGGCGGAGCTGCAGCAGGGCAAGCGTTTCTCGGCCCTGCGCGGCAAGCTGCTGTGGCCCGTCTCCGGCAAGGTGCTGGACCGCTTCGGCCAGCCCCGCGCCGGCGGGCACCTGCACTGGGAAGGCGACCTCATCGCCGCGCCCGTCGGCACGCCGGTGCACGCCATCTCCCAGGGCCGCGTGGTCTACGCGGACTGGATGCCGCACTTCGGCCTGCTGGTGATCATCGACCACGGCGAGGGTTACATGAGCATCTACGCCCACAACCAGGACGTCACCCACCAGGTGGGAGACTACGTGAAAGCCGGCGAGACCATCGCCGCGCTCGGCGACAGCGGCGGCCAGGACGAGCCGGCGCTCTACTTCGAACTGCGCCACGGCAACGACACCCTCGACCCGCGGCGCTGGTGCCGTGGCAAGTTGCCGGGCGGCTGAATCCAAACGACATCCACCGCGGCACTTCGAGCCGCCACGAAGGCAAGACCATGCACAAACGCATCCTGCTCCCTTTGAGCTTCCTCTTCCTCGCCGGCGGCGCATCCGCCGCGGCACCCACGCCCGCTCCCGCCGCCGCCAGCAAGGCGGCGCTGCCCTGGGATCAGGTGCGGCAGCTCGCGGACGTGATGCAGCTCATCCGCGACCAGTACGTGGTGCCGGTGGACGACGCCACGCTGCTGCATGGCGCCTTGCGCGGCATGCTCGGCAACCTGGATCCCCACTCCGACTTCCTGGACAAATCCGAGTACCAGGACATGCAGGATCTCACCAGCGGGGAATACAACGGCATCGGCATAGACATCGGCGTGGATGACGACGGCAACGTCATCGTGGTCTCGCCCATCGACGGCTCGCCGGCCGCCAAGGCCGGCGTGCAGGCCGGCGACGCCATCCTCGCGGTGGACGGCACCTCCACCGACGGGCTCACCCTGGACCAGACCAGCGAACTCCTGCGCGGCAAACCCGGCAGCAAGGTGACGCTGGAGCTGCAGGGCCCGGACCAGGACCAGTCCTATACCGTGAAGCTCACCCGCACCGAAGTGCATGTGGCCTCCGCCCACGGCGAGATACTGCAGAGAGGCTATGGCTACCTGCGTGTCGCGGACTTCGGCGACGACACGGTGGCCGCCGTCGCGAGCAGCATGAAGGATCTCGTCAAGAAGAACGGCGGGCCGCTGCAGGGCCTGGTCATGGATCTGCGGGAGAACCCGGGCGGATTGTTGGATGCGGCGGTCGCGGTATCCGACGACTTCCTGGACGGCGGACTCATCGTCACCGCCAAGGGCCGCGCGCCGGATGCCTCTTTGAGCCGCAGCGCCACGCCCGGCGACCTGCTGGACGGCGCGCCGCTGGTGGTGCTGGTGGACGAAGGCACCGCCTCCGCGGCGGAGATCGTGGCGGGCGCGCTGAAGGACGACCATCGCGCGCTCATCGTGGGTACTCAGACATTCGGCAAGGGCTCCGTGCAGACCGTGATCCCGCTGCCGCAGGGGGACGCCATCAAGCTCACCACGGCCCTCTACTACACGCCCTCGGGCCGCTCCATCCAGGCCCTCGGCATCGCGCCGGACGTGGAGATCGCGCCGTTGCAGATCGCCCAGGACGCGGACGCCCGCGCCCCCGGCGAGAAGGAATCCAGCCTGCGCAGCCACCTTGCCAACCCGAACACCGGGCCGGCGCCCGCCACCGGCGTCGGTGCCGAGAAGGCCATGGATGCGCTGGCGGCCAAGGATTTCCAGCTCTATCAAGCGCTGAACATCCTGAAAGGCCTAAGTGCCAGCCATAAAAAATGATCTTTTGTCCTCCAGCGGCGTTAAAAATGCCCTCGGCATCCTCACGTACTGAAGAGTACGCTCCGGAGCCTCGGGCATTTTTGCCTTGCTGGAGGACAAAATCTCTATTTTTTATGGGGGTGCTTTTCTTTTCGTCTCTTTCAAATGGTCTCTTCATTCGAGATGCCGCAGCACAGGCGCCGTCGCAGGTCACAGCGCCTGCAGCGGTGACGGCGCCCGCGCATGTCGCAGCACATCCGGTGTTCATCGCCATCGTCATCGATGACCTGGGCAACAGCCTCAGCGAAGGCAGGCGCGTGGTGGCGTTGCCGGGTCCGGTGGCCTGTTCCATCCTGCCCCACACCGAACATGGGCCACGCATCGCAAACCTGGCCTATGCGGATCACAAGGAGGTGCTGCTGCACCTGCCCATGCAGTCCATCTCGGACATGCCCCTAGGGGCGGGCGGTCTCACGCTGGAGATGACCGAGAGCGAGATGCGTGACACGGTGACGGACGACCTCGCCTCCATCCCCCATCTCGCTGGCATGAACAACCACGAGGGCAGCCTCATCACCCAGCACCCGGGCGACATGGCCTGGATCCTGCAGGCTCTGCACGCGGCCGGCCCTTACTTCTATATAGACAGCTACACATCCGCGGACAGTGTCGCCTACCAGATCGCCCGGGAGCAGGGTGTGCCCACGGCCCGGCGCAACGTGTTCCTGGATGACGTGAACACCGAGGACGCGGTGAGAGCGCAATGGAAGCGTTTGTTGAAGATCGCCAAACGCAACGGCTTCGCACTGGCCATCGGCCATCCGCGCTCGGCGACTTTCGCGGTGCTGGAATCCGAATTGCCTAAATTGGTGGATGAGGATGTGGTCTTGGTGGCACCATCGAAGATAGTGGAATTACAAGAGAAAGATCCCTTGCCTGATATGGTCCCAGCTGCTGCGACGACCGCGATCAGGAACTGACGACTACCCTGTTCCGGCCCTTCTGCTTCGCCTCATACAAGGCCCGGTCCGCGGCGTTGATGAGCGCGCCGATGCTGGGCGTGGCGCGGTTGAGCGTCGCGATGCCGATGCTCACCGTGACCTTCACGGGACCCTGGGGCGAGTTCACCGTGAGCGCCTCGACGTTGCGGCGCAGGCGCTCGCAGGCTTCCATCGCCACCTCGATTGAGGTCTCAGGCAGCAGTGCGATGAACTCCTCGCCGCCATAGCGGCCGATGAGGTCCTGCTGCCGCAGGCTCGTGCGGCAGGTATCCGCCAGGATGCGCAGCACCCGGTCTCCCACCTCGTGGCCGTAGCTGTCGTTCACGCGCTTGAAGTGGTCCACGTCCAGCATCAGCACCGATAGCTCACGCTGGTAGCGGCGGCTGCGCTCGAACTCCGCCTCAGCTCCCTGCAGGAAGCTGCGGCGGATGGCGAGACGGGTGAGGCTGTCGGTGGTGGCGAGCCGCTCCAGGTCCTTTATGAGCAGTGCGCGGTCCAGCGCGACGCTCACTTGCTTGGCCATGGCGGCGGCGATGTCGAGCCCCTGGGTCTGGATGGTCTTGGACTCGCGCCCCACCAAAAGCAATCTATAAGGGCTGTTGCCCGAGAGCAGGGGCACCGCTAGGTAGTGCCGCGGTGCCTGGCCCGGCGGTTCCAGGGTGGCGGCCTCGGTCTCGGTGAGCAAGCGCGGTACCTCGCTCTTGCGCAGGGCGGCGGCCACGCCCGCGTGGGCCGCGGGCCAGCGTTCATGGTAGAGCTGCTCCACCGCATCGCCGCCGCGGGTGCCGATGAGCGCGAGGCCCGTATCCCGTTCCACATAGAACAAGGCCCGGTCGTATTCGATGAAGCTCATGAGGCTGTCCAGGAGCACCGCGGCGATGGCGTGCTCGTCCTCCAGCGCCGTGACGGACTGGATGAGTTGGTGCAGGGCCTCGGCCCAGCGGCGCCGGTTACGTTCCTCGATGTAGGCTTGGCGGCGGCGCACCGAGCGGCCGAAGAGATAGAAGCTCCCACCGGCGATGAGGATCAGTGCCAGACCGTAACCCGCGTAGGCCCAGGGGCTGCGCCAGGGCGGCGGCAGCACCTGGATGGGGAAGACGGCTTCCTTCGCGGACCAGGCGAGACCGTCGTTGGAGCCGCGCAGGTGCAGCACGTAACGGCCCGGATCCAGGTTGGTGTAGGTGACGCTGCGCTCGCCCGCGATGGTGTGCCACTCCTCGTCGAAGCCCTCGAGGGTATAGCGGAAGCGGTTATGGCTGGGCTGAGCGTAGTCGAAGGCTGCGAATTCGAAGCCGAGGATGTTGTCCCGGTAACGCAGCACCGGTGCCGCGGCTGCGAGCGGCTTGCCGAGCACGGTGAAACGCGTGATGGCCACGTCCGGAGCCGCCGGCTCGTGGCTGAGGGCCGTGGGATAGAAGCTGTTGAGGCCGTCGCTGCCGCCGAAGAAGAGTTCGCCATCCGCTGAAGCGAAGGCGGCACTGTCGTTGAACTCGCCTTTCTGCAAGCCGTCCGGCTCCGCATAGTTGCGCAGCACCTTGCCCTCGGGGGAGAAGCGCGTCACGCCCTTGCCGGTGCTGAGCCAGAGGTCGCCGGAAGGATCCTGCAATATGCCGCTGATGTTGAGGTCCGGCAGGCCATTGCCAAGCCCGAAGTGCCGCACCTCGCCGCCCTTGGGGTCGATGAGGTCGAGGCCGTTGTCGGTGCCGACCCACAACCGGCCATCCGCGGCGCCGAGGCAGGAGAGCACCGCATCGCTGGAGAGCCCGTGGCGGGGGTCGCTGTTCTCGCCGTAGATCTGGAAACGGTCATGCACGCCATCGAAGCGCGCGATGCCCTGCAACGTGCTCACCCAGAGGGCGCCGTCCCGGCTCTGGCAGACCGCGTTCACCTGGCCGTTGGGCAGCGCATCGTCCCGCTTCGGGTCCGGCACGTAACGCTGGAGCACAGTGCCCGCGGCGGCGTCGAACCGTAGCAGGCCAGCCTCGGTGCCGAGCCATAGGCGCGCTTCGGTGTCCTCGAAGATGTAGCTCACGCTGGTCTGGTAAGGGTCGCCTTTCTGGTCGATGAGCCGGTGATACTCGAAGCCGTCGCTCTTGGGGAGATAACGGGACAGACCATAGTCGCTGCCCACCCACAGACGGCCTTCCCGGTCCCCGAGCACCGCGTTCACCGCCTTGTCGTCCTGCGCGAGAGCGGGGCGCCCTGGCATGATGTATTGCCGGTAGTGGCGCCGCTCCGCATCGAGACGCGTAAGACCATTCAGGGTACCGACCCAGAGCACGCCGTCCGCGCCCTTATAGGCCGAGGTCACCATGGGTCCGGCGAGCCCATCGCCGCCTGGCCGTGCCGGGTAATAGCCGAACACACGGGTGCGCGGGTTATAGATGTCGATACCGCTGTAGTAGCTGCCGATCCAGAAGAGCCCGGTACGGTCCTGGTGCAGCACGCGCAGGTCGTCGTCGCGCAGGCTGCCCGGATCGGTGGCATCGTGCCGGTAGGTGGTGAAGCAGCCGCTCTCGGGATCGAGCCGGGAGAGGCCCCCGTGCAGCACCGCGATCCAGATGTCGCCTTCGTCGTCCTGCAGCAGGCCGCGGGTGTGATCGCTCTGCAGCGCGCATTCCTGGCCCGGGTGCGCGGTGTAGAAGGCGTCCAGCGCGCCGCCCAGGCCCAGCACGGCGATGCCATGTTCGCTGCCGATCCACAGGCGGTGCGCCCGGTCCGCGTAGAAGTCGACGATGGGCGCCGCGTCCAATACCGGTTTCGCAGCGGCGAGCAGCGGGCTCTGCTTGAACTCGAGGCGCGCCAGCGCATCGTGCCGCTCGTCGTACCAGAACACACCGTGGTCCGAGCCCACCCAGATGTGTCCGGCCGGATCCTCGTACAGCGACAGGATGCGCTCGCCGTTAGGCAGCGTGGAATGGGTGGCGTAGTGCCTGAAGACCGCGCCGGGCGTGTCCATGCGGTCCACGCCGGTGTCGGTGGCGACCCACAACCGCCCATGCCGGTCGAACAAGAGCGCGAACACCCGGTCGTTGGCGAGGCTGCCCGTACGTTCGCCGTCGTGCACGTGGTGTACGAAGCGCTCGCTGCCCGAGGCGAGGCTGTCCAGCCCGCCGCCTTCGGTGCCTATCCAGAGCGTTCCGTCGGGGCCGAAGGCCAGCGCCGAGACGATGTTCTGCGCGAGCGTTGCTGCATCGCGCGGGTCATGCAGGTAAGTGACGAAACGGTAGCCGTCGTAGCGCTGCAGGCCGTTGTCGGTGGCGATCCACATGTAGCCCGTCGCGTCCTGCACCAGGGCGTGGATGTCGCTGTTAGCGAGCCCGTCCTCGCTGCCGAGATGCCGGAAGTGGGGCGTGGAACCGGGCGGGAAGGGAGCAGCCATGGTGGCCGGCGCTGCCGGCACGGCTGAAGCAGCCGCCAGCAGGCCGGTGCAGAGCACGACGTGCGTGAGCCGACGGAGGGAGATGCTGTGCATGGGCTGCGGGTCCTGTCATTCGGAGCCCACCCCTGAGCCCGCGCATTTGACAGATTGTTCCCGGAATGGCGCCGCCATGTCCAGCCGCTTAACTGGTGAGGAAGCCCCACAGCAGGAAAGCACCGCCGGCCAGCGCCAGCGTCACGGAGAACCAGACAGGTTCCGCACCCAGGCCGAGCAGGATCAAGCCCCCCAGGAGCAGCGCCGCGCCGCCCGCGGCACGATAGCGGTGGCGTATGGCCGCTTCCAGGGCGGCTTGGCGTTGCTGTGCCGCCGCCGCCGCATCTTCGGCAGGCGTTCCTTCCGCCAGGCGCCTCAAGATCACGTTGAGCCGGCCCGGAGACTCCAGCAGGAATTCCCGCAGCACCGGCAGACCCGCGAACAGGCGCTGGACGGTCGCTTTCGGGCTCATGCGCTCCCGGGTCCAGTCCTCCAGGAAAGGCTTGGCGGTCTGCCACAGGTCAAGTTCGGGATAGAGTTCACGGCCCAGGCCCTCGATGTTGAACAGGGTCTTCTGCAGCAGCACCAGCTGCGGCTGCA
>CAZPAO010000004.1:0-133381 GCA_964584665.1 uncultured Gammaproteobacteria bacterium
ACATCCCGGCCAACAAGCATGCCGTCATCGGCTTGCAGAGCATCTTCGGCATCGGTCGCAACCGTGCCAAGTGGATCTGCACCGAGGCAGGCGTGAAGCCGGAGACCAAGGTGAAGGATCTGACCGACGCCGAGGTCGAGTCGTTGCGTACCCAGGTGGCGCGCTTCACGGTCGAAGGCGACCTGCGCCGCGAGGTGTCCATGAACATCAAGCGCCTGATGGACCTCGGCTGCTATCGCGGCCTGCGCCATCGCCGCGGCATGCCGGTGCGCGGCCAGCGTACCCGCACCAACGCGCGCACCCGCAAGGGCCGTCGCAAGCAGGCCGGCCCGATGATCTCCAAGCCGGCCCCGTCGGCTTGATAAACGACTGACGAACCCCGATATACAGCAGGACGAACGACATGGCTGACGAGAAGACGCAGAGCACCGCAGAAGCAGCCGCCCCCGAGGGCGCTGCCGCACCCGCTGCCACCGGTGCCGCAACGGCCGCCGCTGGCGCGCCGCGTAAGCGCACCAAGAAGACCGTGGTGGACGGCATCGCGCACGTGCACGCGTCGTTCAACAACACGATCATCACCATCACCGACCGCCAGGGCAACGTGCTGTGCTGGGCGACCTCCGGCGGCACCGGCTTCCGCGGCTCGCGCAAGTCCACCCCGTTCGCGGCGCAGGTGGCGGCTGAGAAGGCCGGCCTCGCGGCCCAGGAATTCGGCGTCAAGAACCTGGAAGTGCAGGTGAAGGGTCCCGGCCCCGGCCGTGAGTCCGCAGTGCGCTCCCTGCACAACATCGGTTTCAAGATCGCGAACATCTCGGACGTGACGCCCATCCCGCACAACGGATGCCGTCCCCCCAAGAAGCGTCGCGTTTAAGAGGTTATACGAATGGCTCGTTATCTCGGTCCCAAGTGCAAGCTGTCGCGCCGTGAAGGCACCGACCTGTTCCTGAAGAGCAGCGTCCGTCCGCTCGAGAGCAAGTGCCGCATCGAATCCGCCCCCGGCCAGCACGGCGCCAAGCGCGGCCGTCTGTCGGACTACGGCATCCAGCTGCGCGAGAAGCAGAAGCTGCGCCGCATGTACGGCGTGCTGGAGCGCCAGTTCCGCCGCTACTACAAGGAAGCCGCCCGCCGCACCGGCGCCACCGGCCAGACCCTGCTGCAGATCCTCGAGTGCCGCCTGGACAACGTGGTCTACCGCATGGGCTTCGCCGTGACCCGCGCCGAAGCGCGCCAGCTGGTGAGCCACAAAGCCATCGAAGTGAACGGCAGGATCGTCAACATCGCGTCCTACCAGGTCAAGGCCGAGGACGTGGTCTCCGTGCGCGAAGGCGCCAAGAGCCAGCTGCGCATCCAGTCCGCCCTGCAGGTCGCCAAGCAGGTCGGTCTCCCTGAGTGGGTGGAAGTCGATGAGACCAAGATGAGCGGCAAGTTCAAGTCCGTGCCCGAGCGCACCGATTTCCTGCCGGACATCAACGAGAATCTGGTCGTCGAGTTGTACTCCAAGTAATCGGTTTGTAGAGAGGTTTTATCCCCATGCAGGGTTCAGTCAGCGAATTCTTGAAGCCGCGCCTCGTAGGCGTGCAGGCCCAGTCCGAGAACCAGGCGCGCGTCGTGCTCGAGCCGCTGGAGCGCGGGTTCGGCCATACGCTCGGCAATGCGCTGCGCCGCATCCTGCTCTCGTCCATGCCCGGCGCCGCCGCCATCGAGGCGGAGATCGAGGG
Organism: uncultured Gammaproteobacteria bacterium; assembly: GCA_964584665.1. GTDB lineage: Bacteria > Pseudomonadota > Gammaproteobacteria > Natronospirales > REEB76 > DASUBN01. The sequence continues at coordinate 1,719 of CAZPAO010000004.1, forward strand.
CGTGCTCCACGAGTACACCACCATCGAGGGCGTGCAGGAGGATGTGGTCGACATCCTGCTTAACCTGAAGCAGCTCGCCATCCGCATGCACACCCGCGACGAAGCCACCCTCACGCTGGCCAAGAAGGGCCCAGGCGTGGTGACCGCCGCCGACATCCAGCTGGATCACGACGTCGAGATCGTGAACAAGGATCTCGTGATCGCGCACCTGAACAGCGCGGGCTCCCTCAACATGAAGCTCAAGGTGAAGCGCGGCCGCGGCTACCAGCCGGCCAACCAACGCCTGCAGTTCGAGGAAGAGACCCGTCCCATCGGCCGCCTGCAGCTGGACGCCTCGTTCAGCCCGGTGCGCCGCGTGACCTACAACGTCGAGAGCGCCCGCGTCGAGCAGCGCACCGACCTCGACAAGCTGGTCATCGAGATCGAGACCAACGGGACGATCGAGCCGGAGGAAGCCATCCGCCGGGCCGCGACCATCCTGTCGGAGCAGCTGGCTGCCTTCGTGGACCTGAAGGGCCGCGACCAGGGCCGCGGCGTGGGCGGCGAAGCCCACTTCGACCCGATCCTGCTGAAGCCGGTGGACGAGCTGGAGCTGACCGTGCGCTCCGCCAACTGCCTGAAGCAGGAGAACATCCAGTACATCGGCGACCTGGTGCAGAAGACCGAGGTCGAGCTGCTGAAGACGCCGAACCTGGGCAAGAAGTCGCTCACCGAGATCAAGGACGTGCTCGCGCAGCACAGCCTCTCCCTCGGCATGAAGCTCGAGAACTGGCCGCCGGTCGGTCTTAAGAAGACTGCCTAAGCCGTACGATTTAAAGACAAGGGTTAAGCGATGCGTCACCAAAATTCCGGCAGACAACTCAGCCGTAACAGCTCCCACCGTGCGGCGCTGATGCGCAACATGGCCTCGGCGCTGCTGCGCTACGAGACCATCCGCACCACCGTACCGAAGGCCAAGGAGCTGCGCCGCGTCGTCGAGCCGCTCATCACGATGGCGAAAATCGACAGCGTGGCCAAGCGCCGCCTGGCCTTCTCGCGCCTGCGCGACCAGGAGATCGTGGTGAAGCTGTTCACCGACATCGGCCCGCACTACAAGGCCCGTGCCGGCGGCTACACCCGCATCCTGAAGCACGGCATCCGTCCGGGCGACAACGCGCCGATGGCCGTGATGCAGCTCGTGGACCGAGCCGAAGTGGCGGCCAACGATGCCCCGGCCAAGATCAAGCCGGAGACCAAGGCCAAGCCCGCGAAGGCCCCCAAGGCTGAGTCCGAGGCCGCCGCGAAGCCGGCTAAGAAGGCCAAGGCCGAGAAGGCGCCTGCGGCTGAGAAGGCGGAGAAGAAGCCCGCCGCCAAGAAGGCGAAGAAAGCCGAGAAATGATCTGAGGAGCCTTAACAGGGGTTCCGAAAGAAGCCGGGCAGGATGCCCGGCTTTTTATTGCCCGTGGAACCGTCCGGCGCTTAGCTCGCCACCAATGGCCATACGTGCGGGATGATGTTCACGGTGACCAGCCACATCATGAGGTTGAGCGGGATGCCGAAGCGCAGGAAGTCGCTGAAGCGGTAACCGCCGGGGCCGTAGACCATGAGGTTGGTGGCGTAGCCGATGGGTGTAGCGAAGCTCGCCGATGCGGCCATGGTGATGGCCATGACGAAGGGCGTGAAGTTCAGCCCCAGGGAAGTGGTGGTGGCGAGCGCGATGGGGAACACGATCACCGCCGCGGCGTTGTGGGTCACCACTTCTGTCAGCAGCATGGTACCGCCGTAGATGGCCACCAGCAGCCAGAAGGGATCGTTGTGAGCGAGGGCGAGCAGGCCGTGGGCGATGATCGCGGCCGCACCGCTCACCTCCAAGCCCTTGCCGATGCCGAAGGACGCGCCGATGGCGATCAGCACCTCGAAGTTGAGACTGCGGCGGGCGACGGCTCCGCCGATGCAGCGCGTCAGGATCATGAGCCCCGCGGCGCAGAAGGCAGCGGTCGAGAGCGGCAGCAGGTTGAAGCCCTTAGTGAGGACCAAGCCCAGCAGGATGACCCAGGCCAGGATGGCCCGGTCGTGGCGCGGCACCGCGGCACCTTCCAGCGAGTGCAGCAGCAGGAAGTCGCGCGAGTTGCGGTGACGCAGCGGGAACTCGCGGTCCGTCTCCAGGAGCAGCGTGTCGCCGGCGCGCAGTTCGATGTCACCGATCTTGCCCTCGATGCGCCGGCCGTTGCGCGCCACGGCGATGACCACGGCCTTGTAGACGGTGCGGAACTGGCCCTCGCGGATGGTCTTGCCCAGCAGTGGGCAGCCCGGCGCCACCACCGCCTCGATGAGGGTGCGGGCGGTGCGGGGCGAATCCAGCTTGAACAGCTGGCTGGTGGCCGGTACCAGGCCCTTGATGCGCTGCAGGTCGATGACCGATTCGGTCACGCCGGCGAATACCAGCCGGTCGCCGTCACGCAGCACCTCGTTGGGGCCGGCGGCGGGGATCACCTCGCCGGCGCGCTCGATCTCGATCAAGTACAACCCCGGCAGGTGGCGCAGTCCTGCGGCCTGCACCGTGTGGCCCCCCAGCGGTCCACCCGGCGCCACCATCATCTCGATGGTGTATTCGCGGGCATCCTTGGCCTGGGAGAACACGGGGATGCGCTCAGGCAGCAGCCAGCGACCTACCACCAGCACGTAGGCCAGGCCGAGTAGGGCGCAGGGTACGCCGACATAGGCCAGCTGGAAGAAACCCATGCCCGGCAGGTGCGCCTGGCCCGTGAGCAGGCCGTTCACCACCAGGTTGGTGCTGGTGCCTATGAGCGTGCAGGTGCCGCCGAAGATGGCGGCATAGCTCAAAGGGATCATGAGCTTGGAGGGGGAGATGCGGCACTGGCGCGCCCAGTCCGACACGTAGGGCAGGAACGCCGCCACCAGTGGCGTGGAATTCATGAAGGCCCCCATGAACGCCACCGGCAGCATCATGCGCGCCTGGGCCACGGTGGCGGACTTGGGCCGGCCGAACACCCGGCCCACCACCTGGTTCAGGGCACCGGTCTCGCGCAGGCCGGCGGCCACCACGTAGAGGGCGCCGATGCTCAGGAGGCTCTCGTTGGCGAAGCCCGAGAGGGCATCCGTGGGACCTATGACCTTGGTGAGCATCAGGAGCGTGAGGCCGCCCACCATCACCAGATCAGTGCCGATCTGGGTGGTGGCCAGGGTCACCAGGCAGGCGAGGGTGACGGCGACCGATATCCAGGCATTCGTGGGCATGGCGTTATCCCCATTTCCGTAAGGCCGGCCGCAGATACGGCCTGAACCCCCGGAGCCCGGGGAGATTATCATAGGCATCCCGGCGGGGACCTTAGAGAGCCGGGCACCCGAACCCACCCCAGGATCCAGCATGTCCGCGCATCAAGCCTTGTTGCAGAAGTTCAAGGACAAGGACGCCCGCATCGGCGTGGTGGGCTTGGGATACGTGGGTCTGCCGCTGGCGCTGCGCTTCAGCGAAGCGGGTTACGCCGTCACCGGCCTCGACATCGACGCCGCCAAGGTGGAAGCCCTGAACCAGGGCCGGAGCTACATCGCCCAGATCCCCGCGGAGCGGGTGGCGAAGGCCGTGAAGGGCCGTTTCCAGGCGAGCCATGACTTCGGCGCGGCGCGTGACTGTGACGCGCTCATCATCTGCGTACCCACGCCGCTCGGTAAGCACCGTGAGCCGGACGTGAGCTTCATCAGCGACACCATGGCGGAACTGAAGCCCCATCTGCGGGCCGGCCAAGTGGTGTCCCTGGAGAGCACCACCTACCCCGGCACCACGGAGGAGCTGGTGGTGCCCGTGGTGGAAGCCGCGGGCCTGAAGCCCGGCGTGGACTGCTTCGTGGTGTATTCGCCGGAGCGGGAAGACCCAGGCAACGCCCGCTTCCACACCCAGACGATCCCCAAGGTGGTGTCAGGCTTCACCGCGGCCTGCCGCGAAGCGGGCATCGCGCTGTATTCCGGCGTCATCGACAAAGTCGTGCCGGTGTCCAGCCTGCGCACGGCGGAGATGACGAAGCTCCTGGAGAACATCCACCGGGCCATCAACATCGGTCTCGTGAACGAGATGAAGATCGTGGCGGATCGCATGGGCATCGACATCCATGAGGTCATCGACGCTGCCGCCACCAAGCCCTTCGGCTTCGTGCCCTATTACCCGGGGCCAGGCCTCGGCGGCCACTGCATCCCCATCGATCCCTTCTACCTCACCTGGAAGGCCCTGGAGTACGGCGTGGATACGCGCTTCATCCGCCTCGCGGGCGAGGTGAACAGCCGCATGCCGGAGTGGGTGGTGGACAAGACCGCCGCCGCGCTGAACGAGCGCGGCAAGGCCATCAAGGGCAGCCGTGTGCTGGTGCTGGGCATCGCCTACAAGAAGAACGTGGACGACACCCGCGAATCGCCGGCGGTGGAGTTGATGGAACTCTTGCGGGAGCGGGGCGCGGACGTGGCCTATTCGGATCCCTTCGTGCCCAAGTTCCCCAGGATGCGCGAGCACCGTTTCGACCTCGCCAGCGTCGCGCTGGATGCGAAGAGCCTGGCGGGTTTCGATTGCGTGCTGCTGGCGACCGACCACGATGGCTTCGACTACGCCCTCATCGGGCAGTACGCGCGGCTGCTGGTGGATACACGCGGACGCTATCGGCAGCCGGCATCGAACGTCATCAAGGCATGACGCGGGCTGAGCCTTGCGCACCCCTGTAGTCATCCTGGGCACCGGCGGATCCGGCACGCGGGTGCTGGCGGACATCCTGGAGTCCGCCGGCTATTTCCTGGGGGCCGAGCGCAACCGGGCCGGCGACTTCCTCGGCTTCTATGATCTCTTCGAGACCCACGTGGATGCCTACCTGGAGCGCACCCGCTGGGTCGACGGCGTCACGGGCGATGCGGCATCGCTCGCGGGCGGTGCCGACATGTCCCGAGCGCTGGAGGTGGGGCTGGCACAGCACCGGGCCTCCCGTCCCGCGGGGGACACAGCCTGGGGTTGGAAGGCGCCACGCAGCATCTTCCTGCTGCCTTTCCTCCACGCGCAGTTGCCCGAACTCACGGTCATCCACCTGGTGCGCGACGGGCGCGACATGGCCTATTCCAAGAACCAGAACCAGCTGCAGAAACATGGCCGCCATCTGCTGGCGCCCGGGGAAGACGCCTTGCCGGAGCCGCAGCAGTCGATCCTGCTCTGGTCCCGGATCAACACGGCCGCCGCCGACTACGGCGAGCAGCGCCTGGCCGGCCATTATCTGCGGGTGAGATACGAGGACCTTTGCGCGGCGCCAGAGGCGGACGTGCAGCGCTTGTTCGCTTTCCTGGGCGTCGCGCAAGACCCGGGCGCGGCGGCTGCGCGGATACGGCCCTCGCCGCGGAGCGAGGCCTGGAAGTCACGGGATGCGGCGGAGATGGCGACCCTGGTGCGGCTAGGGCAGCCGGGGCTCAGGCGCTTCGGTTACGCCTGAGGCCTGGCCCAGATGCTGCTGAGATCGCGCCCGAGCAGGGATGACAGGCGTTCGATAAGCGGCGCATAGAGCTCCAGCAGCAGCGCGGCATGGCGCCCGCGCGTTTCCGGCGGCAGCTCCTGCCGGGATGTCTTGATGACCTCTCCTTCCGGATAGACGCTGTCAGCCAGTTCCACAGCCTGGACTCCGTCGTAGAACCCTGGGTCCACGCCGAGATGGACGGCGCAGGCCTTCAGGAAGTCACGGGGTGCAGCGAAGACCTCTTCGTAGATGGATACCTGCAACTGGTCTCGTCCATAGTGCTGCCCCCAATTGGCGAGGCAGGTGGCGTAGTCGCCCCGCTGCAGCGACTCCTCGGAGCGGAAGTGCGCCTCCAGCCAGGCATCCATATCCGGGGGTAGCTGCTTGTGCCGGCGCAGGTGCTTGCCCAGGTCCATCTTGGCGTGGGACCAGGCGCGCTCGACGGGATCGCGCAATATATAGATGAGCCTCAGGTCAGGCAGGTAACCGCGCAGGACGGCGATGCGCTCCGGCGGCAGGATCGCGTAGCTGGGAGTGATCTCGCCGCGGGCCTTGCCGCGCAGACCCGCGAAACGGTCCATGTAGCTTGCGACTGCAGCGGCATCAGGGGTCTCCCGGTCCCAGAAGTGCAGTTCCTTCTGTTCCGGCATGCCCACATCCGGGTGCCGCGACAGCATGCGGTGCAGCCAGGTGGTGCCCGCCTTCTGCGCGCCGATGCCGAGGAAGCTGGGCCCCGCTGCCGCCATGTCAGCGGCGCGTGCCGGTGCGGCGCGGCTGGGTGTCTTTCACGGAACCCAGCACATGCTTCAGGAAGTGGCCGGTGTAGGAACCGGCATGGTCCGCCACTTCTTCCGGTGTGCCGGTGACCACGATGCTGCCGCCCCCGCCGCCGCCCTCGGGACCGAGGTCCACGATCCAGTCCGCGGTCTTGATGACGTCCAGGTTGTGCTCGATGATCACCACGGTGCTGCCGCCGTCCCTGAGTTGGCGCAGCACGCCCAGCAGCTGGTCGATGTCGTGGAAGTGCAGGCCGGTGGTGGGCTCATCCAATATATAGAGGGTGCTGCCGGTATCGCGCTTGGACAGTTCCCGCGCGAGCTTCACCCGCTGGGCCTCGCCGCCCGAGAGGGTGGTGGCGTTCTGGCCCAGGCGCACGTAAGTCAGGCCCACGGCGGTGAGGGTGCGCAGCTTGTTCGCCACCACGGGCACGGCGCTGAAGAACTCCAGCGCGTCCTCCACCGTCATCTCCAGCACCTCGTGGATAGTCTTGCCCTTGTAGCGGATGTCCAGGGTCTCGCGGTTGTAGCGCTTGCCCTTGCACACGTCGCAGGCCACGTAGATGTCCGGCAGGAAGTGCATCTCCACCTTGATGACGCCGTCGCCCTGGCAGGACTCGCAACGTCCGCCCTTCACGTTGAAGCTGAAGCGCCCCGGGTTGTAGCCGCGGGAACGGGCTTCCGGCACCTCCGCGAACAACTCGCGGATGGGCGTGAAGAGCCCGGTGTAGGTGGCCGGGTTGGAGCGGGGCGTGCGGCCGATGGGGGACTGGTCGATGTCGATGATCTTGTCGATCTTCTCCAGGCCGTCGATGCCGTCGCAGGGCGCCGCCTCGTCGGAGGCGTCGTTGAGGCGCCGCGCCGCGTAGCGGTAGAGGGTGTCGTTGATGAGGGTGGACTTGCCCGAGCCGGACACGCCGGTGACGCAGGTCATGAGACCCAGCGGGATCTCCACGTCCACGCCCTTCAGGTTGTTGCCGCGGGCCTTCTTGATGCGCAGCATGCGCTTCTTGTCCGGCGGGAGGCGCCGCTCCGGCACCGGGATGCCGCGCCGGCCCGAGAGGTACTGGCCGGTGAGGGAATCCGGGTCCGCGGCGATCTCCGCCGGGGTGCCCTGGGCCACCACCTTGCCGCCGTGCACGCCGGCGCCGGGGCCCATGTCCAGCACGTGGTCCGCGTGCTTGATGGCGTCCTCGTCGTGTTCAACCACGATCACGGTGTTGCCGATGTCGCGCAGTCGAGTGAGGGTCTTCAGCAAGCGCTCGTTGTCCCGCTGGTGCAGGCCGATGGAGGGCTCGTCCAGGATGTACATGACGCCCACCAGGCCCGAGCCGATCTGGCTCGCCAGGCGGATGCGCTGGGCCTCGCCGCCCGAGAGGGTCTCGGCACTGCGGTCAAGGGTGAGGTAGTCCAGGCCCACGTTCACCAGGAACGAGACCCGTGCGCGGATCTCCTTGACGATCTTGGCGGCGATCTCGCCGCGCCGGCCCGGGAGGTCGAGGGTGTCGAAGAACTTGAGGGTATCGCCCACGGAGCGGCCGGTGACGGAGGGCAGGGCCTGGCCTGCCACGAACACGTTGCGGGCCTCGCGCTTCAGGCGCGTGCCCTCGCAGTCCGGGCAGGGGCGGGCGCTCAGGTACTTGGAGAGTTCCTCCCGCACCATCATAGATTCGGTCTCGCGGTAACGGCGCTCCATGTTGGGCAGCACGCCCTCGAAGGCGTGGCGCCGGCTGCTCTTGCTGCCGCGCTCGTTGGTGTAGCTGAAGGGGATCACCTCATCGCCGCTGCCCTGGAGGATGATGCGGCGGATCTTCTCCGGCAGGTCCTCGAAGGGGGTCTCGATGTCGAACTTGTAGTGGCGCGCCAGGCTCTGGATGAGCTGGAAGTAGTAGGCGTTGCGCCGGTCCCAGCCGCGCACCGCGCCGCCGGCCAGCGAGAGTTGGGGCTGGGTCACCACCCGGGCCGGGTCAAAGAACTGGCGTACGCCCAGGCCGTCGCAACCGGGGCAGGCGCCCACCGGGTTGTTGAAGGAGAACAGGCGCGGTTCCAGCTCGGCGATGGAGTAGCCGCAGACCGGGCAGGCGAACTTAGAGGAGAAGGTGATCTCCGGTTTCTTGGGCTCGTCCATGAAGGCCACGTGGGCGATGCCGTCGGCTAACCTCAGGGCCGTCTCGAAGGACTCCGCCAGGCGCTGGGCCACGTCCGGGCGTACCTTGAAGCGGTCCACCACCACTTCGATGGTGTGCTTGCGGCGGAGATCCAGCTTGGGGGCCTTGTCCAGCTCCATCACGCTGCCGTCGATGCGGGCCCGCACGAAACCCTGGGCCCGCAGCTCACCCAGCAGCTCCAGGTGCTCGCCCTTGCGCTCGTGCATCACGGGGGCGAGCAGCATGAGCTTGGTGTCCTCCGGCAGCGCCAGCACCTGGTCCACCATCTGGCTCACGGTCTGGGCGGTGAGGTCGATGTGGTGGTCCGGGCAGCGCGGGATGCCGGCGCGGGCGTAGAGCAGGCGCAGGTAGTCGTAGATCTCCGTCACCGTGCCCACGGTGGAGCGCGGGTTATGGGAGGTGGATTTCTGCTCGATGGATATGGCGGGCGACAGACCTTCTATGTGGTCCACGTCCGGCTTCTCCATCATGGAGAGGAACTGGCGGGCGTAGGCCGAGAGGGACTCCACGTAGCGGCGCTGGCCTTCGGCATAGATCGTGTCGAAGGCGAGGGAGGACTTGCCCGAACCCGAGAGCCCGGTGATGACGATGAGCTTGTCCCGGGGCAGGTCCACGTCCACGTTGGCGAGGTTGTGGGTGCGGGCGCCGCGGACGCGGATGGTGTCGAGAGCCATGGATGACCTTGAATTGGACCGAACTGGGAAGTGTACGCCGCACCGCCATCCTGGCGCAAAACACGGACAGGCCGGGAATCAGGGCAGGAAACGGCGGATTGAGGCTAAGTAATGGGGGCGGTGGAGCCGGTTTTCCAGCCCGCCCGACCGGCTCGCGGGACCGGAAAAGCGTGACCCGGGCCCGCCCCACCAAGTAAAATGACGGACTTTCACGTCAAAACAGGCCCCTCGCAGGGCCCTCCGGAGAAGAGCTATGGCACGCGGCGTAAACAAGGTGATCCTGGTGGCGACTGTCGGCCGTGACCCGGAGGTCAAATACATGCCGTCCGGTGGCGCGGTGGTGAACATCTCCGCCGCCACCAACGAGTCCTGGAAGGACAAGCAGACCGGCGAGAAGAAGGAACGCACCGAGTGGCACAAGCTCACCTTCTATAACCGCCTGGCGGAGATCGTGGGCGAGTACGTGCGTAAGGGCTCCCAGATCTACGTGGAGGGCCGCCTGCGCACCCGCGACTACGAGAAGGACGGCCAGAAGCACTACGTCACCGAGATCATGGTGGACGAGATGCAGATGCTGGGTGGCCGCGGTGGTGCCGGCGGCGGCAGTGGCGGCAGTGGCGGCAGCGGTGGTGACCGCATGCGCGACGAGGCCCCGAGCCGGGCCCCGGCCAGCGAACCCGCCGGCGGCGGCGACTTCCAGGACGACGACATCCCGTTCTGACCCGCAGCTGACGCCAAGGCCGGCCCCGACCGATGAAACTCCGAGCCCTCCTGGGCGCAGTCCGCCGCCGCCTCGATGAGGCGCGTCCGCGTGCGCTCATGGGCAAACTGCGCGGCGAGCTGTTCGTGCTGGTGCATCCGGCCGGCACGGACGCGGCGGCCCTCGCCACGGCCTTGAACCGGCATCCGGCCCTGCTCTGCCATGCCGACGCCCTGGGGCCCCTCTCTCCCGCGGGTTTCGCCGGGCTCTCCGACGGCCTGCTCGGCAAGGCGCGGGACTCCCGCGATCTCGCGGCCTTCCGGACGGCTTCCCCCGAGACCTATCTATATAAGTATGTGTTCGACTCCCGCGGCCGCCACGCCGTGGGCTTCAAGGTGGAACAGGGCGCGCTACTGGATTCTCCCAGCGCGCCGGTGCGCAACGCGCTGATGCAGGACCGGGACGTGCGGGTGATCCATTACGCGGCCCGCAACCTGCTCGGCACGCATGTGGCGGAACTCAAGCGCGGGCAAGGCGCGGCGGGCCCGGTGACGGTGGCGCCTCAAGCCTTCCTGCTGCAGGCGCGCCAGGCCGACCGCATGAACGACTATGTGGACCGCCTGTTCGAGGGACATCGCCGCCTCAAGCTGGACGCAGACCGTTTCGCCTCGCCGGAGCGCGGGGCGCTCCTGGCGGAGTTGGCCGGGTTCCTGGGCCTGGATCCGTTCCCGGCGATGGAAGCAGGTGCTGCCGCCGCGCCCTTGCGCGGGCAGATCGCCAACGCCGCCGAGCTGGCTGCCGCCCTGGCAGGCACCCCTTACGCGTGGATGCTGGAGCCCTGAGATGACCACCGAGTACGAGGACCGCGTCAAGCAGCAGATCGCGCAGTTCGCGGACCTGGGCGCGCTCTGGAAGCCCGGCAACATCACCCAGTACTGGATGAAGACCTGGATCACCCCGCGCATGTCCGAGGTCTTCGGCGTGAACGGCGTGTTCGACCTCTACGCCACCCGCTTCGCCGAGCACATCGGCAAGGTCCCGGGACGCACCGCCCGTTTCGTGAGCATCGGCTCCGGCGACTGCCAGGTCGAGATCCGCCTGGCCAAGCGCCTGAAGGAGATGGGCAAGGGTCCGTTCACGCTCACCTGCACCGACATCTCCGATGTCCGCCTGGGCCGCGCACGCCAGGCCGCCGAGCAGGCGGGCGTGCAGGACTGCGTCGAGATGAAGGTGGTGGACCTGAACGACTTCAAGTTCGACGTGCAGTACGACGGGGTCATGGCCCACCACATCCTGCACCATATCGTGAACCTGGAAGGGCTGTTCGGTGCCATCCACGACGCCATGCATGCGGACTCGGTGTTCCTCACCGCGGACATGATCGGCAAGAACGGCCACATGCGCTGGCCCGAGACCCTGGCCTGGATCGAGTCCCTGTGGCAGGTGATGCCGGCCCGCTACCGCTTCAACTACCAGTTCAACAAGGTCCACGAGCAGTACCTGGACTGGGACTGCTCCAACAAGGGCTTCGAGGGCATCCGCGCCCAGGACATCCTGCCCCTGCTGGTGCAGCGCTTCGGCTTCGACGGTTTCGTGGGCTATGGCGGAATCGTGGACCCCTTCGTCGAGCGCGGTTACGGCCGCAACCTGGACGAGGGGCGCCCCGAGGACCGGGCCTTCGTGGACCTGGTGGAGCGCCTCAACCAGACCCTGCTGGAGACCGGCCGCATCAAGCCCACCATGATGGTGGCGGCCATGCGCCGTTCCGGCGGCGCCGGCCGGGCCTATGCCGGTCTCACGCCCGAGAAGGCGGTCCGTCCCACTGCCTGAACCCCGTCCTGCACGGGTAAATCGGGTGTATGGGGCTGCTGCCCCCGTGTAAAATGCGCAGTCCGGGGCCTACGGGCCCACCTATATAGACTTAGAGCGAGACCCGGCCAGGAGCCGGCCTTAAGCGGGCCGCGTTCCTCCAGGGCGTCCCGCCCAGGAATCCCATCCGATGATGCGCGATCGTCTGTTGGCCCAGTGGAAGGAATGGCGCGGCACGCTGCTGTTCCTGCTGCTCATGTGCGCGTTCCGTTCCTCCTTCGCCGACATCTACTACATCCCCACCGGCTCCATGAAACCGACGGTGGTGGAGGGCGACCGCCTGCTCACCGAGAAGATGGCCTACGACCTGCGCCTGCCCTTCACCAGCGTGGTGCTCTGGCACCGGGCCGAGCCCCGCCGCGGCGACATCGTGGTGCTGTACTCCCCCGAGGATGGCGAACGTCTGCTGAAGCGGGTGGTGGCGGTGCCGGGCGACGTGGTCGAGATGCGGGACGAGAGCGTCATCATCAACGGCCGCGCCATGGCTCAGCTCCCGCCCGTGGCAGGCGAGGGCGCCGCGCTGCCGGACGCCGCCGCCTATGTGTTCAGGCAGGAAGACCTGGCCGGCCACGAGCATGCCGTCATGTTCGACCCAGGTCGCTACGCCATGCGCAGCTTCGCCCCGGTCACGGTGCCCGCCGGCGAGTATTTCGTGATGGGCGACAACCGCGACGACAGCAAGGATTCGCGCTACATCGGCTTCGTGCCGGCGAGCGCCATCACCGGCCGCGCCTTCGCGGTGGGCTATTCCCTGGACCCGGCACGCCACTGGCTGCCGCGTCTGTCCCGTTCCTTCCAGCCGCTGCGATGAGGACCGAGTGCACCCGATGAAGGACTACCGTCTCAACCATCTCAAGCAGCTAGAAGCCGAAAGCATCCACATCATCCGCGAGGTGGCGGCCGAGTTCGAACGGCCGGTGATGATGTACTCCATCGGCAAGGACAGCTCGGTGATGCTGCACCTGGCCATGAAGGCTTTCCACCCGGGCAAGCTGCCGTTCCCGCTGCTGCACGTGGACACCACCTGGAAGTTCCGCGACATGATCCGCTTCCGCGACGAGACCGCCAAGCGGCTCGGGGTGGAGCTGATCGTGCACACGAACCAGGAAGGGGTGAAGGCGGGCATGAACCCCTTCGACCACGGCAGCAAGAAATACACCGACGTGATGAAGACCGAGGCGCTGAAGCAGGCGCTCAGCAAATACCAGTTCGACGCGGCCTTCGGCGGCGCGCGCCGCGACGAGGAGAAGTCCCGCGCCAAGGAGCGCGTCTACTCCTTCCGTGATCGCAACCACCGCTGGGACCCCAAGAACCAGCGCCCCGAGCTGTGGAACCTCTACAACGGCCGCATCAACAAGGGCGAGAGCATCCGCGTGTTCCCCCTCTCCAACTGGACCGAGCTGGACGTGTGGCAGTACGTATACCTGGAGAAGATCCCGGTGGTGCCGCTGTACTTCGCCAAGCCCCGGCCGGTGGTGGACCGGGACGGCGCGCTGATCATGGTTGACGACGAGCGCATGCGCCTGAACCCGGGCGAGCAGCCGCGCCTGGAGTCAGTACGCTTCCGCACCCTCGGCTGCTACCCGCTCTCGGGCGCGGTCCGTTCCGAGGCCCTGACCCTGCCGCAGGTGATCCAGGAGATGCTGCTGACCCGCACCTCCGAGCGGCAGGGCCGCATGATCGACCACGACCAGGCCGGCTCCATGGAAGAGAAGAAGCGCGAGGGGTACTTCTGATGTCCGCCCAGGAACAGCTGATCCGCGACGACATCGAGGCTTACCTGCGCCTGCACGAGCGCAAGGAACTGCTGCGCTTCATCACCTGCGGCAGCGTGGACGACGGCAAGAGCACGCTCATCGGGCGGCTCCTGTACGACACCGACGGCATCTTCGACGACCACATGAAGTCGCTGGAGAAGGACAGCAAGAAGCACGGCACCACCGGCCAGGAAGTGGACCTGGCGCTGCTGGTGGACGGCCTGCAGTCCGAGCGGGAGCAGGGCATCACCATCGACGTGGCCTACCGCTACTTCAATACCGACAAGCGCAAGTTCATCATCGCCGACACGCCGGGACACGAGCAGTACACCCGCAACATGGCCACCGGCGCCTCCACCGCCAACCTGGCGGTGATCCTCATCGACGCGCGCAAGGGCGTGCTGACCCAGACCCGCCGCCACAGCTTCATCGTCTCGCTGCTGGGCATCCGCCACGCGGTGGTGGCCATCAACAAGATGGACCTGGTGGGCTACGATCAGAAGGTCTACGAGCGCATCCAGGCCGAGTACCTGGAGCTGGCCAAGTCGCTGCACATCCCCGACATCCGTTTCGTGCCGGTCTCGGCCTTGAAGGGCGAGAACATCGTGCACCGGGGCGAGAGCATGCCCTGGTACGCGGGCCCCACCCTGCTCGACATCCTCGAGACCGTGGACGCGAGCGACGACATCAACCTGAAGGACCTGCGCCTGCCGGTGCAGTACGTGAACCGGCCGAACCTGGATTTCCGCGGCTTCTGCGGCACCCTCTCGGCGGGCGTGCTGAAGCAGGGCGATGCGGTGATGGCGCTGCCCTCGCGCCGCTCCAGCAAGGTCACATCCATCGTCACCTACGAGGGCGAGCTGGCCGAGGCCCACGCGCCCATGGCCGTGACCGTGACCCTGGCGGACGAGATCGACATCAGCCGCGGCGACATGCTGGTGCACGGCGAGCGCGCGCCCCACGTGAGCAACAGCCTCGATGCCTGGCTCATCTGGATGGCGGATGCGCCGATGCTGCCGGGCAAGCAGTACCTGTTCAAGCTCAATGCCAAGACCGTCACCGGCGTGATCGACCGCATCTACCACGTGGTGGACGTGAACACGCTGCAGAAAGATTTCGCCGACGAGCTGAAGCTGAACCAGATCGCCCAGTGCAAGATCACCTTCAGCGAGCCCATGGCTTTCGACCCCTATGCGGTGTCCCGCGCCACCGGCGCGCTCATCATCATCGACCGCCTCAGCAACGGGACCGTCGGCGCCGGCATGGTGATCCGCGGGGTGCAGGCGGTGCTGCAGGACAAGTCCGAGAACGTGGTGTGGCACGAGCACAAGGTCACCCGCGTGCAGCGTTCCAACCAGAAGGGCCAGAAGCCCTGCGTGATCTGGCTCACCGGTCTCTCCGGCTCGGGTAAGAGCACCATCGCGAACGCCCTGGAGCAGGCCCTGTTCCTCGAGGGCTACCACTCCTACCTGCTGGACGGCGACAACGTGCGCCACGGCCTGAACAAGGACCTGGGCTTCACCGACGAGTCGCGGGTGGAGAACATCCGCCGCATCGGCGAGGTCTCCAAGTTGTTCGTGGATGCGGGCGTCATCGTCATCACCGCCTTCATCTCGCCGTTCCGCGCGGACCGGCGGCTGGTGCGCGGACTGCTGGAGAAGGACGAGTTCTTCGAGGTATTCATGGACACGCCCATCGAGGTCTGCGAGCAGCGCGACCCGAAGGGCCTCTATCGCAAGGCCCGCGCCGGCGAGATCAAGAACTTCACCGGCATCGATGCGCCCTACGAGGCGCCCGAGGCGGCGGAGATCACGCTGCACAACGACCGGGACAGCGTCGAGCAATGCGTGGCCCAGGTCATCGCGCACCTGCGCCGCCTGGGGATCCTGAAGCACGGCTGAGCCGCGGCGCGGCCGCATGGGGACGAGCATGAAGTACAAGGGCATCATCCTGGCGGGCGGCTCGGGCACCCGCCTGCATCCGGTCACGCGCGTCATCAGCAAGCAGCTCTTGCCGATCTACGACAAGCCGATGATCTACCATCCGCTCACCACGCTCATGCTGGCCGGCATCCGCGAGATCCTGCTCATCACCACGCCCCACGACGCGCCCATGTTCCAGGCGCTCCTGGGCGACGGTTCCCAGTGGGGCCTTTCCTTAAGCTACGTGGTGCAGCCGAGCCCCGACGGCCTAGCCCAGGCCTTCATCCTGGGCGAGAAGTTCATCGGCAAGGACCCGGTCTGCCTCATCCTCGGCGACAACATCTTCTACGGCCACGGCTTCTCGGAGTCCCTGCGCCGCGCCACCGCGCGTGACCAGGGCGCCACGGTGTTCGCTTACTACGTGAAGGATCCGGAGCGCTACGGTGTGGTGCACTTCGACAAGCAGGGCAAAGCGCTCGGCATCGAGGAGAAGCCCAAGGCGCCCAAGTCCAGCTACGCGGTCACCGGGCTCTATTTCTATGACAACGGCATCGTGGACGTGGCCAAGGCCCTCAAGCCCTCGCCACGCGGCGAGCTGGAGATCACCGACGCCAACGTGGCCTATCTCCAGAAGGGCCGCCTGCAGGTGGAGATCATCGGCCGTGGCGTGGCCTGGCTCGACACCGGCACCCATGAGTCGCTGCTGGATGCCTCGAACTTCATCGCGACCATCGAGAACCGTCAGGGCCTCAAGGTCGCCTGCCCCGAGGAAGTGGCCTTCCACCAGGGCTTCATCGACGGCGCCCAGATGGAACGCCTGGCGCAACCGCTGCTGAAGAACGGCTACGGCCAGTACCTGATGAAGGTGCTGAAAGAGGCGCAGGCCTGATGGAGTTCCAGCGCCTCTCCATCCCGGACGTGATGCTCATCAAGCCGAAGGTGTTCGGCGACGAGCGCGGCTGGTTCTTCGAGGTGTGGGAGGCGCGCAAGTTCGCCGCCGCCGGCCTCGACCTGCAGTTCGTGCAGGACAACTACAGCCGTTCCGTGCAGGGCACCTTGCGCGGCCTGCATTACCAGATACAGCAGCCCCAGGGGAAACTGGTGCGGGTCACCCAGGGCGAGGTGTTCGACGTGGCGGTGGACCTGCGCAAGAGTTCGCCCACCTACGGCAAGTGGGCGGGCAGCCTGCTCTCCGGCGACAACAAGCACCAGCTATGGGTGCCGCCGGGTTTCGCCCATGGGTTCTACGTGCTGTCGGATTCCGCCGAGTTCTTCTACAAGTGCACGGACTTCTACGCGCCGCAGCATGAGCGCACACTGCGCTGGGACGACCCCGCGCTCGGTATCCCCTGGCCGCTCCAGGGCACGCCCATCCTCTCGCCCAAGGACCAGCAGGGCAGGCTGCTCGCCGACGCGGACTGCTTCCCTTGAAGGCCCTGGTCACAGGCGCCGGCGGCCAGGTGGCGCGGGCGCTCGCCGTGCTCTGCCCGCCGGGCGTCCAGCTCCTCTCCCTCGGCCGGGCGGAACTGGACATCGGTGACCCGGCCGCGGTGCAGCGCGCGGTGGCTTCACAGCGCCCCGACCTCATCATCAATGCCGCGGCCTATACCGCGGTGGACAAGGCCGAGGGCGAGCCCGAGCTTGCCCAGCGCGTGAACGGTGCCGGCCCGGGGCATCTCGCGGCTGCTGCCCGCGAGCACGGCGCGCGGCTGCTGCACATCTCCACGGATTTCGTCTTCGACGGCACGCAATCGCGCCCCTACGCGCCCGCCGATGCGCCGCGGCCGCTCGGTGCCTACGGCGCGAGCAAGCTCCTCGGCGAGGAGCGGGTGCAGGCGGAACTCGGCGGACGCGCTTTCATCCTGCGCACCGCCTGGGTCTATGACGCCCTCGGCCGCAACTTCATGAACACCATGCTGAAGCTGATGCGCGAGCGGGACGGCCTGCGGGTGGTGGCGGACCAGGTGGGTGCGCCTACCCACGCGGATTCCATCGCGCGGGCGCTGTGGGCGGCGGCAGGGCGCCCCGCGCTCGCCGGCATCCACCATTGGACCGACGCCGGCGTGGCGAGCTGGTACGATTTCGCCATCGCCATCCAGGAGGAGGCGTTGGCACGCGGTCTCCTGCCGGGGGCGGTGCCTGTGCAGCCCATCGCAACGGCCGACTATCCGACCCCGGCGCGGCGCCCGGCCTACAGCGTGCTGGACTGCGCGTCCACCGCCGCGGCCCTGGGGCTGACGCGGCCCCACTGGCGCGCTTCCTTGCGGGCCTGTCTCGACGGGCTTGCGGCACGGGGCAGGGCATGAAGCTCAAGCTGGCATGGGGTTGGGGCAAGACCCTCGCCGAACACGAGCACGACCGCGAGAACAACTACCAATTGCTGCGTTTCATCGCGGCGATGGCGGTGGTCTACGGCCACAGTTATGCGCTCTCGCTGCTGCGCGGCGGCCACGACCTGGTGCAGCGCGCGCTCGGTTTCACCTACAGCGGCGACCTCGCGGTCGAGATGTTCTTCGTCATCAGCGGCTTCCTGGTGACGGCGAGCTACCTGCACCGGGACGATCTCGCCGTGTTCGCCAAGGCGCGCATCCTGCGCATCTTCCCCGCGCTGTTCGTGTGCCTGTTCGTGACGGTGTTCATCTGGGGTCCGCTGGTATCGAGCGTGAGCGTGCAGGAGTATTTCGCCAGCCCGCTCACCTGGAAGTACCTGGCCTATACCGCCCCCCTGTGGAAGGCGCAGATGGAGCTGCCCGGCGTGTTCCTGGGCAGCCCGCGTCCGGCCATGAACGGCCCCTTGTGGACGCTGCCGGCCGAGATCCGCATGTACATCGTGGTGGCGCTGTTCGGGGTGGCCGGCATCCTGCGCCGCCGCTGGCTCGCCAACCTGGCGCTGGGGGCGTTAGCCGTCTGTCTGGTGCTGACCCCGGACCTGGTACCCATGCTTTCCATCGTGAAGAAGTTCGCCCACCTGGCGCTCATCTTCTGCGTGGGCATGGCCTTCTACATCAACCGCGATTGGGTGCGCCTGGACTGGAAGATCCTGGTGCTGCTGTTCATCTTCGCGCTGGTGATGCGGGCATTGGGGTATTTCCCATTGGGCTGGACCGTGTTCTTCCTGTACGCAACCATGTGGCTGGTCTATGTGCCGGACTTCCATTGGTATAATCGCGTCGGCGACTACTCCTACGGCGTCTACATCTACGGCTGGCCGGTGCAGGAGACCCTGGTGCAGTGGTTCCCCGGGCTCACGCCGGTGGAGCTGTTCTTCGCCGCCGCCGCGGGCACGCTGCCACTGGCGGCCCTCTCCTGGCACCTGGTGGAACAGCCGGCGCTGCAACTGAAGCAGGTGCCGGTGCGCAAGATGCTGGGGCGTTTCGGCGAGGCGCTGGTGCGCGAGTTCTCCAAGCTGGACAGGTTCGGGAGCAAAGACTGATGGGCAAGCGGAACATCCTGGTCACCGGCGGCGCGGGTTTCATCGGCGCGAACTTCTTATACCATTGGACAGAGGCGCATCCGCAGGATCGGGTGGTGATGCTGGATGCGCTCACCTATGCCGGCAGCCGGCTCAACTTCAAGGACCTAGAAGGCAGGGCCAACTTCCGCTTCGTGCACGGCGACATCTGCGACGAAGCGCTGGTGAACGAGCTGATGCGCGGCGAAGCCATCGACACAGTGGCTCACTTCGCCGCCGAGTCCCACGTGGACCGTTCGATAGACGGCCCCGATGCCTTCATCCAGACCAACATCCTGGGCACGCACGTGCTGTTGAAGGCCGCCAAGGCGGCCTGGGCGGGGAAGCAAGGCGAGTTCCGTTTCCACCACGTCTCCACCGACGAGGTGTTCGGTTCGCTCGGCCCCGCGGACCCGGCCTTCCACGAGAAGACGCCCTACGACCCGAGTTCCCCGTATTCCGCCAGCAAGGCCTCGTCCGACCACCTGGTGCGGGCCTATCACCGCACCTACGGCCTGCCGGTGACCCTGACCAACTGCTCCAACAACTACGGCCCCTATCAGTTCCCGGAGAAGCTTATCCCGGTGATCATCCTGAACGCGCTCGCCGGCCGGCCCATCCCGGTATACGGCGACGGCCAGCAGGTGCGGGACTGGCTGTACGTGGCGGACCATTGCAGCGCCATCGAGCGGGTGATCCTCAAGGGCAGGCTGGGGGAGACCTACAACGTGGGCGGCAACGGCGAGCGCAAGAACATCGAGATCGTGCGCACCATCTGCAAGCTCCTAGACGAGCGCCGCCCGGATTCCCAGCACCGCCCCCACGAGAGCCTCATCAAGTTCGTGCAGGACCGGCCCGGCCACGACCGGCGCTACGCCATCGACATCCGCTATATAAAGAAGGAGCTGGACTGGCAGCCCGCGGAGGACCTTGCGAGCGGCCTGGCCAAGACCGTGGACTGGTACCTCGCGCACCTCGACTGGTGCGAAGCGGTGGCGGGCCACAAGACGGCCGCCGAGCGCCGCGGCCTGGGCGCGGAGTCCTCCAAGCGGTAAGCCGGCGCGGCCCACACCACCATGCCGCTGCCGCCCTCCCTCCGTCCCCCGTACCCGCGCCTCACCCGCTGGCGTTGGCTGTGGCTGCCGCCCACGAGCGCAGCGTTACTGCTCGCGCTGTGCAGTTTCATCGTCGGCAACTTCTTCCAGATCGGCCTCTACACCCAGGGTTACGCCAGCGAGGCGCTGGCGGGCACGCTGGTGGGCTACTGGCTGTACGCGCTGCTGCGCCCCTGGTGGCTGTTCCTCGCGGTGCAGGCGCTGGTGACGCTGCTGCTGTACCTCGGCAACGCCTACAAGATGCTCTACTTCGATGCGCCGGTGCTGCCGGCGGACCTCGCGGCCCTGCCGGTGTTGCTGGAGCAGGTGGAGGGCTGGCGCTTCCTGCTGATGGGCACGCCCTTCCTGCTGCTGGCGCTCGCCTTCCTCGCCGGTTTGCGCTGGCGCTGGCAGACACCGGCCCTGTTCTTCGGCGGGATGTTGTTGGTGGCCGGCACGGTGACGCAGGCGCCCGAGTGGCTGCGCAGCCAGCTCGACCAGCTCTACGGCTACGACGCTTTCGGGCCCACCTATAATTTCTTCGAGCGCGGCCCTTACGTGTACCTGCTGAACGAGTACGCCCGCGGGCGCGCCGTGGCAGGGGAGATCCCCTCGCGCGAAGCGGTCCTGCAGGCGCTCGCGCGCACCGGCCCGAAGCCGCCGTTGGGACCGCTGCAGCCGGGCGCCGCGCGCGATGTGTACCTCATCATGATGGAGACGCTGTGGGACGCTTCCCTGATGAAGGCGGCCCATTACAACCGCGATCCCTTCGCTCCCGCGTTCCGCAAGCTCTACGACCAGGCCGGGCGCAGCCAGACCCTGGTGCCGGTGTTCGGCGGCGGCACGCCCAACTCCGAGTTCGAGGCCCTCTGCGGCGCGCCGGCCTTCGATTCCGGCATCGTGTTCGTCACGAGCCTGCGCCGCCCCATGTTGTGCCTGCCGCGCCTGCTGGCCCAGGCGGGGTACCGCAGCTATGCCGCCACCGCCGATCCCTACGGCTTGTGGAACCGGGGTGACGCCTTGTCCTTCATCGGTTTCCAGCGCTTCTACGACGCGGACAACTTCGACCCCTCTGATCGCAACGGCGAGTTCATGGCGGACGCGGAGCTGTTCGAGCAGGCCGATTCGTTGCTGCAGAAGGACGCGGTCGAAGGCCCGCGCTTCGTGTTCATCTCGACCGACAGCGGTCACTATCCCTTCGACCTGGACCACGCGAGGCGTCCGGCCCTCATCACCAGCGACTACCCCGACCCTTCCGTCGCGGCCTATGCCAACGCGGTCTACTACGATACGTCCGAACTGGCGGACTACATCGGACGCATCTGGGAGCGGGACCCGGACGCGCTCATCGTGGCTTTCGGCGACCACCTGCCGGTGCTGAGCGATGGCTTCGGCGCCTATGCCAAGTCCGGGCTGTTCTCGGGCCACGAGGAGGACTTCGACGCTCACATGCTGCTGGCGCATCAGGCCACGCCGCTCCTGGTCATCGACGGCCGCCGCGGGCCGGTGAGGTTCGGGCGGCTCTCGTTGTTCGAGCTGCCGCGCTTCCTGCTCGGCTTGCTCGGCATGGACCAGCCGACGGAGCTGGATGCCTTCACGCCGCCCCCGGGACTGCATCCGCGCTTGCGGGACGGACGCCTCTTATCGGTGCCGGAGCAGGGGGCTCCTGAGATCTGCACCCCGGACTTCCGCAGCGGGGACTGCCGCAAGCTCAAGGCATGGTATGAGGACATGCGAGTGCTGCGGGCCGACATCCTGGCGGGCTCCGACTACACGACCACGGCCCTGTACGGCGACGTGGAGCGGGCGTTGGCTTCGCCGGCAGCGGAGGCGGGCTATCTCTCCCGGGATACCCCGAGCCAGCCTTGCGACATCCGGGTGCTGGAGTGGGGGCCGAAGTCCACCCGCATCGGCCGCGGCTTCAACCCGAAACGGGACGGCAGCCCCAGCTTCGACATCTCCTACACCGGCAGCGCGCGCCGGGTGCGTGCCTGGCTCGGTTTCGAGGAACTCGAGGTCTACGCGACGGACAGTCACGAGCGCCTGAGCGCGGGCCTGCATGGACGCCTCATGCTGCTGCTGCCCGGCGACCATCCGCTCACCCTGAGCTGCAACGGCGATCCCCGGCGCATCGAGGTGGGCCGGTTCCACGTCGGGTTATAATGCGCATCGCGCGGGCGCTCCGCGCCCGCCCTTCAGGGCAGAAGCATCAGGGTGCGCCGGCCCGGCGGCGGCCCACAGGAGACAGGCCTTGAAGGTCCCATTCAAGCATCCGGCGCTCAGGCACCTGGTGCCGCTCATCTCGACGCTCGCGATCATGACCGTCTGCAACTGGGCGGTGCGCCATTATTTCGGCTACAGCATGACCTGGGTCGGGCTCCTGGCCGACCTCATAGCGGCCTCCGCGTTCTCCTACTGGCTCTACTACCTGATGCGGCGGCTGTGGGTGTTCCTGCTGCTGCAGGTGTTGGTGCTGGGCGCGCTCTACATCGGCAACGGCATCAAGGTCGAGCTCCTGGCGGCACCGATCCTGCCTTCCGACATCAACACCCTGCCGGTGCTGCTGGACGTGCTGTTCGGCTGGCGTTTCGTGGCGGCGCTGGCGCCGCTGGTGGCCATCGGCGCGCTCATCCTTTACGGCCTGCGTCGGGACTGGCGCGGCATCGCGATGCTCGCCGCCACGGTGCTGCCGCTGTGGTTGTGCCTCGTGTTCCTGCCGGGCCCCTTGGCCCAGGGCCTGGACGCGATGTTCGGTTACTACCCCTACAAGGAACTCGGCAACTACGAGGAACGCGGGCCGCTGCTGTATTTCCTCAACGAGTACGCGCGCCAGCGCGAGCTGCAGGGCAAGCTCCCGACCCGCGATGAGGTGGCGACGGCGCTCAAGCGCCAGGGCATGGCGATGCCGCTGCCGCCCATGACGCTGGCGAAGCAGCGCGACGTCTACGTCTTCCTGATGGAAGCGTTCTGGGACCCTTCCCTCATCAAGAAGGTGGAGTTCAACCGCGACCCCTGGGCGGCGCCGTTCCGCGCGCTGTGGGACCAGACCGACGACAGCTGGGTGCAGACGCCGGTGTTCGGCGGCGGCACCGCCAACTCCGAGCTGGAAGTGCTCTGCGGCATGCCGGCGCTGCCGGAACGCATCGCCTTCGTCACCAGCCTGGTGCAGGCGATGCCGTGCATGCCCATGCTCCTGGCACAAGCCGGCTACCGCACCATCGCCATCGCGCCGGATGATTACAGCACCTGGAACCGCAACAACTCCTACCAGTACCTCGGCTTCGACCGCTTCTACGCCAAGCCGAGCCTGTTCCTGGACGACCAGAACGGCGGCTTCCTCGCCAACCAAACCCTGTTCGCCCAGATGCACGACCGCGTGATCGCGGATGCGGCCGGCCATCCGCGGCTGGTGTACACCGTGACCACCAGCGGCCACTATCCGTTCCTGATGGACCTGCGCAAGCGGCCGCAGGTGATCAAGATCAAGCCCCATAACGAGGCGCTCTCCAACTACGCCAACGCGGTGTACTACGACTCCCAGGAACTGTCCGACTACTTGGTGAAGCTGCGTGCCGCCGATCCGGATGCGATCATCGTGATCTTCGGCGATCACCTGCCGGCCCTCAGCAGCCGCCGCAAGGGCTTCAGCGATACCGGACTGTTCCCCAAGAACGCGGATGACCTGACGCCGGAGACCATGCGCACGCGGCAGAGCACGCCGCTCATCGTCATCGACGGCAAGCGCGGGCCGCTCAAGCTGGGGCGTCTCTCGCTGTTCGAGGTGCCGCGCCTGTTGTTGTCCCTGCTCGGTGCCAGTGGCCCCACGGCGCTGGATGCCTTCGCGCCGCCCCCCCACGAGCATCCGCGCCCGATCTACTCCGGCCGCTTCCTGGTCACTGACGACGAGGGTGGCGCCATGTTCTGCGACAGTGGGGCGCCCAGCGCCGGTTGCGAGCAGGCGGATGCCTGGGAGCAGGACATGCAGGTCCTACGCACCGACCTCGTCTCGGGCAAGCGCTTCGGGCCACAGCTGCTCTACGGCGATGCGTTCAAGCTGGCGATCCCGGACACGGGCCTCGCCTACCACGCGCCCATGGACGTGCACCCCTGCGACATCAAGGTGACCCTGTGGGGGCCGCCGGAGGGCAAGAGCGGCCGGCCTTTCAACCTGCAGAAGAGCGGCAACTCCGCCCTCTACATCCAGTACACCGGCAGCGTCGGCAACGTCGAAGCCTGGCTCGGCTCGCGCCGGCTGGACGTGACCAACAACGGCCAGCGCATGGCGCTCTCGCTGCCGGGGCAGACCCGCATCTACCTGCCGGGCACCTATCCCCTGACCCTGAAGTGCAACGGCGATGACACGCCGGTCAAGGTGGGCGACTTCCATGTGTATTTCTGATCCGCGCACCGGAGTGGGGCGGTGAACCCCGTGCAGGCCCGCCGCTGGCTGGAACTGGTGTGGTGGAAGGCCATGGCCGAACTCAAGGCCGAGGCTGCGCGCGCCTACATCGGCATCCTCTGGTGGGTGGCGGAGCCGGCGCTGTACATGGCCGCGTTCTACGTGGCTTTCGGTGCCGGCATCCGGGCCGGCGGCGTGCACGCCGTGCCTTTCCTGCTCACGGGCCTGGTGCCCTGGAAGTGGTTCGCCAGCAGCGTGCAGGGCGGATCCGGCGCCATCCAGGCCAACAGCGGCCTGATCCAGCAGGTGTACGTGCCTAAGGCGATCCTGCCCTTCATCGTGATGGTGATCAACGGCATCAAGTTCCTGGTGGTGCTGGCGCTGCTGCTGCTGGTGCTGGCCGCCATGGGTTATCCGCCGGAGCCCGTGTGGGTGGCGTTGCCGGTGGTGATGCTGGTGGAGTTCCTGCTGATCGTGGCCTTGGGCTCCCTGGCCGCTTCGATCCTGCCGCTGTTGCCGGACTTCAAGCTGATCGTGGACAACGGCCTCATCATGCTGATGTTCCTGTCGGGCATCTTCTACGACGTGGACAAGCTGCCCCCCGCCGCGGCGGCGGTGCTGCGTCTCAATCCCATGGTCTGGATCATCAAGGCCTTCCGCAGCGTGCTGATGGAGCACGCCTGGCCGCGCTGGGACACGCTGCTGGCCGTAGCGGTGTTCTCCCTGGTGGTCTATGCGCTGGCGCTGGCCGTGCTGCGCGCCTACGACCGCCACTACACCAAGCTGATGGTGGGCTGAGGCCATGTCACACCAGCCGGTGATCGAGGTCAGGAACATGGGCGTGTGCTACACGCGCCGCTCGGGCCTCATGCGCAGCTCCAAGTTCTGGGCATTGCACGACGTGAGCTTCGACCTCATGCACGGCGAGACCATCGGCATCGTGGGGCACAACGGCGCGGGCAAGAGCACGCTGCTGCGGGTGCTCGCGGGCATCCTGGCGCCGGACCTCGGCCAGATGGTGATGCACGGCGGCCGCGCCTCGCTGCTCTCGCTGCAAGTCGGGTTCATCCCGTACCTGAGCGGCCGGGACAACGTGGTACTGAGTGGTATACTTCTCGGCCTCACGCGCCGCCAGGTGCTGGCGCGCATGGATGACATCATCGATTTCGCGGAACTCGGCGACTTCATCGACGAGCCGATGCGCAGCTACTCCTCCGGCATGAAAGCCCGCCTCGGTTTCGCCGTGGCGTTCCAGGCCGATCCGGATGTGCTGCTCATCGACGAAGTGCTGGGCGTGGGCGATGCCGCGTTCCGCGCCAAGTCCGCCGCGGTGATGCGCGAGAAGATCAATTCCGACAAGACCGTGGTGATGGTGACCCACAGCGAGGAGACGGTGCTGGAACTGTGCGACCGGGTGGTCTGGATAGACCACGGCGTGACGCGCAAGGTCGGCCCGACCCGCGAGGTGATGGACGAATACCGCGCTTCCGTGCCGGCACCCGTGCGGCGCGGCCAGGGGGGGAGACCGTGAAGTTCCTGAAGAGCCTGCTCGGGCGCAAGACGCCCCCCGTGCACCTGCGCGACGACAGCTACATGATCTGCTGCCCCGCCCGCAGCGGCAGCTCCATGTTCGTGCACCTCCTGCGCTCGCACCCGCAGATCCTCTCCCACGGCGAGGTGCTGGGCCGCACCGTCACCGGTTTCGCGCCGCCCATCGGCACGATGATGAAGGACAACCCGGCGCTCCAGTCCTATTTCAATTCACTCAAGGACTCGGAGCCGCTGTACTTCATCTACAACCACGTGCTGCACCCGCGCGGGCGCCAGGCGGTCGGCTTCAAGCTGAAGTACGATGAACTCAGCACCAAGTCCTACCGGACCATCCTCGACATCCTCCGGCAGGACCGGGACCTCAAGATCCTGTTCCTCGACCGGGAGAACCTGTTCGAGCGCTACCTCTCTCACCGCGTCGCCGACAAGACCGGCGTGACGCTGGTGACGGCCAAGACCCCGCAGGCACAGCCCGAGATGCCGGTGCTGACGCTGGACCCCGTCGACATGGAGAAGAGCTTCCGCGAGGAACTGGAGCGCAAGGCCCATTTCCGCCGCGTCTTCGCCGGCCACCGCAGCATCGAGACCACCTACGAGAAGCTGGTGACCGATCCCACTGGCGAGATGGACCGGATCTACGCCTTCATCGGCGTGGCGCCCCATGCGGCCACCACCACCACCAAGAAGATCGTGGACCGGGACCTCGGTCGCGTAGTGGCCAATCTGCCCGAACTGAAGGCACACTTCGCCGGCTCGCCTTTCGCGGCCTTCTTCGACGCCTGAGCGGCGGTTTTCCCTCAGCCGGCCGTCCCTGCCGCCCCGGATGGGCCGAAAGGGCCTATTTCCAGGATATCAGCGGGCTGCCCGGCCGGAATTAGGATAAAATTCAAAGTCTTGTCTCCGATTCCGGAAGCGGGACTCACGAATCCATGGCCATGGCCGCCCATAACCCGATCGCTGCACCGGACCGGTCCACGGGCCCCGTGTTCGTGGTGGGGTCCTACCGTTCCGGTACCAGTATCTTCGGCTGGTGCCTGGGCCAGCATCCCAACCTGGTGAACCTGCCGGAGACGAACTGGCTGGCGCGCCTGACGGTGGACCTGGACAACCTGTACCGCCTCGCGACGGTGAACGGCGACTATTCTCACCTGGGCCAGATCGGCACCTCGCGCGACGAGTTCTACCGCCTAATGGGCGAGGGCCTGCAGCACCTGATGGCGCCCACCAACGCCAAGCTGGTGGAGCAGACCGAGCTGCATCCCCGCGACGGCGTGCACACCCGCGGCTCGACCCGCGACCCGAAGCGGCGCTGGGTGGACGCGACGCCGGAGAACTCCCACTACGTGTATGGTCTGGCGAAGCTGTTCCCGGGCGCGCGCTTCATCCATCTGCTGCGCGACCCGGACGACGTGGCGCGTTCGCTGATGAAGTTCTCCCGGACCGGCGCCCAGGACTATGAGCACGACGATGCCTACCGGAACTGGACGCGCCTGACGCGCGCGGCGTTCATGGCCGAACGGGCGCTCGGCACCCAGCGCATGCTGCGGGTGCGCTATGCGGACCTCACCGCCACACCGGAGGCGGTGCTGCGCGGTGTCCTGACGTTCCTGGGCGAAGAGTATTCGGCGGCCTGCCTGAAGCCGCTCGCTCACAGCATGAACAGCTCCAAGGTGGTGCCCGGCGAGGTGCCGCTCGACACCTCCACCGAGGCGGCCTGCGAGGCGGGGCAGCTCTACCGCGAGGTGCTGGAGGCGCCGGGGCCGGAGGTGCAGGGCGAAGCCGCGGCCTACGCCGCGATCGAGCAGGCCTTCCTGCAGTATTGCCGTGACATGCAGCAGCGCGCCCCCTGACGGGCCCGCGGAGAGAGACATGAGCAAGAAGATGTTGATGATCCTGGGCATGCACCGCAGCGGCACTTCCGTGCTGGCGGGCAGCTGCCGCCTGCTGGGCGCCGAGTTGGGCGACCGGCTGATGGCGGCGGGCCAGGACAACGTGATGGGCTTCTGGGAGCACGACGAGATCGTGTCCATCCACGACACCATCCTGGGCAAGCTCGGCTACGCCTGGGACGACGTGCGGGCGCTGCCGGACAAGTGGTGGAACTACGAGACCGTCCGCCCGGAGCGCGAGGCGCTGAAAGCGGTCCTGCTGCGGGACTTCGGCTCCTCCGAACTCGCCTGCGTGAAGGACCCGCGCCTGTGCCGGCTGCTGCCCCTGTGGCAAGAGATCCTGAAGGAGCTGGCCTGGCAGCCCTGCTATCTCATGGCGACGCGCGAGCCCGCCGAGATCATCGCCTCCCTGAAGGCCCGTAACGGTTTCCCGCCGGAGAAGTCGGCGCTGCTGATGCTGCGTTACCTGCTGGACGCGGAGGCGGCGAGCCGCGGCGGCCCGCGCGCGGCGGTGGATTACGCGGCCATCCTCAAGGACTGGCGCGGTGTGATGAAGCCCGCCTGGGAGAAGCTGGGCCTGGCCTGGCCTGCCGATGCGGCCAAGGTGGAGAGCCAGGCCGCCGCCTTCGTGCACAAGGAGCTGCGCCACCACCAGAAGCCGGAGCTGATGCCCGGCGGCGAACTGGGCCGCATCACCCAGCAGGCCTATGAGAGCCTGAAAGCCGAAGCGCAGCCGGCGCAGATGCAGCAGCTGGCCAAGGACCTCGCGGGCCTGACCTCCGGTTTCGACCACATCCTCGCGTCCCTGTACGGGGAGCTGCATGCCCGCGACACGGCGCTCGCTGACAAGCAGCGGGAGCTGGAGGACAAGGCGCGGCTGGTGGAAGCCCGTGACCAGGAGATCAAGCACATCGCGGAGGAGCGCGGCCACCACGCGGGCCTGGCGGTGGCGCGCGCGCAGGAGCTGGAATGGCAGCGGGGGGAGCTGCGGGAGATGGCCCACCTCAAGTATGAGCTGCAGGCGCTCTACCATTCGACCTCGTGGCGCGTGACCGCGCCCTTGCGCGGCACCATGGTGCTGCTGCGCTCGATCCCCAAGGTCCGCTTCCTCAACGGCGGCATCCTCAGGCTCATCGCCCGCGACATCTATTACCGCATCCCCATGCCCATGCGCATGCGCATGGCGCTGCGCCGCCTGGCAGGCCGTAGTTCCCCAGGCAGTGCGGATTACAAGACCCGCGCGGTGCGCGGCGCCAAGGTGGACCCGCAGGCGCCGGCCGCGGTGTTGGCGCTGGCGGAAGGGACGTGGGCGCTGGAGATCCCGGCCGCGGACGCGCCGGAAGTCTCGGTGGTGATCCCCGTCTACAACAACATCGCCCACACCCTGCATTGCCTGAAGTCCATCGCCGATGTCGGCGCGAAGACGCCCTACGAAGTGATCGTGGTGGACGACTGCTCGAAGGACGACACCCAGGCGGTGCTGGCGCGCTGCCGCGGCCTGCGCGTGGTGAAGAACGCCGAGAACCTGGGCTTCATCGGTGCCTGCAACGCCGGTGCCGCCACGGCCCGCGGCCGCTACGTGTATTTCCTGAACAACGACGTGCAGGTGCTGCCGGGCTGGCTGGACGAACTGCGCGCGACCTTCGACGAAGTGCCCGAGGCCGGGCTCGTGGGTTCGAAGCTGGTCTATCCGGATGGGCGCCTGCAGGAAGCCGGTGGCATCGTCTGGCGCGACGGCTCGGCCTGGAACTACGGCCGCTTCGATGACCCGGACAAGCCCGAGTACAACTACCGCCGCGACGTGGACTACTGCTCCGGCGCCAGCATCATGCTGCCGCTCCAGCTGTTCCGCGAACTGGGCGGCTTCGACACGCACTACGCGCCGGCCTACTGCGAAGACACGGACATGGCCTTCCAGGTGAGGAAGCGCGGCCTGCGGGTGATCTACCAGCCGCTCTCCAGCATCGTGCACTACGAGGGCGTGAGTTCCGGCACCGACCTCGGCTCGGGCGTGAAGAAGTACCAGGTGGTGAACCTGAAGAAGCTGCATGAGCGCTGGAAGGACGTGCTGGCTTCGCATCGCCCCAACGGAATGATGCCGCTCCTGGAGAAGGACCGGGGCGTGACGCGCCGCATCCTGGTGGTGGACGCCAACACGCCGCGCCCCGACCATGACGCGGGTTCGCTGCTGAAGTTCTACCACCTGCGGCTGCTGCAGTCCCTGGGCTACAAGGTCACCTTCGTGCCGGACAACCTGCTGCACGACGGGGAGTACACCCGCGACCTGCAGCGCCTCGGCATCGAGTGCCTGTACGAGCCGCATTGCGTCTCGGTGGACCAGTTCATCGCGGCGCGGGCCACGGAGTTCCAGATCGCCATGCTGTGCCGGCCCTACGTGGCCATCCGCCACATGGATCACCTGAAGAAAGCGGCGCCGGGCCTGCGCATCGTCTACGACACGGTGGACCTGCATTACCTGCGGGAGCGGCGCCAGGCGGCGGTGGAGAACAACCCGCTCATCGCCGAGCGCGCCGAGCGCACCCGCGCCGACGAGTTGAAACTGATCCGCGAGTCGGACGCCACCATCGTGGTGAGCCCGGTGGAGAAGGAACTCCTGGCCCAGGACGCGCCCCGCGCCAACGTGCACGTGGTGCAGCTCGTGATCCCGGAGGAGCCGGAAGGCCCCGGCTTCGGCGAGCGCCGCGACATCCTGTTCATCGGCGGCTACCAGCACAACCCCAACGTGGAGGCGGTGCTGTACTTCTGCCGCGAGGTGCTGCCGGCCCTGCGCCAGCGCATCCCGGACCTGCGTTTCCTGATCCTGGGCTCGCGCCCGCCGGCGGAGATACAGGAGCTGGCCTGCGACCACATCCAGGTGCTGGGCTTCCAGAAGGACCTCACGCCTTACTTCAACGCCTGCCGCCTGATGGTGGCGCCACTGCGCTTCGGTGCCGGCATCAAGGGCAAGCTCGGCACCAGCTTCAGCTTCGGCTTGCCGGTGGTGGCCACTTCCATCGCCGCCGAGGGCATGTACCTCACGGACGGGCGCGACGTGCTGATCGGCGACGATGCCAAGAGCTTCGCCGAGGCGGTGGTGCGCGCCTACACGGACCCGGAGCTGTGGCAGCGCCTGGCCCAGGGCGGCCGCCAGGTGGTGCGCGAGCGCTTCTCGCCCGATGTCATCCGCCGTGGCCTGGCGGAGGTGATCGCCTCCACCGAGAAGCGCGACGAGCTGAAGGCTGCCGGATGAGCCGGCGCGGACCTGCTGCGTGACGACCACGGGCGTCACCGCGATCACGGTGAACTACAACGCGGGCCCGCTGCTGCAGGGCCTGGTCGAATCGCTGGCCGGGCAGCAGGGTTTGCTGCGCACGGTGGTGGTGGACAACGCCTCCCATGACGGCAGCCTCGATTTCCTGGCTGCCGGGCCGCATCCGCAGGTGACCCTGGTGCGCAACCCCGCGAACCGGGGTTTCGGCGCCGCCTGCAACCAGGGCGCGGCTTCCGCCGCGGGCCGCTATCTCCTCTTCATCAACCCGGACTGCCGCATGCCTGCGGGCGCGCTGGCGCGCATGGTGGCACTCATGGAAGCGCACCCGGAAGCGGGCGTGCTGGGCCCCCTGGTGCTGAACAGCGACGGCAGCGAGCAGCGCGGTTGCCGCCGGTATCTGCCGGATCCGAAGCGCGCGCTCATGCGCGTGCTGAAGCTCGACCGTCCCGCCGCCGACGGCAAGGTGGCGGGCTTCGATCTCACCGGCACGCCGCTGCCCGCGCAGGCGGTGCCGGTGGAGGCCATATCCGGCGCCTGCCTGATGATCCGGCGCGAGCTGTTCGAGCAGTTGCGGGGCTGGGACGAGGGCTATTTCCTGCACTGCGAGGACCTGGATCTCTGCATGCGCGTGCAGCAGGCGGGTGCCGCGGTGCTGTTCATGCCGGACGTGAGCGTGAGCCACGTGCAGGGCGTCTCCAGCCGCGGCCGGCCCGTGTTCGTGCTCTGGCACAAGCACCGGGGCATGTGGCGCTATTACTCCAAGTTCCTGCGGCGCAAGAGCCCGTTCTGGCTTACGCCGCTGGTGGCCTTCGGCATCGCCGCGCGTTTCCTGCTGCTCATGCCCGTTGCCTGGCTCTCACGCCGGCGCGCCTGAACATGCGCGTGCTGGTGACGGGTGGCAGCAGCGTGGTGGGGGATTACCTCCTGCCGCGGCTCGCCGCGGCGGGGCATGAGGTCACGGTCATCAGCCGCGGCGCCGCGCGATCCGGCACAGCGCGCTGGCTGCAGCTGGACGCGGCGCGACAGCCGGTCTGGGATGCCTCGCTCGCGGATACCCAGGCCCTGATCCACCTCGCGCCTCTCACCCTGCTGGCGAAGCTGCTGCCCCAGGCACCGGCGGCGCTGCAGCGCGTCGTCGCCATCGGCACCACCAGCGTCTACACCAAGGTGGAGTCCGCTGCGGCCAAGGACCGGGAGCTGGTGCGCCAGCAACGGGCGGCGGAGGAGGGCCTGGCGGCCTTCGGCGCAGCCCGCGGCGTCGGTTACACGCTGCTCCGCCCGACACTGGTCTACGACGGGCGCCGCGACAAGAACATCGCGCGCATCGCGGCGATGGTGCGCCGCTTCGGTTTCTTCCCGGTGGCGGCGCCTGGGCACGGCCTGCGCCAACCGCTGCACGCCGACGATCTCGCCGCGGCCTGTGTCGCCGCGCTCGATGCCCGCACCTCGCAGGCTTATGAACTGGCCGGAGGCGAGACCCTGAGTTACCGGGCCATGCTGGAGCGCATCTTCCGCTCCCTCGGCAAGTCGCCGCGGGTGCTGCCGCTGCCGCTCGTGTTGTATCGGGTCGCCATCGCTGCGGCGCGGGTGTTGCCGCGCTACCGCGGACTCACGCCGGAAGTGGCGGATCGCATGAACCAGGACATGGTGTTCGACTACAGCGCAGCGTCCCGCGACCTCGGGTTCAAGCCGCGGGGTTTCATGCCGTGATGTTCTACTTGACCCTCGCGTTCCTGGTGAGCCTGCTGGTGACGGCCGCGCTCAGCCGCTACCGCGGGCGCTACGCGCTGCTGGACCATCCCAACACACGCTCGCTGCACGCGGGCGCGCGTCCGCGCTCCGGCGGCCTCGGCATCCTGGCCGGGCTCGTCTGCGGTTTCGCCCTCTCGGGCTTGTGGCCGGCATTGTCGCAAGCCGGCTGGGCGGCTCTGCTGCTGGTGGCGGCGGTCTCCTTCGCGGACGACATCAAGCACCGCCCCGCCTGGTTGCGCCTCACGGTGC
Source organism: uncultured Gammaproteobacteria bacterium (assembly GCA_964584665.1). Taxonomy (GTDB): domain Bacteria; phylum Pseudomonadota; class Gammaproteobacteria; order Natronospirales; family REEB76; genus DASUBN01. The sequence continues at coordinate 34,718 of CAZPAO010000004.1, forward strand.
ATCTTGCAGCGGCGGCCATGTTTGCGTGGGCAAGCGGTTACGCGCTCGCCGATCTCAAGTTTTTACCGGGTCTAACCCTCGAAGCGCCGGGCTGGCTGCTGATGGGATTCAGCGTGCTGCTCACGGCCTGGTTCATCAACCTCTACAACTTCATGGATGGCATGGACGGCCTCGCCGGCGGCATGGCGGTGATCGGCTTCGGCAGCTTCGCGCTCTTGGGCTGGCTTGCGCACGCTCCTGTCTATGCTTTCTCCGCGGCCTTGGTCGCGCTCTCGGCGGCGGGCTTCCTGGTGTTCAACTTCCCCCCGGCGCGCATCTTCATGGGCGACGTGGGTTCCGGGAGTCTGGGCTTACTGGCGGCGGCGTTCATCCTCTGGGCGGACCGATACGGCATCTTCCCCCTGTGGCTGGGGCTGCTGGTGTTCTCGCCCTTCCTGGTGGATGCCACCTGGACCGTGGTCCGGCGCGCCCTGCAGGGGAAGAAGCCCTGGGAGGCCCACCGGGAGCATTTCTATCAGCGCCTGGTGGGGCTGGGCTGGACCCACCGGCGTACGACACTTTGTGCCTACGCGCTTATGTTAAAATGTAGCTTGCTTGCGGTGCTCTGCTTTTGTATCACTGCAAGTGCGGTCAGGGGGATCGCGATAGGGTTGGCGGCTCTCGCCTACGGTGCGCTGATCGCGTACGTGAACGCGCTCGAACACCGGCGCAGGCCGAAGTAGAGGAAATGCAGTAGATGGATGCCAGACGCGAGGGGTGGTTGCTGTTGCGCAGCCGGTGGACCGTGTTCCTCCACGATCTGCTGTGGATACCGCTGGCCGTGCTGCTCGCCTATTGGGTCCGCTTCAACCTCACCCCCATCCCTCATCTGTATTTCAGCGGCATGCTGCTGGTCATGGCGCTGGCGCTGCCGATCCACGCGGTGACGCTGTGGATGTTCGGTTGCTACCGCGGCATCTGGCGCTACGCCTCCATCCCTGACCTGATCCGCATCCTCAAGGCCGTGACCCTGGGCGCCCTCGCGACGCTGCTGGGTGCCTTCCTGTTCGAGCGCCTCGAGGGCGTGCCGCGCTCGGTGCTGCTGCTCTATCCCATCCTGCTCGCCATCGGCCTCGGCAGCAGCCGCATCCTCTACCGCGTGTTCAAGGACCAGTGGGGCAACTTTGGCGATGACGCCACGGCGCGTGCGCTGATCGTGGGCGCCGGCCGCGCCGGCGAACTCCTGATCCGCGACCTGCGCCGCCACGGCCCGTTCCTGCCGGTGGGCCTGGTCGATGACGCCCCCGGCAAGCAGGGGCACGAGGTGCAGGGCGTGCGCGTGCGCGGCCGTCTCGATGACATCGCCAAGCTGGTGCGCGCCTACGACGTGGACATCGTGCTCATCGCCATGCCCTCGGCTTCGCGCCAGACCATGGACCGGGTGGTACAGGTGTGCAACGAGGTCAAGGTGCCGTGCCGCACGCTGCCTTCGCTCACGGAACTCGCCGACGGCCGTGTCGAGGTCTCGCGCCTGCGTCCCGTCACCGTCGAGGACCTCTTGGGCCGCGACCCGGTGGTGCTGGATTCCCGCGCCATCTCCGATTTCCTGCGCGGCAAGCGCGTGCTGGTGACGGGCGGCGGCGGTTCAATCGGCGCCGAGCTTTGCCGCCAGATCAGCCGCCACGATCCGGCGCTGCTGGTCATCATGGACAACAGCGAATACAACCTCTACAGCATCGACCACGAGCTGGCCGCCTTGGCGCCCGCCCTGGTGTTCACCAGCGCGCTCGGCAACGTGCAGGACGCCAATGCGGTGGAGGCGCTGTTCGCCCAGGTGAAACCCGAGGTCATCTTCCACGCGGCCGCCTACAAGCACGTGCCCATCGTCGAGGAGAACGTCGCCGAGGGCATCCGCAACAACATCTTCGGCACCCGTGTGGTGGCCGATGCGGCGCTGCGCCATGGCGTGGACAAGTTTGTGCTGATCTCCACCGACAAGACGGTGAACCCCACCAACGTGATGGGCACCACCAAACGCGTGGCCGAACTCTACTGCCAGGCCCTGAACCGCGACGCCGGCACCCACTTCATCACCACCCGGTTCGGCAACGTGCTGGCCTCCAACGGCTCGGTGGTGCCGCTGTTCGAGCGGCAGATCGCCGCCGGTGGTCCGGTGACCGTGACGGACCCGGACATCACCCGTTACTTCATGACCATCCACGAGGCCGCGAGCCTGATCCTCCAGGCCGGCGCCATCGGCCGCGGCGGCGAGATCTTCGTGCTGGACATGGGCGAGCCTGTGCGCATCCGCGACCTGGCCGAGAAGCTCATCCAGCTCTCGGGCCTGCGCCCCCACCAGGACATCCAGATCGTGTACACGGGCCTCAGGCCCGGAGAGAAGATGCACGAGGAGCTCTTCTATACCCGCGAGGAACTGAAGGGCACCACCCATCCGAAGCTGCTGCTGGCCAACGCGGTGCCGGCCATGCTCGCCACGCTGGGCGCCGGCATCGACAGCCTGCAGGCGGTGGTAGCGGACCCGGAACGGGCCAAGGCCCATCTGCGCGCGCTGGTGCCGGAGTTCACGCCCCAGGCTGAGAGCGCGGAGAGCGGCCCGGGGCGCGTGGCCCTGCGTCTCGTCAAATCGTGAGCCGGCGGCCGGCCGGTCTATAATCCGTCTCCCCAATCCGAAGCCATCGAACCCGGCGCCGGGCCCCGGCCGCGCCTCCTAATATATGACAGCCACCTCCGATCTCACGGCGCGCCTCGCCGCGTCCTTCAAGGCTTATGACATCCGCGGCCGCGTCCCCCAGGAACTGGACGCGGATATCGCCTATGCCATCGGCCGGGCCTTCGTGGAACTCACGCGCCCCAAGCAGGTGGCGGTGGGGCGGGACGTCCGTCTCTCCAGCTCCGAACTCGCTGCTGCGGTGGCGCGCGGCATCCAGGACGCGGGCGCGGACGTGCTGGACATCGGCCTCTGCGGTACCGAGCAGGTGTACCACGCTACCTTCAGTCGCAACTTAGGGGGAGGCATCATGGTCACCGCCAGCCACAACCCCATGGGCTACAACGGCATGAAGCTGGTGCGCGAGGACTCGCGCCCGGTGAGCGGCGACAGCGGCCTGTTCGAGATCCAGGCACGGGTGGCCTCGCAGCCCGAGTGGCGCGCGCCGGCACGGCGCGGACGCGTCGAGAGCGTCGATCTCATGCGCGACTATGTGCGCCATCTCCTCAGTTACGTGCAGCTCAATGACCTGAAACCCCTCACCATCGTCTGCAATGCCGGCAACGGCTGCGCTGGGCCGGTGATCGACGCGCTGGAACCGGAGCTGCCCTTCAAGTTCGTGAAGCTGCAGCATGAGCCGGACGGGCATTTCCCCAATGGCATCCCCAACCCGCTGCTCACGGAGAACCGCGCCGTCACCGCCGCGGCGGTGCGCGAGCACCGGGCGGATTTCGGCATCGCCTGGGACGGCGACTTCGACCGCTGCTTCTTCTTCGATGGCGAAGGCGGCTTCGTGGAGGGCTACTACCTGGTGGGCCTCCTGGCCCGCACGCTGCTCGCCAACCACCCGGGCGCTAAGATCGTGCACGACCCGCGCCTCACCTGGGGCACCATACAGACCGTGAAGGCCGCCGGCGGCCTGCCGGTGCTGAGCAAGACGGGCCATGCCTTCATCAAGGAGCGCATGCGCCGCGAGGACGCGCTCTACGGCGGCGAGATGAGCGCTCACCACTATTTCCGCGACTTCCGTTACTGCGACAGCGGCATGATCCCCTGGCTGCTGGTGGCGGAACTCGTCAGCCGCACCGGCCAGAGCCTGAAGCAACTGGTCGAGGCCCAGCAGGCAGCCTTCCCGGTCAGCGGCGAGATCAACCGCGTGGTGGCGGATCCGGACCGGGTGATCGCCGCGGTGGAGGCCAAGTACCAGCCCGCCGCCACCCACATGGACCAGGTGGACGGCCTGAGCCTCGAATACCCGGACTGGCGCTTCAACCTGCGCAAGTCCAACACCGAGCCCATCCTCCGGCTCAACGTGGAGTCCCGGGCCGACGCGGCCCTGATGCAGAGCCGTACCGACGAACTGCTGGGCTTCATTGATAAGATGGGTGCTCTTGGAGCGAAGGCCCACCCATGATCCTGCCAGTCATCATCTCCGGCGGTGCCGGCACCCGCCTCTGGCCGGTATCACGCGAGGCGCGCCCCAAGCCCTTCATGCAGGTGAAGGATGGCATGTCGCTCCTGCAGAGCACGCTGGCCCGTTCCGCGGCGCTGCCGGGCGTGAAGGAGCTCCTGGTGGTCACCAACCGTGACCACCATTTCCAGAGCGAGGAGCAACTCGCCGGGATGAAGGCCGCCCTCGGCGGCGCCAAGGTCTCATTCCTGCTGGAGCCTTTGGGTAGGAACACCACCGCTGCCATCGCCATGGCTGCCTTTATGGCAGCCGAGCGCCATGGCGATGGGACCCTGTTATTGGCCCTGCCGGCAGACCATCTGATCGAGGACCGACAGGCTTTCCTGGCCGCCGTGGCAGTGGCTGCGCCGGAAGCAGCCAAGGGTGACTTCGTCACCTTCGGCATCGTGCCCACCGGCCCCGAGACGGGCTATGGCTACATCCAATGCGCCGGCGCCTGGAAGCAGGGCGCGGCGGGAGACGTGAAGCGCTTCGTGGAGAAGCCCGACTACGACCGGGCCAAGGCTTTCCTGGCCTCCGGCGACTACCTCTGGAACTCCGGCATGTTCTGCTTCCGGGCAGACGCCATCCTGGCGGCCATCGGGAAGTACGCTCCTGATATCCACGCCAAGACCAAAGAATCCTGGCGCCTCAGTTCTGCTGCAGCCAAAGACCCGCGTGTGGTGCAGATAGAATCCGCGGTCTTCACCCAGGTGCCGTCCATCTCCATCGACTACGCGGTGATGGAGAAGGCGGACAACGTGAAGGTGGTGCCCAGCGACTTCGGCTGGAGCGACATCGGTTCCTGGAGTTCCGTCAGCGAGCTGACCGACCCGGATTCCCAGGGCAACCGGGTGGTGGGCAAGGCGGTGCTGGTGGACGCCACGGACAACTACATCCAGGGCGAGGGCCGGGTGATCGCTGCCGTGGGCGTGAAGGACCTGGTCATCATCGACACGCCGGATGCGCTCTTGGTGGGCCGCCGCGACAAGATGCAGAAGGTGAAGGACGTGGTGGACAAGCTGCGCCTGGAAGGCCATGAGTCCGCCAAGCTGCACCGCACCGTGTACCGCCCCTGGGGCACCTACACCGTGCTGGAGGAGGGGCCCCACTACAAGATGAAGCGCATCGTGGTGAAACCCCATGCCTCGCTCTCGTTGCAGATGCACAAGCACCGCAGCGAGCACTGGGTGGTGATCGAGGGTTCGGCCGAGATCGTCAACGGCGAACAGACCCTGCGGCTGGAGCACGACCAATCCACCTACATCCCGGCGGGTCACAAGCACCGCCTGAGCAACCCCGGCGAGACCGACCTCACCATCATCGAGGTGCAGACCGGCTCGTATCTCGGCGAGGACGACATCGTGCGCTTCGAGGACATCTACGGTCGCTGACATGGCGCGCGTGCACATCAAGACCTTCGGCTGCCAGATGAACGAGTACGACTCGGGCAAGATGCTGGAGGTGCTGGCCGCGACCCAGGGTTACTCCCTGACCGAAGATCCCGCCGAGGCGGACCTGCTGCTGCTCAACACCTGCTCGGTGCGGGAGAAGGCCCAGGAGAAGGTCTTCACCCAGTTGGGCCTGTGGAAGCGGTTCAAGAAAGCGCGCCCGGGCGTCGTCATCGGCGTGGGCGGCTGCGTGGCGAGCCAGGAAGGCAGCGGCATCGTACGGCGCGCACCCCAGGTGGACCTGGTGTTCGGCCCCCAGACCCTGCACCGCCTGCCTGAGATGCTGGAGCAGACGCGCCGCACCGGGCAGCCGGTGGTGGACGTGTCCTTCCCCGAGATCGAGAAGTTCGACCGGCTGCCGCCGCCCCGGGCCGAGGGTGCCACCGCCTTCGTCTCCATCATGGAGGGCTGCAGCAAGTACTGCACCTTCTGCGTGGTGCCCTACACCCGCGGCGAGGAAGTGAGCCGGCCGTTCGACAGCGTATTGGCTGAGGTGGCGGAACTGGCGGAGCAGGGCGTGAAGGAGATCACGCTGCTCGGCCAGAACGTGAACGGTTACCGCGGCGCCATGCACGGCGGAGGCAGCGCCGATCTGGCGCTGCTCATCGAATACGTGGCGGCGTTGGACGCCGTCGAGCGCATCCGCTTCACCACCTCCCATCCGCTCGAGTTCTCGGACCGGCTCATCCGCGCCTACGCGGAGGAACCCAAGCTCGCCGGCTACCTGCACCTGCCGGTGCAGAGCGGCTCGGACCGCATACTCGCTGCGATGAAGCGCGGCCACACGGCCCTCGAATACAAAGCCAAGATCCGCCGCCTGCGCGAGGCGCGGCCGGACATCAGTCTGTCCTCGGACTTCATCGTCGGTTTCCCCGGCGAGACGGAGCGGGATTTCGAGGCGACCTTGAAGCTCGTGGAGGAACTGCGCCTGGACCAGTCCTTCATCTTCATCTACAGCCGTCGCCCCGGCACCCCCGCCGCGGGTTATGCGGACGATGTGCCCCATGCGGAGAAGGTGCGCCGCCTCGACGCGCTGCAGGCCCGCATCCACGGCTTCGGCCAGGATTATATGCGGGCGAAGGTCGGCACCCGCCAGCGGGTGCTGGTTGAACGCCTCTCTGAACGTGACCCGCACGAAGTGGCGGGCAAGACCGAATGCAACCGCTGGGTGAATTTTCCCGGCGACGCGCGGCTCATCGGCCGCTTCGTGGAGGTGGATGTGACCGAGGCCATGATGAACTCCTACCGCGGGCGTCTCGCGGCGGACGGGGAAGCGGCATGAGCACTCCCGCCGGCGATACCCCTGCCACCGCCGACTTCCTGCTGGAACCTGCGGACAACGCGCGGCTCGCCAACCTCTGCGGCCAGTTCGACGAGCACCTGCGCCAGCTGGAGCAGCGGCTCGGCATCGAGATCAATAACCGCGGCAACCAGTTCCGGGTCATCGGCGCGCCGGAGACGGTGCAGGCGGCGGTGCAGGTGCTGAAGGAATTGTATGCGGCCACCGCCAAGGAGCGCATCAGCCGCGAGACCGTCCATATGAGCCTGTCCCAGTCCTCCCTCGCGGAACGGGCCAAGCCCGCACCGGAGGAGCCGGGGGGCGATCCCTCTTTGGATACCAAGCAGGGCCGCATCCGCGGACGCGGCGCCAACCAGCGGCGCTACCTGCAGAACATCGCCGCCCACGACCTGAACTTCGGCATCGGCCCCGCCGGCACCGGCAAGACCTATCTGGCGGTGGCGAGCGCCGTGGCGGCGCTCAACCGCGACGAGGTGCGGCGCCTGGTGCTGGTGCGTCCTGCGGTCGAAGCGGGAGAGAGGTTGGGTTTCCTGCCCGGCGACCTGACCCAGAAGGTGGACCCGTACCTCCGACCCATCTACGACGCGCTGTACGAGATGCTCGGCTTCGAGCGGGTCACGCGCCTCATGGAGCGCAGCGTCATCGAGGTGGCACCCCTCGCCTTCATGCGCGGCCGTACCCTGAACGAGGCCTTCATCATCCTGGACGAGGCCCAGAACACCACCATCGAGCAGATGAAGATGTTCCTCACGCGCATCGGCTTCGGTTCGCGCACGGTGGTCACCGGTGACATCACCCAGGTGGACCTGCCGCGGGTTCAGCGCTCGGGCCTGCGTGACGCGGTGGAGCTGCTGCGGGACATGCCGGGCGTGAGCTTCACCTTCTTCACCGCCGCGGACGTGGTACGCCACCCGCTGGTGCAGCGCATCGTCACCGCCTACGAACAGCGCGACAAGGACTGATGGGCGCGCGCATCGAAGTGGACGTGGACGTGGAGGATGCGAGCGGCAGCGCCGGCGTGCCGGATGCCGCGAGCCTCAGCCGCTGGGCAGAAGCCGCCCTGGCAGGGCGGCGCGCGGAAGCTGAACTCTCCATCCGCATCGTCGGGGAGGCGGAGAGCGCCGCGCTGAACGACACATACCGTCACAAAGCCGGTCCCACCAACGTGCTCTCCTTCCCGGCGGAACTGCCGGCGGGGGTGCCGGTGGCGGCCTTGGGGGACCTCGTCATCTGCGCGCCGGTGGTGGCGCGGGAAGCGGCGGCCCAGGGCAAGCTGCCGGAGGCCCATTGGGCCCACATGGTGGTGCACGGCTGCCTGCACCTCCTCGGCTACGACCACATGGATGACGCCCAGGCGGCGGAGATGGAGCCGCTGGAGACCCGCATCCTGGCGGCCTTGGGCTTCCAGGACCCCTACGCACCCCGCTGAAGCCCCCGAACCCCGCGATTTTGCTGGTAAAATCCGCTTCCGACCTTCCTCCGACGGCCCATTTTGATGTCCGATCAAGACCCGCAGAGCAGCGGCAGCCCCGGCCTGCGTGCCTGGTTCCAGCGCCTCGGCCAAGCCCTCTCCGGCGAGCCCCGCGACCGCGAAGAGCTGCTGGAACTCATCAACGACGCCCGCGAACGTAACCTGTTCGATGCCGACGCCCAGACCATGCTGGAGGGCGTGCTGCAGGTGGCGGACATGCAGGTGCGCGACGTCATGATCCCGCGCGCCCAGATGGTGGCCCTGGAGAAGGACATGGACCTGCCCCAGGCTTTGGCGGTGCTGAGCGAGTCCGGACATTCGCGCTTCCCGGTGGTGGGGGAGGACCGGGACCAGGTCACCGGCGTCGTGCTGGCCAAGGACCTGCTCAACCACTTCGTCGAGGGCGGCGAGACCGACTTCAACCTGCGCGAGTATCTCCGGCCCGCCCCGTTCGTGCCCGAGAGCATGCGGCTCAACATCCTGCTCAAGAAGTTCCGCGCCAGCCGTAACCACATGGCCATCGTGGCGGACGAGTACGGCGGCGTGGCCGGTCTCGTCACCATCGAGGACGTGCTGGAGCAGATCGTCGGCGAGATCGACGACGAATACGACGTGGACGACGAGCAGCGCATCCTCAAGCACACCGACAGCCGCTACACCGTGAAGGCGGTGACACCGGTGGAGGATTTCAACGAGTATTTCGGCACCACCCTGAGCGACGCTGAGTTCGAGACCGTGGGCGGGCTCGTAACCCACGCCTTCGGCCACCTGCCCAAGCGTGGCGAGAAGATCGAGCTGGAGGGCTTCCGCTTTAAGGTGCTGCGCGCCGACAGCCGCCGGCTGCATCTCCTGGAAGCGTTGCGCAGGCCGCCCGCCGCCGAAAGCGAAGCATGAACCCCATGGCCGCCAGCTTCCGCCGCATCTCCACGCTGGCGGTGGCCTGGCGTGCGACTTGGATGGGAGAGGCTGCCGCCGCCGCACTCGGCGCGCTCACTGTGCTGGCCTTCGCCCCTTACGGCTTCTATCCCGCCGCGATACTCGGCCTCACGGGCCTGCTCTGGCTCATCGGCCCCTTAAGCTGGCGCCGCGCCGCCTGGCGCGGCCTCCTGTTCGGCCTGTGCGAGTTCCTCTGCGGCGTGCACTGGATCTACATCAGCCTGCACGACATGGGCGGCGTGCCGCCGCTGGCGGCGGGTCTCATGGTGCTGGTGCTGGTCTGCATCATGGGCCTGTATTCCGCCGCGGCCTGCGGCTTCGCCGCGGCCTGGTCCGCGGACGGACGCTGGCGGGTCTGGCTGCTGTTCCCCGCCGCCTGGACCTTCTTCGAATGGATGCGCGGCTGGTTCCTCACCGGCTTCCCTTGGCTGAACCTCGCCTACAGCCAGGTGGATTCCGCCCTGAGCGGCTATGCACCTTATCTCGCCGGCTTCGGCGTGAGCTTCTGCGTGGTCCTGAGCGGCGGCCTGCTGCTGGCAGCGCTGCAGGCCGGGAGCTGGCGCAAGGCCGCGCTCCCGGCCGCTGCTTTCGCGGCCCTATGGCTCGCCGGCTTCGGCCTGGGTGCCCTGCGCTGGACCCATCCCGCGGGTCCGCCCTTGAGCGTGAGCCTCATCCAGGGCGACGTGCCCCAGGACCAGAAGTGGGAACCCTCGGCTTTCGAGCCCACGCTGAAGCTCTACCGCAAGCTCACGGACGCGAATTGGTCGAGCAAGCTCATCGTCTGGCCGGAGGCGGCGGTGCCCGCCTACCAGGACGAAGTGCAGATCGAATACCTGGATCCGCTCGAGCAGGACGCACGCAAGCAGGGGAGCGATATCCTGCTGGGCGTGCCGACCTATGACGGCGAGAACTACTACAACAGCGTCATCAGCCTGGGGGCCAGTGACGGCACCTACGACAAGCGGCATCTCGTGCCCTTCGGCGAGAACTTCGAGTTCCTGCCGCTGTGGGTGAAGCACCTCCTGCGCGACATGGACCTGCCGTATTCCAGCTTCAGCCCCGGCGCCGCCGAGCAGAAACTGCTGGTGGCGGCGGGTTATCCCGTCGGCACATCCATCTGCTACGAGGATGCCTACGGCAGTGAGATAATGCGTGCTCTCCCCCAGGCGGCCTTCCTCGTGAACGTGAGCAACGACGGCTGGTTCGGCGATTCCATCGCACTGCCCCAGCATCTCGAGATCGCGCGCCTGCGCGCCATCGAGGCCGGCCGCTGGCTGCTGCGCACCACCAACACCGGCATCACCGCCATCGTGGATGACCGCGGCCGCGTGCAAGGCACCGCACCCACCGACCAGGTCTACGTGCTCAAGGGCGAGGTCCAGCCGCTCGCGGGCGCGACACCCGTGAGCCTGTGGGGCGACCTGCCGGCGGTGGGCGGCTCGTCCCTGGTGCTGGTCTTCTTCGGTTGGCGCCGCCGCAGAAGGCGGCAGCCATGAAGCAGGAACTCTTGCAGATCAAGGCGGCGCTCCTCACCTGGCTGAAGCGCGGGGATGGTGAAGGCCACGCCGACCACGTCATGCGCCTCACGGTGGCGGCGGTGGTGCTGCTGTTCCCCGCCGCCTGCCTGCTGGTGGACCGCAGCGACAGCCTGAGCCTGCTCCTCTTGCTTGTCATCGGTCTCACCGCCTGGGTACGCAACGGTTTCAGGGCGGGCCTCACGCGCCGCGAGTGGGCGTACGTGGCTGTCTTCGCATTCTTCTTCGTGGCGGGCTTGCTGGCCTTCGAGTTCGGTCACCAGACCGACGCGGGTTTCCGGCTCCTGGGGCGCTATCTCCGCCTGCTGTTCGTGCTGCCGGCGCTGATGGCCTTGAAGCGGTATCGGCCTCCCGCAGCGCTGATATGGGCGGGCCTCGGTCTGGGCGCCTTGGCCCTGGGCGCGGATGCGGCCTGGGAACGCATCGCGGGCGGCGCCGGCGCCGGCCTGCTGACCGCCAACACCGACAGCAACGCGGCCATCCTGCTGGGTGATCTCTCGGCGCTGCTCACCTTCACCTTCGCCGCGGGCTATGTGTTCATCGACCAGCGCTTGCCGCGTCTCGGCCCCTGGCTGGTGGCGCTGTGCGTGCTGGCGGGATTATCCGCCTGCTTCCTGTCGGGCGCCCGCGGCGGCTGGATCGCGTTGCCGGTGCTATTGATCCTGTTCCTCACCGCCCGGCATCTGCTGCACCCGCGCGCGGTGCTGGCGGGCGCCGTGGTCATCGTAGCGCTCTTCGCCGGCCTCTACTTCCTGCCCCAGGCCCACGTGCGCGAACGCATCGCCAGCGGGGTGGTGCAGACCCGGGCCTATCTCCGTATCCAGGACAGCATCGCGAAATTCGGACATCCCTTGCATTGCCTGGATGACGTGACACTGCTCGGCATATGGGCATCCGGAGCGGTGCAGGCGGCTCCGCCTGCGATCAAGATCAGCGTCGCCAAGATGAGACGTTCGAGCGCGCTCGTGCTGCAACGGAGATACGGCTGTACGGGCACTGGGGTGCTGGTGCTCTACAATCCCGGCCCCGCCAAGGCCAGCATCCGGTTCCCGCGCTATCCACGCGTGGATGCAGGCCGTGCCGAGACGCGGTGGTTGGTGATGGGCAAGGGCGGCGTGAAGTTCGGCCATGGCGGCCGCAGCCTGCACCGGTTCCACACCCGGAAGTACGTGCATGTGGACATGGTCGCGCCGCGCCAGTTCAGCGATGGGGTGACCGTGGTCGTCCCGGCCCACAGCCGCATCCTGCTGGTGCCCGTGGAGTCCTTCGTCGGCGAATACAGCTATGCGGTGCTGGCGCATGCCTCCGTGGCCGAACGGCTGCAGATGTGGTCCGTGGCCTGGGATATGTTCCGCCATGCACCACTCCTGGGCGTGGGCACCGGCGCCTACATGACCGAGGCCCGGCAGCGGGTCGAGGCCAACACGGCGCCGCCGGTGGTGGCGGTCTACGACCATCCCCATAACGAATACCTGGACGCGCTGTCCAGCCGCGGCCTGCTGGGCCTCCTGGCGCTGCTGCTGTTCCTCGGCGTGCCGGCCTGGCTCTTCAGCTGCGGCCTGCGCAGCCCGGATCCGGTGCGCATGGGCGCCTGCCTGGCCGGACTGATGCTGCCGGTGGGATTCGCCCTGTTCGGTCTCACCGAGACCATGTTCATCCATTCGGTGACCCTGGGCTGGTATGCCATCATGACAGCAGTGTTCCTGGTCACGGCTGATGCGACGGAGGGGAAGGTCCAGTGAGCGAGACGATGCAGGAGAGTTACCAGCCGGCTCACGTGGAAGCCGAGGCCCGCGCCCTGTGGGAACGGTCGGGTGCGGACCGCGCCCGCGAGGATGCCCTGGGCGAGAAATACTACTGCCTGTGCATGCTGCCCTATCCTTCGGGCCGCCTGCACATGGGCCACGTGCGCAACTACACCATCGGCGACGTGATCACCCGCTACCAGCGCATGAACGGGCGCAACGTGCTGCAGCCCATGGGCTGGGACGCCTTCGGCCTGCCGGCTGAGAACGCCGCCATCAAGAACAAGGTGCCGCCCGCCAAGTGGACCTACGACAACATCGACTACATGCGCATGCAGCTGAAGTCGCTGGGCTTCGCCATCGACTGGGAACGAGAGGTGGCCACCTGCCATCCCAAGTACTACAAGTGGAACCAGTGGCTGTTCCTGCGCATGCTGGAGAAGGGCATCGCCTACAAGAAGACCGGCACCGTGAACTGGGACCCGGTGGACCAGACCGTGCTCGCCAACGAGCAGGTCATCGACGGACGCGGCTGGCGCACCGGCGCGCTGGTGGAGAAGCGCGAGATACCGATGTACTACCTCAAGATCACCGACTACGCCGACGAACTCCTGGGCGCGCTGGATAAGCTGCCGGGTTGGCCGGAGCGGGTCAAGACCATGCAGGCCAACTGGATCGGCAAGAGCGTGGGCGTGGAGATCGGCTTCCCCTATGATCACCAGGGTTCGGACGGCGTGCTCAAGGTGTTCACCACACGTGCCGACACCCTGATGGGCGCCACCTACGTGGCGGTGGCCGCGGAGCATCCGCTGGCGGCCAAGGCTGCCGCGCTCGATCCCAAGGTCGCCGCTTTCGTGGAGGAGTGCCGCAAGGGCGGCGTCACCGAAGCGGAACTCGCGACCCAGGAGAAGAAGGGCGTGCCGACCGCGCTCACGGTCAAGCACCCGCTCACGGGGGCAGCGTTGCCGGTATGGGTCGCCAACTACGTGCTCATGGCCTATGGCGAGGGCGCGGTGATGGCGGTGCCAGCCCATGACGAGCGCGACTTCGAGTTCGCCACGAAATATGACCTGCCCATACGGGTGGTGGTCCGGGCGAAGGACGGCCAGGCGGTCCAACCCGGCTCGCTCGCCGACCTGCTGATCGCCAAGGATGGGGTGCTGTGCAACTCCGGCAAGTACGACGGCCTCGGCTTCGGGGCGGGCGTGGATGCCATCGCCGCGGACCTGGCCGCCAAGGGGCTCGGCCAGAAACGGGTGCAGTACCGCCTGCGCGACTGGGGCATCTCGCGCCAGCGCTACTGGGGCTGCCCGATCCCGCTCATCCACTGCGACGGCTGCGGCGACGTGCCGGTGCCGGATGCGGACCTGCCGGTGGTGCTGCCGGAGGACCTCGCGCCGGACGGCAGCGGCAACCCGCTCAACAAGTACAAGCCCTTCGTGGAGTGCGCCTGTCCGAAATGCGGCAAGCCGGCGCGCCGCGAGACCGACACCATGGACACCTTCGTGGACTCGTCCTGGTACTTCATGCGCTACGCCTGCCGCGACGAAGATGCGGCCATGGTGGACCAGCGCGTCAACGACTGGCTGCCGGTGGACCAGTACATCGGCGGCATCGAGCACGCCATCCTGCACCTCCTGTACTCGCGCTTCTGGACCAAGGTCATGCGCGACATGGGGCTGTTGAAGTTCGACGAACCCTTCACCAACCTGCTGACCCAGGGCATGGTGTTGAACCACATCTTCCTGCGCAAGGGCGCAGCGGGCAGCCTCACCTACTACAGCCCGGACGAGGTGGAGTTGCAGCACGATGTGGACGGCCGCGTGAGCGGCGCCATCCTCAAGGCCGACGGCAAGCCGGTGCAGTATGACGGGCTCGGCACCATGTCCAAGTCCAAGAACAACGGCGTCGACCCGCAGATGCTGGTGGAGAAGTACGGCGCGGACACCGTCCGCCTGTTCATGATGTTCGCGGCGCCGCCGGAACTCACGCTCGAGTGGTCCGAGAGCGGCGTGGAAGGTGCGCAGCGCTTCCTGAAACGGCTGTGGAAGGCCGTGGCCGAGCACCGGGCGGCGGGCGGCGCTCCGGCGCTGGATAGCGCGGCGCTCGATGAAGGCCAGCGGACCCTGCGCCGTCAGCTGCACGAGGCCCTCGCCAAGGTGGGGGACGACATCGGCCGCCGCTATACCTTCAACACCGCCATCGCCGCGGTGATGGAGCTGTTGAACGCGGTGACCCGCGCCGCAGGCACGGGACCCCAGGACCAGGCGGTGCGCCAGGAGGCCCTGGAGGGCATCGTGCTGATGCTCGCGCCCATCGTGCCCCATGTCGCCGAGAGCCTATGGCGTGGCCTGGGCCGGGAGGGCTCGGTCATGGCCCAGCGCTGGCCTGCGCCGGACCCGTCGGCCCTCAAGCGGGACACCCTGGAACTCGTGGTGCAGGTGAACGGCAAGCTGCGGGGCAAGATCCGGGTGCCGGCGACTGCGACCCGGGAAGACATAGAAAAGGCCGCCCTCACGGAACCTTCCGTGCTGCCCTTCGTCCAAGGCAAGGATGTGAAGAAGGTCGTGGTGGTACCGGGCAAGCTCGTGAACGTGGTGGCTGCGTGAGAGTCTCCACGCCTGCAGCTCTCCTGCTCATGGTGCTGTTGACGGCCTGTGGCTTCCACCTGCGCCAGGCGCCGGACCTGCCGCCGCAGATGCAGCGCATCTACATCGCGGCCCCCGGCGGGAACGGGGACTTGCTGCGGGAGCTGCGCCGGGGCCTGGCGTCGGACGATACCGAGGTGACGACGGACCCCACCGGGGCCACCACCACCTTGAGCATCATCAACGTCTCGCATGAGAACCGGCCGATCGCCATCGACCGGCGCGGCGTGGCGCTGGAGTACGAGCTGATCACACGGGTGGAGTTCGCGATGACGGTGGACAATGTGACGGTGATTCAGCCGCAGATCGTGACCCTGACCCGCAACTATGCCTACAGCAATTCCAACGCCATCACCAACGAGGAGCAGGAAGACAACTTGAACAAGGCCATCGCCAAGGATGTCTCCCAGTTCATCATCTTCAGGGTGGTGGCCGCTGCCAAGAACGTGGCCCCGGTCTACTCCTTCCCCGGCGCTTCCACCCATGCTGCGCCGGCCCTGGCCTCGCCGTCGCCCGCTACGCTCGCGGTGCCGGCACCTGCAAGCGCGCCGCCGCCGGTGTAACATCGCCCCCATGAACCGGAACCTGAATCCCCACCGTCTCGGCCGCATCGCGCAGCGACTGCGCGGGCTGTGGTTGGCGGTGATGTTCCTGTTCCTGGCGGTGCAGCTCGGCCTGCCGGCGCACCAGGCGAGCCATCCGATCGGGCAATCGGACCTGACTTGCGGCTACTGCATGCTGGGTGCCCATTCACCCGGCCTGCCGGGCTTGGCTTCCCTTTCGCTTCCTCCCGCGGCGCCCATCGAAGCGCCGCGGTCCGTCCTCGTCCGGCCCGCCGAAGCGGGCATCCTCCGTCAGCCCTCCAGCCGCGCACCACCCTCCGTCGTCCACGCCTGAGTTCCCTTGAGGACGTCCGCGCCGCTCGATGAGCGACGCGGATCGCGTCGACATCCATGACGGAGAAATACCATGCGTATCAGATCATCCATCGCGTTCGCGTTCGGCCTGGCCGCGTGCGGCGCGGCCCAGGCCGCGCCCCAGACCGGGGGCAACGCCTTCAACCCTGGCGTGAGCCTGGTGCTGAACGGCACCTGGGCGAGCTACCCCACCGAGGCCGGGCACCGGCAGATGCCGGGCTTCATGCTGGGCGAGGACGCAGGCCTGCCGCCCCAGGGCTTCGGCCTGGGCGAGTCGGAACTGGACCTCGCCTCCAACTTCGACAACCTGTTCACGGGCTTCGGCGCCATCTCCTTCCATGAGAGCCACGGCGAGGACACGGCGGAGGTGGAGCTGGCTTACCTGCAGACCATCGCCATGCCCTACGGCCTGCAGATGACCGCCGGCAAGTTCTTCTCCGCCTTCGGTTACCAGAACGCACGCCATGCCCACGTCTGGGACTTCGTGGACCAGCCCTTGGTGTACGAGGCCTTCCTCAACACCCAGTACAGCGACCCCGGCGTGCAGGCCACCTGGCTCGCGCCCACCGACACATACCTCCTGTTCGGCGCCGAGGCCTTCAGCGGCGACCACTATCCAGCAGGCGGTGCCGGCCACAGCGGCAACGGCGCGAGTTCCTTGTTCATGAAGATGAGCCAGGATGTGGGCGACAGCAGCACCTGGTTCGCCGGCCTGTCCTACCTCTCGGCCCGCTCGGTGAACCGGCCTTCGCTGGGGAGCCAGGATCCGGACTTCTCGGATGCGAGCCAGCTGGACGGCCCGGTGTTCACCGGCACCTCCGACATCGCCGGGGCAGACTTCGTCTGGAAGTGGGCGCCCCACGGCAACTTCTATGAGAAGAACTTCGTGTTCCAGGCGGAATACCTGCACCGCAGCGAGAAGGGCAGTGTCTCCGCCAACCCCTGCCCGGTCGGGAGCGCCTGCACCGGCGGGAGCGCCTATTCCGGCAACGCATCGGGCTGGTACGTGCAGGGCGCATACCAGTGGATGCCGCAATGGCGTTTCGGCCTGCGCTACGACCGCATGAGCAGCGACAACACCGTCGCCGGTCTGTACCAGCCGGCACAGCTCCTCGGCAATGCGTTCACGCCGCACCGGGAGAGCGCCATGATCGACTTCTCCAACTCCGAGTTCAGCCGCATCCGGCTGCAGTTCAACCGCGATGAATCGGGCCTGAAGCCCGCCAACGAGGTGATGCTGCAGTACATCGTGGCCATGGGCGCCCATCCGGCGCACACGTTCTGATTTCCAACGAGGATCGCAAACATGAAATCTCTTAGATACCTGATACTGGCGCTGGTGCTGCCGTTCTCGGCCCCGGCTTTCGCCGACCTCAACGCCTTCTCCTGCGAGCCCCACTGGACGTCCCTGCTCGCGGAAGTGGGCGGCAGCCACGTCAGCGTGACCACCGCCAGCGGCGCCTTCAACGACCCGCACTTCATCCAGGCGCGCCCCAGCCTCATCTCCGCCATGCGCAAGGCCGACCTCGTGGTCTGCAACGGCGCGGACCTGGAAGTGGGCTGGCTGCCGGTGCTGATGCAGCAGGGCGCCCGCGACACGGTGCAGCCGGGCCAGCCCGGCTTCCTGGACGCCTCCCAGTCGGTGCAGCTGCTGCAGGTGCCGACCAGCGTCGACCGCGCCCAGGGCGACATCCATCCCTACGGCAACCCTCACTTCCAGACCGATCCGCGCAACATCGGAGCGGTGGCGGGGGAACTGGCGAAGCGCCTGGCCCAGCTCGACCCCTCCAACGCGGCGGACTACCAGAAGCGTTACGCGGACTTCAAAGGCCGCTGGGACGCGGCACTCGCCAAGTGGCAGCAAGAGGCGACGCCCCTGAAGGGCATGAAAGTGATCGCCTACCACGACGGCTGGGTCTACATGCAGAACTGGCTGGGGATAGATGCGGTCGGCTTCCTGGAACCGAAGCCTGGCATCCCGCCTAGCCCGAGCCATCTCGCCGAACTCCTCGCCAAGATCAAGGGTGAGGGCGTGGCCGGCATCATCTACACGCCATATGAAGACGAACAGGCACCGGAGTGGCTGGCCGATCGCGGCGGCATCCCGAAGGCCGTGATCCCCGACACCGTGGGCGCCGACAACGACAAGGACCTGTTCCAGTTCTACGACCTGATGCTCGCCCAGCTCCTCAAGCTGCATGGAGGCGGGAAATGAGCTTCGACCTCTCGACCCTCTCCATCGTCGGGCCGGCCCTCGTCGCCGGCGTGCTGGTGCTCGTCACCCACGTGCCCATGGGCCGTGAAGTGCTGAACAAGGGCATCATCTTCATCGACCTCGCCATCGCCCAGGTGGCGGGCTTGGGCGTCATCGCCGCCGGCATGCTGCACTGGGGCGGTGATGGCGGTTGGGGCGTGCAGGTGGCGGCGGGCGTCGCAGCGCTGCTGGGCGCGCTCCTGCTCACCTGGACCGAGAGGAAGTTCCCCGAGGTTCAGGAGGCGCTCATCGGTGGTCTGTTCGCGCTGGCCGCCACCGGCAGCATCCTCCTGCTCTCGGACAATCCCGAGGGCGGCGAGCACCTGAAGGACCTCCTGGTGGGCCAGATCCTGTGGGTGAGCCTGAAGAGCCTGATCCCGGTGGCGGTGCTGTACGCGCTGATCCTCGGCGCCTGGTTCGGCCTCGGCAAGCGCCTCGGCCGCATCGGCTTCTACGTGCTGTTCGCCCTGGCGGTCACCGCCTCGGTGCAGCTCGTCGGCGTGTACCTGGTGTTCGCCAGCCTCATCATGCCGGCCCTGGGTGCCCGCGGCCTGCCGGAGAAACGCGGTCTGGCCGTGGCTTTCGGCATCGGCGTTGTGGCCTACGCGGCGGGCCTGGTGCTTTCCACGGTCTTCGACCTGCCGAGCGGCGCGCTCATCGTCTGGTGCCTGGCGCTCTGCGCTATCATCGTGGCCATCTTGCGCAAGACCATGGGTGGACCGCGTGAAGTCAGGGCCTGACAGGCTGGCATCGCAACTGAAGGGGAACCTGCCGGCGGTGGTGCTCATCGCCGGCGACGAGCCCCTGCAGCGGGAGGAGAGCGCGGACCTCATCCGCAAGACCGCGCGCGCCCAGGGCTACACCGACCGCGAGGTGTTCGTGGCGGAGCGGGGCTTCGACTGGAACGGCCTGCTCACCGCCGGTGCCAGCCTCTCGCTGTTCGCTTCCAAGCGCATCATCGAGCTGCGCCTACCGACGGGGAAGCCCGGCACCCAGGGCGCCGAGGCGCTCGGTACCTACGCCAAGGACCCGGCGCCGGATACGCTGCTGATGGTGATCGCCGAGGACAAGTTGGAAGGCAACCCGGTCTGGGCCCAGGCGCTGGAACGCGCGGGCCTCATGGTGCAGGTCTGGCCCGTCGCGCCCGCGGAAGTGCCGGCCTGGGTGCGCCAGCGCCTTAGAGCCAAGGGTTTCGAGGCCACGCCCGACGCGGTGACGCTCATCAGCGGCCGGGTGGAGGGCAATCTGCTGGCCGCGGCCCAGGAAGTGGACAAGCTCGCGCTCCTGCGCGGGCCCGGCATGCTGGATGCGGAAGCGGTGGCGGAGGCGGTGACGGACAGCGCCCGCTACGACGCCTTCAAGCTGGTGGATGCGGCCCTGGCGGGCGACGTGCCGCGCACCGTGCGCGTGCTGGAAGGCCTGCAGGCGGAAGGCGAGGAGCCGGTGATGATCCTGGGGGCGCTCCTGCGCCAGATCAAGGAACTGGCCTCCCTCTCCATCGAGATCGAGGCGGGTGCGCCCCCGCAGCGGGCCCTGGCCGGCATATGGGAACGGCGCCGCCCCCTGGTGCAGTCGGCCCTGAAACGCCGCAGGGCCTTGGGGTGGCAGCGGCTCCTGAAGCGCGGGTTGCATGCGGACCGGGTCATGAAAGGCCGCGCCCAGGGGAGCCCCTGGGACGAACTGCTACAATTGACCACATCGATGGCGGGCGGTAACGCCGGCCGATAGATTAGGAGTGCCGCGGCAGCGGATGAGAAAGATCGGAATCTTCGGGGGCAGCTTCGACCCCATCCACTTCGGCCACCTCCGGCCCGCGCTCGAGATCCTCGACGCGCTCTCCCTGGACAGCATGCGTTTCATCCCCTCCGGCCAGCCGCCTCATCGCGGCGCGCCGGCGGCTTCCGCCGCGCAGCGCCTGGCAATGTTGCGGGCGGCGGTGCGGGACGAGCCGCGTTTCCAGGTGGATGAGCGGGAGATCAAGACCGCCGCGCCGTCCTACACCGTGGACACGCTCACGGGACTGCGCCGCGAGCACCCCACGGATGCGCTGGTGCTGGTGGTGGGGATGGATGCCTTCCTGGGCTTCCCAGGCTGGCACCGCTGGCGCGAGATATTCGCATTGGCCCACGTGGCGGTGGCCCACCGCCCGGGCTGGACGCTGCAGACCGGCGGCGAGATCGCCGAGGTGTTGCGGGAGCGCAAGGCCGAGGATTTGATCGGGACCGCGGGGCAGGTGCTGCTGCAGCCGGTCACGCAGCTCGAGATCTCCTCCACCCAGGTGCGGGAGACGCTGGCCCGGGGCGGCGACGTGCGCTACCTCGTGCCCGAGTCGGTACGCGCCTACATACAGGATTCGCATTGCTATGCATGAGGTAAGAGCATGAAACCCGAGAAGCTGAAGGACCTGGTGGTGGCCGCCCTGGAGGACATGAAGGGCGTGGACATCCGCGTGCTGGACGTGCGCGGCATGACCGCCATCACCGACTTCATGGTGATCGTGAGCGGCACCTCGGACCGTCACGTGAAGTCCCTGGCGCGCAACGCGCTCGACGCAGTGCGCGAGAAGGGCGTGAAGCCCATGGGCGTGGAAGGCGAGCAGGGTGGCGAATGGGTGCTGGTGGACATCGGCGACGTGGTGCTGCACGTGATGCGCCCGCAGGTGCGCGACTTCTACAACCTGGAGAAGCTCTGGCTGCCCGACATGAACAAGGCCGCCGGCACCTGACGCGCGGCACCCCGTGCGCATCCATCTCATCGCCGCCGGCACCAAGATGCCGTCCTGGATCAGCCAGGGTTTCGACGACTACGCCGGGCGCATGCCGCCCGAGTGCAGGCTCTTGCTGAAGGAGATCCCGCTGGGGGCATCCCGCGCCGGCGGCGATGCGCGCAAGGCCATGCAGGAGGAGGGCACGAAGATGCTGGCGGCCCTGCCGGAAGGCGCAGGCATCACCGCCCTGGAAGTGCGCGGCAAGCCGCTCGACACCGAAGCCCTGGCGAAGCTCCTGAACGGCTGGTTGCAGGAGGGCCGCGACCAGGCGCTGCTGGTGGGCGGGCCCGACGGCCTCGCGCCCGAGTGCAGCGCCAAGGCCAGCCTCAAGTGGTCCCTCTCCCCTCTCACGCTGCCCCATGGCCTGGTGCGGGTGGTGGTGGCGGAACAGTTATATAGAGCCTGGTCCATCCTCAAGAACCATCCGTACCATCGGGCCTGATGGACATCCAGTTCTACCTCGCCTCCGCCTCGCCACGCCGCAAGCAGTTGCTGGAGCAACTGGGCCTGCGCTTCGAGGTGGTGGCGGTGGACGTGGATGAGACCCCCAAGTCCGGCGAGGCTCCAGCGGATTATGTCGGGCGCATCGCCCGCCTCAAGGCCGAGACCGCGGCAGGGCTCATCGCCAGGCCGGGACTGCCTATCCTGGCGGGGGATACGGCGGTGGTGGTGGATGGAGCCATCCTCGGCAAGCCCAGGGACCGGGAGGGCGCCCTGGCGATGCTGGCCCGGCTCTCGGGGCGCGGGCATCAAGTATTATCGGCTGTGGCCCTGTGGCAGACCGGCAGCCTAGACATGGCCTTGAGCGAGAGCCGTGTGCGGTTCCGGACCCTCTCCTCCCAGGAAGCCGAAGCCTATTGGCAGAGCGGTGAGCCCCGGGACAAGGCCGGCGCCTACGGCATCCAGGGCCTCGGCGGGATGTTCGTCGAGCGCCTGGAAGGGAGCTACAGCGGCGTCATGGGTCTGCCGCTCTTCGAGACCGCGGCGCTGCTGCAGAAAGCGGGCGTGCGCTTGCTCTGAAGCATGAGGTTTAAGGAGTGACGAGTCGGCGCGACTCGCCACCCCTCAACCCTTAAATCAGAGCAGTCACATGAGCGAGATCCTGATCAACGTCACCCCGCGGGAGACCCGGGTGGCGTTAGTGGAAAGCGGCGTATTGCAGGAGATCTACGTCGAGCGCACGCGCCGCCGCGGGCTGGTGGGCAACATATACAAGGGCACCGTGACGCGGGTGCTGCCGGGCATGCAGGCCGCCTTCGTGGAACTCGGTCTCGCGCGCACTGCTTTCCTGCATGCCGCCGACATCAGCCGCCCCCAGGGCCATGCCGCCGGCGCAGACCCGGAAGCCCATCCGCCTGCGCCGGATATCCGCGAGCTGCTGCACGAAGGCCAGGAACTCATGGTGCAGGTGTTGAAGGACCCGCTCGGCAGCAAGGGCGCACGTCTCACCACCCGCGTCAGCATCCCTTCCCGCTATCTCGTCTACATGCCCGAGGGCCACGGCATCGGCCTCTCGGCGCGCATCGAGGATGAGGCGGAGCGGGTGCGCCTCAAGTCGCACATCGAGGGCTACGCATCGGGACTCGCGCCGGGCGGCTACATCGCCCGCACCGCCGCCGAAGGTGCGGAGCCCGAGGCCCTGCGTGCCGACATGCTGTTCCTGAACAAGCTGTGGGAGAGCGTGCGCGAGGCGGGCTCCAAGGCCCGCTCCGGCGAGCGGGTGCACGAGGACCTCCCGCTGGCGGTGCGCATCCTGCGCGACCTCTCGGGCGAGCAGGTGCACACCGTGCAGGTGGATTCCGGCGAGACCGCGGAGCGCATGCGCCAGTTCACGGACATGTTCATCCCCGGCATGGGCGCGCGCATCGGCGTGCATGCGGGGCCCAAACCCATCTTCGAGCAGCATGGCATCGAGGAGGAGATACAGCGGGCGCTGGAGCGCAAGGTGCCGCTGAAGTCCGGCGGCCATCTGGTCATCGACCAGACCGAGGCGATGACCACCATCGACGTGAACACCGGCGCTTACGTGGGCAAGAGCACCCTCGAGGACACCATCCTCAAGACCAACATGGAAGCCACCCAGGCCATCGCGCGCCAGCTTCGCCTGCGCAACCTCGGCGGCATCATCATCATCGATTTCATCGACATGGACGAGGAGAGCCACAAGGAGTCGGTGCTGGAAGCGCTGCAGCAGGCGCTCGCCAAGGACCACGCCAAGAGCCAGGTGACGGCCGTGTCGGCTCTCGGCCTCGTCGAGATGACCCGTAAGCGCACCCGCGAAAGCCTGGAACACGTGCTCTGCGAGCCCTGTCCCGCATGCCAGGGGCGCGGTTCCATCAAGACCGCCGAGACGGTGTGCTACGACGTGTTCCGCGAGCTCCTGCGCGCCACGCGCCAGGTTGATTCCCAGGAACTTCGGGTACTGGCTGCGCAGGAAGTGGTGGACCTCCTGCTGGACCAGGAGTCCGTGGCCCTGGCGGAAGTCTCGGCCCAGGCCGGCAAGCCCATCCGCCTGCAGGTCGAATCCTTATATACGCAGGAACAGTTCGACGTGGTGCCCATCTGATGAACTGGAAGCGCCGCCTCTGGAAATGGAGCGCCGGGGTGTTCGCCGCCCTGGTGATCCTGCTGGCGGCGCTGGCGGGCCTGTTCCGGCTGCTCACGCCGCTGGTGCCGGGCTACCGTGCCCAGGTGGAGCAGTGGGCCAGCACCGCACTGCAGCATCCGGTGGAGATCCACGCCATGACCGCCGAGTGGGGCTGGCACGGGCCGGAGATGGCGCTGGAGGACGTGCGCATCCTCAGCCGTGACCGGCAGCGGGTGGTGGTGGCGGCCCAGGAGATCAGGCTCGGCCTGGCCCTGAAGAGCCTGCTGCACGGGCAGCTGCCGCGCCCTGACCGGGTGGTGTTGGTGGCGCCGCGCGTGGAAGTGGAGCGGGAGGCGGACGGCAGCTATGACGTGCGCGGCCTGGAAGGGGCCGCCCAGAAGACCGACACCGATTGGCGCCGCAGCCTCGAGGAGATATTCTCCCAGAGGGCTGAGGTGGCGATCAAGAATGGCCAGCTCACGCTGTTCGATGCGCGGAACGGGGGTCCGGCGGTGTTCCAGCACCTCAACCTCAGCGTCGACAACAGCGCGGATGACCATCGCCTGCAGGGCAACATGCAGCTGCCGGTGGAATTCGGCCACGGGCTCAAGTTCGAGGCCGACATCAAGGGGCAGGGCATCGAGCCCGCGCTCTGGGACTGGCACGCGGAGTTGCATGGCACCGGCTTGCAGCTCAGGCGCTGGTTGAGCTACGGTCCCGCATCCGTGCAGGACACCTTCACGAGCGGCAGCCTCGACCTGGATGCCAGAGCCGACGGACAGCAGGGCGGCCTGCAGCATGCCGATCTCGATCTCATCGGCCGCGACCTGAAGCGCGCCACTGTCCCGGGGCCAGCCCTGGGATCCCTGCAGGGCAAGTTCAGCTGGCAGCGCAAGGATACGGGCTGGCGTCTCGAAGGACGCAAGCTCCATCTGCAGTACGGCGCTTCCGGCTGGCCCGTGAGCGATCTCGATCTCGAATACGCTTCCGGCACGGACGGTGACCGCTGGTCCGGCGATGCAGGCTTCCTCCGGTTGCAGGACCTCACTGCCCTCGCGCAGTGGATGCCGGCAGTGCTCGGCACCGGCACCGACGATGCGCTACGGCGACTGCATGCCTACAACCCCACCGGCGACATCTCGGGCCTGACCTTCAAGGCGCGTTGGGACGGAAAGGCATTGCAGGACTGGTCGGTGAAGGCGGCCTTCCAGGATTTGGGTGTGCGCGCCAACGAGGGTTGGCCCGGTTTCTCCGGCATGGATGGGGATGCGGATCTCGCGGTGAGCGGCGGCCAGGTGCAGCTCGCGGCCCGCAACGCCAACGTCGATTTCCGGCCACTGTTCCGCACCGAGATGCACGCGGATTCGGCGGACCTGATGGTCGCCGTCACCCACGATGCCGCCGGCTGGCGCGTGGCAGCTGATTCCTTCAAGGTCGCCAACGCCGATGCCGCGGCACACGGCCGCGTGGCCATGGGGTTCCCGGCGGACGGCGGCGCGCCGACACTGGACATCCACGCTGACGTGGACCGGGCCGATGCGCGCAATAAGTCCACCTATTTCCCGGTCGGCATCATGCCCAAGGAAGTGGTGAAGTGGCTCGACGATTCCATCAAGAGCGGCCAGGTCACGACCGGCAGCGTGGACATCCACGGCACGACCTCGGACTTCCCCTACCCGGATGACAAGGGCGGCACCTTCGACATCCGCTTCCACGTCGAGCACGGCGAGCTGGACTATATGCCGGGCTGGCCCGCCGTGAAGGATTACTCCGCGGACGTGCGCTTCCTGGACCAGGGCCTCACGGCCAAGCTCACGGGTGGCAGCTACAACGGGCTCATCCTCACGGGCGGCACCGCAGAGTTCAAGGAGCTGGCGAGCGGCGTGCTGGAAGTGGATGGTACCGCCCGCGGCGACGCCTCCCACGGCCTCGACTTCCTGCGCAGCGGTCCGCTCAAGGAGACCTTGGCGGGTTACCTCGACGGCCTCTCGGCCAAGGGCGACATGGACGCAGCGGTGCACATCTACCTGCCGCTCACGCAGCTGGAACGTTACCGCCTCCAGGGCAACGTCACGCTGCACCAGGTCAGCGTCGGGTTCACCGACATCCCAGCGCTGACGGCGGAGCGCCTGGAAGGGGACCTCGACTTCGGCAAGTATGGTTTCGCCACCCAGGGCGTGCGCGGCATGGCTCTCGGCGGGCCGCTCAGCTTCGCCATCCGCACACCCCACACTGACCGCGGCAGCGCCAGCACGCTCACCGCCCGCGGTATCGTCACGGCGGCGGGCCTGGCCACGCTCATCGGGCATGGTTCCGAGCGCTGGCTCACGGGCGGCACCCCTTGGCAGATGGACGGCAAGCTGCCGCTGCAGGGGGGTCTGGGCAACGCCGGCCTCAACCTCACGATCCGGTCTGATCTCACCGGCCTCGCCATCGCCCTGCCGGCCCCTTTCTCCAAAGCGGCGACGGAGCCGCAGCCGTCCAGGCTGAACATGAAGTTCGATGAGGCGGATGACTTCGATTACGTCGCCAGCTACGGCAACGAGCTTGGGCTGCTGCTTGCCCTCGCGCCCAAGGGAGACGGCAGTCTCGCCTTCGATCGGGGGGAGCTGCGCATCGGTGCCGGCACCGCGGCGCGTCCCGCGACACCCGGCCTGGAAGTGAGCGGCTACCTGCCGTCCTTCATCTGGGACGAGTGGAAGCAGGTGCTGCCGGTCTCCGGCGATCAGACCGAGGTGGCGCCGGCCACGGCGCGCGGCAACGGCATGCCGGACATCCTGCACAGCGTGGACCTGGACGTGGGCCACGTGGCGGCCTTCGGCCAGAGCGTGGACCAGATGCACCTCTCGGTGCAGCGCAACGATGAGGGCTGGCAGGGCCGCGTCGACAGCCAGCCGCTGGCAGGCAAGTTCGACGTGCCCGCCGCCGTGGACGCGACCCATCCCATCGTGCTCGACATGGACCGGGCCGACTTCGGCAACCCGGCACCGGCGGTGCCGACGGCGAAGGATGCGGCGAAACAAGCGAAGGCCGCCGGGCCTTCCGAAGTGCGCTACGATCCGCGCAGCATCCCGGCGTTGCGCTTCTCCAGCAAGCGCCTGCGCTATGGCGGCATGGTGCTGGACAACGTGGGGCTCGCGCTTGTGCCTAAGGCCGATGGCGTGGCGCTGGAGGACCTCAAGGCGGCGGCGCCCACGTTCAGCATCACCGGCGACGGCACCTGGACCGTGACGCCGGCGGGCCAGCAACGGACCGCCCTCAACGCGGACGTGGAGAGCACCAATGTGGAGAAGTCGCTGCAGGCCCTGGGGTATGACCCGGGCATCACCGGCGACCACGGCAGCATCGTGGCTTCCCTCAACTGGGAGGATAGCCCCATGGGTGACGTGACACGCAGCCTCGCGGGCAGCATCCACGTGAAGCTCGAGGACGGCCAGCTGAAGGAGGTGCAGCCCGGCGCGGGACGTGTGTTCGGACTCTTGAGCCTGAACGCCCTGCCGCGGCGCATCCTGCTCAACTTCAGCGATGTGTTCGCCAAGGGCTTCGGTTACGACAGCATAGAAGGGGACTTCACCGTGCAGGACGGCGATGCCTACACCCAGAACCTGCAGATGAAGGGGCCTGCCGCCAGCATCCATCTGGTGGGGCGCATCGGCCTCGCCAAGCGCGATTTCGACGAGGCCCTGATCGTGGACGCGAGCGTCGGTTCCACGCTGCCCGTGGTGGGCGCGCTGGCGGCCGGCGTGGGGGTGGGGGCAGTGGTGTTCCTGCTCACGGAGATATTCAAGAAGCCTCTCACCAAGGCAGGGGAAGTGCGCTACCACCTCACCGGCTCATGGGATGCCCCCAAGCTCGATAAGCTGCCGGATGCGCCGCCGGCGGCGGCGACGGGCAGGAAACCATGAGACGTCTGTTGCTCCTCGCGCTGCTGTGGCTGCCCCCGGCGGTCTTCGCCGACGCGCCCGCGGATCCGGACAGCTTCAGCGTGAGCGCCGACCAGTGGGCGCTGCCGCGCAGCGGCGGCGAGCTGATCCGACTGCAGCCGGTCCACGACGCGGTGGCGGACTGGCTGGCGGATCCCGCGGCACGCATCGTGATCCGGCACGCCGGCAGCGACGTGGGCAACCTCTGGGCGGACGAACTCGGCGACTGGCTGGTGGCGCTAGGTATCCCTTCAGACCATATCGACAGGCAAGCAGATGCCGACCAGCCCGAGGACATCGTCACCCTCAAGGTGGTCCACTGATGCATAAGTTCGCCGCCGTGCAGATGTGCTCAGGCACCGACGTGACCGTGAATTTGCGGGAAGCGGGCAAGCTCATGGCCAAGGCCGCGGCCCAGGGCGCCGAACTCATCGTGCTGCCGGAGAACTTCGCGCTCATGGCGCGGGACGACGCGGAGCGGGTCGCCGCCGGCGAGATGGATGGCAGCGGCCGCATCCAGGATTTCCTGGCGGAGAAAGCGGAGAACCTGAAGGCATGGATCGTGGGCGGCACCGTGCCGGTGCTGGCTTCCCGCGAGCGCACCTACGCCCGTTGCCCCGTGTACGACCCGCAAGGCCGGCGCGCGGCGTTCTACGACAAGATCCACCTCTTCGATGTGCAGGTGGGCGGGGCCGAGAGCTACCACGAGTCGGCGCGCGCGGAAGCGGGCAAGAAGCCGGTGGTGGTGCTGACGCCCTTCGGCAAGCTCGGTCTCGCCGTGTGCTACGACCTGCGCTTCCCGGAACTCTTCCGCGCGCTCATCGCGCAGGGCGCGACCTGTTTCGCGGTGCCTTCCGCCTTCACCCGCACCACCGGCGAGCGCCACTGGGAGACCCTGGTACGGGCCCGGGCGGTGGAGAACCTGTCGTTCACGGTGGCGGCGGCCCAGGGTGGCCACCATCCCAACGGCCGCGACACCTGGGGCAGGAGCCTGCTGGTGGACGCCTGGGGCGAGGTGGTGGGTGAGCGGCGTGACGCGGAGCCCGGCATCGTCACCGGGCAGTTCGACCCGGTGCAGCAGCAGCGGCTGCGGGGTAAATTCCCGGTCTTGAGTCACCGCAAGCTGGTTTAAGATGGGCAGAGGCGCCCTCATATAGAGATGTCACCCTCACGCGACCCATCCGGTCGCCGCACTGGTAATCCCATGGAAAATGCGCTGAAGATCGCCGAACAGAGTCTGCTTGAGCCGACCGGCCTGGACGAGGGCAAGATCGCCAAGGTGCTGGACCGGCTCATGGCCCACAAGGTGGACAGCGCCGACCTCTACTTCCAGCTCTCGCGCCACGAGTCGTGGTCCCTGGAGGATGGCATCGTCAAGGAAGGCGCCCACAGCATCGAGCAGGGCGTGGGCGTACGGGCGTTGGCCGGCGAGAAGACCGGCTTCGCGTATTCAGATGAGATCCTGTTGCCGGCGCTCACCCGCGCTTCCGACATGGCCCGCGCCATCGCACGCCAAGGCGGACAGAACGGGCTCAAGGCCTGGCTGCCCAATGCGCCGCAGCGCCTCTATCAACCCCTCGATCCCATCCCGACCCTCGCGGACGCGGAGAAGGTGCAGCTCCTGGAGCGCATCGACGCGGAGGCGCGCCGCGCCGACCCGCGGGTGAAGCAGGTGATGGTGAGCCTCGCCGGCGTGCACGACACGGTGCTGGTGGCGGCGAGCGACGGCACCCTGGCGGCAGATGTGCGCCCTCTCGTGCGCTTCAATGTGAGCGTGATCGTGGAACAGGACGGACGGCGCGAGCAGGGTTACTCCGGCGGCGGCGGCCGCTTCGGCTACGGGCATTTCCTGGAAGGGGACTTCGCCGGCAAGATCGCGCGGGAAGCCGTGCGCCAGGCGCTCGTCAACCTCGAAGCCGCGCCGGCGCCGGCGGGCACCATGACCGTGGTGCTGGGCCCCGGCTGGCCGGGCATCCTGCTGCACGAGGCCATCGGCCACGGCCTCGAAGGCGACTTCAACCGCAAGGGCACTTCCGCCTTCTCCGGCCGCGTGGGCCAGAAGGTGGCCAACGAACTCTGCACCGTGGTGGACGATGGCACTTTGAAAGACCGCCGTGGTTCATTGAACGTGGATGACGAAGGCACGCCCTCCCAGTGCACCACGCTCATCGAGAAAGGCATCCTGAAGGGCTACATGCAGGACAAGCTCAATGCTGGGCTCATGGGTGTGAAGCCCACCGGCAACGGCCGGCGCGAGTCCTTCGCCCATCTTCCCATGCCGCGCATGACCAACACTTACATGCTCCCGGGGCCCCACGACCCCCAGGAGATCATCAAGTCCGTGAAGAAGGGTCTCTACGCCGTGAACTTCGGCGGTGGCCAGGTGGACATCACAAGCGGCAAGTTCGTGTTCTCAGCCAGCGAGGCCTACCTCATCGAGGACGGCAAGGTGACGAGGCCCGTGCGCGGCGCCTCGCTGATAGGCAACGGCCCGGACGTGCTCACCCGCGTGAGCATGGTGGGCAACGACCTGAAGCTGGATGAAGGCGTGGGCACCTGTGGCAAGGAAGGGCAGAGCGTGCCGGTGGGTGTCGGTCAGCCGACCTTAAGGATCGATGGGATCACCGTCGGCGGGACAGGTTAAGCGTCAAGTCCGGGGAATTTCTTAAGTCTATTCAGCAGGTCTTTCCGCGTCTTGCACACCAGCGTGGCATGGCCCAGCTTGCGGCCTGGCCGCGGTTCCTTGCCGTAGTCGTGGTAGTGGGCGCCGGGGATGGCCAGTACCTCTTCCCGCGTCGGCAGGGTGCCGATGAAGTTCACCATGGCTGAGTAGCCCACCGCCCAGGTCTCGCCCAGGGGCAGACCCAGGATGGCACGCATGTGGTTCTCGAACTGGCCGGTGACGGCGCCCTCGATGGTCCAGTGGCCGGAGTTGTGCACCCGCGGCGCGGTCTCGTTGGCGATGAGCTTGCCCTTGCGCACGAAGAACTCGATGGTGAGCACGCCGGCGTAGTCGAAGCGATCCAGCAACTTCTTCATGTGCTTCTGGGCCGCCGCCTGGAGCTTCTTGTCCGGATAGGGCGCGATCGACAGGCGCAGGATGCCCTCACGGTGCGTATTTTCGGCCAAGGGGTAGAACGCCGTCTCGCCTTTCGTGTTACGCACGCCGATGAGGGAGACTTCCCGCTCGAAGGCGATGAACTCCTCCAGGATCAGCGGCACGCCGCAGAGCGCGTTGAAGGCGGAGCCGAGTTCCGCGGGGCTGCGGATCACCCGCTGGCCGCGGCCGTCATACCCTAAGCGCCTTGTCTTCAGCACCGCCGGGTAACCGATGGCGTGGATGGCTTCTTCCATGTCCGCCATGGTCTGCACCGGGCGGAACTTGGTGGTGGGGATCTTGAGTTCGTTGAAGAGGGTCTTCTCGCCCAGGCGGTCCTGGCCGGCGGCCAGCGCCTTCACCGGCGGCAGGAAAGTCTTGTCCTTCGGCACCCCGGCCAGCGCTTCCACCGGGACGTTCTCCACGTCGTAGGTGAGGATATCCACCTTGGAGGCGAGTTCCGCCACCTTGGCCGGATCGCTGAACTCGCCGAGGATGATGTCGCCGATCTGGCCGCCCGGCGCGTCCTTGCTCTTGTCCAGGAAGATGAACTTGAGGCCGAGCCGGTAACCGGCGAGCGCCAGCATGCGGCCCAATTGGCCGGCGCCGATACAACCTACCGTTTTCACATTGGCGGACATGGAAGGGTTCAGCGGCGCGAAGGGTCGGGATGCTTGAGCACGTTCTTGGTCTGCTCGCGGCGGAAGGCTTCCAGGCGCTTGCGGATGGGCGCCGAGTGGTTGGCGAGGATGGCGACGGCGAGGAGCGCGGCGTTGATGGCGCCGGCCTTGCCGATGGCGAGGGTACCCACCGGGATACCCGCGGGCATCTGCGCGATGGAGAGCAGGGAGTCGATGCCCGCCAGGGTCTTGGACTCCACCGGCACGCCGAGGACCGGCAGCCGCGTCTTGGCGGCGGTCATGCCGGGCAGGTGCGCGGCCCCGCCTGCACCGGCGATGATCACCTGGATGCCGCGCCGTTCTGCGGAAGAGGCGTATTTGAACAGGAGGTCGGGGGTGCGGTGCGCCGAGACCACCCGGGTCTCGAACGGGATGCGCATGATGTCCAGGGTGTTGGCGGCGTGCTCCAGGGTCTCCCAGTCGGACTTGGAGCCCATGATGACGCCGACCAGCGGCTTCGCGGATTTTTTAGGTGTCCCCATCTACGTATTTTACCCGCATGGGGCCGCGGTATAAACCGCTGCGGACCCCTAGGAGAGGCTCTGGATATAGCGGAATAGCTCCCGCGCATGGCGCGGCGGACGGCCGCTGGCGGCCTCCTGGGCCGCGTCGCGCACCAGCCGGCGCAGGTGCTGGCGGTCCGCCTCCGGGTGGCGCTCCAGGAACTCAGCCAAGGCCGTATCACCCTCCTGGATCAGCCGCGCGCGCCAGCGCTCGTTGTCCTGGAAGCGGGCCTTGGATACCTTGTCCGCGCCCTTGAGCCTCTCCAGGAGGTCACGGATGGGCTGGACATCATCTAACTTGGATAACAACCCGCCGATGTACTGGCGCTGGCGCTTCTGGGCCCCGTGGCTGTTGATGCGTCGCGCCAGCTCGATGGCGTCCATGAGCTTCTCGGGGAGATCCAGCGTGGCGAGCTGCGCGGGTGGCAATTTGACCAATTCCACGCCCAGGTCCTGCAGTTCCCACGACTCTCGCTTGAGCTGGGATTTGCTCGGGCCCTCGGGGATGTCGTCTTCGATGTCGTCCGGGTGTTGCATAGTAGAATGGGCCGTCGCGCAGGAATGACCTTCTCAAAGAGAGGCTACGAGTGGCGGATGCCAATGATACACCGGCCATGACTCAGGCCGGGCTGGAACGGCTGGTGCAGGAGGTGCTCGCGGAAGCCCGCGCCCAGGGTGCCAGCCAGGCGGAAGCCGGCGTGAGCGTGGAGTCGGGCCTGAACCTGACGGTGCGCCTGGGCGAGGTGGAGACCGTCGAGCACCAGCGCGACCGGGGTCTCGGCCTCACCGTCTACTTCGGCAACCGCAAGGGTTCTGCCAGCACCGCCGACCTCTCGCCCGCGGCCCTGCGCGAGAGCGTGCGCGCCGCCTGCAGCATCGCCACCTATACCGCCGAAGACGACTGCGCCGGCCTCGCGGATGCGGCGCTGATGGCGAAGGACCTGCCGGACCTCGACCTCGACCATCCCTGGGAGCCGGAACCGGACACGGTCATCGACATCGCCACCCGCTGCGAGGAAGCGGCCCGCGCCTTCGATGCGCGCATCGAGAACTCCGAAGGCGCCACCGTGACGAGCCATCGCGGCTTGCGTGTGTACGCCAACAGCCACGGCTTCGTCGGCGGCTACCCCAGCACCAGCCACAGCCTCACCTGTTCGGTGATCGGCAAGACCGGCGAGAACATGCAGCGGGACTATTGGTACAGCGTGGCCAGGGACGTGCGCGCGCTGGAGACGCCGGAGACGGTGGGCCGCAAGGCGGCGGAGCGCACCGTGGCGCGGCTCGGCGCGCGGCGTCTCACCACCCGCAAGGCACCGGTGCTCTACGTGCCGGAGCTGGCGCGGGGCTTCTGGGGCCATTTCCTCGGTGCCATGCGCGGCGGTGCGCAATACCGGCGCGCTTCCTTCCTGCAGGATGCGGAAGGGACGCAGGTGTTCCCGGATTTCGTGCAGCTCTCGGAGCGGCCCCTGCTCAAAGGCGCTCTCGCCAGCGCCGCCTTCGATTCGGAAGGCGTGGCCACCACCGACAAGGAGATCGTGGATAAGGGCATTGCCACCACTTATCTTCTGGACAGCTACTCGGCGCGTAAGCTGAAGCGCCAGACCACCGGGCATGCCGGCGGTGTGCGCAACCTGATCGTGAGATCCGGCGAGCTGGACTACGACGCCCTCCTGAAGAAGATGGGTACCGGACTCGTGGTGACGGAACTCCTGGGCCAGGGCGTGAACGGCGTCACCGGCGACTACTCCAGGGGCGCTTCCGGCTTCTGGGTGGAACGGGGTGAGATCGCCTATCCGGTGGAGGAAGTGACCATCGCCGGCAACCTGAAGGACATCTTCAAGGGCGTCGCCGCCATCGGCAAGGACGTGGACCTGCGGGGCGCCATCCGCACGGGTTCAGTACTCATAGACGAGATGACCATCGCCGGCGAGTGAAGGAGAGGCCGTGCGCAAGCTGCTATCCTTGATCATCTTCCTGCTGCCGGTCGCAAGCATGGCCGCCACTCCTCCCGTCGCTACGCCGCACCCCATCGCCATCGTCATCCACGGCGGCGCCGGCACCATCACCCGCAAGGACATGTCGCCGGAGACGGAAGCCCAATACCGCGCCGCCCTGAAGCAGGCGCTGGAGGCGGGTTACGCGGTGCTGAAGCAGGGTGGCAAGAGCCTGGACGCGGTTCAGGCCGCCATTCGCGTGATGGAGGACTCGCCCCTGTTCAATGCAGGCAAGGGCGCGGTGTTCGCCCACAACGGCAAGAACGAATTGGATGCTTCCATCATGGACGGCACTACCCTCAAGGCGGGGGCCGTGGCGGGCGTCGAACACATCAAGAACCCCATCGACCTCGCGCGCCTCGTCATGGACAAGACGCCCCATGTGATGCTCATGGGCGAGGGCGCCGAGGAGTTCGCCAAGTCCCAGGGCATGCCCCTGGTGCCGGCGAGCTACTTCTATACCCAGCGCCGCTGGGATGAGCTACAGCAGGCCATAAAGGAAGAGGGCGGCAAGGCCGGTTCCAAGGAGATCTATCCCGGCACCACCGGCCATGGTTACGGCACCGTGGGGGCCGTGGCCTTGGACCGTGACGGCGACATCGCGGCGGGTACCTCCACCGGCGGCCTCACCAACAAGTATTACGGCCGGGTGGGGGATTCACCCATCATCGGCGCAGGCACTTATGCGGACAGCACGAGCTGCGGCGTGTCCGGCACCGGCACGGGTGAGCTCTTCATCCGCTTGGGGCTCGCCAAGACCATCTCTGACCTGATGCGCTACAAGGGCATGACGGTGCGGCAGGCGGCGGATCAGCTGGTGCTGCACGACCTCGTGGACTTGGGCGGCAGGGATACGGGTGGCGCCATCGCCATGGACCATGACGGCAACATTCGCATGCCTTTCAACACCGAGGGCATGTACCGGGGCTATATCGATACTTCCGGCAAGGAAGTTGTGGCAATCTATCAGGACGAATGAACCACCCGGCTACGCCGGCAAACATACGAGAGAGGAGAGGGAGATGGGATACTTGCACATCAACATACTGGCGGTGCTGGTGGCGGCTGTGGCGGCCTTCGGTCTCGGCGCCCTGTGGTACGCGCCGATGCTGTTCGGCAAGCAGTGGGTCGCCTTCAACGGCTATACCCCCGAGAAGATCGAGTCCATGCGCAAGGGTGCAGGGCGCGCCTACGGCATCTCCTTCGCCTGCTTCCTGGTGATGGCGGCCATGTTCGCGGTGCTGCTGCGCATCACCCACATCACTGCGATCGTCGCGGGCGCCAAGCTCGGCGGCCTGCTGTGGATCGGTTTCGTGGCCACCACCGGCCTCACCGCCAACGTCTATTCGGACAAACCCCTGAAGGCCTTCATGCTGGATGCGGGTTACCAGCTGGTCTATCTCGTGATCATGGGTGTGATTCTCGCCGCTTGGCCGTGATCGTTCCCCAGCTTCCATAAGCCTTATGTACGGCGCCCGTGAGGGCGCCGTCACTTTTGTACATAAGACTTCTGTATATAAACCGGTTTGACCTTTCCTGGTGTCCGGTGGACCGCACGACGCGCTGGCATAATCGGCGCCCCCTGCATCCGCGGATGGGCCGATGCAACTGCCGCTCCTGATCAACATGCTCACCGGCGCCCTGTTCGCCGGCGGAATCGCATTCGAACTGCTCTGGCTGCTGGTGCGCGCCCTGCCGTGGCTGCGCTTCAAGGGGCCGTTCCCGGGACTGGTGCAGAACGTGGCGGGCGGCCGCGCCCGGCGCGAACTGCGCGCCAAGGAACGTGACTTGCTGTTACTGGCGGCCGGCGCGATCTGCAGCTTCACCAGCGGTGCCTTGCTCTGGATCTATGGCGCTGTCCTGCTGACGGGTCTCTGGATGTGGGTGCTGTCCGGCCTCGCTTGCCTCCTGTTCGCCGCCTGGTGGGTGTTCCTGGTGCGGGACTTCCGCCTCTGGCGCGAACGGCGTCACGCAGCCCGTGCCCACGGCGCGCTGGCCACGGCGCTGGCGCGCCTGGCCCTGCAGAGCCACCGGGTGTTCCATGACGTCCCCGTGGGCGACCTGGTGCTGGATCACGTGGTGATGGGCAACCGCGGCGTGTTCGTCATCAAGCTGGTGGCGCGGCGACTGGCGAAGGAGAGCGACGTGGTGCGCATCAACGGCCGCTCCATCGAGTTCCAGGACGGCCATGCGCTCTTGGATACCATCGCGCTGGCGGAGCGCGGCGCCCGTGCGCTAGCGGACCTGCCGGTGAAGGGCCTGAGCCACCGCATCCACGCGCTGCCGCTGGTGGCGATCCCGGGATGGGAGATCGCTCCGGCCCAGGGCCAGGCGGGGGAGACCTTCCTGGTGAACGAGAAGTCGGCGCTGCTATTGTTGCGCGCCAGCAAGCCCGCGGATTACCTGATGGAAGCGGACATAGGCCCGCTGCAGGAGCATCTGGCGAAGATCTGCACCGACCAGAGCTTCTGAGCTACTGGTAGCGCAGGGCCTCGATGGGGTCGAGCTGGGCCGCCCGGCGCGCGGGATAGAGGCCGAAGAACACGCCCACGGCGACGGACACGCCCACGGCGAGCAGGATGGACCAGCCCTGCACAATCACCGGCATGTGGATGATGCGTTCGGTGATCCAGCAGAGCAGCATCCCCAGGAGCACGCCCACGAGGCATCCGCTCACGCACATCAGTATCGATTCCAGCAGGAACTGCAGGATGATGTCCCGCTGGGTCGCGCCCAGGGCCACCCGCACGCCGATCTCGCGCGTCCGTTCCGTCACTGCCACCAACATGGTGTTCATGACGCCGATGCCGCCCACCACCAGTGACACGGAGGCCACCGCCGCCAGGAGCAGCGTCACCGCCAGCGTCACCGTGTCAGCGGTGTTGAGCAGGGAATCCATGGCGCGCACGTAGAAATCGTCCGCGGCCTTGGGCGCGAGCCGGTGGCGCTGGCGCAGCAAGGGACTGATCTCGTCCTTCACGTAGGGGATCCAGTCCTTGGAGGCGGCCTGCACCATCACCATCTGCACCGAGTCCGGGCGCGCCGCGCCGAACAGGCGGTGTTGCGCGGTGGAGAGGGGCACCAGTACCACGTCGTCCTGGTCCCGGCCGAAGAAGCTCTGGCCCTGCGCCGTGAGCGTGCCCACGACCGTCAGGGGCGTGTTCTGCACCCGGAGGGTCTGGCCAAGCGGGTTCTGCCCGGCGAACACGTTCTGCACCACGGTCTGGCCCACGATGGCCACTGCAGCCGCCCGGGCCTGGTCGTCGTCGCTGAAGGGGCGGCCGGAAGCCAGCGGCCAGGCGCGGATACGCAGATAACCTGGGTCCACGCCCGTGAGGCTGGTGGCCCAGTTCTGGTTGCCCGCTACCACCTGCACGTTACCGCCCAGGGTGGAGGACACGTCCGACACCGCCGGCAGGTGCGAGATGGCGTCCGCGTCGCCGGTGGTGAGGTTGGAGAGGGCGCCGTGCCCGAGGCGCACGCCGCCCGTGGTGTGGCTGCCGCTCATGATGACGAGGGTGTTGGTGCCCAGCGCCGAGATGGAGGAGTCCACCCGCGCCCGCGCACCGGCCCCCACCGCCAGCATCACGATCACGGCCATGATGCCGATGACGATGCCGAGCATGGTGAGGAAGGCCCGCAGCCGGTTCACTGCCAGCGCGCGGAAGGCCTCGTCCAGCAGGACCGCATTGCGCATCAGTGCCGCACTCCGCTGTCATCCACCACATAGCCATCCTTGAAGCGGATCTGGCGCCGGGCCGCAGCGGCGATGTCCGGCTCGTGGGTGACCAGCACCACGGTGGCGCCGAGATCGCGGTTGAGGTCCTTGAGCAGGCGCATCACGTCCTCGGAGGTGGCGGTGTCCAGGTTGCCGGTGGGCTCGTCTGCCAACAGGAGCTTCGGCGAATTGACGAGGGCCCGGGCGATGGCGACCCGCTGCTGCTGGCCGCCGGAGAGTTCCGTGGGGCGGTGTTCCGCATGGGAGGCGAGGCCCACCATGTCCAAGGCGCGCAGCGCCTTCACCCGCGCCTCGGCCCGGGTGTCGCCGGAATAGAGGCGTGCCAGGCCCACGTTGTCCAGGGCGCTGTAGCGGGGCAGCAGGTTGAAGTTCTGGAACACGAAACCGATGTGCTGGTTGCGGACCGCCGAGAGGGCGGCGGCGGGTGCCGTGCCCACGTCCTCTCCCAGCAGCCGGTAGCTGCCGCCGGTGGGCCTATCCAGGCAGCCCACGATGTTCATGAAGGTGGTCTTGCCGGAGCCGGAGTGGCCGGTGATGGCCACGAACTCGCCTGCTTCGATGCGGATGTCGACCCCGTGCAGGGCGGTGAAGTCCACGCCGCTGCCGGTGCGGTAGACCTTGCGCACGCCCTCGGCGTCGATGATGGCCGTCATGAGGGCCCGCGCGGCGGAGTGCGGGCGGCGTTGACGCCGGTGGCGATGGGCGTGCCTTCGTCCAGGTCCTCGGAACTGTCCGTGATCTCGGAGTACTGGTCCCCTTGCAGGCCCAGCTTCACGAACACCTGGTGGGGCTGGCCGTGCTGCATCACGAAGATGCTGCCGTCCCACTTCCCGTCCGGGGGCGTAGCGTCGGCGCTGATGAGGCCGCTGTTGGCGATCTGCAGCGCCTCGTTCGGGACCCTGAGCACGCCCGCGCGCTTGTCCGTGAGGATGGCGGCGGAGGCGGTCATGCCGGGGCGCAGGACCAGGTCCGGGTTGCCGGTGTCTATCACCACGTCGTAGGTGACCACGTTCTGGGTGGTGGTGGAGTCGTTGCGTACCATGCGCACCGCGCCCTTGAAGCTGCGGTCCGGGAAGGCCTCGACCGTGAAGCTGACCGGCTGGCCCGGGTGCACGTGACCCACGTCCGCCTCATCCAGGTTGAGGTCTATCTGCATCTTCGAGAGGTCCTGGGCGATGACGAAGAGCGTCGGCGTCTGGAAGCTCGCCGCCACCGTCTGGCCCACGTTCACGCTGCGGGAGATCACCACTCCTGAGACGGGCGAACGGATGATGGAGTAGCCGAGGTTGATGTGGTCGTGCTCCACCGCTGCGTGTGCCGCCTGCACCTGGGCCTGGGCGCTCGCGAGGGCGTTGTCGGCGGTGTCCACGTCGGACTGGGCCACGTAGCCCGAGGGCAGCAGTCCCGAGAGGCGCTGGTCGCTGCGCTGGGCGATCTTCAGGTTGGTCTCGGCGCTGGCCTCTGCCGCCTCGTCCTGGTGCAGCTGGGAGAGGAACAGGGTCTGGTCCAGCTCGGCCAGCACCTGGTCCTTCTTCACCGGCGAGTTGTAGTCCACGTAGAGCTTGGAGAGGGTGCCGGAGACCTGGGTGCCCACGTCCACCAGCACCACCGGATTGAGGGTGCCGGAGGACTTGATCATGAGCGAGACCTCGCCCTTGTCCAGGGGCTTCATCTGCAGGCCCGAAGCCGCATAGTCGTGCCGGTGGCGGCCGGCCAGGAAGCGCCAGCCGACGAGCAGGACGAGGATGACCGCTATGGCGATGGCGGCGAGGGAGATGAGCTTGCGACGGGTCATGGGCTATCCGTGATGCGGAGGCACTACGACAGTAACGCCCCCGCCGGGTGGGAGATGACGGTTCGACGCCTGGGGTTTTGTAACCGCGTGTAACTAGCCGAGATTCGCGTGCAAGAACTCTATGGCCTCGCGCCAGGCGATCGGTTCCACCGCTGGGGCATAGGCTGACCGTTCCTCGCACAGGAAGGCGTGGCCCGCGCCCGGGTACACCGAGAGCACGTAGCGTTTCTTGGCATCCGTCAGCACCTTGGCGATGCGGGCATGTTCATCGCCCGGGATGCCCTGGTCGTCGGCGCCATAGCCCAGGAACAGGGGTGCCTGCATCTTGGCCGCTTCGCCGATGGGTGGAGTGCGGCCGAAGCGGTCCGGGTCCGTGCCGGGGGCGATGGCGCCGCCGTAGAAACCCACCGCCGCCTGCAGGCGGCCGGGGAAGCGGCAGTTGGACAGGAAGGCGAGCCGGCCGCCCATGCAGAAGCCGATGATGCCGTGGGCGCCGCGTTTCACGTCCTTCTGCTGGTCGAACCAGTCCAGGGACTGGCCGACTTCTTTCACCAACTGCTCATCCTTCAGGCTCTTCAGTTTGTCGAGGATCTTGTCCATCTGGGAGTCGTAGGGGATGACCTCACCGTGGAAGTGGTCCGGCGCCAGGGCCACGAAGCCCGCATCGGCGAGGCGTCGGCACACCTTCTGGATGTGGCCGGTGATGCCGAAGGCTTCCATTATCACGAGGACGCCCGGGAAGGGGCCGGCGCCTTGCGGGCGCTCCACGTAGCCTTCGATGTCCTGGGCTATCTGCACGTTCGTCATCTTGGACATGACATCACCTTCTCTATTATTCGTTGTGTACCGGCGCGGCGTTGGGTTCCAGATCACCGGCACGGCCGAGGCGTGCCGAGAGATGCTCCATGGCCACGTAGAAGGCCGGCGTCAGGAACAGGGTCAGCATCTGGGAGAAGATCAGGCCGCCCACGGTGGCGATGCCGAGAGGCCGGCGCGCCTCGGCACCCATGCCGAAGCCCAGCGCGATGGGCAGCGTGCCGAGGATGGCGGCCATGGTGGTCATCATGATGGGGCGGAAGCGCACCAGGCAGGCCTCGATGATCGCGTCGCGGGCCGAGAGGCCCTTCTCGCGGCGGATCTGCAGGGCGAAGTCCACCATGATGATGCCGTTCTTCTTGACCAGGCCCACCAGCATGATGAGGCCCACGAAGCTGAAGATGTTCAGCTCCTCGCCGAACAGGATGAGCGAGAGCAAGGCCCCCACCATGGCCAACGGCAGGGCCGTGAGGATGGTGATGGGGTGGATGAAGTGCTCGTAGAGGATGGCGAGCACCATGTAGATGACGAGGATGGTGACGAGCAGCAGGATGGGCAGGTCCACCATGGACTGCTTGAAGGTCTGGGCATTGCCGGCGAAACTGCCGGTGACATCCGAGGGCAGTGTGCTCGCCGCCAGGGATTCGATGCGCGAGGTCACCGTGCCGAGGGACAGGCCCGGCGCCATGTTGAAGGACAGGGTCACCGCCGGGAGTTGGGCGTAGTGGTTCACCTGCAGCGGGCCCACGCTGGGCCTGATGTCCGCCACGGCGCGCAAGGGCACCAGGTTGTTGCCAGCCCCCTGCACGTAGAGGGCGTTCAAGGCGCCGATGTCCGACTGGAACTGGGGCGCGAGCTGCATCATCACCCAGTACTCGTTGGTGGCGCCGTAGATGGTGCTCACCTGTTGCCCGCCATAGGCGCTGTAGAGGATGGACTGGATCTGCTGGGCGCTCACGCCGAGGCTGGAGGCGGCCTCGCGGTTGATGTTCACGTCGATCTGCGGGTTGTCGAGCTGCAGGTCCGAACTCACGTCCTGCACGCCGGGCATCTTGTTCAGCTGCTGCTCGAACTTGGGCGCGGCGGCGTAGAGGGTGTCGATGTCCGGCCCTTGCAGCACGTACTGGAACTGGGCGTTGCCGCCGAGGGAGCCGATGTTCACCGCCGGCGGGTTCTGGAAGAAGACCTGCATGCCGTGCAGGGGCTCCATGGCCTTGCGCAGCTGCACCAGGACGTCATCGGCCTTCTTGCGGTCGCTCATGGGCTTCAAGCTGATGAAGAGCCGCCCGATATTGCTGCCGCTGGTGCCGCCGCCGCCCTGACCGGCGCTGGACATTACCGCCTGCACTCCCGGGTTCTGCTGCACCACCTTCGCCACCTGCTGCTGCATGGCGTTCAGCTGCTCGAAGGTGATGCCTTCCGGCGCCTGGGTGTTGCCGATGACCTGGCCCGTGTCCTCGCTCGGGATGAAGCCCTTGGGCACCAGCGCGAACAGCACGAAAGTGAGCAGCAGGATCAGGCCGCCGACCCCCAGCATGCTGCGCCAATGGTCCACCGCCCAGGTGAGGCCGACCCGGTACCCTTCGCGCATCGCCTCGAAGCCGTTCTCCAGGGTGTTGTAGACCTTGCCGTGGCTCTCACTCTCCTTGATGAAGCGCGAGCAGAGCATGGGGGTCAGGGTCAGGGACACGAAACCCGAGATGAGGATGGCGATGCCGACCGTCAGGGCGAACTCGCTGAACAGGCGGCCGACGATACCGCCCATGAACAGGATGGGGATGAACACCGCCACCAGGGACAGGGTCATGGACACCACGGTGAAACCGATCTCCTGGCTGCCGATGAGGGCGGCGCGCATGCTGGGCTCGCCGTGCTCGCGGAAGCGCACGATGTTCTCCAGCACCACGATGGCGTCGTCCACCACGAAGCCCACAGCCAGCGTCAAGGCCATCAAGGACAGGTTGTCCAGGCTGAAGCCCGCCAGCTGCATGATGGCGAAGGTGCCGATCACGGAGGTGGGCAGGGCCAGGGCGCTGATGAGGGTGGCCCTGAGGTTCCTCAGGAACAGGAAGATCACGCCCACCACCAGCAGGATGGCGATCATGAGCGTGGTGCGCACGTCGCCGATGGAGCCCTTGATGAAGCTGGCGCGGTCGTAGAGCAGGTGGATGGTGGCGTCGCCCGGCGCCTGCCGGGTGATCTCCGGCATCAAGGCCTGCACCGCCTGGGACACCTGCACCGTGTTGGCGCCCGGCTGGCGCTTGATGGCGAGCACGATGGCGGGGCGCATCTTGCCGCCCTCGTCATTGGCGTCTGAGAAGGTGGTGAGGGCCTTGTCCTGTTGCACCCCGTCCACGGCCTTGGCCACGTCCGAGAGGTGCACCGGCGCGCCGTTCTGGTACGCCACTATCATCTGGTTGTAGGCGGCGGCATCGGTGAGCTGGCCGTCGCTCTGCACCGTGTAGGTGTGGTTGCTGCCGTAGAGGGTGCCGGAGGGCAGGTTGGTGTTGT
Organism: uncultured Gammaproteobacteria bacterium; assembly: GCA_964584665.1. GTDB lineage: Bacteria > Pseudomonadota > Gammaproteobacteria > Natronospirales > REEB76 > DASUBN01. The sequence continues at coordinate 77,544 of CAZPAO010000004.1, forward strand.
TGCTCTGGATGGCGTCCGTGAGCTGGGTCAGGGACAGGCCGCGGGCCGAGAGCGCGTAGGGGTTGACGTAGATGCGCGCGGCGTACTGGTACGACCCGAACACGATGACCTGCGCCACGCCCGGGATCTGCGAGAGCTGCTCGGCTACGCGGGTCTCGGCGTACTCGTCCAGCTGCGTCATGGGCACGCTGTTGGCGGTGAGCGACAGGTAGATGATGGCCGAGTCCGCCGGGTTCACCTTGCGCAAGGTCGGCGGCGAGGGCATGTTCACCGGCAGTTGGCGGATGCTCTGGGAGATGGCGGTCTGCACGTCCTGGGAGGCCGCGTCGATGTTGCGCGACAGGTCGAACTGCAGGGTGATGTTGGTGTTGCCGGTGCCGTTGGTGGAGCTCATGGAGGTGAGCCCGGCGATGCTGCTGAACTGGCGCTCCAGGGGAGTGGCCACCGAGGAAGCCATGTTCTCCGGGTTGGCGCCCGGCAGGCTGGCGGACACGTTGATGGTGGGGAAGTCCACGCTCGGCAGCTCGCTCACCGGCAGGCTGGTGTAGGCGAACATGCCGAACACGAGCAGGGCCGCCATGATGACCGTGGTCATCACCGGGCGATGGATGAACGGGGCCGATAGATTCACTGCTCGTTCCTCGCCGCGAGGCTCACTGCTGGGTGCCGGGCACGGCGATCTCGGCCTTGGGCGTCGCGGCCGAGGGGTCGGCGCTCACGTGCAAGCCGGGCCGGAGGTTGCGCGGCACCTGGGTCACGATCTCTTCGCCGGCCTTGAGGCCCGTGGAGACCACCGCCAGGTCGCCGATCTGCCGGTCCACCTTGATGGCACGCTGCTCGGCCACGCCCGCCTGCACCACGTACACGTAGTTGCCCTGCTGGCCGGTGAGCACCGCGCTCTGGGGGATGACCACCGCGTCCTGCTGCAGGGCAAGCTGCAGGCTCACCCCCACGTACTGGCCGGGCCAGAGCTGTTCCTGCTTGTTGGGCATGCTGGCCTTGAACATCACGGTGCCGGTGCTGGTGTTGACGGCGTTGTCGATGAACACGAGCTTGCCTTCGTCCAGCTGTCCGGTGCCGTCCTCGTGGGTGATGTACACCTTGAGGGCGTGCTTGGCGTCGTACTCCCGCACCTGCGGCAGGAACTGCTGCGCCAGGTTGAACTGCGCCTGGATGGGCTGCATCTGGTTCAACACCACCAGCGGCGTCACGTCGGTGGGCGAGACGATGTTGCCGGACTTCACCGCCAGGCTGCCGGTGCGGCCCGCGATGGGGGCGCGGATGTCGGTATAGGAGAGGTTGATCTGGGCCTGCTGGTAGGCGGCCTGGGCCTGGTCCGCCGCGGCGCGGGCGTTCTCGTATTCCTGGGGCGTGACGAAGTCCTGCTTCGCCAGCGGCTCGAGGCGGTCGGCGTTGGCCTTGGTGCTGTCGGCGGCGGCCTTGGCGGAGGCGAGGGCCGCCTGGAAGGGAGCCGGATCGATGAGGAACAGGCGCTGGCCCTGGGTCACGGTCTGGCCTTCCGTGAAGTAGACCTCCTTCAGCATGCCGGAGACCTGCGGCCGCACCTGCACCATGTGCTCGGGCAGCACCTGGCCCACGGCGGTGAGCGTGAGGGGCATGGCCTGCACCTTGGCCTGGCCCATGGTAACCGTCAGGCTATCCACCTGGTCGTGGCGGCGGCTGTTGCGGGCGTTGCTCCACACCCTGAGGGCCACCAGCACCACCAGCAAGGCGGCGATGCCGCCGATGATCCAGAAGACCTTCTTGTTCTTGGCGGCGCTCAAGGCTGCTGCTCCAGTTTGTCTTTAGGCACGTCGAGGCCGCCCATGGCGTGCCCCATGGCGGCGAGAGCCGCGAACCAGTTGAGGCGCGCCTGCACGTCCTGCACGCGCGCGTTGGCGAGGGTGGCCTGGGCGGAGAGCACGTCGAGGATGCTGTCCAGGCCATTCTTGTAGCGGGCCTGGGTCACGTCACCGGCCTGCTGCGCGCTCTTGAGACCGGCGCTGGTAGTGTCCAGGTTGGAGGCCGCGGTACGCATGTTCTGGTAGGCCTGCCAGACTTCCAGTTGCACCGCCTGTACCAGTTGATCGGTGGTGGCCTGGGCGATATCCACCGCCGCCTGGGCGCGGCGGTTGTCCGCCTGATCGGCGAAGCCGGTGAAGAGCGGGAAGCTCAGGTTCAAGCCCGCGCTGTAGGCAGTGGAGGTCGTCTTCTTGCCGCCGAGGTCGGTGGTGTTGCGGCCCGCGCTGGCATCCAGCGTCAGCACCGGCCAGCCCTGAGCCTTGGTGGCTTCCAGCGTCGCCACCGCAGCCTGTTCCTGTGCCTTGGAGGCGAGCACCTCGGGGCGCGCATCCTCTGCCTTCGCGAGCAGATCATGGATGTTCCCGGGCGGCAGCGTCGCGTTCACCTGATCATCCCAGGATGCGAGGGGGATGGCGCTGTCGGCGGGATAGCCGACGGTGAGTGCGAGCTGGCCGCGGGCGACGGCGAGCTGTCCCTGGGCCGTCTGCAGCGCGAGCTTGGCGCCGGCGAGGGCCGCTTCCGCCTGGTAGACGTCGCCGATGGTGGCGAGGCCGGAGCCCTTGCGTTGGTTGGCGGCATCCAGGCTCGCGGTGGCATCCTGCACGCTCTGCAGGTCAGCGTCCTGCACCGCCTGGAAGCCCAGCACCTGGTAGTAGTCCTGTTCCACCTGCAGGATCAGGTCCTGCATGGTCTGGTTCGCATCGAGCTGGGATGCCGTGAGCGCGTACTTGGCCGCATCGGTGGTGCCGGAGCGCACACCGAAATCCCACAGCAGGTAGCTGAGATCTATGGCGGGGCCGTAGCGGTTCTGCACGCCGCCTGCGACGCCGTTGGTGTTCACCTGTTTCAGGCGCTCGAAGCTGTAGCCCACGCTGACCTGCGGCCAGTAACCGGAGCGCGCCAGTTCCACGCCCGCTTCGCTGCTGCGGATGGACGCCCAGGCGATGCGCGTGGCGGGATTATTGGAGAGCGTGAGGTCCGTGAGCTGCACCAGCGTCAGCGGCTGGTCGAAGTGGGGCGCCGGGTCGGCCGCTGCCGCCGTGCCTATATATAGGCAAGCCGCTGCTGTCAGAGCGGCGAGTGGGAGACGCAGTGTCGCGGACTTGGGCATGGGGGATTCCGGAAGATCGGGCGCGTATCGGATACAGACGCGGATAAGCCAAAGAGGTTCACAACAGGTCCGAACGCGGGCGGGTATTCTCGCACCCCCGCCGTTGCTGGGTCGTGGCTGATACACTTTGATACATGCTACCCCAGGCTGGCGGATAGAATCACCGCCTACCCAATACGGCGCCGCATGCACGGCGCCGATCCACCGTGAAGCCATGAGCAAACGCGATCACATCCTGCTGGTGGACGACGACGCCGAGATACGCTCGCTGCTGTCGGAGTACCTGACCCGGGAAGGCTTCCACGTGACCGCCGTGCCGGACGGGCGCAGCATGGACGAGGCCCTGGAGGACAACCGCTTCGATCTCGCGGTGCTGGACCTGATGCTGCCGGGGGAGGATGGCATCAGCCTCTGTCGCCGGCTGCGGGCCGGCTCCATCCTGCCCATCATCATGTTGACGGCCCGGGGCGAGGAGGCGGACCGGATCACCGGCCTCGAGACCGGCGCCGACGACTACCTGGCCAAGCCTTTCAACCCGCGCGAGCTGCTGGCCCGCATCCAGAGCGTGTTGCGCCGGGCCCGCACCCTGCCTGAGGACGTGACGCCGGAACAGGCGCGCCGCTTCAGCTTCTCCGGCTGGACCCTGGATACCCTGACGCGCCAACTGGTGTCGTCGGCGGGCGTGACCACGCCCCTCTCTGGAGCCGAGTATCGACTGCTCAGCGTGTTCCTGCACCACGCGGGACAGGTGCTGAGTCGCGACCAGCTCACCGAGATGATCCGCGGCCGTGGCAGCCACATGCCCTTCGACCGGAGCATCGACGTGCAGGTGAGCCGCCTGCGCCAGCGGCTCGGGGATGACGGCCGGGTGCCGGCTTTCATCCGGACGGTGCGCGGCGAGGGCTACGTGTTCGCGGTGCCGGTGGAGGTGGACGGATGAAGGGGCTCTGGCCGCGCTCGCTCTACGGCCGCCTGGCGCTGGTGCTGCTCTCAGGGCTCTTCGTCGCGCAGCTCATCAGCGCCTACATCGCCCTCTCCGAGCGGGACGACGCCCTGTTTCGCTTCAGCGACGCCCAGTGGGCCCAACGCGTGGCCCAGGCGGTCCGGCTCATGGATTCCCTGGACGCGCACGAGCGCCAGCGCATCGCCGGCATCATCACCACGCCGCGCCTGCTGGTGAGCCTGAGCGACCAGCCGCGCGCCGTCGGCCAGCGCGACCCGGCCTCCACCGATTACCAGGCGGCGCTCGCGGAACTGCTCGGCAGCCGTGACGTGCGCGTGGTCGTGGCGGAGCGCACTCCCGCCGAATCCGTCGCCGGCGTGCCGGTGCCGGTGAATGCACCCAATATCGAGCGCAGCGAGCACGTCATCACCGAGGTGCAGCTGAAGGACGGCAGCTGGGTCAACTTCGACCATCCCCGCCCGTGGGTGTTGAGCGACAGCCCGGCGCGGCTGGTGCTGAGCCTCGCGGTGCTGCTGGTGTCGGTGCTGCTGGTGTCATTCCTGGCGGTGCGCTGGGTGACCCGGCCACTCTCGACTCTGGCCCGCGCGGCGGACGAGCTGGGCCGGGACATCCACCGGCCGCCGCTGCCGGAACAGGGCCCCCTGGAGGTGAGCGCGGCGGCGGCGGCCTTCAACACCATGCAAGCGCGCCTGCGCGACTATATATATGAGCGCACCCGCATCCTCACGGCGGTGTCCCATGACTTGCGCACGCCTATCACCCGCATGCGGCTGAGGGCCGAGTTGCTGTCCGACGAGGCCTTGAAGGGCAAGCTGGTCCGCGACCTCCAGGACATGGAAGACATGACCAGCGCCACGCTGTCCTTCCTGCGCGGTTTCGAGGACCGTGAGCCGGTGCAGAACGTTGACCTGATGGCCCTGCTGGAGAGCCTGGAGACCGATTCCATCGATACGGGTTATGACGTGAAGCTGCAGGGACGGGTGGAGCGGCCGGTACCGCTGCGGCCGCGCGCCTTGCGGCGCCTCTTGGATAACCTCGTCACCAACTCCATCCGCTACGGCAAGCGCGCCATCATCACGGTGGAGGACCTGGGGGAGGCGGTGGCGATCCGGGTGAGGGACGCGGGCCCCGGCATCCCGCCGGATGAGTTGGAGAAGGTGTTCGAGCCCTACTATCGTCTGGATGCGGCCCGCAGCGCCGAGAGCGGTGGTGTGGGACTTGGCCTCAGCATCGCCCGCAACATCGCCGAATTGCATGGCGGGACGCTCATCCTGCAGAACCATCCTGCCGGTGGTCTCGAAGCTATCCTCACGATCCCTGCACGCTGACCAGTTTCTCGCCGCGCACCCGCGCGGCCATGAGCTCGTCCAGTTTCCTCGTCACGTCCGCGACCTGGATGCAGTCCATGGCCTTCGGATCCCGCACGCGCGTGCCCCAGGGTGCGGTCTCGGGTGTGAGCCCATCGAACTGCTTGAGCGCATCGGGATAACGGTCCACGCGCCAGCGTTGGCTGAGATAGGGCCCTGCCCGGTCCGGGTTGGTGGTGGCGTAGAGGCCGATCACGGGCGTGCCGGCGGCGGTGGCCATGTGCACGGGACCCGAGTCCGGCGAGACCAGCACCGTGGCCCGCGCCAACAGCGCCAGCAGTTCCTTGAGGGAGGTCTTGCCCACGAGGTCGTTGGCACCCGTCTTCGAGAGCGCAGTGATGCGCTCGCCGTAGGCGCGTTCGATCTCGCTGCGGCCGCCGGTGACGTAGACGCGCATGCCGTGTTTCGCGGCGGCGTGGTCCGCCAGGGCCGCGTAGTGCTCCGGCTGCCAGCTCCGCCAGTTGCGGAAGCGCAGGTTGGCGCAGGGACTGATGATGAGGGTGGGTTGATCGCCGGGCAGCTGTTGCGCGGCGAAAGCCTCGGCCGTGGCCGGGAGTGGGATGTCCCAGCGCAACAGGTGCTCCGCTATGCCCAGGGCTTCCGAGAAGCCGAACAGGCTGTCCATCACATGCTGGCGGTCCCGGTGCGGGATGCGCATATTCGTGAACAGCCACTGCAGGTCGTGGGCCCTCTCCCTGTCGAAGCCCAAGCGCAGCGGCGCCTTCACGTTGAGGCTCGCCACGCTCGCGCGCAAGGACATCTGCATGTGCAGCAGCAGATCGAAGCGCCGCCCCTTGAGCGCGCGGCGCAGCGCCGCGTGCGCCCCCAGACCCTTGGATTTGTCGAAGATGATAAACTCGATGCCGGGGATGTCCCCCACGAGACTCGCTTCCAATTTTCCGATGATCCAGGTGATGCGCGTCTTGGGCCACGCGGCCTGCAGCGTGCGCACCACCGGCAGGGTGTGGCATACGTCACCCACCGCCGAGAGGCGGATCACGCACATCGATTCGGGAGCGGACATGGGCATGCTTCGGGGACCGTGATGGCAGCCAGGACGCAACGATCCGGAGACGCGGTCATCCTATACGATGACGCTCTGCTTGACCACGCGGATGCGGTGCTGTTCACGCCGCCCACGGCGGCGGCGAGCACCCCAATCGTCATCGGCGGACGCGGTTCCGCGTGGATACTGGAGCGCGGCGGTGAACAGTGGGTGCTGCGTCATTACCGGCGCGGCGGCCTGCCGGGGCGCTTCATCCGCGATCTCTATCTATGGACCGGACTCGAAGCCACCCGCGCCTGGCGCGAGTGGCGGCTCACGGACTCCCTATATAAGGTAGGCCTGCCGGTGCCCCAGCCGGTTGCGGCCCGGGTGGTACGCGAGGGAGTCCTCTATAGAGCGGACCTCATCACCCGCCGCATCCCGGGCGCCCGTTCCCTGGCCGAGGTGCTCACAACTCCTACGGACATCCCCTGGGAAGCGATGGGCCGCTGCGTGCGGCGGTTCCACGATGCCGGCGTGCGCCACGCGGATCTGAATGCCCATAACATCCTGCTCGCGGCAGACGGCAAGGTGTTCCTCATAGACTTCGACCGGGGTGCGCGCGTCGCGCCGGATGTGCGCTGGCAACAGGGCAACCTCGCGCGTTTGCAGCGTTCCTTGCGCAAGCTCGCCGGGGGCAACGCGCCCATCGCCGCGGGCTGGGCCCGCTTCCTGGACGCCTACGCCAAGGCGGGCTAGCATCCTCAGGGTCGTATCCAAGGGCCGACCCATGCGCTCTCTACTGATCCCGCTCTCGCTCCTGACCCTGCTGCTGTGTGCCTGCGGCCCTTCGCCGCAGCCGGCCGCTCCCGCGGCCGCCACGCAGGCAACGCCGGCACCGGCCAGCGCGCCCGCATCTTCCAGTGCGCCTGCCGCCGTGACTGCGGCGGCAGCCGGCACCAGCGAGGCGGCGGCAGAGGCGACCAGCGTGCCGCCGGCCGTTACGGACGCAGGGCCTGAGGTGGCAGCGGACGTGGCGCTGGCCCAGGGCAGCGTCACCGATACCGCGAGCGACGGCAGCAACCGCGCGCTGAAGGACGGCGACAGCGTCTACCCGGGCGATGCGTTCACGCTGGGCGATGACAGTTACCTCGACCTCGACTTCACCGACGGCAGCCACATCCTGCTGCGGCCCGGCACCCGCTTCCAGATCGAGCGTTTCCATTTCGAACCCGAGGCCCATCTGGGCCCCGACGGCGAACCGGCCACGCTGTTCACGCCGGCCCAGCCGGAGAACGCGTTCTTCAAGCTCATCAAGGGCGGCCTGCGCGCCATCGACGGCATCATCGGCCACACGGAGCCGCAGAGCTACGGCGTGGAGACGCCGGTGGCCACCATCGGCGTGCGCGGCACCGCCTTCGACGTGCGCTACTGCGGTGAGGACTGCCAGGACGAAGCGGATGCCTCCGGCAAACCGGAGGACGGCCTCTACACCTCGGTGGACGACGGTAGCATCGGCGTGAAGAACGACAGCGGCGAGACCGTGACGCCCAAGGGCCATTCCGGTTTCGTGAAGAGCCGCCGCGAGCGCCTGCGCGCGCTCAACACGCCCCCCAAGGCCTTGCGGCACATGCAGCTGCCGGACAAGCTCAAGGCGCGGGACGCCGACAACCACAAGAAAGTGCACGCGCGCCAGAAGCAGCGGCGCCAAGCGCGCATCGAGCGGCGCAAGAAGCGGGCGGATTGGGAGAAACAGCATCCGGGCGCGGCGGCGAAGCTGAAGGCCAAGGCTGCGTCCGCCGCCAAGGCCGATGGCAAACCCGCCCCCGGCACGCATCCGGGCAAGCAGGCCGAGCCGCCCAAGACGGCGCCGCAGGGCAAGCTGAAGGACATCAAGGCGCGGGCCGCCAAGCCTGCGCCGAAGACCGCGGTCCCGGAACGGAGACAGCAGCGCCTACAGGACCAAGAGAAGCGGGACGCGGCCAAGCGTACTAAGCGAGCGGCGGAGCCTGCAGCTCAGCGGGACGGCAGGCTCAAGGAGCTGAAGCAGGAGCGGCAGGAGAAGAAGCCTGAACCCGCTGCCAAGCCGAAGCCGGACAAGCAGGATAAGCCCGCCAAGGGCAAGGACGACTGCAAGGACAAGAAAGGCAAGAAGAAGGCCAAGGGCAAAGACAAGGACAAGTGCGACGGCTGAGCCGGCGCAAGATCCTTATCCTCAGGCAGTGAAGGGGAGGGCGGCGTGAGCCGCCCTTCTCATCTCTTCGGTCCGAGTTTCGCCAGCTCCTGCACGGAAGCCACCGCGCCATCCAGGCTTCCCTGCATGCTGAATCCCGCGATGCGCTTGGCGGCGACCTGCGCTTTCTCGGTGAAAGCGCGGTCCTGGAGCAGCTTATCCAGGCGCGTTTTGAGCTCCACCGGTTCGAAAGGTGCCGCCAGTCCCGCGCCCAGGGCCGTGACCTTCTCCGACGTGATGCGTTCCGGGAAGTAGCTCGGGATGCAGAGTTGCGGCTTGCCTGCATGCAGGAAGGTGCCGACGATGTTGTGGCCGCCGTGGCTCACACCGATGTCGCACTCCGCTGCGGTGCGCAGCAGGTCCAAGGGCTGTTCGGTGATGCGCAGGTTCCCGGTAGCATAGAGCTTCTTGAGCTCCTCCGGCGCATGAGGCAGGAACACGAGGGTGGGCTGGCTGGCGGCAGCCAGCGCCTGCAAGACCTGCGGGATATCCTTGGACACCTCCAGGTAGGCGAAGATGCGCTTGCCGGGTGCGTCGGGCCATACCGGCGTGGCGCCCATGCCGGGCTGGAAGTTGCCCAGGTACTTCACGCCTTCTCGCGGACCGTAGTCGTCCAGCTCCGGGTAGGTGTACAGCTCGCGCACGTCCGCTTCCGCGTAGAGCGCGCCGATGCTGGCGACGCGCGGCGCGCCGATGAGGTCCAGGCCCTGGTTCATGCCGGCCAGCACCTGTTGCTCGCGGGCGGCCATGTTTTCGGGGGAGTACTTCTTGGCCCAGCTGCGCAGGAGCGGCAGCGGCGAGACCGGCGGCGGCACCAGGAAGCCGATGCCCACCGCCACGCTGCGCATGCCGGTGCCGCGGGCCGCCAGCAGCGCGGCGGGAGCATGGGCGCAGCGCACGATGTCCGGCTTCACGAGGTCCAGCAGGTTGCGCCAGGCCCGCACCCGCGCCGCCACGGTATTGGGGTTGCCGTAGCCCAGGTTGATCAGCACGTCAGCGAAAGTCATGGGCGTCGGGAGCGGGTTGCCGGCAGAGGCGATGTGGGTCGGTGCCTGGTAGTACTTGTAGTGCTTGCCCAGCAGGCGCTCGGCGTGGGTGAGGTCGCGCGCCGCGAACTGCACCTCGTGGCCTGCCTTGGCGATGACCCGCGCGCCCATGGCGAGGCCCTCCATGTAAGCGAGGCCGTTGCCCAGTTCCCAGCAGAATAATACGCGTGCCATCGGTCTTTCTCCGTCAGTGTCTGGGGCCCAGCGCCGCGACCGCGTCGATGGAAGCGACGGTGTCCCTGGCGATGGATCGGATGTCGAGGTGCGCGATGCGCGCGCCGTAGTCGCGGGTCTTCGCCGCCATGGCCGTGTCCCGCAGGAGTCTGTCGAGGGAGGCGCCGATCTCGGCGGCCTCCAGGCGTGCCGTCATGCCGTAACCGAGAGCCACGAGCTTCTCGGCGATGACTTTCTCCGTGAACAGCGAGGGGATGCAGAGCTGGGGCTTGCCCGCCTGCAGGAAGCTGGCGACGATGTTGTGCCCGCCGTGGTCCATGCCGATGTCGCATAGGGTCACGGTCTTGGCGAGATCCAGCGGCTTGTCGGTGATGCGCAGGGTGCCGCCGCCATATTGGCGCTTCAGTTCCTCGGTGGCATAGGGCATGTACACCAGCGTCGGCTGGCCCGTGGCCGCGAGGCCCTGCAGCGCCTGGCCGATGGCCGGGAAGGGCTGCAAGTAGGCGAAGATGCGCTTGCCTGGGACATCCGGCCAGACCGGGGCATCGCCCACGCCCGGCTGGAAACTGCCCACGTACTTCACGCCTTCGCGCGGGCCGTATTCGTCCAGTTCCGGATAGGTGTAGAGCTCCCGCAGGTCCGCTTCGGCATAGAGCGCGCCCACGCTCGTGAGCCGCGGCGCACCCAGCGTATCCAAGGCCCGATTCATGGCCGAGAGCAGGTCGCGCTCCCGTGCCGCGATGCGTGTGGGATCGGCGTTCTTGGCCCAGCTGCGCAGGATCGGCAGGGGAGAGGTGGCCGGCGGCACCTGCGAGCCCAGTCCGATTGCCACGCTGCGCAGGCGAGTGCCGCGGGCCGCCAGCAGCGCGCCGGGGGCGTTGGTGCAGCGCACGATGTCGGGCTTCACGTCCTCGAACAGGTTGCGCCAGGCGCGCATGCGCCCGGCCAACGCATCGGCATCGCCGAAGCCCAGGTTGATGAGCACGTCGGCGAAGGTCATGGGGTTGGGCAAGTGCTGCTGCGGCGCGCCCACCGGGGCCTGGTAATACCGGAACTTATCCCCCAGCAGGCGCTGGGCATGGCTCAGGTCATGCAAGGCGAGCACTACCTCGTGGCCCGCCTTGGCGATGACGCGGGCGCCGGCTGCTTGGCCTTCGCTATAGGCATAGCCGCCGCCCAACTCCCAACAGAACAAGACCTTCGCCATCTCGATGCTCTCCAGGGCTTCAATCGCGAGGCACGACTTTGAAACGGTCATGGCTCCAGAGGTACTGCTCCGGCACGCGCCGGATGCGCTCCTCCAGGAGCTTGTTGATGCGCAGGGCGTCCGCCGCCGGATCATCGGTGGGGAAACCCTCCAGCGCCGGTTCCAGCACCAGGGCGTAACCCTGGGTGCCTGGCAGCCGCTCCACGAAGAAGGGCACCACCGGCGCGCCGCTGGTGCGCGCGAGGCGCGAGGTAGCGGTGTTGGTGGGAGCGGGGATGCCGAAGAAGGGCACCATCTCGCTGTTCTTGCCGCGGTAGCCCTGGTCCGGCGCATACCACACGGGCTTGCCTTCCTTGAGGCTGCGCAGCATCAGGCGGACATCGTTGCGCGGGATGGCCCGGTCGAAGTGGCGCTCGCGGCTGCGGCGCATCACCTCTTCGATGAGGGCGTTCTGGTTGGGCCGGTACATGAGGTGGAAGTCGGTGCAGAGGCCCAGGAGCCGGCCGCCGATCTCCAGCGTCGTGAAGTGGGCGCTGAGGAGGATGACACCATGGCCCCGGGCACGGGCCGCGTGCAGGTTCTCTACGCCCTCGATGTGGGCGAGCCGCTTCAGGCGCTCGGCGCTGGCCCACCAGCACATGCCGATCTCGATGAAGGCCATGCCCAGTGAATCGAAGTGGCGGCGCGCGAGGCGCTCGCGGCCGGCCTGGTCCAGTTCCGGGAAGCAGCGCTCCAGGTTCACGAGGGTGATGCGCCAGCGGCGGCGCGCGAGCAGCCGCAGCAACCAGCCCAAGCCGCGACCGAGACGGAGCTGCATCCCGTAGGGCAGGTATATCGCCAGCCGGACGAATCCCAGCAGCAGCCAGACCGGCCAATAGTGGGGGTTGAAGAGGGCGCGCTTCATGCTGGGCGCAGTATAAGGGGTCCGGCGCATGCGCCGGACGGGCGGCCAAGGATGGCCGCCCTGGAGTGCGCACGCAGCACGGATTGCGCAGTGCGCAACTTTGCGCCAGGCGGTTTCGCCGTGCGTGTTATGATGCCCGCAGTTTTTCGATGCGTTTTCAGGGGCTTGCATGCAGGTGAGCGTTCCGCAGTTCGACCAGGTGCGCGTCTTGGTGGCCGGGGATGTGATGCTGGACCGCTACTGGTTCGGCCCCACCCAGCGCATCTCCCCCGAGGCACCCGTGCCCGTGGTGCACGTGCGCGATACCGAGGAGCGCCCCGGCGGCGCCGGCAACGTGGCCGTGAACCTCGCGAGCCTGGGGGTGCGGTGCACGGTGATCGGCATCACCGGTGACGACGCCATCGCCGACAGCCTCGCCGCCGCCATGCAGAAGCGCGGCGTGCAATGCAAATTCAACCGGGTCAAGCACGCCGCCACCATCACCAAGCTCCGGGTGCTCTCGCGGCACCAGCAGCTCATCCGCCTCGACTTCGAAGAGAGCTTCGGCAGCTTCAACGGCGCGCCGCTGCTGCCCCTGTTCAAGCCTGCCCTCGCGGACACCGACGTGGTGATCCTCTCGGATTACGGCAAGGGCAGCCTCGCCTCGGTGCAGGAACTCATCGGTGCGGCCCGCGCTGCGGGCAAGCGCGTGCTGGTGGACCCCAAGGGGCGCGACTTCGGCAAGTACAAGGGCGCGAGCCTCATCACACCGAACCTGGGCGAGCTGGAAGCGGTGGTGGGGGAGTGCCCGGACGAGAAGACCATCGTCGCCAAGGGCGAGAAGCTGCGCGATGAGCTGGGCCTCGAAGCGCTGCTGGTGACCCGCAGCGAGCACGGCATGACACTCCTGCAGAAGGGCAAGGCCCCGCTGCATCTGCCGACCCAGGCCCAGGAGGTCTCGGATGTGACCGGCGCCGGCGACACCGTGATCGCCATGCTCGCCGCGGCCTTGGGCGCCGGGCTCGATTACCCGGACGCGGCGGCCCTCTCCAACCTCGCTGCCGGCGTGGTGGTGGCCAAGCTTGGCGCCGCCACCGTGTCCCCGGCGGAACTGCGCCTCGCGGCCCACAGCCGTAGCGGCAGCGGCGTGATGGATGAGGCGGCCATCATGGACGCGGTGGGCCATGCCCGCAGCCAGGGCGAACGCATCATCATGACCAACGGCGTGTTCGACATCCTGCACGCCGGCCATGTCACCTATCTCGAAGCCGCCAAGCGCCTCGGCGACCGGCTGGTGGTGGCGGTGAACGACGACGCCTCCGTGAAGCGCCTGAAGGGCCCGACACGGCCCGTGAACAGGTTGGCTGACCGCATGACGGTGCTGGCGGCCCTCTCCTGCGTGGACTGGGTGGTGCCTTTCTCGGAAGACACGCCGGAGCGGCTCATCTGCAAGCTGCTCCCGGACGTGCTGGTGAAGGGCGGCGACTACAAGGCGGAGCAGGTAGCGGGCCACGGCTGCGTCACGAAGAACGGCGGCGAAGTGAAGATACTGCCTTTCGTGGAAGGCCTCTCCACCACCAAGACTATCGAAGCCCTCAAGAAGTGATTATTTTTGCCGAACCTGCTGCGCTCGGCATGACTTTGTTGCGCTTCGGTTCGCACTCCTCACGTACTAAAGAGTACGCTCCGGGTGCTCGCCTCGCGCGCCTCGTCCTGCCATCGCTCGCGACGGTTCTTGAGGGCATGTAACCGCATATGCGTTTCTTTTACACACTAGCCCTGCTGCTGCTAACGCCCTTCGCCTTCACCTGGTTCGCCTGGCGCGGCTACCGCCAGACCGGCAGCCCCGACAAGCTGGGCGAACGGCTCGGCAGTTCCCCTTTCCTGCAGTCCGGCGCCGCAATCTGGGTGCACGGCGCCTCGGTGGGGGAGATTCGCGCCGCCGCGCCCCTGGTGCAGACCCTGCACCGCAAGCATCCGGACCGTCCCATCCTCGTCACCACCTTCACCGCCACCGGCCGGCGCCATGCGCGCCAGCTCTTCGGCGACCGGGTGGTGGTCTCGCTCATGCCCTATGACCTGCCGTTCTGCGTGAGCCGCTTCCTGGACTCGGTGAAGCCCGCGGTGGCGGTGATCATGGAGACGGAGATCTGGCCCAACCTCTATGCCGCCTGCGAGAAGCGCAAGATCCCGCTCCTGCTGGTGAGCGCGCGCATGTCCGAGCGGGCCTTCGGCCGCTATGCCAAATACGCTTCCCTCACCCGCGGCGCCCTGAAGCGCGTGCGCGCCGTGGCGGCCCAGAGCGAGGCGGATGCGGCACGCTTCCGTGCCTTGGGCGCGTCCGATACGCAGCTCTCGGTGATGGGCAACCTCAAGTTCGACGTGCAGACGGGCCCGGAGCTGGAGGAGGCGGGCAAGGCCCTGCGGCAGAAGTCCTTCGGCAAGTCCGGCGTGCTGGTGGCGGGCAGTACCCGCGAGGGCGAGGAGCCGATCCTGCTCGATGCTTTCAGGAAGCTCCTCACGACCCAGCCGGACAGCATCCTGGTGCTGGCGCCCCGCCATCCGGAGCGGGCCAACGCCGTGGCGGCCGCCATCAGCGCGGCGGGCTTCGGTTTCCGCCGCCGCAGCGCCGGCGACACGACACTCAAAGCGGGTGAAGTGCTGTTGATAGACGTGCTGGGCCAGCTCATGAAGTTCTATGCCGCGGGCGATGTGGCCTTCGTGGGGGGCACCCTGGTGCCGGTGGGCGGGCATAACCTGCTGGAACCCGCCGCCGTGGGCCTGCCGGTGCTGGCGGGACCCCACCTCGAGAATGTGCAGGATGTGGCGGAGATGCTGAAGGATGCGGGCGTGCTGACGCCGGTGCAGGATGCGGATTCGCTCGCGGCGGCGGCCAGCTGGCTGCTCGGCAACGCCACCATGCGCCATAGCATCGGGGAACTGGCGCGCGGCAAAGTCATGGAGAACCGGGGTGCACTCGATAGGGCTGTCGCTCTAGTGAGTGCGCAACTCGCCCGCAGATAAAAAAGAAACCCGGCTCTCGCCGGGTTCCTCGTCTCTACTCTTTGTCTCTATCTCATCAGCCGCGCGGCGGCGTGCTCGTGGTCGCCGTCGGAGCTGCCGTGGTGGCGGCCGCCGGCACCGGTGACGTGGCGGAAGCCGGAGCGGCCATCGTGCCCGCCGACGGAGCGGTATCCGGGCCCGCGCCGATGTCGGAGGTGGGGGCCGCCGCCTGCAGGATCACGTTGATCTGCTTCACGTCGTTCTCGGTGAGGATGCCGGCGGACTGCTTCAGGGTCAGCACGTTCTTGAGGTAGGTGTAACGGGCATTGGCGAAGCCGGTCTGGGCCTTGAGCAGGTTCTGGCGCGCGGTCAGCACGTCCACGATGGTGCGGGTGCCCACCTGCAGGCCGGTCTCGGTGGCGTCCATGGAGGTCTCGTTGGACTTCACGGACTGCTTCAGCGCTTCCACCTGGGAGATGCCGGAGAGCACGCCGATGAAGGCGGTGCGGGCCTGCTGCTCGGTCTGGCGCGTCACCAGTTTCACGTTGTCCAGGGAAGCCTGGTACAGGTACTGGGCCTGGTTCACGCGGGCCCAGGTGGTGCCGCCGTTCCAGATGGGCCAGGACAGCTGCAGGTAGGCGATGTTCTGGCTGATGGTACCTGGAGGTGTAGTCGCTGGCACTGGAACTTGGTTGATGAGAGCTGTACCGGTCTGCGATGACGTATCACGGTTGTGGGCGAGCACCAGGCTCAGAGTGGGCAGGTGCTGACCACGCTGGATGCCCACATTGGCGCTGGCGGCATCGGCTCCCGACTGGGCCGAGAGCAGCTTCGGGTTCTGCTTCATGGCCTGGTCCACCCACTGCTGGGCGGTGGCGGGCTCGGGCGTGCGCAGGGGCATGTCCACGGAGGGTTCCTTGAGGTCCGCCACCTGCTGGCCGGTGATGGCGCGCAGGTTCTCCTCCGCCGTCACCACCTGCTGCTGGGCCGTGATCTCGTCAGCCGTCGACTGGTCATAGGCGGCCTGGGCTTCCTGCACGTCCGTGATGGCGCTCATGCCCACTTCGTACTTCTCGCGGGCCTGCTCCAGTTGCTTGGAGAGGGCATCCTTGGCGGCGTGGTCGGCGGCCAGGGTGTCGCGTGCGTTCAGCACGTCGAAGTAGGCGGTGGCGACCCGCAGGATCAGGTCCTGCTGGGCGGCCTGGAAATCCGCTTCGGCTTGCGCCTGCTGGGCGCTGGCCTGTTCGATGGCGCTCCAGGCGGTCCAGTCGAAGATGGCCTGGGTCAGCTGCGCACCATAGACCGTGTCGTAGCCATGCGTGTTGCTTTCAAACGGAACGAAGCCACCGGGGCTGGGAGGGGTGGTCGAGTTGTCCGGGGGGATGAACTGCGTGCCCGTACCATTGTTACGGTTCACAGTGCGCCGGCCATTGAGGCTGATGTTCGGGAAGTACCCACCCCGGGCGATCGCACCGTTCTCTTCCGTGGCCTGGTAGTTGGAATAGGCCTGCAGGAAGGTGGGGTCGTTCTGGACCGCCAGCTGGTACACATCCCAGAGGTCAGCGGCCTGGGCCGGGGCGGCAGCGGCGGCCAAGAGGGCGCCGATGGTCAGGGCGAGGGTCGTCTTACGCATAGGTCCCTTCCAGTTATGTCGGGTTCAAGGTTAAGTGTTGTAGTTAAATATAACACCATATCGCCGGCCCTGCAAGTCCCTGGTGCCGGGGATAGGGGGGTCTAATAGCGTGCCAGACGGGGGTCCAGGTCGGCGGCCCAGGCGTCTATGCCGCCCGCCAGGTTGGCCACCTGGCCGTAACCCCGGGAGGCCAGGAACAGGGCCACCTGTTGGCTGCGGGCGCCGTGGTGGCACATCACAACGTAGCTATGGGCGGAATCCAGTTCCCCAAGCCGTTCCGGCACCTGTCCCATGGGGATGTGCCGGGATCCTTCTATATGGACCAAGGCGTACTCGGAGGGTTCCCGCACGTCCAGTAAGACGGCCGCGTCACCCTGCTGCTGGAGCAGGGCCTGGGCGTCAGCCGGGGCCAGTTGCGGGATCGGGCGCATGGGCTCAGAACTTGAAGCTGCGCGGCACGGCCGCGTTCTTCAGGGCCGGGAGATCGGTCTCGAACAGGCTCAGCCGCGACCAGGAATCCTCGGCGGTGCGGGTGACGAGGATGGCCTCCATCGCCGGCGCGCGGCCCACCACCATGAACAGGCGGCCGCAGACGTTCAGGCGCTCCGCATAGGCCTGCTGGAACTCCGGCAGGGAACCGGTGACGGCGATGACGTCGTAGCGCTGCGTCAGCCAGTCGAGCTTGGTGCCGTCACGGGTCTCGAGCTTCACGTTCTTGAGGCCGAGCGCCTTCAGGGTCTTGCCGGCGTTCTCGGTGAAATCCGGGTGGATGTCCACCGAGAGCACCTCGCGCGCGCGCTTGGCGAGGCAGGCGGCGAAGAAACCGCTGCCGGTGCCGATCTCGAGCGCCGTCTCCAAAGGCTGCGGGTCCAGCGCCTGCAGCGCGCGGCCTTCCACCGAGGGCGCCATCATGCATTCGCCGTGGGGCAGCGGGATGGGCGTATCCGCGTAGGCCACGTTGCTGTACAGCTCGGGCACGAAGCGGTCGCGCGGCAGCGTCTCGAACACGGCGAGCGCGCGTGCGTCGAGCACGTGCCAGGCGCGGATCTGCTGCTGGACCATCTGGGTGCGGGCGTCTTGCATATCCATGGGGTTTTCTGCGGAAAAACTAGGGTTTCTAGGCCGCAAAGGTTAAGCGCTTGAGGCTGGCTTGGCAAGGAAAACTGTCACCTGCGCGGGTGACAGTTGTCAGTAACCCCATGGGAATCGCCTGTCCGGCGGGGAGGTATAATGTCCGCCGCGTCTCACCTGAGGCGCGAGGAAGCTGGGGGTGCCTTTCGAGGCTGAGACCCACCAGCACCTGCCAGACCTGCTGCGCTTGGTATGACTGCGTTGCGGGCGGGCCTCGGAATCCTCACGTACTAGCGGAAAGTACGCTCCGGTTCCTCGCCCACCCGCGCCTTGTCCTACCTGCGCTCGCTACGGCCTGGCAGGCGCTGGGAACCCTTGGAACCTGGCCACTGTGCGCGGTCACCGGACAGTCACCCGGACACCGCGGACACACCGGCGAGGGAATGCTTCGCGGTGCGCGTCCCGGCCGCCTGCAATCCCTCGCATAAATGACGCGAGGATCGATCATGAGCGCCGTCCCCGAGGAATTCGTCCGCCGCACCGATGCCCTGGCCGAAGAGGCCACGCGGCCTTTCGCCAACTCCCGCAAAGTCTACGTGCAAGGCAGCCGCGCCGACATCCGCGTGCCTATGCGCGAGATCGGCTTGAGCGACACGCCCGCCATGTTCGGTGTGGAGAAGAACGCGGCCTTCTCGGTCTACGACACCTCCGGCCCCTACACCGACCCGGATGCGCGCATCGATCTGCTGAAGGGCCTCGCGCCGCTGCGGGCCAAGTGGATCGAGGAGCGGGGCGACAGCGAGGCCCTGGCCCAGCCCACGTCCGAATTCATGCGCCGCCGCGAGGCGGACCCGAAGCTCGCTCACATGCGCTTCGACCGGCTGCGGCCGGTGCGCCGCGCCAAGGCCGGCATGAACGTGAGCCAGATGCACTATGCGAAGAAGGGCATCGTGACTCCTGAGATGGAGTTCATCGCTATCCGGGAGAACCAGCGCATCGAGACGCTGAAGGAAGCGCACCTGCTGAAGCGCCATCCGGGCGAGAGCTATGGCGCCAAGCTCCCAGCATTCATCACGCCGGAGTTCGTGCGGGACGAGGTGGCTTTGGGGCGCGCCATCATCCCCAACAACCTCAACCACCCCGAGAGCGAGCCGATGGTCATCGGCCGCAACTTCCTGGTGAAGATCAACGCCAACATCGGCAACTCCGCCGTCACCTCCGGCATCGCCGAGGAAGTGGAGAAGCTGGTATGGGCCACGCGCTGGGGCGCGGACACGCTCATGGACCTCTCCACCGGCAAGCACATCCACGAGACCCGCGAGTGGATCATCCGTAACGCGCCCATCCCCATCGGCACGGTGCCCATCTACCAGGCACTCGAGAAGGTGGACGGCAAGGCGGAGGAACTGACCTGGGAGATCTTCCGGGACACGCTCATCGAGCAGGCGGAGCAGGGGGTGGATTACTTCACCATCCATGCGGGTGTCAGGCTCGCCTACGTGCCGCTCACGGCCAGGCGCGTGACGGGCATCGTCTCCCGCGGAGGCTCCATCCTCGCCAAGTGGTGCCTCTCCCATCACAAGGAGAACTTCCTCTATACGCACTTCGAGGACATCTGCGAGATCATGCGGGCTTACGACGTGGCCTTCTCCTTAGGCGACGGCCTGCGCCCCGGCTCCATCGCGGATGCCAACGACGAGGCCCAGTTCGCGGAGCTGGACACCTTGGGTGAGTTGACCCAGGTGGCCTGGAAGCACGATGTGCAGACCATGATCGAAGGGCCGGGGCACGTGCCCATGCAGCTCATCAAGGAGAACATGGACCGGCAGCTCAAGGTCTGCCACGAGGCGCCGTTCTACACCCTGGGGCCTCTCACCACCGACATCGCGCCGGGCTATGACCACATCACCAGCGCCATCGGCGCTGCCATGATCGGCTGGTTCGGCACCGCCATGCTCTGCTACGTGACGCCCAAGGAGCATCTCGGCTTGCCGGACCGGAACGACGTGCGGGACGGCATCATCAGCTACAAGATCGCCGCCCATGCAGCGGACCTCGCCAAGGGCCATCCCGCGGCCCAGACCCGGGACAACGCGCTATCCAAGGCCCGCTTCGAGTTCCGCTGGGAGGACCAGTTCAACCTGGGGCTCGATCCCGAGAAAGCCAAGGAGTTCCATGACGAGACGCTGCCGAAGGAAGCCGCCAAGCTCGCCCACTTCTGCTCCATGTGTGGCCCGCATTTCTGCTCCATGAAGATAACGCAGGACGTGCGGGAGTACGCCGAGAAGGGCATGGCGGAGAAGTCGAAGGAGTTCCTGGAGCAGGGCGGCGAGGTCTACAAGCAGGGCTGAACCGCCTTGGCAGGATCCGTGGGCCTTCTGTCCTTTTTGCCAGGGCGGGGAGGGCTAGAGTGCGTCATCCCCACGGAGGACCCACCATGCGTTTCCTGCCGGTTACCGCCCTGCTGCTGCTGTGTCTAAGTCCCGTCGTGCGCGCCGATGCGCGCCTGGCGCCGCCCCATGCGGGGACCCTCAAGGTGGCGTTCGTGTTGAGCGAGCATGCCACCGTCATCGACTTCGCGGGCCCTTGGGATGTCTTCGAGAGCGCGCAGCTCGACGATAGCCAGGGCGGTTTCGAACTCTATACGGTGGCCCCTTCCAAGGCTCCCTTGCATACCTCAGGCGGCAAGGGTTTCACCGTGCTGCCGGACTACGACTTCGATGATGCGCCGATGCCTGACATCGTCGTCATCGGTGCGCAGCAGGGTGGACCCGGCCTCGATGCCTGGCTGCAGAAGGTGCATGCCCAGCACCACTTCATACTCTCGGTCTGCACCGGCGCCTTCAAGGTGGCGCGCGCGGGCCTGCTGGACGGGAAGGCCGCCACGACACACCATGATTTCTACGAAGACTTCGCGTCACAGTATCCGAAGGTGAGGCTGGTGCGTGACGTGCGTTACGTCCAGGCGGATCCGGATATCCTGGTGTCGGGCGGGGAGACGTCGGGTATAGACGCGGCGCTGCACCTGCTGGCGGACTATTACGGCGAGACGGTGGCCCAGAAGACCGCCGATTACATGGAATACCAGGGTGCCGGCTGGAAGACCAACCGCGGGGTGACCGCGAAGCCCTGAGGCGGGTTCAGCCCGCGGGGCTGCGGAAACGCTGGCGGTAGTCGCTGGGAGAGACGCCCAGCTCCGCGATGAAGCTGCGGCGCATGGTCTCCTGGGTTCCGAAACCGCAGCGCCGCGATATCTGCGAGACCAGCAGGTCGTTCTCTTCCAGTTTCCGGCGCGCCGCTTCCAGGCGGATCTTGCCCACGTAGGCCGCCGGGGTCATGCCCACGCTCTGGGTGAAGCGGCGGGCGAAGTTGCGCTCGCTCATGGCTGCCCGCGCCGCGAGCCTGGGCACGGAGAGATCATGGTCCAGATGTTCCAGCATCCACAGCTGCAGCTCACGCAGTTTGTCCTCCTCGCTGAACTGCGCCGCCAGCTGCGCGCTGAACTGGGACTGGCCACCGGGACGCTTGAGGAACATCACCAGCATCTGGGCGGTGGCGAGAGCCACCGGCTGGCCCCAATCCTCCTCCACCATGGCGAGCGCCATGTCGATGCCGGCCGTGATCCCCGCCGAGGTGTAGATGTTGCCGTCCCGCACGAAGATGGCGTCCGGCCGCACCTTGATGGAGGGACCGAGACGCAACAGATGCGCGATGTCGTCCCAGTGGGTGGTGGCGGCGCGGCCCTTGAGCATGCCTGCCATGGCCAGGATCAGGGCGCCGTTGCACACGGAGCCGAGGCGCATGACCCTGGGCGCGAGCCGGCGGATCCAATCCAGCACAGCCTCGTCTTCCATCACGTCGAAGACGCCGATGCCGCCGGCGATGAGCAGGGTATCGGCACCGGATACCTCGCGATAGCTGCGTTCGGCGACGATGCGCAGGCCGGAAGAGGTCATGAACGCGCCCGCCTTCAGGCCCACCAGCTCCACCGAGTACGCCGGCGTGCGGCTGATGCCCCGCTCTTGCAACAGACGCGAAGCGCGCGCGAACGCTTCCAAGGGGCCCGTGATGTCCAGCATCTGGGCGTCGGGATAACCCAGCATCACCACCCGATGGGGGCGGCCCTGGGCCGGGGCATGCTTGCGGGAGGTGGGCTTCTTGGCGGGCATGGTTTGAGTATGGGTAGCCGGCGTCTTTGCCGAAAAGACAAATATCCCACAAATCCTGCCATCGTGTCCGGAGCCGCCGGGCCTTCCGCTAGACTCGCGCCATGAAGCGTCTCATCGACCTCAGTCATACCGTCGAGCACGGCATGATCACCTACCGGGGCCTGCCGGCTCCCATCGTCTGCGATTTCCTATCGCGGGAGGCTTCCAAGCAGAAGTATGCGGAAGGCACCACCTTCCACATGGGCAAGATCGAGATGATCTCCAACACCGGCACCTATGTGGACGCGCCCTTCCACCGCTATGCGGATGGGAAGGACTTGTCCGAGCTGCCGCTGGAGTCCCTGGCGGACCTGGAAGGCGTGGTGGTCCATACCCGAAGCGTGGCCAATGGTCCGGAGTTGTTCGCCGGGGTCGACGTGACAGGCAAGGCGGTATTGATCCATACGGGCTGGGCTCAGCACTGGCGCACGGACCGGTACTTCGAGGGGCATCCTTATCTCACCGAAGCGGCGGCGGCCCGGCTCAAGGACAGGGGCGCGCGGTTCGTGGGCATCGATTCCCTCAACATCGACGGTACCGAGACGGGAGCCCGCCCGGTACACTCGTTGTTGCTGGGCGCGGGCATCCCCATCTGCGAGCATATGTGCAGCCTGGAGCAACTGCCGGATTCCGGTTTCCGCTTCCACGCGGCGCCGGTGAAGGTGAAGGGTTTCGGCACGTTCCCCGTCAGGGCCTACGCCGTCGTCTGATCCCAAGGAGCAAGGCGTGACCAAAGAGATCGTCCATACCGACCAAGCCCCCAAGTCTTTCGCCGGCTACAGCCAGGCGGTGAAGGCGGCGGGGCTGGTGTTCGTCTCGGGGCAAGGCCCCATGGATCCCGCCACCGGCGAAGTGCGCGGCGAGACCATCCAGGAGCAGACGCGTCAGTGCCTGACCAACGTGGAAGCTGTGCTGCGTGCGGCGGGCAGTTCACTGGACAAGGTGGTGAGCGCCACCTTCATCCTGGCGGAGGAGAGCGACTTCGCCGGCATGAACGAGGAATGGGGCAGGTGGTTCATCAAGGATCCGCCGGCGCGGCAGGGCGCCAAGCTGCCGGTCCGCCCGAAGGGCATGAAGGTCTCCATCGCGGTGATCGCGGAGGCCTGAGCCCTCATTCTTCCTCGTCGTCCGACCCGGGTGCTTCCTGCGCCTCGCGGGCGTCGGCTTCATCCGCCAGCAATATCTGATCCTGCCCGAAACCCGTCGGCGGCCGCTGGTCCGCCGGCGGTTCGAAGGATTCCGGATCGTAACCGCCATCGCCGTCTTCCACCGGTTCCAGCGCGCCGCTCCAATCCTCCGGTGCCGCGGTGAGTGCGATATCTAGGCACTGCCATTCCTCTCCATCGTACGCAGCCACGCCGCCGTCCAGGTACTGGACCTCGATCGAATCTTCGTCGCGCGCCACGACCTTGAACTGCTGTTCGTTCGCGAGATCCAGATACCACTGACCGATCATCGGCCTCACTCGTGCTTCGTCCAATAGGGTCATGGCGTGCTACTCCGTAGATGTATACACACAGTACGCCCGTACGCGTGCGACATGCATTCAGGAGAAACCCTGCAGCCATTTAACCGTGCGAACACATCCGGCACGGGTGCTTCCGGATACGTGACAGGCATCAACCATGCGCAGAGCCCGCGCCGGTAGAGTCGCCGTGTGTACCATTGCAGGAGCAGACTAAATGAAGACCAAAGCACTGTTGATCACTGCTGTGGCGTTCGCTCTCGGGCTGCCGCTCGCCGCCCAAGCCGACGACTGGGGGAACAACGGCGAGTGGTGGAATCAGGGATTCGTCGGACTTGATATCGGCAGCGCCCATCACGGCGGTTCGCGTAACGGCACCATCCCGGGCTTCACCAACGACGTGAGCGACAACGACACGGGTTATCGCATCAACCTCGGCTACCAGTTCAACCGCGTGTGGGCCCTGGAAGCGGGCTACGTGGACCTGGGCCGGACGCGTCTGGTCGAGAGCGGGCCCGGCGGAAGTTTCACGGGTGAGCGCAAGGCGCGCGGCTTCGTGATCGATGGCACCGCCATGCTGCCGTTCACCGACACCTTCTCCGGTTTCCTGCGCCTCGGCACCATCGATGCGCATGTGCAGGAGAACGATACTTCGGTGGGCACCATCACGGTGCCGTCCAGCAACACCACCAGCGATGACTGGCGCGCCACCTACGGCGTCGGCCTCGACTGGCGTGTGGCGGACCACGTGAGCCTGCGTCTGGGCTGGGACCAGTATCACCAGCTCGGCAACGACAGCGATGTGGGCAAGGACAACGTGAACTTCACCAGCCTGGGTGTGGTGTTCCGGTTCTGACGCTCGACGCATCCGCGAAGGATGGAAGGCCCGGAGCGATCCGGGCCTTTCTTTTAGGGACTGCTAGACTTCCGGTGTCGTCCCCGTTGGAGCGTCGGCCATGCGTATCCTCTGTTTCCTGCTCCTCCTCGCATCCGCCTATGGCAGCGCGGCGGCGGCCGATCCTGCGCCTGCGGCGGACGACCAGCGCTATGCCGACCTCGGCTGCGGGCGCCCCGGCCTGGACGATGCCACCCAGGCACGCTGCGCCCAGCTGGACCTGGCAAGCGCCAAGAAGGAGATGGCTGAGGTCTATCAGCAGGTGCTGCAGCACTATGCTGCGGACACCCAGTTCCTCATCAAGCTGAAGGCATCCCAGGCCGCCTGGTCCGCCTACTTCGATGCCGAGATGGCGGCGCTCTATCCGGATCCGCGCGGCGTGGCGGCCTATGGTTCCAGTTTCCCCTCCTGCGATGCCTCGGCGGCGGCCTACCTCATCGCGCGGCGGACCCAGGAGTTGCGCCGGTGGCTGGAGGGCGCCCAGGAGGGGGATGTGTGCGCGGGATCCATCCATATCCAAGATGGCGGCTCGGCGGACTGACCGGGGTGGTCTAGACTGGGTCACCACCCGGAGAAATCCCATGCACCCTGAATCCATCTTCGCGCCGGTCCTCGTGCTGGTGCTCCTGACCTTCGCGGTCATGGGCTACATGGGCTTCAAGCGCTTCCACGCCGGCTTCGCCGGGCGGGTGAAGGGAGGGGACTTCCGCTACGGCGAGACCGCCAACGTGCCGCCTGACGTAGTGGTGGCAAACCGTAACTTCATGAATCTGCTGGAAGCGCCCGTCCTCTTCTATGTCGTCTGTCTCGCCGCCTATGCGACGCAGAGTGTGACGGCCGTCACACTCTGGCTGGCCTGGGTCTATGTGCTGCTGCGGGTGGCCCATACCGGCATCCACCTGGCCTATAACCGCATCCTCTATAGGTTCGCCGCCTATGCCTCGAGCAACGTAGTGTTGCTGGCCCTGTGGCTGTGGTTCGGCGCCACGCTGTTCGGCTAGACTGTGAAGGTAGTAGGAGGGGTGTCCGCGTGAGTTCCGAGAAGAGGCCCATCGTCGTCGCAGGCAAGCGCTACGGCAGCATCGAGGAGATGCCGGCTGAAGTGCGCCGCGTCTATGACCTGGCGCGGGCCTCCCAGGAGGAAGCCTCCACCGCGGCTCCGGTGAAGCTCGTGTTCAACGGCAAGGAATACGAGGGCCTGGACAGTATGCCGCCGGAGGTGCGCAAGCTGTACCAGACCCAGCAGGTTGCCATGGAGACCTACCGGGACTTCAGCGTGGACGCCACCACGCCCCGGGCCGCCAAGGTGAACGAGCCGCCGGCCCAGCGCATGGAAGAAGTGAAACAACCTTTCTTCAAGAAATACATGTGGCCCCTGCTCATCCTCGGGGTCATCATCATCGTCGTCCTCGTTATATTCATCTAGTCGCGCGTTCAGCGACGACCGATCTCTTCCACTGATATACGTGCCTTGATCCGCGGCTCCGGCTGCAGGGTGATGTGCTGTATGCCGTAGCTGTCGTGCAGGTGGCTGCAGAGGCCCCGGTAGACCGCTTCCCACTGGCCCAGTTCCTCGATGACCACGTGGGCGGAGAGAGACACGTCGCCGGAGGAGACGCTCCACACGTGCAGGTCGTGCACGGACCCCACCCCGTCCACCGCCGCCATGCTGCGGCCGATGGCTTCGAGGTCCAGGCCGCGGGGCACGCCCTCCAGCAGCACGTGAGCGGCGTCCGCCAGCAGGCGCAGGCTGGAGAAGAGGATGAGGAGGCCGATGAAGAGCGAGAGCAGCGGGTCTGCAGGCAACCAGCCCGTGTACCAGATGATGAGGCCCGCCACGAAGGCAGCGGCCGAGCCCAGCATGTCCCCCAGCACGTGCAGCAAGGTGGCCCGCAGGTTCAGGGAATCGCCACCGCCGCTTTCCAGCACTCTATATATGAGCAGGTTCACGCCGAGGCCAAGGGCGCCCAGCAGCATCACCGTGGGGGCCCGCACCGGCTGCGGGGTCTTGAGGCGTGACACCGCCTCGATGGCAAGCCAGGCCACGATGAGGAGCATGAAGAGGGTGTTCACCAGCGCCGCCATCACTTCCACCCGGCCGAGGCCATAGGAGTGGCGGGCGGAAGCGGGGCGCTCGGCCATGATGGCGGCGAGTCCCGCCACAGCCAGCGCGAGGCCGTCGGTGGCCATGTGGCCCGCGTCACCCAGGAGCGCCAGGGAACCCGCGCGCCAGCCCGCCAGTGCCTCGATGCCGGCGAAGAGCAGCGTCAGGCCCAGGGCGAGCCCGTAGCGGCCACGGCCGCTGGAGTGCTCATGCGCATGGGAGTGGTGCTCGTGGGACATGGGACCAGTATAGATAAACTATGATGACAGGCCGAATCGCCTGGGGGAGACCGTCATGGCCCTGGAGATCACCGCGTTCTTCCACGCACCTTCTTCCACCTACAGTTACGTGCTGGCGGATGCGTCGGCCAAGCGTGCAGCGGTCATCGATCCGGCCCTCGACTACGACGCGGCCGCGGGCCGCACCGGCAGCCAGTCCGCCCAGCGCATCGTCGAGCACCTCAAGGGCCGTGGCTATGGCCTCGACTGGATCCTCGAGACCCATGCCCACGCGGACCATCTCAGCGCCGCGCAATTCCTGAAGCAAGAATGCGGCGGTAAGGTCGCCATCGGCGAGGGCATCCGTGAGGTGCAGGCTGCCTTCAAGCAGCTCTATAACCTGGGCAAGGATTTCGCGACGGACGGCAGCCAGTTCGACCATCTCTTCAAGGATGGCGAGCGCTTCGTTCTCGGCGGTCTCAGCGTGGGCGTGATGGCCATGCCCGGGCACACCAGCGACGGCGTGGCTTACGTGGTGGAGGATGCGGCCTTCGTGGGTGACACGCTGTTCATGCCGGATTCCGGCACGGCCCGCGCCGACTTCCCGGGCGGCGATGCGGGCCGGCTGTACGATTCCATCCACCGGCTGCTGGCGTTGCCGGAAGACACGCGGCTCTTCATGTGCCACGACTACGCCGCCGGGGGCCGCGAACACCGCAACCAGACCACGGTGGGGGAGGAGCGGGCCGCCAACATCCACGTGAAGGACGGCGTCTCGCGGGAGGATTACGTGAAAGTGCGCCAGGGGCGCGATGCCGCGCTACCGGTGCCGGCGCTGCTCTTGCCCGCCATCCAGGTGAACATCCGCGCTGGGCGGATGCCTGAGCCGGAGGCCAACGGCACGGCTTACCTCAAGATACCGCTCGACAAGTTCTGAATCGCCAAAAAAGACGCCGCCTTTCGGCGGCGTCCTCATCGAGTTCACAAACTTGGCTTAGCTAGCGTGAGCAAGAAGCGGAACGATAAGCAAAGCCACAATATTGATAATTTTAATTAGCGGATTGATGGCCGGGCCCGCGGTGTCCTTGTAGGGATCGCCCACGGTGTCGCCGGTCACCGCCGCCTTGTGGGCGTCGGAACCCTTGCCGCCGAAGTTGCCGTCCTCGATGTACTTCTTGGCGTTGTCCCAGGCGCCGCCGCCCGTGGTCATCGAGATGGCGACGAAGAGGCCGGTGACGATGGTGCCGATGAGCACGCCGCCCAGGGCCTTCGGTCCGAGGATGAGGCCCACCAGCACCGGCACCAGGATCGGCAGCAGCGAGGGGACGATCATCTCCTTGATGGCCGCCTTGGTGAGCATGTCCACGGCGAGCGAGTAGTCCGGCTTAGCCTTGCCCGTCATGATGCCCGGTATCTCCTTGAACTGGCGGCGCACCTCGTTCACCACGGAACCGGCGGCGCGGCCCACCGCTTCCATGGCCATGGCGCCGAACAGATAGGGCACCATGCCGCCGATGAACAGGCCGATGATGACCATGTGGTCGGAGAGGTCGAACAGCGTCACCGCGCCCTGGTCATGGGCGCTCAGGCTGTGGGTGTAGTCGGCGAACAGCACCAGCGCCGCGAGGCCCGCGGAGCCGATGGCGTAGCCCTTGGTCACGGCCTTGGTGGTGTTGCCCACCGCGTCCAGCGGATCGGTGATCGCGCGCACTTCCTTCGGCAGGCCGGCCATCTCGGCGATGCCGCCGGCGTTGTCGGTGATGGGGCCGTAGGCGTCCAAGGCCACCACCACGCCCGCCATGGAGAGCATCGAGGTGGCGGCCACCGCGATGCCGTACAGGCCGGCGAAGTCGAACGCGCCGTAGATGCTGGCGCAGACGGCCAGCACCGGCAACGCGGTGGACTTCATGGAGATGCCGAGGCCCGCGATGATGTTGGTGGCATGCCCGGTCTGGGAGGCCGCGGCCACGTGCCGCACCGGCTTGAACTCGGTGCCGGTGTAGTACTCGGTGATCCACACGATCACGCCCGTGAGGATCAGGCCGATCAGCGCGCAGGCATACAGGTTCATGGCGTTGGCGCCCATGAGCTGCTTGGTGATCGGGTAGAACGCGATCGCCGCGATGGCGCCGGCCACGAACACGCCCATGTACAGCGCGTTCATGATCTTGCCGCCTTCCTTCGCTTTGACGAAGAAGGTGCCGATGATGGACGCCACGATGGAGGCGCCGCCGAGGGCCAGCGGGTAGAGCACGGCGTATTCACCGAAATCAGCGGCGAGCAGGCCGCCCAGCACCATGGTGGCGACTATGGTCACGGCGTACGTCTCAAAGAGGTCCGCCGCCATGCCGGCGCAGTCGCCCACGTTGTCGCCCACGTTGTCGGCGATCACGGCGGGGTTGCGCGGGTCATCCTCGGGGATGCCGGCTTCCACCTTGCCCACCAGGTCGGCGCCGACGTCGGCGCCCTTGGTGAAGATGCCGCCGCCCAGACGGGCGAAGATCGAGATGAGGGAGCCGCCGAATGCCAGGCCCACCAGCGCATGCAGCGCGATCTCATCGTCGCCGGCGAGGCGCCGGGCCACCACGTAGTAGCCGGCCACGCCCAGGAGTCCCAAGCCCACTACCAGCATGCCGGTGATGGCGCCGCCGCGGAACGCCACCGCGAGGGCGGCGTTCATGCCCTTGCGGGCGGCCTCGGCGGTGCGCACGTTGGCGCGCACCGAGATGTTCATGCCGATGTAACCGGTGGCGCCCGAGAGCACCGCGCCGATGGCGAAGCCCACGGCGGTGTACCAGTTGAGGGCGAAGCCGATGACCACGAACAGCACCGCACCCACGATACCGATGGTGGTGTACTGGCGGTTCAGGTAGGCGCGCGCGCCTTCCTGGATCGCGGCGGCGATCTCCCGCATGCGATCGTTGCCGGCCGGCTGGGCCAGGATCCAACGCACCGAGACGGCGCCGTAGATGATCGCGAGGACTGCACAGCCCAGCGCGAACAGGATGTATGTCTGGAACATCTAACTCTCCCTAAAGCTTGATTGGGATGATTATGGAAACGATCAGACCTTGAACTCGTTCTTTAGCTTCTTGCGCACGCCCAGGTTCTTGAGCCGGGCGTACTGGGGGACCCCATCTTTATAGGGCGGATAATCCTCCCCCTGGATGAGCGGCGCAAGGTAGCGGCGGCCGGCGGCGGTGATGCCGAAGCCGTCCTCGGTGATGAAATCCCGCGGCATGAACTTCTCGTGGTTGGCCACGTCAGCCAGTCTGGCCACGCCCACCGCCCACTTATAGGGCTTGTTCGACTTGCGCACGATGGTGGGCATGATGGCGTTGTGGCCCTTCAGGGCCAGCTCCACCGCTGCCTTGCCGACCGCGTAGGACTGTTCCACATCCACCTTGCTGGCGATGTGCCGGGCCGAACGCTGGAGGTAATCCGCGAGAGCCCAGTGGTATTTCAGCTTGAGTTCGGATTTCACCAGGGCTGCCAGGGTCGGCGCCACGCCGCCCAACTGGGCATGGCCGAAGGCGTCGCGGGTGCCGGCTTCCGCCAGGAAACCGCCGTCCGGGTTGCGCACGCCCTCGGAGGCCACCACCACGCAGTAGCCGTATTGCTCCACGCAGGCTTTCACGCGGGCGAGGAAGGCGGCCTGGTCGAACTTGATCTCGGGGAACAGGATGATGTGGGGCGCGTCGCCGGCCTTCTCGGCGGCGAGCCCACCAGCGGCGGCGATCCAGCCCGCGTGGCGGCCCATCACCTCGAGGATGAACACCTTGGTGGAGGTCTTGGCCATGGAGGCTACGTCCAGCGCGCACTCCTTGGTGGAGACGGCCACGTATTTCGCCACCGAACCGAAGCCGGGGCAGCAGTCGGTCACGGCAAGGTCGTTGTCCACGGTCTTCGGCACGTGGATGGCCTGCAGGGGATAGCCGAGTTTCTCGGAGAGTTGGGATACCTTGAGGCAGGTGTCGGCGGAGTCGCCGCCACCGTTATAGAAGAAGTAGCCGATGTCATGGGCCTTGAACACTTCTATGAGACGCTCGTACTGGGCGCGGTTCTCCTCCAGGCCCTTCAGCTTGTAGCGGCAGGAACCGAAGGCGCCGCCGGGCGTATGGCGCAGGGCCCTGATCACGGTCGGGCTCTCGCGGCTGGTGTCTATGAGGTCCTCGGTGAGGGCGCCGATGATGCCGTTGCGGCCTGCGTAGACCTTGCCGATGCGGTTCTTGTGCTTGCGGGCGGTCTCGATGACGCCGCAGGCGGAGGCATTGATCACGGCGGTGACTCCGCCGGACTGGGCATAGAAGGCGTTGCGTCTGGAACCCATTGTTTTGCTTGCTCTTTATCGGTGGAGGTGGGGCGGCCGCGCCGGACCCCGGATTCTACCGGGGGGCTGCGAGGACATAAACAGGTCATCGGTGTGACGGGCGTCACAGCCCAAGAGACGGGCGGTTGTTAAAAAGTATCCCGGAAATGACGTTTCCAGTAGAGTAAACAGGCGTTTAGGACTTCGTCGCCGGAAGGGGCGGTGGACCGGCACATCAGGGGTGCCGGAGGTCTCTAAGGGCTGCTCTATCAACGACTTGGGGAGGGGATCAGTGAAGGGTGTCCTGCGTTCCGCGGTGGCCTGCTTGGCCGCCTATGCCATCTCCATGCCGCTCTTCGCGGCTCCCGCTCCGTCGAGCCCGACACCCGGCCAGGTGCAATCCACCCTGCCGACCCAACCCGCGCAGCCGAAGAAGGCACCGCCGCCTTCCGCGAACAGCGGCCCGACCAACGTCGCGGGCGTCGCCCCCGGCGGCCCGACTTTCAGGATCAACAGCTTCACCATCGAGGGCAACAGCGCCATCCCCACCGCGGAGCTGCAGGCGCAGATCGCCGCCTACGTGGGCAAGGACATGACCCTGTCCCAGCTCTACGACGTGGCGGACGTGCTCACCCGCTATTACCGCAGCAAGGGCTACGGCCTCGCCTACGTGGCGCCGCCGGCGCAGAAGCTCTCCGCCGGCAACGTGCGCCTGCAGGTGGTGGAAGGCCGCATCGGCCATGTCTCGATCCTCGGCAACGACCGCACCCGCACCGGCGTGCTGGCCCGCCGCACCGCGGGCCTGAACCCCGGCGACACCTACACCGACGCCGCGGCCGAGCGCGCGGCGCTGCTCATGAACGACATCCCGGGCGAGCAGGCCCACGTCACCGTGAGCCCCGGCACCGAAGCCGGCACTTCAGACCTCGTGTTCAACGTGGACGAGCGTGGCTATAACGGCGATGTCTCGCTGGACAACTACGGCCGCGACGCCATCGGCCGCTGGCGCCTCAGCGCCGACGCCGACGTCAACAGCCTCACCGGCAGCGGCGACCAGCTCTCCGCCGGCATCACCCATGCGGAAGGCAACCTGCTGAACTTCGGCAAGCTCGGCTACCTGCTCCCGGTCGGCTCCAGCAGCAGCTTCGGCGTCAACTTCAACCGTGCCTTCTATCACGTGGGCGGCCCGGTATTCGGCCCGCTCGGCATCGAGGGCAGCACCCAGAACGCCGGCATCAACTGGCAGTACGCCGAGATCCGCACCCAGGCCCAGAGCCTGTACTGGGGCGTGGGCGTGACCCACAACACCAGCAAGAGCGAGGCCGGTCCCGTGACCACGGTGACCACCAACATCACGCTGCTCCAGCTCACCATGCTCTACAACCGCCAGTACGCGGACCAGAGCTACTACAACCTGAACGGCACGCTCTGGACCAACGGCAAGAGCAACAGCGCCGGCAACCTGAACGACGCCGAGAAGTTCCACTTCGAGTTCGACGGCAGCTACGTGAAGCCCTTCGCCGACGTGTGGGACTTCATCGGCCAGGGTTCGGTGGCCTACTCGGCGGACACGCTGGTGGACGGCGACAAGTATTCCCTGGGCGGCCCCGGCAACGTGCGTGGTTTCCAGTCCGCCGAGGCGCGCGGCGACCGCGGCCTGTTCGGTTCCGTGGAGCTGCAACGCACCTTCGTGCCCAGCGTGAAGTTCCCGCTGGCCTGGGGCGTGTTCCTGGACAGCGGCAAGGCCTGGACCAAGGCCGTCGGCCTCATCCCGGCTTCGGACGAGACGCTCACCAGCATCGGCACCGAACTGCAGCTGCTGCCCTCCGGCACCGGCTGGACCGCGCGCCTGCAGGCGGCCTGGGCCATCGGCAGCACCCGCCCCAGCGACGACACGCCGGACCGGACGGTGCACGACGTGGACCGTGGGCCGCACCTGTGGTTCACGCTCGGCAAGACTTTCTGAATCAACACACGATCTGGACTCCCGCTAGGGACACGGAATCGAGGATAGAGACATGGCAACCCGCAAACTGAACGCCCATCCCCTGAACTCGCTGCTGCGCTCGGCGCTGACGCGAACCGCGGCCGGAGCCCTCGGCGCCACGGCGCCCTTGATGGCGCTCGCCAACCCGAGCGGCGGCCAGGTGGTCGGCGGTTCCGCCACCATCAACGCGCCCTCCGGCAACGGCCTGGTCATCAACCAGAACTCGCAGCGCGCGGTCATCGACTGGCAGCAGTTCAGCGTGGGCAGCAACGAGTACGTGCAGTTCGTGCAGCCGAACAGCTCCTCGGTTGTGCTGAACAAGGTCATCGGCGGCAGCCCGTCCAGCATCTTCGGCGACATCAAGGCCAACGGCCAGGTGTTCCTGGTGAACCCGAACGGCGTGTACTTCGCGCCCGGCTCCAGCATCGACGTGCAGGGTCTCGTCGCCAGCACCCTCGACATGGACAGCGCCGCCTTCATGCGCGGCAAGAACGTGTTCAGCCGCGCGCAGGGCTCCTCAGCCGCGACCGTCGTCAACCAGGGCAACATCGTGACCGCCCGCGGCGGCTACGTGGTGCTGGCAGGTGACTACGTGGAGAACGACGGCAGCATCAACGCCCAGGCCGGGCGCGTGGTGCTCGCCGCCGGCAACAGCGCGACCCTCACCCTCGATCGCAGCCAGCTCGTGAGCTACGTGGTGGACAGCGCCACCCTGGCGCACCTGGCGGGCGTGGAGAACACGGGCAGCATCACCGCCAACGGCGGCGGCGTCATCATGACCGCCGACGTGGCCAACGCGCTCACCGCCACCGCGGTGAACAACTCCGGCCTGGTCATGGCGCAGTCGGCACGCAACGAAAAGGGCACCATCGTGCTGCTGGCCAAGGGCGGCGACATCGAGAACAGCGGCACGCTGGATGCGAGCGCGGCGGCCAACGCCGCCGGCGTGGCCGGTGGTAGCGTGATCATCCGTGGCGACAAGATTACCCGGCTCGACCCCACTTCCGTGATCAGCACCGTCGGCAACCAGGCCCACGGCGGCTTCATCGAGCTCTCGGGCCATCAGCTGGCCGTCAGAGGTAACGTTACAGCGGGTCGGCAGGGCAACCTGCTCATAGACCCGGCTACCATCAACATCGTCTCCGGTACGAACCACAACTCAGTGTCAGCCGGCATCGGCACAATCGGCACCGGCTTCATCGAGAGCAAGCTCAATGCCGGCAGCAACGTGGCGATCTTGGCCTCCAACGCCATCCAGCACGTGAGCGGCACCGACATCACGGCCACCGGCACCGGCAACCTCACCCTCGCCATCGGCACAGTCGGCGGCGGCAGCTGTGGCATCGGAGGCATCTGCGTCGGTCACGGCAGCCCGAGCATCAACCGCTTCGCCGGCAGCATCAACCTGAGTGGACTCCCCATCAGCATCCACGGTGATTTGGTCATCGACGCCGGCGGCAATAGCGGCGGACAGATCAGCATGGTCGCCGCCTCTGCCAAGTCCATCACCCTGCACGCCGGACAGATCGGCGTGGCCGGCGCGCTCTCCGCTTCCGGCGGTGGCATCAGCATCAGCGGTAGGACCGGCGCCGGCCAGGCGGGTATCACCATCACCGGCGCAGTCACCGCCACCGGCGCCTTCAAGGCCAGTTTCAGCAACGAGGGTGGCGCCAACGTCGGCACCGTGACCCTGCACAAGGTCACCGCCAAGAGCATCAACGTGAACGCTGGCATCATCCATGCCCTCGGTACCCTGCACGCCACTGGCACGGGCACCAACGACGGCGTGAAATTGTTCGCATTCGGCAACGGCAGCAGTTCGGCCGAGGCCGCACCGAACGGCCCACAGATCAGCACCAAGAAAGTCATCGCCGACCACGGCGGCATCGATATCGAGACCCAGAACGGTTCCGGCAGCAGTGTCATCACTGTCAACGGGAACCTGCAAGCATCTCACGGCATCGTGGAACTCTTCACCAGCGGCAACCCGCACTTCGGTGGCAACATCACCGTCACCGGCAACATCACCGGCTCGAACGTGAGGGTGGATGCGAACGGCATCGGCAGCGCCGGCGGCAAGGTCAACATCACCGGCAACATCATCGCCACCGACGCCAACAACGCCACCGACGTCAGCATCAGTGCAGCCGACGGCGCAGGCAACGGCGTGGTGACCATCAACGGCACCATCACCGCGGCCCGCGGCGTGACCATCAACGCCTCCGGCGGCGCGGCCGCCATCACGGTCGGCGCCATCACCGCCAACACCCACGGTTGCAGCGGCGAGTGCGGTACCGCGAACGTGGACCTGGAAGCCAGCAACGGCACGGTCACCGCCACCGGCGACATCGTGCTGGTGAAGGATCCTGCGCGCCAGGGCCAGGTGTTCATGCGGGGCAAGAGCCTGCAGTTCGGCAACATCACCGCGCTCGGCGGCTCCATCAGCCTGGACGCCAATACCACCGCCGCGGGCGGCGCCAACATCGTGCAGACCAGCGGCAAGACCCTGAAGGCCGGGCAGATCAACGTCGACCTGAACGCCTCCTACGGCGGCCACATCAATCTCTTCAACCTGACCGCCTCCTCGGCGGCGCATCCGGCGGGCATCGAGATCACCGCCCGCAGCAACCAGGGCAGCGACCTGATCAACGTGGGCGGCAACATCACCGTCAACGGCAAGGGCGGCCATGGGCTCAGCAGCGGCATGCCGGGCATCGGTATCGGCATGCCGGTGGCGGCTTATCTCGTCATCGGCGCCAGCGGCAGCGCGGAAGCGGCCAGCAAGGTCAACGTGACGGGCACCATCAACGTCGTCGGCCATGCCGGCGTGATCAACTTCAACCAGAGCCTCTGCGGCGCCGGCAGCGGCTGCGAATCCGGACGCCAGCCCGGCATACACGGCCAGATCACCGGCGGCCTCGCTGAAGTGCGGATCAATGCCAACGGCAGCAACGGCAGCGTGCACCTCGGCGCCACCACCGTGAAGGGCCCGGATGCGCTGGTGGAGGTCGACGCTGCCACTGTGAAGACCGGTGCGCTCACCGTCACCGGCAGCGGCCACGTCACGGACTTCCATTACAGCGGTAGCGGCAACCCGACGGTCACGACCGAGATGGTCAATAACATCGGCGCGGCGAGCGTCAGCATCAACGGCACCGACATCACCACCGGCAACATCACGGTCTCGGGCAAGGGTTCGGCTGAGCTGAACCTCCAGGGCCAGAACATCGTGGCGGGGAACATCGCTGTGAGCGCCACGGCCGCCCATGGCAGCCGTTCTGGTTCCATCCTCGGCGGGTCCAGTGGTTTCTTCCGCGGCCTCATGGGCTTCCAGCTCGGTTCCGGTAGCTTCACCGCCGGCCGAGCCGATGTGTTCATCGGTTCCGGCAGTTCCCATCACGTGACCGGTCTGTCTCCCATGGGCGTGCTCAGCCCCGGACCCGGTCCGGTGGCCCAGAGCATCAAAGTGGGCACCGTCAGCGTGACTGGCGTGGGCGAGGCTGAACTCGAACTGGCGGCATCCAACATCCAAGCCAAGAGCCTCACTGCGATCGCCACCAAGGGCACCATGGTGGGCACCGGCGTGTCCGGCAGCGGCAACGAAGTCGGTCCCCTCATCCACACCACCTTCAACATCAACGGCGGAGAGGCCCATATCGGCCTCGACGGTGGCCTGAGTTCCACTTCGGTCATCACCGTCGCGGGCAACCTGAGCGCCACCGGTCCCGCCGCGGGCGTGGACATGGACGCCCATACGGTGAAGGTGAGCGGCGGCATCACCGCCATCGGCAGCGGCGGCGCGGTGAATGTGAAATCAGTGATCACCCGCAGCTCAGCCGGTACGGTGCATTTCATCGGCCCCGGTGACGTGACTGGCGTCAACATCGGCGGCGCCACCAGCACCGGTTCCGTCAACGTGGGCGGCACCATCAAGGTGAAGGGCCCCGGCCTCGTGGGTATCTTCGTCGCCGGCAACAACGTGACGCTCGGCGGCGTGAGCGCCTCGGCCTCCAATACGGCGAAGTACAGCATCCTCGATACCCGCGTCTCCAACACGACCGACAATTTCACCGCCGGCAGCGTGGCGGTGCTGGTGATAGAGGGGAATAGCTCCGGCATCACGGGTCCGGCCACCATCACCGGCGACGTGACGCTGAACGCGCCCCACGGCAACGCTTTCCTGCCCGGACAGCTCACCGTGGGCGGCACGGTCACCATAACCGCCGCCGGCGGCATCGGCACCGATCCCAGCACCATCGCGCCCCGCTTCAACGAGATCGGCAGTGGTCTCGGGAAGAACAGCAGCAGCAGCAACGGCATCCCCTCCAGCGGTATCGGCCCCCTGACCCTCAAGGCGGCGGGCATCTCGCTGGTGGCGGGCAGTAACCTGGACCTGACTTCGGCCACCCTCGCGGCGACCGGCAACATACAGGTGCTGGCGGACGGCAACCTGAGCCTCACCGGCACCACGCTGAATGCGGGCGGCTTGAGCGCCATCGCCGGCGGGAGTCTCGACCTCTCCGGCGCCACCGTGAAGGTGACCGGCGCCACCCAGCTGGTGGCCGGCTTCAACGGCACCGGCAAACAACTCCTTGCGAAAGACATCATCCTGAGCGGCGTCAACATCACGACCGGCGTGTTCGAGGCGAGCGCGGGCGGCACCATCCACAACGGCGGCGGGCCCGGCACGCTCAAGGCCAACGCACTCTCGGTGCTGGCCGGCAAGGACATCGACCTCTCCAGCACCGACATCACGGTCGGCGCCGGCACCGTGCCGGGCGTGACCGGCGACCAGACGGTCATCGTGGGCCTGCAGACGGCGGGCATCGCGCCTCTCTCGCTCGCGCCCAACGCGACTTTCATCGCCGGCGGCGACTTGAAGTTGGGCGACCTGAGCATGACCGGCACCTATCTATACCTGCAGGCGGCCTCGGTCGCGATCCTGGGCAAGGTCACGGTGCCCACCGGCACCGTGGTGCAGGTGGCGCCCATCGACCCGACCGCCAGCATGGGCATGGAGAAGACCGGCAGCAATGGTTCCGGTTTCAACATCGCCAATGACGACTTCCTGTCCTTGTTCCCGGAGATCACGCTGGTGCTCGGCAGCAGCGCCGAGACCGGTGCCGCGAACCTGGGCACGAACGGGGCCTTCGACATCGGCGACGACAACCTGGTGATCGCCACCACCGGTACCGTCACCGGCCTCGACAAGGTCACCAGCACGGGTCTCGTGACCTCGCTGCTGTCGATCCTCGGGCCGCCGGTGCCGCCGCCGACTTCGAGCGAGATCGACCCGAACTCGGGTAACAACACCGGCAACAAGAAGCACGGTGAGGCAGTGGGAGGCGAGGTGACCGGCACGGGCACGGGCACGCTCATCGAGCACGACAACCAACCCCCCAGCGGCACCTGCCATTGAGGAGCAAAGGAACATGAACAGACGCATCGCCAGGAACCTCTTGAGCATCGCCCTCGCCGGCGCCACCGTGCTGGCGCTGCCGGCCTGGTCCGCGGCTCCGGCGGCTCCCGCCGCCGCCCCGGCTGCCGCAGCCGCGGGCGTAGGCAACGCCACGCTGGTCACCGGCCACGTCAGTGCCGCCACGCCGTCCGGGGAGATCCGCGACATCGTGAAGGGCGCGCCGGTGTACGAGGGCGAGGTGATCATCACCGCCGGTTCGAGCTACGTGAACATCGAGTTCACCGACGGCGGCCGCGTGCTGCTCCGGCCCGAGTCCCGCTTCCAGATCGAGCGCTACCAGTACGCCGCTGCGGCGGCGCCCCAGCCGGCCGCGGGCCAGCCCCAGGCGGCCCAGCCGGTGCGACAGGAGAGCGCCTTCTTCCGCCTGCTGAAGGGCGGTTTCCGCGCGGTCAGCGGTCTCATCGGCCACACCCGCCGCGAGGATTACGCGGTGCAGACACCGGTGGCCACCATCGGTATCCGTGGCACCGACTACGAGGTGCGCCTGTGCTCCGGGGACTGCGGTGACATCAGCCCGGCTCCCAAGGACGGCCTGTATGCGGGCGTGCAGTCGGGTGCCATCGCCCTGACCAACGCGGGCGGCACCACCACCCCCACGGCTGGCCAATATGTGTTCATCTCCGGGAGCGCGGGAGTCCCGACCCCGGTGACGGGGCGGCCCCCGGCACTGGGCAGCCAGCCCTTGCCGGACCCCAAGACCTGCAATTAGGCCAAGCGCCTATCTGCGACGAAAAGGGCCTATCGAGGCCCTTTTTGTTTTGAAAGTGGCGATTCTCCCTCCATGCACGGGACCCGGGCCCAAAACCGCCTATATAAGACAGGGCTTGCGTTGACGGCCCGGGGGACAACCGGTACTTTACGCCTGCCTCGCGGCCCCTAGAGGCCTTGAGGCTGCCCCAAAACGCGAATTCCAGACGGGACAAGCCATGAGAATCGTGCTGCTCGGAGCGCCCGGGTCCGGCAAGGGGACCCAAGCCAAGCTGCTGACCGAGAAATATCGTATCCCGCATGTCTCCACCGGAGACCTGCTGCGGGCCAACCTGGCCGCTGGAACCCCCTTGGGGCTGCAGGCCAAGGCTGCCATGGACGCGGGTCAATTGGTCTCCGACGACCTGGTGCTGGCCATCATCCGCGAGCGCCTGAAGAACCCGGACGCCAAGAAGGGCTTCATCCTGGACGGCTTCCCGCGCAACATCCCCCAGGCCCACGCCCTGGACGCCATGCTGCGCGCCATCGCCCAGCCCCTCGATGCCGCCATCCTCATGGAGGTGGACTTCGACATCCTGATGCAGCGCCTCACCGGCCGCCGCACCTGCGAGAACTGCGGCGCCGCCTACAACGTCTACACCAATCCGCCGCGCCTCGAGGACCAGTGCGACCGCTGCGGCGGCCCGCTGCACCACCGCGCGGACGACAACGAAGAGACCATCGGCAACCGTCTGCGCGTGTACGAAGGCCAGACCAAGCCGCTTATCGGCTACTACAGGGACCAGGGTCGCATCGAGACCGTGGACGCGGTGGGTGACGTGAAAGACATCTTGAAGCGCATGATCGCCGTGCTGGATCCGATCGCCAAGGGCCAGCGCAAGGTCGTGGTGCCGGTGAAGCCGGTGCCGCCGCCGAAGGCGAGCAAGGCCGCGCTGGCCGCGGCGAAAGCCCCGGCAGCGAAGCCCGCCGGCAAGACCGTGCCCGCGAAGGCTGCGGTCAAGACGACCGCCACTGCGGCGACCAAGAAGCCGGCGGCCAAGGCGACTGCCGCCAAGCCGGCCAAGAAGGCCGCGCCCAAGAAGACCGAGAAGAAGAAGGACAAGAAGAAAGACAAGAAGAAAGAGAAGAAGCAGGCCAAGAAGCACAAGAAAGACAAGAAGAAGGGCAAGAAGAAGTAAGCGTTCCTAACGGGGGGCGATGTCGAGCCCCCCATCCACGGCGGCGAGCGCATGCTTGCCCGCCAGGAAGTCCAGGAGCGCCTGGCCCGCGAGCTTCAGGCGCCAATCCTTCAGTATCTCCAGGTCACGTTCACCGCGCACCAATCTCTCCAACTCCGATCTGTTGGCGAGGCTTGCCGCGCTCACCTCCCCTTCGGCGGCCTTGAGGCGCACGATGGCGTTCAAGGCGTCCACCAGCGCATCCTGGCGCGTGGTGAGCGGCCCACTCGCGCGCGGGCGTTCCTCCGGTGCCTCGCCGCCGGACTTCAGTATCTGCATGATGTCGGCGCCGTGGCGCTTGGCGAGGCTGTCGCCCACGCCACGGATCGCCGCGAGGGCCTCCAGGTCCGCGGGGACCTGCTTGGCCAGGTCCATGAGCGCTTCGTCCTTGAGTATCCACTGGCGCGGTCGGTTCTCGGCCATGGCAGTGTGTTCACGCCAGGCCGCCAGGGACTTCACCAGCGCTACGGCCTTGGGCTTCATGCGCTGGATCCCGCGCACCCGGTGCCAGGCGCCCTCCGGGTCCGGCCGGTAGAGTTTCTCTTCGCTCAGGTTCTTCATCTCAGGCTCGGCCCAGCCGGCGCGGCCGCGCTCGGCCAGCTCCGCCTGCATCTTCTTGTAGAGGTTGCGCAGGTGGCGCACGTCGTCGGCGGCGTATTCCAGAGCCGCTGGCGGCAGCGGCCGGCGCGCCCAATCGGTGCGCGCATGGCTCTTGTCCAGGGTGACGCCGAGCAGGGACTGAACCACCGCACCGTAGCCCGCCTGGTCCGGCAGGCCGAGGAAGCGGGCCGCCACCTGGGTGTCGAACACCGGCGCCGGCACCCGGCCGGCGAGGTGATAGAAGATCTCAAGATCCTGGCGTGCCGCATGCAGCACTTTCACGCTGCCCTCATCCAGCATCACCTCGAGCAAGGGTTGCAGCGAGGTCAGCGCCAGCGGGTCGATGCAGGCCACCACTTCGTCGGTGGCCACCTGCACCAGGCAGAGTTCGGGGTAATACGTACGCTCGCGCATGAACTCCGTGTCCACCGCGATCCAGGGCTGCCCCTTGAGGCGGCGGCACAGGTCTTCCAGGGCGGCGGGGGAGTCGATGTAGAGGTAGGCGTCGGACATCACGGGCATCGGCAAATCGGAGTGTCACAGGTTATCATGCGAGTGACCTTCAAGGACCTGCATGCGCATACACATCCTCGGCATCTGCGGCACGTTCATGGGGGGCATCGCGGCCCTCGCCAAGGCGCTCGGCCACGAGGTGGAAGGTTCCGACGCCGACGTGTATCCGCCCATGAGCACCCAGCTGGAGGCGCTCGGCATCAGGCTCTTCCAGGGCTACAGACCTGAACATCTCAAGCCCGCACCGGACGTGGTGGTGGTGGGCAACGCACTCTCCCGCGGCAATCCGGCCCTGGAGCATGTGCTCGCCGAGGGCATCGCCTACCAGTCGGGCCCCCAGTGGCTCTACAACGAACTCCTGCACCGGCGCCACGTCATCGCCATCGCCGGCACCCACGGCAAGACCACCACCACCTCCATGGTGGCCTGGATACTGGAGCAGGCGGGCCTCGATCCCGGCTTCCTCATCGGCGGTGTGGCGCCGGACCTCGGTGTGTCCGCGCGTCTCGGCAAGGGCCGCCATTTCGTGGTGGAGGCCGACGAATATGACACGGCGTTCTTCGACAAGGGTTCCAAGTTCCTGCATTACCGGCCCCGCACCCTGGTGCTGAACAATCTCGAATACGACCATGCGGACATCTTCCCCGACCTCGCCGCCATCGAGACCCAGTTCCATTACCTTCTGCGCTCGGTGCCGGGCAACGGTCTCATCGCGGTGAACGGCGCCGATGCGGCCTTGCAGCGCGTGATCGAGCGCGGCTGCTGGACGCCGCGCCAGACCTTCGGCGCAGCGGGCGCCGACTGGCAGGCAGCGGAGGCGAAGGCCGACGGCAGTGCGTTCGACGTGTTGCATCTGGGCAAGAAGGTCGCGCGAGTGGACTGGAGCCTGCTCGGCACCCACAACGTGAACAATGCGCTCGCCGCCATCGCCGCGGCGAAACATGCGGGCGTGACGCCGGCACAGGCCGCCGCCGCCCTCGGCAAGTTCCAGGGCGTGAAGCGGCGCCTGGAAGTACTCGCCAGAGTGGATGGCGTCACCGTCTATGATGACTTCGCCCACCATCCTACGGCGGTCGCCACCACGCTCGTGGGCCTGCGCGCACGGGTGGGCAAGGAGCGCATCCTGGCGGTGATGGAACCGCGCTCCGCCACCATGAAGATGGGCGTGCACCGGGATACCCTCGCGGGTTCCCTGGAGCAGGCGGACCGGGTGTTCGTCTACCAGGCCCCCAATGTGAAGTGGGACGTGGCCGGCGCCTTCAGCCCCCTCGGTACCCGCGCCAGCGTGATCCGCGACCTGGATGCGCTCGCCGATGCGGTGATGTCAGAGCTGCAGCGGGGCGACCACGTCTTGATAATGAGCAACGGCGGCTTCGGCGGTTTTCACGAGAAGCTGATAGACCGGTTGGAAAGAAACGCCGCGCCACG
The DNA here is from genome assembly GCA_964584665.1 of uncultured Gammaproteobacteria bacterium. GTDB lineage: Bacteria > Pseudomonadota > Gammaproteobacteria > Natronospirales > REEB76 > DASUBN01. The sequence goes on from CAZPAO010000004.1 coordinate 120,374, forward strand.
TTGCTGACGTGACCGAGATACCCATCTTCCCCCTCAACACCGTGCTGTTCCCCGGCGGTGTGCTGCCGCTGCGCATCTTCGAAGCCCGCTATATCGACATGGTTAGCCGCTGCATGAAGGCCGGCGAAGGTTTCGGCGTGTGCCTGATAAAGGAAGGCGTCGAGACCGGCAAGGCCAAGGTGCATGCGGTGGGCACGCTGGCGGAGATCGGCGACTGGAGCCGCGGCGAGGACGGCCTGCTGCACATCCTGGCGCGGGGCACGCGCCGCATCCGTATCGGGAAGGTGCATGCCCAGGCTGACGGCCTGAACCTGGGCGAGACCGAACTCCTGCCGGCGGACCCGCTGCTGGCGGTGCCGGAGCCCCGACGCATGCTGCCGGACATCCTGCGCCAGATCCTCCAGCAGATGGAGGCAGATGAATCGCAGCTCGATTACAGCGACGCCGCCTGGGTGGGGAACCGGCTGGCGGAAGTGCTGCCCATAAACCTGGCCCAGCGCCAATACCTCTTGGAAGTGGACGATCCGCTGAAGCGCCTCGAGATCATCAACACCCTGGTGCAGTCGCTTACCGTCCAATGAAAAAGCGCGGCTTGGCCGCGCTTTTGGGATACATCTCATTCTCTCCGGCTGGGATTATTCGGGGTTGCCCCAGACCGCAGCTGCATCCTTCTGCACCAAGTTCGTGGTCTCACGGAGTCGCCGCGAGAGGATCTCCGCCAGCGACTGGTAGAACCGCGCGGCGAAGGCCGGATTCTGTCCCATGAGCGTGCTGATGTGGGCGTGGGTGATGATGAACACCAGCACTTCCTCGTCGCCGGCGATCACGCTGGCGCTGGCGGGCTGGCCTTCGATGAAGGACATGTCGCCGAAGATCTCGCCGGCGGTGTGGCGCGAGAGTTCGATGGCGAAGCCGTCGTGGTCACGCTGGACCTTGGCCTCGCCCTTGACGATGATGTACAGGGAGTTCTGCTTGGAACCTTCCTGTATCAACACCTCGCCAGGCTTGAAAGCCTTGCGTTCGGAGTCTTTGAGCAGCTGCTGATGCTCTTCGTCCCGGAGGAATCGGAAGATCTTTGCCAGAGCCATCTCATTGTTCCTCGTGGCTTCTCTCGGGGGCAGTGCCCCGACTAGATAGTGCCGGAAATCCCGGGTTATGTCATCTACCTGCCATGCCACCCATCACCCGACCGGCGGCCGCGACGCTGGCATCGATGTCCGCATCGCTGTGGGCCGCGGACATGAAGCCCGCCTCGAAGGCCGAGGGGGCGAGGTATACCCCCTCCGCCAGCATGCCGTGGAAGAAGCGGCGGAAGGCCTCCACATCCGAGGCCATGACCTCGGCATAGTTGCCGACCTTGGGCGCTCGGGTGAAGAACAGGCCGAACATGCCGCAGACCTGGTTGTGCACGAAAGGCACGCCGGCGTCGCGGGCGGCTGCGGCGAGGCCATGCATCAGTCGCTCGGTCTTGCGGGCCAGATCCGCATGGAATCCAGGGCGTTCCAGGATGTCGAGCATGGCGAGGCCGGCGGCCATGGCCACCGGGTTCCCGGAGAGGGTGCCGGCCTGGTAGACCGGCCCGAGCGGAGCGAGCTTCTGCATCACCTCACGCTTGCCGCCGAAGGCGCCCACCGGCATGCCGCCCCCGATGACCTTGCCGAGGGTGGTGAGGTCGGGGGTGATGCCATAGAGCGCCTGGGCGCCACCCGCGGCCACGCGGAAGCCGGTCATGACCTCGTCGAAGATCAGCAAGGCGCCGTGCTTGGTGCATTGCTCGCGCAACGCTTCCAGGAAGCCCGGAGCAGGCGGTATGCAGTTCATGTTGCCGGCGATGGGCTCCACGATCACGCAGGCGATGCCCGAGCCCTGGGCGGTGAAGAGCGTCTCCAGCGCGGCGACGTCGTTGTAGGGGAGCGTCAGGGTGAGGGCGGCGAGGGCAGCCGGCACACCGGGGGATGAGGGTACCCCTAGGGTCAGGGCACCGGAACCTGCTTTCACCAACAGGGAATCACTATGGCCGTGGTAGCAGCCCTCGAACTTCACGATCTTGTCACGCCCGGTGTGGCCGCGCGCCAGGCGGATGGCGCTCATGGTGGCCTCGGTGCCGGAGCTGACCATGCGCACCAGCTCGATGGAGGGCATGAGCCGGCAGATGCGCTCGGCGAGGTGAGTCTCGGCTTGCGTCGGCGCGCCGAAGGAGAGGCCGTGCGCCGCGGCGCGGCGCACGGCCTCGATGACCTCCGGGTGCGCGTGCCCCGCGAGCATCGGGCCCCAGGAGCCCACGTAGTCGATGTAGCGGCGTCCGTCGCTGCCGTAGAGGTAGGCACCCTCGGCGCGGCTCACGAAGATGGGATCCCCGCCCACGCCCTTGAAGGCGCGTACCGGCGAGTTGACGCCTCCGGGGATGACGCGCTGGGCGTCTTGGAACAGGCTGTCGGACAAGGCGCTGACCTCGGGGAATAACACAGCGGCTGCGTATGTTACAGGAGCGGGTGTCGGCGGCGCGCCAGGAGAGGGCGGCTGCGCTTATAATGACATAATACCCATTCGGGCCTTCGCGACTCGCAAACCCTGCCCAGGACGGGCAGAATTGCAGTCGGAGGCGCATTCCTCGCAGGGGACGTATCGTGCCGACACATGCCAGCGCCCTCGCGATTGGCCATCGACTTCAGGAATACATCATCGGTCGGCTGCTCGGTCACGGCGGCTTCGGCCTGACGTATCTCGCGCAGGACACCAACCTCAACTCGCTGGTCGCCATCAAGGAATTCCTGCCGCAGGAGTTCGCGGTGCGCAACGCGGACAACAGCGTGGTGCCGAAGTCCGAGTTCGATTCCGATTCCTACAGCTGGGGCCTGGAGCGGTTCAAGGAAGAGGCGCGTGCCCTGGCGCGCTTCAAGCATCCCAACATCGTGCGCGTGTCACGCCTGCTGGAAGCCAACGGCACCGCCTACATGGTCATGGACTTCGAGCCGGGCCAGACGCTCAGCCAGTATCTGAAGCGCACTGGCCCGACCTTGGAAGAGGGCAAGCTGCTCGGCCTGTTCCTGCCGGTGCTGGACGGCCTCGAGGCCTTGCACCGCCTGCAGCTCGTGCACCGTGACATCAAGCCCAGCAACATCTACGTGCGTGCCTACGGCGGGCCCATGCTCATCGACTTCGGGGCGGTACGCCAGGCCATCGGCGCCCAGAGCCGCAGCCTCACCTCGCTGGTGACGCCGGGCTACGCGCCCATCGAGCAGTATTCCAGCGACGGCCGCCAGGGCGCATGGAGCGACCTCTACGCGGTGGGCGCGACGCTCTACTACTGCATGTTCGGCCACGCACCGGCGGACGCCGCGCGCCGCAGCGCCGCCATCAGCGACGGCGCGGACGATCCCTACGCCACCGCCCACATCCGCGGCGCCGAGCAGTATTCCCGCGAGCTGCTGGCGGCCGTGGACTGGGCCTTGCAGTTCCGGGTGCGCGACCGGCCCCAGACGGCCCATGAGTTCCGTGAGCGCCTGCGCGAGTCACCGGTGCCGCCCCAGGTGATAGAGGTGCCGGAGAGCCTGCAGGAAGTGCCGGAGTTGCAGCACGGCGTGATGTCGGTGCCGACCTTGCCGGCTCAGAGCCGCACCGCGCGCCGCGACTTGCCGCCGGGCGGCCCCGAGGGCGCGACCGTGGTGTCATTCCCGACGGAACGCCATGACAGCCTGGCACCGCTCATCGAAGGCACCCGTCACCCGGATGCCACAGAAGTGCTCCAGCGCCGCGGCCCCTCGCCCATGCAGCGCCTCAAGGCGCAGATGGCGGTATGGAAGCAGCAGTGGCATGTGGCCCTGGAGTCCGCTTCCCAGGAACCGAACACTCTCACGGGACGCGTGGCGCGCCAGCTCAAGGAGCCACGCGGCGTGCGCATCGCGCTCACGGCGCTGGTGCTGTTGGTGCTGGGCTTGAGCATCCTGGTGTTCGCGCGCCGCAGCGGCGATGACGACTCCCGCTTCAAGGCGGCTTCCGCCGCCGGCACTGCGGCCGCTTACCAGGAATACCTGCAGGACTGCAAAGGCTGCACCCACAAGGCAGAGGCCCAGGCGGCGCTGGACAAGCTGCAGCAGGCGGGCGCCGTGACGGCACTGGAAGACCAGTTCAAGGATCTCCTGGCGAAGCAGCAGCTCGCGCCGCCCGCCAAGCCCAACGCCACCGATGCCTTGCATGCCCTCGAGGCCGCCGCGGCGGACGATGCCTATATCCCCCAGGCCAAGGCGGCCCTGGCAGCGGCCCTGAAGAACCAGCATGCCCAGCCCGTCGCAGCGCCGAAGCCCATGGCGGCGAAGGCCGGCACCGGCAAGCCGGCCGCGAAGACGCCGCCGAAGCGCATCGCCAAGACCCAGTCCAAGCCCGCCAGCAAGCTCGTGCCCGCTGCTGCGCCGACCCAGCCTGTGGCGGTGGCGGCAGCGAACGAAGTGATGCCTAAGCTCCTGGGCAACCCGATACCGAAATATCCCTCCAGCGTGAAGGAGAAGGTCGCCGGCTGGGTAGACCTCGAGTTCAACGTCAACATCGATGGCAGCACCTCCAGCATCGAGGTGATGGACTCCTCCCCCAAGGGCGTGTTCGACGATGCCGCCCTGCACGCGATGCACGGCTGGGTGTTCTCGCCCTATACCCTGGACGGGGTGCGCCAGCGCAAGCGCATCCGCTACCGCGTCGAATTCAAGCCGTGAACGCGGCCACGCCGCAGGACCTTCCTGAAGGCAGCGCCGCCGCTCTCCCCACCGTGACCTTGAGCGACGGGCGCAAGCTCCTCAGCGCCGCTTTCAGCGCCCGCGGCGCGCGCAGCTACAACGAAGATCGGCTCGGCGTGAGCGGCACCGGCCCCGTCTACTGGGCGCTGGCGGACGGGCTCGGGGGCCATCGCGGCGGCGCCCGCGCGGCGGAATTGGCGGTGGAGCTGGGGCTCGCTTCCCTGGAGCAGAGCGCCACGGCCAGCCTCGAGGAACGGCTGAAGCAGGCCATCAGCGCCGCCCATGCCCAGGTCCGTGCCCGCCAGAAGGCGGAGCCGGAGCACCATGCCATGCGCAGCACGCTGGTGCTGCTCGGCGTGAGCAACGATGACATCGCCTGGGCCCACACCGGCGACTCGCGCCTCTACCATTTCCGTGACGGCAAGCTCCTGTGGCGCACCCGTGACCACAGCGTGGTGCAACTGCTGGTGTCCGCCGGTGAGATCGCGGAAGCCGATGTCCCCAAGCACCCGGAGCGCTCGCGCCTCATAAGTTGCCTGGGAGGAGACAACTCCCTGCTCATCAGCAACCGCAGCGCCGGTGCGCCGCCGCGTCCGGGTGACGTGATGCTGCTGGCGAGCGATGGCCTGTGGGAGCACTTCGAGGGCTGGCAGCTGGAGGCGGTGGTGGCGCGCAGCAGCACCCCCGAGAACCTCCTCTCGAACCTGGCGGCGCAGGTCGGGGAAGCCATGCATCCTTCGCAGGACAACTACACCGGCATCGCGGTGTACATCAGCGCTTGAACAGGTCCGCGTAGCGGCGCGCTGCCGCGCCCACATCTTCTTCCGCGAATAGCCCCTTGATCACCGCCAGCATGTCCGCGCCGGCGGACAGGAGGGTCGCGCCGTTGCCCGGCGTGATGCCGCCGATGGCGCAGAGGGGGATATCGAGCTTCGATCGGGCAGCCTGGAGCAATTCCAGCGGCGCACGCACGGCGCCGGGTTTCGTACTCGAGGCGAAGAAGCTGCCGAAGGCCACGTAGTCGGCGCCATCCCGCGCCGCGGTCAGTGCGCGCTCGAGCGAGTCGTAGCAGGACACGCCGATGATGGCCCGGGGTCCGAGCTGCACCCGTGCCGCGTCCACGCGACCGTCGTCCTTGCCGAGATGCACCCCATCGGCGCCGATGGCCGCCGCCAATGCCACGTCGTCGTTGACGATGAGCGGCACGTCATGGCCGTGGCAGAGTTCCAGCAGGGCGCGGGCTTCGCTCTCCCGGCGCGCAGCATCGGTGGATTTCTCGCGGTATTGCACCAGGCGCGCACCACCGCGGATCGCAGCCTCTACATTCGCAAGCAGGGCGGGTGCCACCGCGCCATCGGTGATCGCATAGAGACCGCGCAGCCGCGCGCCCATCAGGGCAGGCGCCGCGGGATGCGCTGGCCCCGGCCCGGCTGCCAGCCGCGCTGCAGGGCTTCCCAGGTGTAGTGCTGCGCATCTTTCACCGCCGCACGCATGTCCATCCCCAGGGCGAGGCGAGCGGCGATGGCGGAGGCGAGGGTGCAACCTGAGCCGTGATAGTTGCCGGGCAGGCGCGGCCAGCTCTGCACCTCGTGCACGCCGCCGGGGCCGAAGAGATGGTTGTGGACTTCGGGGCTGTCCTCGTCCGCGCCCTTGATGAGCACGTAGCGCGCGCCGGTGGCAAGCAGCGCGGCGGCGCGCGCGGACACATCCATGGCATCGGGCGCGAGCTGGCGGCTTTCGGCGGCATTGGGGGTGATCAGCGTGGCGAGGGGGAAGAGTGCCTTGAGATAGATATCCAGGAGCGCATCTTCCGCGAGCCGGCCACCCCCGGAAGCAGCCAGCACCGGGTCCATCACCACGGGGATGTGCGGATGCTGCCCGAGCAGCGCCGCCACGGCGCGGCCCACGGCGGCGTCCGCCAGGAGCCCCAGCTTCACGGCAGCCACCGGCATATCCGCCAGCACGACGCGGGCCTGTTCCACCACGAGGCCGGCATCCACCGCCTGCACGCGCAGCACGTCGCGGCTGTCCTGCACCGTGAGGGCGGCCACCACCGGCGCCGGGTGCGCGCCCGCGGCGCTCACCGCCTGGATATCCGCGTTGAGGCCGGCTCCCCCGGAAGGATCGTTGCCGGCGATGATGAGCACCACCGGGGGTATGTCCGTTTTACGCATGGGCGAATTTTACCCCGGGCCGGTTTCGCTTCCGGCGCGGCCATGCGAAAATGCGTCTTTCGGCGGCTTCACTTTGGCCGCCTCCTCTGGGGCATGCGTTGACCGCCGCAAGGCGGATGGAAAGCCATGAAAGCCTATATGTGCGTCATCTGCGGTTTCGTCTACGAGGAAGCCAAGGGCCATCCCGAGAGCGGCGTGGCGCCCGGCACCAAGTGGGAAGACGTGCCGCTGGCCTGGCGTTGCCCGGATTGTGGAGCCGGCAAAGAAGACTTCGAGATGATCGAGATTTAAAGATCTCGTCGGACTAAACGCTTCTATCCATCCCTGGCGCTATGACCAGCCCCGACATCCCTGGCGTGCCGTTCGCCGCATGCGGCGAACCCGCCTGCTCGGGGTTTTCGCCTCACCAGCCACCAAAATCTGCTCGTTCAAATAGATTTCTTTTTGGTCAGAGCTGCTCGACCTTAAACCCGTCTTTCTGGAAGCGCGCCAACAGGCCATCTGGTCCCACCAGATGCAGCGCCCCCACCACCACGAAATACTGCTTGCCGCTCGTCGCCAGGGATTCCAGCTTCGGCATCCAGTTCTGGTTGCGCTGCACCACCACGCTCGTATAGATCTCGGGGTAGGGGCCGAACTCCTGGTGCAGCTCCTTCTCCAGGGCGCCCGTGTCGCCGCTGTGCCAGGCCGTCAGCAGGGCCTGCATGTCCTGGCTGAAACTGGTCGCATCGTCCAGGCTCTGCACCAGCATGTCCTCCTGGGCCTTCTCCGGCAGCTTCGCCAGCAATCCCAGCTGATACGAGGCGAGTTCCAGGCCGATCACAGGCTTGTGCAGGCCTTCCGCCTCGTCCGCGAAGTGTATGTCCACGCCGCTGGCTGAATCGAAACCGTCCTGCACCAGCTGGTTGTCCAGGAGCACGATGCTGGCGAGCCAGGGGCGCATGGGTTCCAGCATCTCCATGTCCACCTTCTGCTTCTCCGCCAGCGTGGTCACCCGGCGGTAGACGTCCGCCGGCAGCGCCGTCTTCAGGGACTGGCCCGCAGGGTAAGCGCCGAGCTTCATCATCTGCAGCTGGGCGCTCTCCGGGTCGAAGTGACTTAGGTCGATCTCCTCCACCAGGCCGGCGGAGGAGCGGAACAGGGATTCCATCACGTCCGGGAGCGGATAGTCCGTGGGGCGCAGCACGTGCACCGAACCGGCCACGTATAGCGTGTCGCCGCCCTTGCTGACCCGCCAAAGGTAATGCTTGCCGTCGGCCCGGGCGGCGCTGCAGCAGACGAGAAAGAGGAGAGCGAAGGCGATGATGCGTCGCATGGGGGCTCCGGCGTTAGAATGCGGCTCTCACCGAGGGAACGCGCATGTCCAATCGTACCATCACCATGACCGATGCTCTCTACGGTTATCTGCTGGAAACATCCCTGCGGGAGGCGCCGCTCCTGAAGCGCCTGCGGGACGAGACCGCCGCGCATCCTCGTGGCGGCATGCAGATATCCCCCGAACAAGGGCAGTTCATGCAACTCCTCACCAAGCTCACGGACGCGCGGCGCTGCATCGAGGTGGGGGTATTCACGGGTTACAGCAGCCTGGCGGTGGCACTGGCCCTGCCGGCCGACGGGCGCATCCTCGCCTGCGACGTGAGCGAGGAGTTCACGTCCGTGGCGCGCCGCTACTGGAAGGAAGCCGGAGTCGCCGGGAAGATCGAGTTGGTGCTGGCACCTGCTACCGAGACCCTGGATGCGCGGTTGAAGGCGGGCGAGGCGGGCGCCTATGACCTGGCCTTCATCGACGCCGACAAGGCCAACTACGCCCAGTATTACGAGCGGCTATTGAAGCTGCTGCGCCCCGGCGGCCTGGTGCTGGTGGACAACGTGCTGTGGAGTGGCACCGTCATCGATTCCGAGGATCAGGACGAGGACACCGTGGCGATACGCGCCTTCAACAGGCTATTGCACCAGGACGAGCGCGTGGACCTATCCATGCTGCCGATAGGCGATGGCTTGACGCTGGCTCGCAAGCGTTAGCCCTGCTTCGCCAGCCACTCGTCGTCTGATCCCTCGATGACATTCTCAAAGAGTATGGTCGAGAGATAACGCTCCGCTGTGTCGGGAAGCATGGCCAGCAACACCGAGCCCTTGGGCGCGGTCTCCGCGGCCTTTAGGGCCGCTGCCACGGTGGCGCCGGATGAGATGCCCACCAAGAGGCCTTCTTCCTTGGCCAGACGCTGGGCCGTGTCCCGCGCCAGCAGGTCTTCCACCGGCAGGATCTCATCCACCACGTCCTTGTTCAGCACCGCCGGCACGAAGTCCGGGGTCCAGCCCTGGATCTTGTGGGGGACGAAGGGTTTGCCGCTCAAGAGCGCGGCGCCCGCCGGTTCCGAGGCGATGACCTTGATGCCGGGGCGCGCGAGCTTCAGCATCTCGCCGACGCCGGTGAGGGTGCCGCCGGTGCCCCAGCCGGTGACGAAGTAATCCAGTTTGCGGCCGGCGAAGTCCTGCAGGATCTCGGACGCGGTGGTGGCGCGGTGATAGGCCGGGTTGGCCTGGTTCTCGAACTGGCGGGCCAGGAACCAACCGTGTTTCTTGGCCAGATCCTCCGCCCGCTTCACCATGCCGCTGCCGCGTTCCGCCGCCGGGGTGAGGATCACCCTGGCGCCGAAGGCGCGCATGAGCTTGCGGCGTTCGATGGAGAAACTGTCCGCCATCACCGCCACGAAGGGATAACCCTTGGCCGCGCAGACCATGGCGAGCGCGATGCCGGTGTTGCCGGAGGTGGCCTCGATCACGGTCTGGCCGGGCTTCAGGGTGCCGCGCTGTTCCGCATCCAGGATGATGGCCAGTGCGAGCCGGTCCTTGACCGAGGAAGCGGGGTTGAAAGCTTCGACCTTCGCGTACATCTCCACGTGTTTGGGGGCGAGGCGGTTGAGGCGCACGATGGGCGTGCGGCCGACGGTGCCTAAGATGCTGTCATGGATCATGGTGTTTCACTCCAGAAGGGTAGCGGGCGTGGGGGCGGCTCGGTGAAGCCGTACCAGGGCATGAGGAAGCGGCCGCGCCGTACATCGGCACGGGCCATGCGTCCTGCGAGAATCCAGACGTGGAACCATGTGGAGACTCCTGGCTGATGCCCCAGGGCGGTCCACAGTCGCGTGCGGGCCGCTGCATCGACGATGTCCAAGGCGTTTCCGGTGGATTGAGCGGGGTATCCCGGCGGACGGCATCATCCGCCGTGGGCCGAAGGCACTCAATCACCGGGGCGCCGGATTTCTTGCCTCAGCGTCCAAATGACGCGGATGAGGCCCTAGCAAGGATAACCGGTATCCCCGGCGGGATATTTCAGGATCGACAGCGGCGGCGGTGCAGGGTGGTCATGCAGCTTCGAGCATAGCTCAGCCGACGGGCTGTAACCAGCCGTGCTTGTCCGGGGTGCTGCCCTTGAACAGGCCGAAGAACAGCTCCTGCATGCGCCGCGTCATGGGGCCGGGCTTGCCGGTGCCCACGGGCTTGGCGTCCACGGAACGGATGGGGGTGATCTCGGCGGCCGTGCCGCACATGAAGATCTCGTCGGCGAAGTAGAGGTATTCGCGCGGCAGGTCCCGTTCCACCACCTCTATCCCGGCATCGCGGGCCAGCGTCATGATGCTGTGGCGGGTGATGCCGTGCAGGATGGCGGAGCTGGCCGGGGTGGTGTGCAGCGCGCCCTCGAAGGCCAGGAACAGGTTCTCGCCCGCCCCTTCCGAGAGGAGCCCGGTGGAGGCGAGCGCGATGCCTTCGCCATAGCCTAGGCGCCGCGCTTCGCGGGCGACGAGCTGACCGGAGAGGTAGTTACCGCCGGCCTTGGCGCCGGCGGGGATGGTGTTGGGGGCGAAGCGCTGCCAGCTGGAGACGCCCGCATCGATGCCCTGCTCCAGCACACCGGCGCCGAGATAGGCGCCCATCTCCCAGGCCGCCACCGCCACGTCGATGGGTGCGTCGGCGGAGAGGCTCAAGGGGCCGCCGGCGCCGCGGAAGGCGACGGGGCGGATGTAGGACTTGGGGAGAGCGTTCACGCGGATCACTTCACGGCAGGCGTCTTCCAGCTGCTGCTGGGTGAACGGCAGCACGATGTCGTAGACCTTGGCGGAGTTGTAGAAGCGCGTCATGTGGTCCGTGAGGCGGAACACCATCTGGCCCTTCGGCGTCTCGTAGCTGCGGATGCCTTCGAAGATGGAGGAGCCGTAGTGCAACGCGTGTGCCATCACGTGGGTGGTGGCCTCGGCCCAGGGCTTGATCTTGCCGTTATGCCAGATGAGGGCCGGATAGTTCGTTGCCATGGGTCGCTCCGCGTGGGGATCTGGGAGAGACCGGGAGGGCTTGGAGCCCTCCCGGTGCTTGCGGGTCAGTAACGATAGTGATCGGGCTTGAAGGGACCGTCGGCGCTGACGCTCAAGTACTGCGCCTGCTTGGGCGTGAGCTTGGTGAGGTGCACGCCGATGCGCTCCAGGTGCAGCCGCGCCACCTTCTCATCCAGGTGCTTCGGCAGCACGTACACCTTCTTCTCGTACTTGGCGCCGTTGGCATAGAGTTCGATCTGGGCCAGCACCTGGTTGGTGAAGGAGTTGGACATCACGAACGAGGGATGGCCGGTGGCGCAGCCCAGGTTCACGAGCCGCCCTTCCGCCAGCACGATGATGCGGTGGCCGTCCGGGAAGATCACGTGGTCCACCTGCGGCTTGATGTTCTCCCACTTGTACTGGCGCAGGGAGGCGATCTCGATCTCGGAGTCGAAGTGGCCGATGTTGCACACGATGGCGTTGTGCTTCATGCGCTTCATGTGGTCATGGGTGATGACGTCGATGCTGCCGGTGGCGGTGACGAAGATGTCGGCCTTGTCGGCGGCCTCGTCCATGGTCACCACGCGGTAGCCTTCCATCGCCGCCTGCAGCGCGCAGATCGGGTCGATCTCGGTGACCCACACTGTGGCGCCGAGGCCGCGCATGGACTGGGCGCAGCCCTTGCCCACGTCGCCGTAACCCGCGATGAGCGCGATCTTGCCGGCGATCATCACGTCGGTGGCACGCTTGATGCCATCCACCAGCGACTCGCGGCAACCGTAGAGGTTGTCGAACTTGGACTTGGTCACGGAGTCGTTGACGTTGATGGCCGGGAAGGGCAGGCCGCCGGCCTTCTGCATCTCATACAGGCGATGCACGCCGGTGGTGGTCTCCTCGGTCACGCCGCGGATGTTCTTCAGGATGTTGGAATAGAAGCCGGGCTTGCTGTCCAGGCGCTTGGCGATGGACTTGAACAACGCCACTTCCTCCTCGTTGGAGGGTTTGGCGATCACGGAACGGTCCTTCTCGGCCTTGGCGCCCAGGATGATCAGGATGGTGGCGTCGCCGCCGTCGTCCAGGATCATGTTGGGGGTGCCCCCGTCATGCCATTCCATGATGCGGTGGGTGAACTCCCAGTACTCATCCAGGGTCTCGCCCTTGTAGGCGAACACCGGCGTGCCGGCGGCGGCGATGGCCGCGGCGGCATGGTCCTGGGTGGAGTAGATGTTGCAGGAGGCCCAGCGGATCTCGGCACCGAGCGCCTTCAGCGACTCGATGAGCATGGCCGTCTGGATGGTCATATGCAGGGAACCGGCGATGCGGGCTCCCTTCAGTGGCTGCGACTTCTTGTATTCCTCGCGCACCGCCATGAGACCCGGCATCTCGGTCTCGGCGATGTTGAGTTCCTTGCGGCCCCAATCGGCGAGCCCGATGTCTTTGACGAAATAATCCTGCTGCTTCTTGTCTGCGACTGCGTTCATCTTGGTTCTCCAGAGTGAACGAGCGCCGTTGACTTTACGTTCCCATCCCCGAGCCTGGCCAGGTCTCCCTGGTTGCAGCGCTCCTCGGATCCGGGTTTGGGTGAGACTTACCGGCCCTTCAACCCCGCGGCATCGCGCAGGAGTTCCGCCTTGTCGGTCTTCTCCCAGCTGAAGGCCGTGGCGGTGCCGCCGCCGGCGAGCTTCACCTGGTAGGGCGTGCGGCCGAAGTGGCCGTAGCTCGCGGTGGGGCGGTAGATGGGATGCACCAGGTCCAGCATCTTGATGATGCCGTAGGGGCGCAGGTCGAAGTGCTTGC